>JBBRCB010000043.1:0-32187 GCA_038205215.1 Chitinophagales bacterium | reverse complement strand
AAGAATTTGAAAGGCAACATCCTTCATTAGAGGCGTTGATCAAGGGTTTGTTGCGTAGTTATGAAGGTGTTTTTGATTTTCCCGCCACCATTCATGAAAATCAACTTTCAAAACTCCTTAATAAAAAAAGAACGGATACGGACACTGAACTGAAGGAACTGCACCAATATGGTATTGTTGAATACTCCGGCCAAAAAGAGAAGCCGCAGTTAACGCTTTTGCAAAACAGGATGTATGCAGACAGTTTTGTGATCAACCTGGAAAACTATTTGGAAAGAAAGAAAAACTTTGATAAAAGAGTAAAAGCAATCACAGAATATATCAACAACACCCTTTATTGCCGGAGCGGATTAATTGCGTGTTATTTTAATGACAGCAATGTAAAACCCTGCGGAATTTGCGATAACTGCATCAATAAAAAAGATTTGCAAATCAGTAAACAGGAATTTGAGGAGATATCAAATTATATCTTTGATATTGTTAAAGTGAATGAATATCCAATAAAAGAATTTTTGAATATTGGC
This sequence comes from Chitinophagales bacterium, assembly GCA_038205215.1. Lineage (GTDB taxonomy): Bacteria > Bacteroidota > Bacteroidia > Chitinophagales > Chitinophagaceae > Ferruginibacter. Next base: position 31,663 of record JBBRCB010000043.1, on the reverse strand, counting down.
AGGAACATAAAAAAAGAAAAGCTTTGGAAGGTCATTGATTATCTGCAGGCAGAACAAAAGCTGATTGTTACTAAAGAAGGAAAATTAACACTTCCCCAATAACCTAAAAAATAGCGAACATAAAAAAGGGACCAAGATAGAAATCTAGTCCCGCTTTAAAATCCAATATCCTATGAAAAACCGAAACGAAGATAGTGCGGAATTTACGATTGGACAACATTTTCATAAAGTATTTTTAAAATATTTTATCACGACTGCCGTTGGCACTTGATGTTTGAAATACACAATTACATGGTCCAACTTATTGATAGCCATTATGTTATAAAGATAAATATGTTTATTTAATCATTCTATATCCGCCATTTTTATATAAAAAGTTAGCGCCCTGGTACCAGGCAATAGCTTCATTGATAAGGGTGGGGTCAGGGGCCGTTTTAATGGCTGAGCCGGAATTAAAATCCGGGGTCAGTGTTTCGGTTTTCTTTTGCGGGGAGAGGATCACCAGCTTACCATTCCGTATATAACCGATATCCTGGTAAGTGCTTATAAAAGCCCTTTCCCTGCCCAGGGAAGTTTTAAAAATATCGTAACCCAAAAACCTGCTCCTGTAATTTAGATTCAACATTCCCAAAACCGTTGGTGCAAGGTCGATCTGGCTGGTTAGCCGTTGCTCAACATAGGGTTGCAATAGATGCGGCGCATAAATAAAGCAGGGAATATGATAACGGTTTACGGGCAGATCCGTTTTGCCTGCACTTTTACTGCAATGATCAGCCACAATCACAAAGAGGGTATTATTGAACCATGGTTTTTGTTGGGCATCTTTTAAAAATTTGTTGATCGCATAGTCTGTATACTTAACGCCACCTGCAATGGTTTGTGATGATGAAGGAATGTCAATTCTTCCATCAGGGAATGTATAGGGGCGATGGTTACTTACCGTCATGATATGATTGAAGAACAATTTACCCGCCGTAAAACTTTTATCGCATTGGGTTAATGTATAATCAAAAGCCGCTTCATCATCAATACCCCAGGCAGTGGTATAATGAACCATTTTTTCGGGGATATCTCTTTTGTCGAGAACCGTGTAACCGTTGCTGCCAAAATACTTGCCCATATTATCAAAGAAGGCATTGCCACCGTAAATAAAATTCACCTCATAGCCTTTTGACTGTAACACATTGCCCATGCTAAACATGTCAGCATTGCCCGGCCTTCTTACAATCGATTGACCGGGTGTTGGCGGAATGGCCAGTGATAATGCTTCGAGGCCACGAACAGTTCTGGTGCCGGTTGCATAAAAGTTTTCAAAGAATACACTGTAGGGTATTAGCGAATCCAAAAAAGGAGTGATATTTTCTTTATTGCCAAAATGCTTTAGGTAATCCCCGCTTAAGCTTTCCACGCTAACCAATACAATATTCCAATGATGTTCGGGGCTGTCATTTTTAATCGATCTTTCAATACTCAAAGGATCATTAGTAAATGTTGCATTGGGAGCCTGCAGCATTTCCTTTAATATCTTAAAATTCGCCGTATCATTTTTCGTGGCGTAAAACCGGTTATAGTCAATTTCATTATTCCAGTAGGCCGTACCAAATTCATAAATGCCATTGCCGCCCAGCTCGTTCACATAATTGTTATTACTGATATTTTTTAAACGGTTGTTTACTAAAAAATAGCCCGCTGCGGGTATCAATAAAAATAGCCCGAAGAAGACAGTGCGTTTCCTAAAGCGCATGCTTACCCGCTGCGATGCAATTAGCTTTTTTCGTATTAAAAAAACCAATGCAACGGCTGCCAGCACAACTCCCGCGCCAATTAAAGGAATATTATACGATTCCCAGATATTACCGAGTACTTCAGTGGTATAAATAAGATAATCAACTGCGATGAAATTAAAGCGCACACTAAATTCATCCCAAAAAGTAATTTCAGCGCCGGCATTAAGCAGTAAAATAAAACTAAGCAGAAAAAATAATGAGTAGAGGAATAGGCGGTGCCATCTTTTTCGATATATGCTATCCTTCATCAGCCAGCAGTAGAGCGCAACAGGGATGGCAAAAAAACCGCTTACAACAATATCATAAAAAAACCCAACAATAAAAATACTAACAGCACTAAAAAAATTCAACTCCAGCGACGGCCAGCTTTTTACCAGTAAAATAAATCTTGTAATAAAACTGATCGCACAAACCAGGATCGTTATAAGGGCAACAGGCCCAAAACGATGATTGAAAATTTTCGTAAACATTTGCAAAGATAATAACATGGACTTACGTCCCGTCGGACCATATTTAAAACCAGCTCTTGGTTTTGGAACTACTCCTGCTTCTGCCACCTAAACCTAAAGCACCCAGTAATGAACGCACAATGGTATTTCCCGCGGTACGAACCATACTTTTTACGATCGTATTATCAGCTACCTTTTCGAAGGTGGTTTTTTCTTCCTTTGTTGATTTTTTGGTATCGCCTGTTTCAGTTGTAGCAGATTTTTCTGCAGCCTCCTGCAATTTAGCGGTTAGTATTTCGTAAGCACTTTTACTGTCGATAGCAGTATTATATTTGGCAACCAGTTTTGATCTGCCGGTAATACTGTCAATTTCAGCATCAGTCAATACATCCATCCTGCTTCTTGGCGAGCAAAGCATTACATGGGCCAGGGGTGTTGGGATACCTTTTTCATTCAACATGGTTACCAATGCCTCACCAATACCCAATTGTGTAATAAGATCTTCTGTTTTATAAAATGCTGTTTCAGGATAATTTTCTGCCGTCTGTTTAATTACTTTCCTGTCGGCAGCAGTAAATGCCCTCAATGCATGCTGTACTTTTAAACCCAGTTGGGCCAGTACACTTGCAGGTACGTCCATAGGGTTCTGTGTACAAAAGAAAATACCAATCCCTTTGGAACGGATGAGTTTTACGATAGTTTCAATTTGTTGCAATAATGCCTGGCTGGCTTCCTGGAAAATCAGGTGTGCCTCATCAATGAATAGCACGAGTTTAGGTTTGTCGAGATCACCCTCTTCAGGACAGCTGGCATATAATTCTGCCAGCATCTGCAACATAAAACTGGAAAACAGTTTTGGTTTATCCTGCAGGTCAGTAACCCTCAACACGTTTATCATTCCTCTTCCATCTTCGTTCATACGCATGAGGTCATCTACTTCAAAACTTTTTTCACCGAAGAAAATATCAGCACCCTGTTGTTGTAATTCGATCACTTTGCGTAAAATAGTACCCGTACTGGTGGTAGATATTTTCCCATAAGTTTTTTCGATCTCCGTCTTTCCTTCATCGCCGATGTATTGTAATACTTTAATAAAATCCTTCAGGTCAAGCAATGGTAACTGTGTATCATCACAGTATTTAAAGATCATCGCTACCACACCACCCTGCGTATCATTTAGCCCCAGGATCTTGCTCAATAGTACCGGGCCAAATTCACTAACGGTGGCTCGTAAATGAACACCCTTTTGTCCTGTTAGTGTCATCAGCTCCGAGGGAAACAGCGCAGGCTTATATTCCATATTCAGTTTAGCATAACGGTCCTTTACTTTATCATTCATTGATCCTTCGGCAGCAATACCGCTGAGGTCACCTTTGATATCCATCAATAAAACAGGTACACTGTTATCGCTTAAAAATTCACTGATCATTTGCAGGGTCTTTGTCTTACCCGTCCCCGTGGCACCGGCAATTAAACCGTGGCGGTTCATAGTTTTCAAAGGAAGGCTGATAACCGCCTCTTCTATCACTTCACCATCTAAAACAGCAGCGCCAATTTTAACCGACTCTCCTTTAAAGGTATAACCATCTTTTATAGCCTGGATAAAAGCTTCTTTACTGGGCATAGCATATAATTTTTGGAAAGGTACAACCTGTAAATGAAATGCCTAAAATGATTTTCGTTAATTTGCCGTTATGAGAAGATCGTTTTTTCTGCTGTTATGTGTTGCTGTCAGCCTGGTGGTGATCAGCAGTTCTTTTGAAGAACAGGGGAGCGTTATAAATGCCAAAGCCGCTCTTGGTAAAAGACTTTTTTCAGAAAAATTATTATCCAGGGATTCTTCCGTAAGCTGCGCCAGTTGCCATAAACCCAATTATGCTTTTGCGGATACCGTTGCTTTCAGCAAGGGCGTTGACGGGAAACTGACCAAAAGAAATACACCCTCTGTGCTGAATATGAAGAACAGGCCTTATTATTTTTGGGATGGCCGGGCTGCTTCATTGGAAGAACAATCCCTGATGCCGGTGCAGAATCCCGATGAAATGGGGTTGCCTATTGCAACCGCAATAGAAAGATTGAATCAGTCGATAGTATACAAAGCACTTTTTAAAAAGATATTTAAACAGGAGCCGAATGAAAAAAACCTGGCTGCCGCATTTGCGGCTTACGAACAAACTTTAGAAACGGTAGATAGCAAATTTGATGACTGGAGCAATAATGTGAAAAATTTAACCGCAGCCGAAGAGCGGGGCCGTAAATTGTTTATTGGTGATAAAGCCAAATGCTTCGACTGCCATAAAAGGGAAGATTTTACCACCGATGAATTTAAAAATATCGGGCTGTACAATGAAAGAAGCCTGAATGATGCGGGGCTTTTCTACATCACCAAAAAAATTGGAGATAAGGGAAAATTTAAAACTCCGGGGCTTCGGAATATTGCGGTAACCGCACCGTATATGCATAACGGCATCTTTAAAACGCTGGAAGACGTGGTGGACTATTACAATGATCCCCTAAAGTTCGTACCTGATGCTATTAATATTGATGATGCTTTAAAAAAGCCTTTAGGATTAACGGGTAAGGAAAAGAAAGACCTGGTTAGTTTCCTAAAAACGCTCACCGATAAAAAGTATACCGGGAAATAAACACTGTTTTTAAGTTGACCTGTAATGGAAATTATTTGTTTACTTCCGCATCTCCATTTCAAACAAAGTTTACCTTTAACAAAAAATTAGGCACTATATTCGCTATACTATAATTGAATTAATTTTATTTGCTAATAAACTAATAAAACATGGAAGGAGCAAAACCTAAAATATTACTTTGCGAAGATGATACCAACCTTGGCATGGTGCTAAAGAATTATTTGGAACTGAATGACTATGATGTTACCCTTGAAAGGGACGGGCGCCTGGGGCTGGCTGCGTTTCAGCGCGAGAAATTTGATATCTGCCTTTTGGACGTTATGATGCCTAATATGGACGGCTTTACCTTAGGGGAGGAGATCAGGGATGTGAACCCCGATGTGCCTTTATTTTTCCTCAGTGCAAAAACCATGAAGGATGATATTATACAGGGCTATAAATTAGGTGCCGACGATTATATAACCAAGCCTTTTGACAGTGAGGTGCTGCTGCATAAAATAAAAGCTATTTTAAAACGTAATGAAGAAATGCACAGGGAGGAAGTAAATGCTGAATTCGACCTCGGTAATTACCACTTTAATCCAAGGTTGAGGGAGTTAACTATCCATGGAAAAGTACAGGTGCTTTCTCCAAAAGAAAATGAATTGCTGAAAATGCTGAGCGAATATAAGAATGACCTGCTGAGCCGTGAAATTGCGTTGAAGAAAATATGGGGTAGCGATACTTATTTCAATGGCCGCAGTATGGATGTGTACATTGCGAAATTGCGTAAATATTTAAAGGAGGATACTTCCATTGAAATTGTAAATATTCATGGTAATGGATTCAGGTTAGTGGTTTCCGAATAACCTATAAATTAAATAAATTATTTTGAGTGCCGCCATTGTGCGGCACTTTTCCTAAATGCCGGTATGCTTTTTCAGTAGCTTCCCTACCTCTTGCTGTACGTTGTAAAAATCCTTCCTGTATTAAAAAAGGTTCGTACACTTCTTCAATCGTGCCCGGTTCTTCACCCACGGCGGTAGCGATCGTACTGATCCCTACAGGCCCACCTTTAAATTTTTCTATGATGGTAGACAGGATGCGGTTATCCATTTCATCCAAACCATAAGCATCCACGTTCAATGCTTTTAAGGCGTGTTGTGTAATGCTCAGGTCAATTACACCATTGCCGATCACCTGTGCAAAATCCCTTACCCTTCTTAATAATCCATTGGCAATACGTGGCGTGCCCCTGCTCCTCCCTGATATTTCTGCGGCAGCATCGGTAGTGATCTTTGTGCCTAAAATTTTTGAAGACCGGAGGATGATATTTTTTAAAGTTGCAGCGTCATAATATTCCAGCCTTGACTTAATACCGAAGCGGCTAAGCAACGGCGCCGTTAATAAACCACTCCTGGTGGTAGCTCCAATTAGTGTAAAGGGATTTAAATTCAATTGTACACTTCTTGCATTGGGCCCGCTGTCGATCATAATATCTATGCGGTAGTCTTCCATGGCGGCATACAAATATTCTTCCACTACCGTGCTCAGGCGGTGGATCTCATCGATGAACAACACATCATTGGGTTCTAAATTCGTTAACAGCCCTGCCAGGTCCCCTGGTTTTTCAATTACCGGGCCACTCGTTTCTTTGATATTTACGCCCAATTCGTTGGCCACGATACGACTTAGAGTAGTCTTGCCCAATCCCGGGGGGCCGTGAAATAAAATATGATCCAAAGCTTCACCGCGAAGCTTGGCAGCTTTTATGAAGATGGAAATATTTTCAATGATCTGCAGCTGACCGCTAAAATCATTTATTGCCGATGGCCTGATCGTATTCTCAAATTCTTTATCCGCAAAAGCTGCATCATTATTTAAATTGGGATTTGCCATAGTATAAAATTAACAAAATAACTGCTGGCCTGAAAATAATTCTGATTTTATTTGTATGTACAAATGAAATTGTTATATCTTTATACAGTAAATGAAATCATCGAGCAGCCGGTTTAATAAGTGTCTTTATTTTTCTACTAACGCATTGGCAAGAAAAGTGGAGAAGCTTGCAGTAGAGAGCTGGAAGAAGGCGGATCTTCCGCCAAGCCATGGATATTTGTTGACGATGGTACTGGAAAACCCGGGGATACAACCCGGCTGTATTGCACACGAGATGCAACTAACGCCAAGTACTATTACAAGGTTGATAGAAAAACTCGAAGAAAAAAAACTCGTGATCCGCACCGCGGAAGGAAAAATTACCAATGTTTATGCTACGCCAAAAGGAAAGGAATTGTTGCCGAAGATGAAAGCCTGCATGGGAGAATTCCAAAAAAAATATACGGAGATCCTGGGGGCTGAAGAAAGTATGCGCATGGTGCAGCATATTAATAAACTAACCGACAAACTGGGCTAATTTTTTTATATCGACATTTGTATATACAAATATATTTTAAACTAAAAATAATTCTATTATGAAGTATGTAATCACAGGAGGAGCGGGGCATATCTCTTCGCCCTTAACGGAAAAATTATTAAACGCAGGCCATGAAGTAACCATCATCGGCCGCAATGCAGAAAAGTTGCAACCATTGGTAAGTAAAGGTGCAAAAGTGGTGATCGGGTCGGTAGAAGATGCAGCATTTATCGCAAAAGCGTTTACCGGTGCTGATGCGGTGTATGCCATGATACCGCCCAATTATGTAACGGATAATTTCAGGCATTACCAAAATACTGTGGCAAGAAATTATACCGATGCCATTGTAGCTAACGGTATCAAACATGTGGTAGCGCTGAGCAGCATCGGCGCACACATGGGTAATGGCGCCGGGCCTGTTGACGGCCTTGCCGATTTTGAAGACCTGTTAAAAAATCACAAAGGCATTAATGTAAAATTTTTACGGCCTTCCTATTTTATGTACAACCTTTTTTCAATGATCCCGCTGATCAAGGGAATGAATATCGGAGGAAGTAATTTTGGGGGAGAGGAGAAATTGGTACTGGTGCATACCAAAGATATTGCTGAAGCGGCAGCAGAAGAATTGCTGGCATTACATTTCGTCGGTTTCTCAGTAAGGTACATTGCAGGTGATGAAAGAACCGGGGCAGAGATTGCCACAGTTTTGGGCAATGCTATTGGCAAACCAGGTATTCCATGGGTAGTGTTTTCTGATGAACAATCGCTGCAGGGAATGAGGCAGGCCGGGCTTACCGAAACTATGGCAGAAGCTTATACATCCATGGGCCGTGCAATAAGAGAAGGCAAGATGCAGGAAGATTACTGGAAGCATCGCCCGGTACCGGGTAAAATAAAGTTGGATAATTTTATTGAAGAATTTACCGCGGCATACAATGCACTGTAAATGATTTCATCACCTGAAAATTATTAAAAATGAAAATCGGAATAATTGGAAGTGGAATTGTTGGACGCGTTTTAGGAACTGCTTTTTTAAAAGAAGGGCATGAGGTGGTATTGGGAACAAGAGATACCGGTAAAGCTGACGTAGTGAAATGGAAAACAGAAAATCCAAATGGGCAAACAGCTAGCTTTGAAAAAACTGCTTCTTTTGCGGAACTCATTGTACTGGCAACTGGCGGATCAGTAACGGATAGTGCTATTGAACTTGCAGGTAAAACCAATTTCACTGGTAAAACGGTTATTGACGCTACGAATCCTATTGCGGAAGCGCCTCCTGTAAATGGCGTGCTGCAATTTTATACTGGTCAAAATGATTCTTTGCTGCAACATCATCAAAAATTGTTGCCGGAAGCTAAACTGGTGAAAGCATTTAATAGTGTAGGCAATGCAGTGATGTATAAACCGGACTATGGCGGCATTTTACCTACAATGTTTATTTGCGGAAATGATGATGCAGCTAAAAAAACCGTGACAGGTATTTTAGAAAACTTTGGCTGGGAAGTGGAAGATATGGGCAAAGCGGAAGCTGCGGGGGCAATAGAATCCCTTTGTGTGTTATGGTGTATCCCTGGTTTTATTAAAAATGAATGGAGGCATGCATTTAAATTACTGAAAAGATAAAGACAATAAAAAACCTCCGGTCAGCGGAGGTTTTTTATTAAAAATACCGAAGTTATTTTTTATCGCCTCCGAACATACCACCAAATTTGTCTTTCACAAATTCTTCTGCTTTTTCACCTGCCTGGCCCGGGATCAGGTCACTTATCTTGTCGAGTATGCTTCCCGATGCATTTGGTGTGGTTGGGGTAGCGGTATCTGGTGGGGCAGAGGCAAACATATTGTCAACGGCACCCCCCAGCATAGGGAATTTTTCTTTTACAAAGTCTTTGATGGTTTCGAGGCTTTTATGAGCCTGCTCCTGGCTTATACCGGCTTTTTCAATAAGCTGTGTAATGAGTTCCTGCATGATTTTTTATTTTAAATTTGAAGTACAAATATGGTTCGTTTTTAAATGTAAATATTTATTTGATGGTAAAGCTATTGTTAATCCCTGTTTGTATACTAATTGTTTCATTAAAAGATGAGTAAAGATATTCAGCACAAGTGAGTGACACAACGATGTAAATCAAGGAACAAATGCCGGTAACCTCAAACTGAAAACCGTAAATCCTAAACCTTTTACTCCGTGTCATACCTGTCTACTCTTTCAATACCTGGTAATGCCACCAGGCGACTCACCAATTCATCCAATTCATCTTTGTCGTGCACAAAAATTTTTACATTGCCCATAAAAATACCTTCTTTAGCTTCGATGGTCATTGCTGAAATATTAAATTTCATCTCGCCGCTGATCAAATTGGTTATTTTATGGATAACGCCCACATCATCCAGGCCAACAATCTTTAAACCGGTAAGGAAAGAGATCTCTTTATTTTTTGCCCACTTTGTTTTTACCACCCGGTGGCCATAATTTGATAATAACCTTGTGGCATTCGGGCAATTGGTGCGGTGTATCTTTAATCCTTCACCGGTAGTAACAAAGCCAAATACATCATCACCCGGAATTGGTTTGCAACAGTTGGCTAAAGTGTATTGTATCCTGTCACTGCTTTCTCCAAAAATAATTAACTCTGCATCTTTATCTTTTTTTGCAGGATGCTTGTGGTGATCAGCATCATGTTTTTCTTCATGTTCCGGTTTTACAGGTTTGGGGAGGAATAACCTGTCGCCCGATGCAGTAAAATCTTTTAATTCTTTAAGGTCAATCTTTTTAATAGCAATTTCATACAGCAGGTCAAGAGAAGAATTGAGTTTGTAAAAAGAAGCGAGTTCTTCCATGTTGTGCTGTGTCATCATGCCACCAATCGCCTCCAGTTTTTTTTGAAGGATATACTTGCCATCCTCAGCCACTTTTCTTTTTTCTTCTTTTAAAGTATCCTTGATCTTTGTTTTTGCCCTGGTAGTCACCACCTGGTTCAGCCATTCCTGGTTAGGCTTTTGTTTGGCGCTGGTGATGATCTCTATCTGGTCGCCGCTGCGCAGCTTATGGCCAATGGGTACCAGCTTGTGATTGACTTTTGCACCAATACAACGGCTTCCCACTGCAGTGTGTACACTAAAAGCAAAATCAAGCGCTGTTGCTCCAATAGGCAGCATTTTGATATCACCCTTTGGTGTATATACATAAATCTCTTCCGCAAGAAATGAAGTTTTAAAATCCTGTAAAAAATCCAGTGAGTTGGTATCCTGGTTGCCTAATGCTTCCCTTATCTGGTGAAACCATTTATCAAAACGGCTTTCGTCATCTTTTCCTTCTTTGTATTTCCAGTGAGCGGCCAAACCTTTTTCTGCAATTTCATTCATGCGTTTGGTACGTATCTGCACTTCTACCCATTTGCCCTGTGGGCCCATCACTGTTGTATGCAGTGCTTCATAACCGTTACTCTTGGGGTTACTCAACCAGTCTCTTAAGCGTTCAGGTGAAGGGTTGTAGGCATCAGTGATGATGCTGTACACTTTCCAGCATTCTTCCTTTTCTTTTTCTAAAGAAGTATTTACTAAAATCCGGATGGCAAATAAGTCATACACTTCTTCAAAGCTTACGCCTTTCTTTTTCATCTTCGTCCAGATAGAATGTATACTTTTTGGCCTGCCATAAATGTCAAAATCAAAATCGGCTTTTTCCAGTTTTTCTTTTAAAGGCCTTATAAAATCATTGATATATTTAGTCCTTTCTCTTTTGGTATCGCTTAATTTTTGGGCAATATAACGATAGGTGTCCGGCTCCATATATTTCATGGCCAGGTCTTCCATTTCTGTTTTGATATTGTATAAACCCATACGGTGCGCCAATGGCGCATATACATACACCGTTTCGCTACTGATCTTTAACTGCTTCTCCCGTTTCATGCTGTCCATCGTACGCATATTGTGTAAACGGTCAGCCAGTTTGATCAATATCACCCTCGGGTCATCTGTCAGCGTAAGCAGGATCTTCTTAAAGTTTTCGGCCTGCTGGGTGGTGTTGGTATCCATCACAGTGCTAATCTTGGTAAGACCATCCACGATCTTGGCGATCTCGATGCCAAATTCCCTTTTTACATCTTCCAGGCTAACATCAGTATCTTCTACCGTATCATGCAATAAAGCGCAAATGGTGCTTCGCACACCGAGCCCAATTTCCTCCACGCAGATCTTGGCTACAGCCAGCGGATGCAGGATATAAGGCTCACCACTCTTGCGCCGCATGGTTTTATGGGCCTCGGCAGCCATTTCAAAAGCTATTCTAACCAACTCTTTATCGCCGGGTTTTAATTTGGGTTTTAAAACGCGTAATAAGCCCCGGTACTGTCGCAGTATCTCTTTCTTTTCCTCCTCTTCACTGAGGTTGTATTTGGGTATATCGATTATCGTTTCCATCAGTAATAACGAATTTACGGAAAACAATTCTGTTTCCATTTTTTGTTGAAATCCCTTACTTTTGCACCCCCTAACCGGGTGTGGTCCTGCCAAAGGGCAGGAGCAGACGCACCGGGTTTTGAGAAATTATATTTAAAAACCGGATGTGGCGAAATTGGCAGACGCACCAGACTTAGGATCTGGCGGAGTAATCCATGTAGGTTCGACCCCTATCATCCGGACAAAAGAATAACAAACAGGGAACAAGGAATGATGAATAAAGAACTTCAATATTCCTTGTTCCTTGTTCTATATTAAACAGATAAATACTTAAAAATGGCTACAGTAGTAAGAGAAAACATTGGTTTATTACACGACAAACTGATCGTGAAAGTTAGTAAAGACGACTATTTTCCTGCATTTGATAAAAAACTGAAAGAGTATAGCAAGACGGCAAATATCCCGGGCTTTAGAAAGGGAATGGTTCCTGCAGGGATGATAAAAAAAATGTATGGTGGTTCGATCTTTACAGACGAAGTAATCAAAACGGTAGAAAAAGAACTGTACAATTACCTGAGTACAGAAAAGCCGGAGATTTTTGCCCAGCCTTTGCCATTAACGAGCGACATATCAAAAATGGATATCAATAATCCTGCTGATTACGAGTTTGGTTTTGAAATGGGTTTAAAGCCGGCTTATTCCCTGGCGGAGATCAGCAAAGCCAAAGTGGTGTTGCATAAAGTAAAGGCTACGGATGCAATGGTAGACGAAGAAGTTAACCGTATGCAGATCAAAGGCGGTAAGATGACCGAACCCGAAACCATCGATAACGAAGAGAATGTCCTCAACATTTTATTTAAAGAAGCAGATAAGGAAGGCACAGCAGTTGAAGCGGGTGTATCTAAAGAAAATTCTGTGATACTGAAATATTTAACCGCAGCTACGCAGAAAAAATTCATGGGTAAAAAGTTGGGTGATATTGTTACCCTGCAATTAAGTAAAGCTTTCGATGAAGATAAACTGGCGATGATTTTGCAGGACCTTGGCTATGAAAAGGATGATAAGGAAGCTGCAAAAAAATATTTCAACCTGGAGATCGTTAAGATCGGCCTGGTAGAGAAAAGAGAAATGAATGAAAATTTCTTTAAAGAGGTCTATCCCGGGAAAGATATTAAAACAGCTGATGAATTAAAGGCTTCCATCAAAGAAGAAATTCAGGCTTACTGGGATGCACAAAGCCGTAACCAGTTACAGGACCAATTGTATCATTACCTGATCGATGAAACGAAAATGGAATTTCCTGAAGATTTTTTAAAGCGCTGGTTGCAAACCGGTGGTGAAAAACCTAAGTCTGCTGAAGAAGCGGAAGCAGAATTCCCTGGCTTTAGCAACCAGCTAAAATGGACCTTAATAAGCGATAAGCTGATCCAGGATAATAAGCTGCAGGTTACCAACGAAGAGTTAAGAGATAATATGAAAGCAGAGGTGATGCGTTATTTTGGCACAATGAATTTAGGTGAAGATACCAGTTGGATCGAAAGTTATATTGACCGTATGATGAAAGATGAGAAACAGGTAGACAGCAGTTACCGCCGTTTAATCACCGATAAATTATTTAGTTGGCTAGAAACACAGGTAAAACCAAAAGAGAAGGACGTAACTGGAGAAGAATTGAATGGCATGATGCATAATCACCAACACTAATAATCAAAGTTTTTATTGATAGGGGGCAGAGCATTCTGCCCCTTTTTATTTTAACCTAATCTAAATTGGATATGACTTCCTTTAGCCATTGATCGGGAACCGGCTTGGTAGAATAGAATTAATTAAAATACTTGGAAAGAATGTAAGGATCTAATTGTTACAATTTGATCTCTTCATCACTATCATCAAAAAAGTGGAACTCCGTAAGGTGGTAATTCGTATTTTCTTTAAGCTTGATCTTTTGCTTGAACTTACGTTTCCATTTACCGAGTTTGGAAGAAAAAATGCCTTTGGTGAGATAAGCATACAGGATAGGATGAACTTCAACTGTTAGGCCCTTATGCTTTTGCATGATAAGGTAGTTGAGGTTCTTTTCTATTTCGTCTTCCAGTATCAAGGTAGAAGAGATTTTTCCTGTACCGTCGCAGCTTGGGCAGACTTCGGTTGTATTGATGGTCATTTCCGGCTTCATGCGCTGGCGGGTGATTTGCATCAGCCCAAATTTACTGATAGGTAAAACAGCATGCTTGGCCCTGTCGGTACGCATCAACTGCTCCATAGCATCGGCCAGTTTTTTCTTATTCTCCATCAGCTTCATGTCAATGAAATCGACCACGATGATCCCACCGAGGTCTCTCAGACGCAACTGCCTGGCGATCTCGTCGGCAGCTTCAAGGTTTGTCTCCAGGGCATTTTGTTCCTGGTTATTGCTAACGCTTTTATAACCGCTGTTCACATCAATTACATGCAAAGCTTCGGTGTGCTCAACAATTAAATAAGCACCACTGGGAAGGTTAACCGTTTTACCAAAGGCAGCTTTCACCTGTTTGGTAACGCCAAAACTATCGAATATTGGAGAGCCGTTATTGTAATAAGAAACAATGTCAGCTTTATCGGGAGCGATACGCTGAATATAGGTCTTGGTATCGCTAAAAATATTTTTATCGTTTACTACGATCTTATTGAAATCTTCAGTTAGCAGGTCTCTTAATATGCTGGTTGTTTTGCCCAATTCATTCAAAATCCTAGCAGGTGGTGTGGCGCCCTTTAAGTTGGTCTGTATTGTTTTCCATGTAGCAATTAAACTCAATAAGTCTTCATGCAGCTCAGCGGTATGTTTTCCTTCTGCGGCTGTACGAACGATCACACCTAAATTTTTAGGCTTAATGGCTTCGATAATTTTTTGTAAACGCTTTCTTTCATCCGAAGAATGGATCTTACGGGAAACAGCTACGATATCATTAAAAGGGGTAACTACTACAAAACGGCCAGGTAATGATAATTCACAACTAAGGCGGGGTCCTTTGGCCGCAATAGGTTCCTTTAAAATTTGAACTAAAATGTTGGGGCGTCCACTTAGAATCTCCGTAATCTTACCGGTCTTAACAATTTCCGGTTCTACTTTAAATTTAGCAAAGTCAAAACCGGTTTCTGTTTTATCATTAATAGCTTCGGTAGTAAATTTTAATATAGAACGAACATAAGGGCTAAGGTCGGTATAATGTAAGAAGGCATCTTTTTCAAAACCTACATCAACGAAAGCAGCATTTAAACCCGGGATAAGCTTTTTTACTTTTCCAAGATATAAATCTCCTACGCCAAAGGTTGCATCAGTCTTTTCACTGTGCAGTTCCACCAGCTTCTTATCTTCAAGCAGGGCAATCTCAACCCCCTGCGATGCAGCGTTAATAATAAGTTCCTTGGTCAAGTGTAATTTTTTTAAAGACCCTATACATCACGGAAAGGAAACATCACCGCATACACTGGTAGCGCTATTTTAATAGCGGCAAGCCTGCAGTGTATACAGTTAAATAGGCCGGGATGAAGATTCGCGGCACCACTAGGAAAAAAAATTATTTTTTCTTATGGCGGTTCTTTCTTAAACGTTTTTTACGCTTGTGTGTTGCAATTTTATGACGTTTTCTCTTTTTACCACAAGGCATACCTAGTCTTTTTTGTGTTTAAAATAATATGTTTAATTCGTTGTGTTCTTTAATTTATTGCAAAAGCTTAATTCGCTGATCAATCTCTTTGTCGTACTCGGGGCTGTTAGCCACCCTCTTCATTATCAGGTACCATTTGATAGCTGCTGCTTTTTCTCCCTTACTTGCATAGGCATCGGCCAAAAATGCAATGGCCTCTAAATTACCGGGTTGCTCTTTTACCACTTTAGTTAAACGGTCAATCGCTTTATCATATTGCCCCGAAACAAAGCCACCTACACCTAAAACCAACTGCGCCTTCATATTGGAAGAATCTTTTCGAACTACAGACAGCAATTGCTGTATTCCTTTCATGGCTTCTTCCGGCCTTCCTGATCTGCCTTTGCCATATATATAGCAACTGCCTAATCCAATTTTTAAATCATCACTTTCCGGGTCCAGTTTGATTGCCTGTTCAAATAACCCTATTGCCTGTTCAGCTTTCCAGCTTAATTTTACCTGGTCCTGTTCTCCCCGGAGGTTATCCAAAATTAATTGGGCAGCAAAGGTGAGGTTTTTTTCTGAATTCTCCAACTTAACAGCGTTTGATAAATAATAAGCATAAGGTTCAAAAGAATGCATACTGTCTTTCCAAAATGCAGCAAGCTGTTTATTGGCTTCAACCTGCTGGTTCATAACATCTCCTCGGGTAATACTGTTTTCCAGTTTGCCCAGGGTGACTGCCTGTTGGGGAGTAAGTTTTTCTTTAGATTGGCTTATAAAACGGGTAATATTAAATGTTTCAGCAGAAATTTGAGTAGCCGTAGAAGCAGGCTTATTTGTTTTTTTTTCAACTGTTCGCCCAAAAAAGAAAAGAGAGGCTACTAAAATGAGGCCTGCAGCCGCAAGCAATAATTGTTTATTCAAAATAAAAATTTAGAACGCAAAGGTACATTAGTCTTCGCTTTCCTCATTTGTTTTCGGGGTCTCTTTAACGTTTTTAGACGATTTTATTTCCTGCATAAATTCTTTCGCAGGTTTGAAGGCGGGTATAAAGTGCTCTGGTATCTCGACAGCTATATTTTTTTTAATATTCCGGCCAATTTTAGCGGCCCTCTTTTTAGTTATAAAACTTCCGAAACCCCGTATATAAATATTCTCCCCTTCTGCTAAGGATTTTTTCACTTCTTTAAACATTGTTTCGAGCGTAACCAAAACATCTACTTTAGGAATGCCGGTTTTTTCGGAAATTTGATTAATAAGATCTGCTTTTCTCATGATAGATTATTTATATTTCTTTAGGTAAATTACAAATTACGCTCCAAAATTCCAAATAAGTTGGTGATTATCAGGTACTTTGTTGCTTCTGAAGAAGAATATTTTTTGATAAAAAATGAAGTAACTAGTTGATTATTAATATTATGTCCTTTATTTGATATGTATAAATATGTTGTGACAAAACCTTTATAAAAGACTATTTGTGGTATGAATAATTTAAAAAAATATTTTACGGAAAGCCTTTTACAATGGAATAGTTTCACCAATAACCGTCCCATGCCATGGAAAGGGGAAAAAAATCCCTATAAGATATGGTTAAGTGAAATCATTTTACAGCAAACCAGGGTAGAACAGGGTTGGCATTACTACAACCGTTTTGTCGCGGCTTTTCCAACTATTGAAAAACTGGCTAAAGCACCTGAAACAAAAGTTTTTAAACTCTGGGAAGGCCTGGGCTATTACACCCGTTGTAAAAATCTAATTGCTACGGCAAGCCAGGTTACAAAAGAATATGCAGGTAAATTTCCTGATAACTATGAAGCTATCTTAGCACTTAAAGGAGTGGGTCCGTATACAGCCTCCGCTATCGCTTCCTTTGCCTACAATTTACCTTACGCCGTTGTGGATGGCAATGTATTCAGAGTGCTATCGCGTTTTTTCGGCAACAATACAGCAATTGATAGCACTGATGGAAAGAAAATATTTACGGCCCTTGCCAATGAGTTGTTGGATAAGAAACAACCGGGTATCTATAACCAGGCACTGATGGATTTCGGTGCTGTAGTATGTAAACCAAAACTGCCACTTTGCATCCAATGCCCCTTACAAAAAAAATGCTTTGCATATTTACAGGGTTCAGTAGATCTATTGCCCGTAAAAGAAAAAAAGATAACTCAAAAAACAAGGTGGTTTTTTTATTTTATTATTGAATCCGGCAATAAAGTATACGTGCGCAAACGGGGCGTGAAAGACATTTGGGAAAATCTTTATGAGTTTTTGCTTATTGAATCTACTGCGGCAACTGAAGTGGCTATATTAATGGAGCAGCCAGCATTTAAAAAAGTTTTAGGAAAGCATCAATTTAGCATCGATCAAATCTCCAGACTATATAGCCAGAAGCTCACTCATCAAACGATACACGGGCAATTTGCGGGGATAAAATTAAAAAAGCCAACCCAATTAGATGGGTATGAACCTGTTTCACCAAAAGAACTTGCAGCACTGCCTTTCCCCAAATTGATAACGACCTATTTGAAAGATAAAAATGTATCTTTAAATTTGTTATAGCCTGCAGTAAGCGAACAGGACACATTCTTTAAATTAAATTTTATGAGAGGCGTAAACAGGGTAATGTTAATTGGGAATTTGGGTAAGGATCCTGATATACAATTTTTGGAAGGGAATATCGGGGTAGCAAAATTTTCATTGGCCACAACGGAAACTTTCAAAGACAGAAGTGGTAAATTGATTTCACAAACGGAATGGCACACGGTTGTTTTATGGCGTGGCCTCGCTGATCTTGCACAAAAATACCTGCACAAAGGAAGTCTTGTTTATATCGAGGGCCGTTTAAAAACACGAAGCTGGGAAGATAAAGACGGCAATAAAAAATTTGCAACTGAAATTGTTGGTGATAATCTGATTATGCTGGAAAAAAGGAGCGACGGCACTCATCCCGCCACAGGTATAGAGGGAATGGAAGGAATGGGGGGTTCAGATATTCCCCCCATTGATGATGGTACGGAAAGATTACCCTTTTAACACCACTTTTATCATGGGCATTCACAGGTGAAGTTTTGAAATAACTTTGCAATTATTTACATAAAAATTTTATTTTGGATTATCATTCGGTATTCAGTTTTATTCCACAACTTCCATTAACCTTATTGGCAATAACCCTTGCAGCCAACGCAGTACTTATTTTCCTGGTATTTATATTCCTGATCATTTCTTTTTTACTGGCTGGATCCGAAGTAGCTTTTTTCTCCCTGACTTTTAAAGACATCAATATACTTAAAACCAAGCAACAGCCTGCATACCGTCGCATCGTTAATTTACTGGAGCAACCAAAAACCCTGTTGGCTTCAATGCTGATCACCAACAGTTTTGTGAACATCGGCATTATACTCATCCTGAATATTTTAATTGATGGCTGGATTGGCGGACTGCATTTTAATTTTATTTCTTCCTTCCTTATAAAAGTTGTAGCAGTTACTGTTTTACTGGTATTGGTTGCAGAAGTTTTGCCAAAGGTTTGGGCCACGCATCATAAAATATGGTTCGCAGCAACAGCTTCACTTATTGTTGAAATATTCAACAGCGTTTTTTACAGGTTCAGCAGGCGCATGGTAAGATGGAGTGATGGTATTGAAAAGAAATTTTCTTCTGATAATACTGCTGCAATGGATAGCAGCCACCTTGATTACGCTATAGACCTGCTGCCTGAACACGAAGCAACGGTAGAGGAGAAGCAGATCCTGAAAGGGATAAGAAAATTTGGCGATACTACAGTTAAACAGGTCATGCGTACACGGTTGGATGTTAGCGGCATCGATGTCAGCAGTAATTTTGCTGCCGCTATAACAAAAGTGGAAGAACTGCACTATTCCCGTTTACCGGTGTATAAAAATAACCTCGACGAAGTGGTGGGCATGTTGCACACTAAAGATCTTTTGCCGCACTTAAGTGAACCTGATGATTATAACTGGCATCAACTGATGCGGTTACCCTTTTTTGTACATGAACAAAAATTAATCGAAGACCTGTTACAGGAATTCAGAAACAGGAGGAATCATTTTGCCGTAGTGGTAGATGAATTTGGCGGCACATCGGGCATAGTAACGCTGGAAGATATCATGGAAGAGATCATCGGCGATATCAAAGATGAATTTGATGACGAGGAAAGTGCGAATAAAAAGATCGACGAGTTTACTTATATTTTTGAAGGTAAAACAATGATCAATGATGTGTGTAAAGCCCTGGGCCTGCAGATTGATACATTCGAAAATGTACGTGGCGACAGTGATTCGCTGGCGGGACTGGTTTTAGAAATTGCAGGCGAATTCCCACAGGTAGATGAAGAAATCATAAATGATGGGTTTACTTTTATTCCCCTGGAGATCAATAAAAACAGGATCGATAAAGTAAAAGTTATTTTAAAAAGAACGGACTAAGAAAAAATACAAAGGGAAAAGTACAGCATAAAACGAAAGTTGCTAAAACAAATGACAATCAAAAAATACCTCCTACATCACACGGCCGCCCTGCTTCTTTGTACATTGTACTTTGCGCTTAGCTCCTGCAACGCTACCTATACTTCCAGGAAGAAAGGCTATTTTAAAGTAGACCTGCCGGAAAGAAAATATACCATTTTTCAACAGGAGGGTTTTCCTTACAGTTTTGAATACCCTGTATACGCAAACATTGTTAAAGACAGTACTTACTTCGACAGTAATCCCGAAAATCCTTACTGGATAAATATTGACTTCCCTAAACTTGGCGGGAGGATTTTTTTAAGTTATAAGATCATTGGCGGAAAAGCTACTTATAAGATAAAGCAAGCCGATGGCAGTTATAAGGATTCTTCAGCAGTGAATATATTTGATAACCTCGTAAACGATGCGTTTAACCTGACCAATAAAAACCAGGCCATAACCAGTTCCATAAAAGATAGCGTTATGCATACTGCAAATGGTGTTGCCGGTGTTTTTTTCAGGGTCGGTGGCAATGCAGCAACGGCCAAACAATTTTTTTTAAGTGATACCAGCAGGAATTTTATAAGGGGCGCTTTATACTTTGATGTAACGCCCAATGCGGACTCATTAAGGCCGGTGCAGGATTTTTTACAAAAAGATATTGAGCATATGATCAATACATTCAAGTGGATTAATAAACAGCAGGCACCCCCACTTAAATAACAGTTAATAAGTCTCTACAATATTTTATTTCCCTCTTCGTTTGCTTTATCTTTGGCCTCATGATCGTGATTGACAATATACTGGTAAGTGACCAGGTTTTAAAGGAGCAATTTGTATGCGACCTCAGTAAATGCAAGGGCGCCTGTTGTGTTGACGGTGATGCGGGAGCCCCGCTGGAAAAAACAGAATTAAAAAATATTAATGAAGTATTCGATAAAATATTGCCTTATTTAAATGAAGAAAGTAAAAGAGAGATTGAAAAACAGGGCCGGTACGTTTATGATAAAGAGTATGGATGGGTTACACCCACTATCCACAGCAAGGTTTGTGTATATGGAATTAAAGATAAACAGGGTATCGTAAAATGCGGTATTGAACAAGCTTATCTTGATGGTAAAACAGAATGGAAAAAACCGATCAGCTGCCACCTTTTTCCCGTGATCACTAAAGAAAGCAAACGCAGCGAAAACGTATACGTTAATTACGAACCCCGGGAAGATAGTTGTAAAGCCGCCTGCAGCCTTGGAAAAAAATTGAAAGTGCCGGTATATGTTTTTTTAAAAGAATCCCTCACCAGGAAATTCGGGCAAAAATTTTATGATGCACTCGATGCCACTGCGAAGCATTTGAATACCCCAAACCGTTAAAGGCGTTAAAACGCATATTATTTTATGATGACATCATCCCGTTTTTATAAGCTTTTTTTTTCAGTGATCTCCTGCACCATCCTGCTTACATCCTGTATTGTAAATAAAGCCAAAATAGATAACAGCTTTAAAAAATATTTCGACGAAAATAAAGTGGAGGGTTGTTTTGCATTGTTGAATAATATTGACGGTAAAATTACTGTGTACAATATGGCACTGGATACGCAACGTTTTTTACCCGCGTCCACTTTTAAGATTGTAAACTCTTTAATTGGTTTGCAAACCGGGAGGATATTAAACGATACCATGCTTATAAAATGGGATGGCAGGATCCGTGTATTCCCTGGTGGCGATACGGCAACGGCATGGAATAAAGATATGGGTATGACTGAAGCTTTTAAAGTAAGCAGCGTACCCTATTACCAGGAAGTGGCAAGAAGGATCGGGAAAGACACGATGAAAATATGGATAGACAGCCTGGGTTATGGCAATAAAAATAGTAGCGGCCCAATTGATTCTTTTTGGCTCAATAATACCCTAAAAATTTCACCCGATGAGCAATTGGGCCTGATGAAGCGTTTGTATTTTGAGCAGCTGCCTTTCAGGAAAAGTGTACATGAAATGGTAAAGAACGTTATGCTGCAGGAAGACAATACGGCATACAAATTGAGTTATAAAACGGGCTGGGGTTTTGATGAACAAAAAAATAATATTGGTTGGCAGGTGGGCTGGGTAGAAGAAAATAACCATGTGTATTTTTTTGTAACATTTGTAAAGGCTGCACCAGGAAATATCGATATGCCAAATATCAGGATGAATATTACAAAGGGTATTTTAAAGCAATTGGGCTTTTTTGAAGGAAGGAAATAGGTTACAACGTATTTTTTGAGATGATAAAGTAGGGGCATATTCTTATAATCTTTATCATTCTGTCTTTAGCAATTATAACTTATCCGGCCATTCGTTCTATTTTTTAAAAAAATAGTAGTAACAAAGATTTTGATATACCGGATTGGGGAGGCCTTCATGCTATAGATGATTTTACTGTTTATAGGTAGATTTAACGATTTGCTTACTTTCATATTGGCTAATTTGCTCATTGTAAATGTATAAATTCCAACACAACGAATATTTATTGGCAATAGCAGCAGTACCACTTTTGGTATTGTTGTATTTTTTGGTGCTCAACTGGAAAAAGAGGACTATAAAAAAAATTGGGGATGCACGTTTGGTGAAAGAAATGACCCAGAATTATTCTCCCCGGCGTTTCGCCATAAAATTCATTTTAATTATTACAGCTTTTGCATCGGGCACTTTCGCCTTGGCTAATCTTCGCACTCCGAGAGGTTCAGAAAAGGTAAGCCGCAATGGTATCGATGTGATGATAGCACTCGACGTTAGTAAAAGTATGCTGGCCCAGGATATAAAACCCACGAGGCTCGAAAGGGCAAAACAGGCTTTGGGAAAATTGATCGACAAACTCAGCAACGACAGGATAGGTATCGTCGTTTTTGCGGGAAAAGCATACCTGCAAATGCCGCTTACCGGCGATCATGGCGCAGCAAAAATGTATCTTTCTTCAGCCAACCCGGATATTGTACCCACACAGGGAACAGTTATCGGCGAAGCTTTAAAAAGCTGTGCGGCGTCTTTTAATACCAAAGAAAAAAAATATAAATCAGTTATTTTAATAAGCGATGGTGAAGATCATGACGAAGAAGCAGCTAAGGTTGCAGGGCAAATGGCAAACGAAGGTATTATAATCAATACCGTGGGCATTGGTTCTCCTGAAGGTGCACCGATTATTGATGCTGCCAGCAATGAAACAAAAAAAGATAATGAAGGTAATGTAGTCATTACAAAATTAAATGAGGCAGAATTAAAAACGATCGCTGAAAAAGGTAACGGTATCTATCAGCTGTACAATAATACCGATGAAGTAGTAGCAAAGCTTGATGCACAATTAAGTAATATGGACCAACGTACCGTAACAGAAGATTCGCTGGTAAACTACGAAACATTTTTCCAATATTTTTTGCTGTTATCTTTGCTGTTGCTGTTGATTGAAATGTTTATGTCAGAAAGAAAGCATTTTAGAATAAACAAAAGCAAAACAATAAAGTTAGCTGTATTGTTGCCCTTAACTTTTTTTATGATGCCTGCAGGTGTTTTTGCACAGAGTGAAAAAGCCATTATACAAAAGGGCAATGAAGCCTATAAAAAAAATGAATTTGATAAGGCGGCGGAACAATACCAGAAAGTGATTACTAAAACCCCGGCTAACGCAACAGCGCAATATAATCTTGGTAATGCATTATACAAGAACAGTAAGACCGATGAAGCGGTAAAGGCGTATGCCAATGCTGCAACAAATTTGTCGGCAAAAGACGAAAGATCGAAAGCTTTTTACAATAAAGGCGTAGTGCTGCAGAACAATAAAAAACTGCCCGAATGTGTTAGCGCTTATAAAGAAGCTTTAAAATTAAATCCGCTGGATGATGATGCCCGGCAGAACCTGCAAAAGGCATTGCAGCAATTAAAGCAACAACAGCAAAAAGATAATAAGGATCAAAAGAAACCTAAGGAAGAGCAAAAGAAGAAAGAAGAACAAAAGAAAAAGGAAGAAGAAAAAAAACAACAGCAACCGCAGCAGCAACCTAAAATAACGAAGAAGGATGCGGAAGAAAAATTAAAGGCACTATTGCAGCAGGAAAAAAACCTGCAGGATAAATTGCAGAAAGTAAATGCCGCTTCTCCTAATAAGCCGGAGAAGGATTGGTAACAGAGTCGTCCCGAGTCATCGGGACCGCCTGATCTTACTAACAATCTACATGGCCAGACGGGGGCATCAGGCCATCCGCAAACAAACCCACCATTTTATTGTTATTTTTGCAGCATGCAATTCTACAGCGAGTCCCTTACATCTTACAAACGCCTTCCTACAAGAGAGGTAAAAGTGGGCAATCTCTTATTGGGCAATAACCACCCTATTCGCATCCAAACCATGACGACCACGGATACCATGGATACTATGGCCACAGTGGAACAATCGATCCGTTGTATTAAAGCCGGTGCAGAACTGGTACGTATCACGGCTCCTTCAAAAAAGGAAGCAGAGAATCTTCAAAATATAAAAGATGAATTAAGAAGGCGGGGTTATGATACGCCATTAGTAGCCGATATTCATTTTACACCCAACGCAGCGGAGATCGCCGCAAGGATCGTTGAAAAAGTTAGAGTGAATCCCGGCAATTATGTAGACAAAAAAAAATTTGAGCAATTAGAATATACCGATGCAGAATATGCAGAAGAGATTGAAAGGATACGGGAACGTTTTACACCGCTGGTATTAATTTGTAAAGAACATGGAACCGCCATGCGCATCGGCACCAATCATGGAAGTTTAAGCGACAGGATCATGAGCCGTTATGGAGATACGGCCATTGGTATGGTAGAAAGCGCCATGGAATTTTTACGTATTGCAAGAAGCGAAGATTATCACCAGGTGGTTTTAAGTATGAAGAGCAGCAATCCGCAGGTGATGGTGCAGGCTTACCGGTTGCTCATCATGCATATGATGGAAGAGTTTGGTGAATGTTATCCTTTACATTTAGGTGTTACTGAAGCCGGGGATGGTGAAGACGGACGGATAAAATCTGCCATTGGCATTGGCACATTGCTCGAAGATGGTATTGGCGATACAATAAGAGTAAGTTTAACGGAAGACCCTGAATTGGAAATACCGGTTTGTAAGGATATTGTTACACGTTATACAGGCAGTGTACAAACAACAACCGGTGGTCAACAGGTACCCGCAATTGAAAAATTATCCTATTCACCCTTTGAATATAAAAGAAGAGCAACCTTTGAAGTAAGTAATATTGGCGGTAAGCATGTACCCGTTGTAGTGGCTGACCTGAGTAAGCTCGAAAAAATTACTCCCGCACACCTGCAAAATATTGGCTACACGTATGATGCGGCTACAGATAAATGGAATATTGGGGATGCTGCAGCGGATTATATTTTCACTGGTACAAAATTGGATTTTGCCTTGCCGGGTACCTTAAAAGTTATACTCTATCATATAGCATGGCTGCAGGTTACTACGGCGGATAAAAGCCTTGCAGAAAAATATGTTCCCATTTTAACTGCAGAAGAATATTTGAATGATCTGGTGCTTAAATCTGCTCAGATCAATTTTGTAATGATTGATTGTTATTCTGAAAATTATCCCGATCAATCCTTAATAAAATTATTTGCAAAACTTAAAACAGATCAAACCGCAGTATTGGGTTTAAGTTCTACCAATAAAAATGCATTACAAAGTATCCGCAGGATGTTCGTGGAACTGGTGAGTAACGAAATTCAAAACCCTGCGATGATCATTTGCGACAGCAATGATGCAACCATGGATGAAAGCCTTATCCATTATGCGATTGACGCCGGCGGTTTATTGTTAGATGGATTTTGTGACGGTGTTAGTTTTGACCATCATTTGGGCAATGCTGCAATTACGCCTCAAATAAAATTATTAAACTCTATTGCATTCGGCATTTTACAAGCTACAAGAACAAGGATTTCCAAAACAGAATATATCAGCTGTCCCAGTTGCGGGAGAACTTTATTCGACCTGCAGGAAACTACTGCCAGGATACGTTCTGTCACCAATCATTTAAAAGGAGTGAAGATCGCTATCATGGGTTGCATAGTGAATGGCCCTGGAGAAATGGCGGATGCGGATTTTGGTTATGTTGGTAGCGGCGTTGGTAAGATCACATTGTATAAAGGTAAAGAAGTAGTGAAAAGAAACATCGACAGTGCGATTGCAGTAGATGAACTCATTAATTTATTAAAAGAGAATGAAGCCTGGGTAGAAATATAATAAACAAAATTCAAAAGTAAAAAATCAAAATGACGCTGACACTTTAATTTTACGCTTTTGTTTTTTGACTTTTAACTTTTGAATTACGAATATGCAAACAGACTTTTTGGTAATTGGCAGCGGCATAGCAGGACTTACGTATGCTTTAAAAGTAGCACAGGAATGCCCGGA
This sequence comes from Chitinophagales bacterium, assembly GCA_038205215.1. Taxonomy (GTDB): domain Bacteria; phylum Bacteroidota; class Bacteroidia; order Chitinophagales; family Chitinophagaceae; genus Ferruginibacter. The sequence continues at coordinate 5,465 of JBBRCB010000043.1, read as the reverse complement.
TAAAACAGTGACCATCCTAACGAAAGCTCAAAGCGATGAAACCAATACCAAGTATGCCCAGGGCGGTATTGCAGGGGTAATGGATTTTGATAAAGACAGTTTTGAAAAGCATATTGAAGATACTTTGATCGCAGGCGATGGTTTATGCAACAGGTATATCGTGGAGATCGTAGTCAAAGAAGGCGTGGAAAGAATAAAAGAGATCATCGATTGGGGGGCACAGTTTGACAAAGACCCCGGTGGTGATTTTAAACTGGGAAAAGAAGGCGGCCATAGTGAATTCAGGATACTGCACCACAAAGATGTAACCGGCCAGGAAATGGAAAGGGCACTATTGAATGCCATAAAACAAAAGCCCAACATTACTTTGATCAGCCATTGTTTTGTACTGGATATTATCACACAGCATCATTTAGGTTACCTCGTTACAAAATCAACACCGGATATTGAATGTTATGGCGTGTATGTATTGAACCTTTCCAGTAATAAGATTGAAAAGATATTATCCAAAATAACTTTATTGGCTACGGGTGGTAACGGCCAGGTGTACCGCACTACTACCAATCCTTCCATTGCAACAGGAGATGGTGTGGCCATGGTATACCGCGCAAAAGGAAGAATAGAAAATATGGAGTTCATCCAATTTCATCCTACGGCATTATATGAGCCTGGCGTACGCGGACAAAGTTTCTTAATTACTGAAGCCGTTCGGGGTGATGGCGGAATTTTGCGTAATCATAACGGCGAAGCATTTATGGAACGTTATGATGAAAGAAAAGATCTTGCGCCACGTGACATTGTTGCCCGTGCGATTGATAACGAAATGAAAGTAGCAGGTACTGAAAATGTTTTTTTAGATTGCCGCCATTTTTCCAAAGAAAAATTTGTGGAACATTTCCCGAATATTTATGAAAAATGTTTGAGTATAGGGATTGATATTACTAAACATTTGATCCCCGTTGCACCTGCTGCGCATTACAGTTGCGGGGGAATAAAAACTGATGAAGATGCAAGAACCTCTGTTAAAAATCTATATGCTGCCGGAGAATGTGCCAGTACAGGCCTGCATGGTGCTAACCGTTTAGCAAGCAATTCGCTTTTGGAAGCAATGGTATTTGCACACCGTGCTTATATGGACGCAGTAAAAAAGATCGACCAGCAGCAATACAATAAAAATTTACCTGACTGGAAAGCAGACGGAACCTCTTCACCCAAAGAAATGATCCTGATCACACAAAGTGTAAAAGAATTAAAATTACTGATGAGCGATTATGTGGGTATTGTTAGAAACAATGAACGTTTGCAAAGAGCCATGAAAAGGCTGGACCTGTTATTTGCAGAAACTGAAGAGTTGTATAAAAAAATAAACGTATCGCCGCAGTTATGCGAACTGCGCAACATGATCACCGTAGCATTCCTGATTGTAAAAAGCGCAGAGTTCAGGCACGAGAGCAGAGGGCTGCATTTCAACACCGATTATCCCGGGAAATCAGTAATGGTACAAAATATTGTTTTGTAATTTTTATAACCAGCTTTTGTAATGCTATCGGGCATCGTTGCGTCGCACTCTTGTACTAAATTTACTTTACTCATCAATTTAATTCAATGTATTACCTGGTTTACGGTTTCATGTATTTGATTTCGTTATTGCCATTCTTTATTTTATATGGCATCAGCGATTTTTTTGCATTTTTATTACACCGTATCATTAAATATAGGAAAGATAGTGTACTGCATAATTTAAAGATAGCCTTCCCTGTAAAATCTGAAGAAGAAAGACAAAATATCGCCAAACAATTTTACCAATACTTTGCAGACTCCTTTGTTGAAACGATAAAATTCCTTTCTATTTCCAAAAAACAAATACAGAGCAGAACAACTGGCACTTATGATATCATCAACAAATTAATAAGTGAAGGAAAAACGATCAACCTGCTTTGCGGCCACCAGTTTAATTGGGAATACGCTAATCTTTTGTATTCTTCTGAACTGAAAGTGCCCTTTGTAACCGTTTACCTCCCGGTAAAAAATAAAATATTTAACCGGTTAATGTATAAAATAAGAACAAGGTTCAATGCTATATTGGTAAGCCCCGGCGAATTTGGCAGCAAGCTGCACCATGTATTCAACAGCCAGTATGCATTGGTACTTGCAGCCGATCAGTCGCCAGCTACACCCAAGTCAGGTTACTGGATCAATTTCTTTAACCGACCTACAACTTTCTTAATTGGCCCTGAAAAAAGTGCTGTACGAAAAAGATCAGCAGTAGTATTCGTTGGTTTTAAAAGAATAAAAAGAGGATATTATCATTTTGAGTCAGTGTTACTTACTGACGATGCGTCAAAAATCAGCCAGCGTGGGCAGTTGACCTGCTTATACCGGGATGCACTGCAGGATACGGTCACCAATGATCCTGCCAATTATTTATGGAGTCACCGGCGTTTTAAATTTGAATGGATGCCAGAATATGGAAATCTTCTTGGATAAGTATGTACTAAAATCAATTCAATTGTTTACTTAAAACTAAACTGTAACTTCACCATTCACCACAGTTTTGCATCGTAAAATCAGCTAATGTATTATATTGTTTTTCCTTTATTGTATTTGCTCTCCCTGCTTCCTTTTTTTATTTTATATTTTATTAGCGACTGCACCAGCTTTTTATTAGCCAACGTTTTTAAATACCGCAGGGTTGTTGTGCTGAATAATTTAAAAATCGCTTTTCCTGAAAAAACTGAAGAAGAGAGGCAGGCGATAGCAAGGCAATTTTATAAATACTTTGCAGATACCTTCATTGAAACCCTGAAATTTATTTCCATTTCAAAAAAACAATTGTTAAAAAGGTCAAAGGGTTCTTTTGAAATGATCAATGAGCTTATTGATAAAGGGTATAATATTAATTTAATGGCCGGTCACCAGTTTAACTGGGAGTTTGCCAATTTATTATACGCCTTTAATTTAAAGATCCCTTTTGTCGGCATTTATTCGCCTATAACAAATAAAATAATTGGCAGGATATTTTTTGACATGAGAAGCCGCTATGGTACTATTATGGTAAGTGCCAGTGATTTTAAAAATGAAAGGAATGATGTTTTTAAAAAACAATATATGCTGGCACTTGGGGCAGATCAAAATCCCGGAAGCCCCCTTCATAGTTACTGGCTAAATTTTTTTGGAAGGCCGGTACCATTTGTAAAAGGTCCCGAGAAAGGAGCAAGATTAAATAATGCCGCGGTTATTTTTGTGGGCTTTAAAAGAGTTAAAAGAGGGCATTATGAGTTTGAAGCCCATTTATTAACTGAACAAGGTGGCCAAACAGGCGTGGGTCAACTCACCAATATGTACAGGGATATCCTGGAAAAAACGATCAGGGAAGATCCGGCCAATTATTTATGGAGCCACCGGCGTTTCAAGTTTGAATGGAATAACGAGTATAGGGACTTGTGGATAGATGAAAAAACAGCTGCGCCTGCTGGCTAATTCAATACGCTGGTATCCTTCTCCGTAATGATGGTTTTCTCTTCTTTAATTTTGTCCCATCCACCAACAATATTTCTCAAATTATGAATGCCCTGGCGTTTGATAAGGGAAGAAGCAATAACGCTCCTGTAGCCTCCTGCGCAATGAACATACAGGTTCTGATTTTCTTCAAAGTTGGCGATGGTGACTACATCATTCATCTCATTCAGGGGTATATTCTGCGCACCTTTTACGTGGCCGTCGGCAAATTCCGTTGCTCTTCTTACATCCACTACCACTAAATGTTCATCATGGGGAATATCCATGGCCAGTTCATCAGCTTCAATATTAATGATCATATCTACTTTTTCACCCGCAGCTTTCCATGCTTCAAAACTTCCTTCCAGGTAGCCGAGCATTTTATCAAAACCTACTCTTGAAAGCCTGATAACAGTTTCTTCTTCCCTGCCAGGTTCAGTAACCAGGATCATGGGTTTATCAAAAGGCAATAAACTACCTGCCCATTCTGCAAAACGACCTTCCAAACCAATAAAAATACTGCCTGGTATAAAACCAGGAGTAAATGTATCTCCATTACGGGTATCTAACACCATTACCTCTTCTGCCATTAATTTTTTAAATGCATCAATGCTCAATGGCGTTAATGCTTTTTGTTTTACATCATCCAGGCTGTTATAACCTTTCATATTTATTTCAGCATTTACTGAAAAATATTTTGGTGGTTCTGTTAATCCTGCTGTTACTGCTTTTATAAAAGCTTCTTTGGTTTGAGGTTGTAATGCGTAATTGCCCCGCTTTTCTTCAGCGATAGTACTAAATGTATTAGGACCAAGATTCTTTCCGCAACTGCTTCCGGCGCCATGCGCAGGATACACAATGATATCATCTGCAAGAGGCAATATTTTATTTTGTATAGTATCATACATGATACCCGCCAATTCATCACTGCTTAAATTACCGCTGCTCAGATCGGGCCTGCCCACATCACCTACAAATAAAGTATCCCCGGTGAAAATCGCATGCGGCTTATCATTTTCATCTCTCAATAAATAACAGGTACTTTCCAATGTATGGCCGGGCGTATGCAACACTTCAAAACTTATTTTGCCCAGCTTAAATATTTCACCATCCCTACTGCTGTAAATTTTAAAATCGGTTTTCGCGTTCGGGCCAAATATGATTGGTGCACCCGTATGTTTACTCAGGTCAAGATGGCCACTCACAAAATCCGCATGAAAATGCGTTTCAAAAATATATTTAATGGCTGCGTTTCTTTCTTTGGCTAACGCGGTATATTCTTCGGTATCACGAAGCGGGTCAATAATGGCTACTTCGCCTTCGCTTTCAATATAATATGCCGCTTCACTTAAACAGCCGGTATATAATTGCCTGATAAACATAAAATCGAATTTACTCAAAGATAAAAATAAAAAAGCGTCCCACCATTAGGGGGACGCTTTTAAATACTTTTTAAAAGTTAACCAACAAGTTGCTTAACAAAAGTATCTATTTCTTCAATCCGTTTAAAATTAACCGCATAGTAAATAAATTTACCATCACGCTGTGTAATAACAATACCTGCTTTTCTCAGGATAGCAAGATGTTGCGATGCAACGGATTGCTCCAGTCGTAAACGAACATAAATTTCGGTAACAGTAATCTTTTTTTCTTCCTCAATTAATTTTAATAATTGCTGACGAAGCTTGTGGTTCAGCGCTCTTAAAACAAGCGCTGCTTTTTTTAATGCATGATAATCCACATTAATGGAAGATTCGGACGGGAGTTTGGAAGTCGGCAAAGCAGACTCCGCTGATTGGGTTGCAACCATCATAAGACTTAAATTTTAATTATGCTTGAACAATTTGAACGTCCAAATATACAATTTATTGTTTATGCAACTAAATACTATTTGTTTTTTAACTAAAAAATGCCTTTTACAGGTAATGGCAATCTTTTATATTTTATCCTGGAACTCTTTTAGGTAA
>JBBRCB010000042.1:0-34106 GCA_038205215.1 Chitinophagales bacterium | reverse complement strand
GGTGATCATACCCTGACATAAATTTTTCTCTTGTCTAAAAAATAACCCGCCAGCCAACACAACAGCATAAAGGAAACAGCGAACAAAAAAGAGCCGGTATAATCGCCCGCCGGTTGAAAAATATTTGTATAGGCCCAATGGTAAAGGCTGGTTTTATTATCTACCCTGAAAAAGAATAATAGCGTGGCACCTAACTCCGAAAGCAAATAAATAAACAAAGGATTTCGGCCCATTACTTCAAAGAAATAGGTCCAGCCTATCTTATGTTTAACGCTGACGATATAAATAAGTAGGGCAAGAATGATACAATCCAACCCAACCGTTAATAAAACGAAAGAACTTGTCCATAATTTTTTATTTACCGGGAAACTGAAGTTCCAGCAATAGGCGGCAAACAATAACACCGCGCCGGCAAGTAATAAAATAGTAAGCCCTTCATAAGTGGACCCTTTTTGCTGGATAAATTTTCCAACAACATAGCCAGCGATCACATTGGCAACTGCAGGCAACATGCTCAGTAAACCTTCAGGGTCAAATGCAACGCCTTCACCGTGGTATAAATGCATATCTCCCAATAGCCACCTGTCGATACGAAGTACGGCATTGCCCTGCATGCTTAAAGGATCTGCGCCGGTACCAGCCAGCGCATATAAAAATATCCAGTAAGCAAAAAGAAATACTACTGCCAGTATCACCGCTGTTTTAGGTCTGCAATAATAAACGATCAGGGAGGCAATACCATAACAAACTGCAATGCGTTGCAATACGCCAAAAACCCTCGTTTCGTCAAAAGGGAAAGCGATAAAATCCCCTGCTACATCTCTCTTTACAAAGGGAAACCAGTACATCAGGTAACCCAATAAAAAAATGACGGCCGTTCTTTTCAATATTTTCCATAACACCTGGCTTTGGGTTAGTGTATTCCACCTGGCCATTACAAAACTCATAGCATTGCCTACTGCAAATAAAAAAGAAGGAAACACCAGATCGGTGGGCGTAAAGCCATTCCATTTAGCATGCAACAATGGAGAAAATGTTGTAGCACCATTGCCCGGTGTATTTACAATGATCATAAAACAGATCGTCATCCCGCGAAAAACATCCAGTGCGGTAAAACGTTGAGGGGCTATATTCATAAGCAGGCGTTGTTGCTGTAAAATAATCATTTTATTTCGCACCCAAACATTTGTAACTTGAAGCATACATTTTTTAACTAGCTTGCTTATGTCAAAATCCTGGACACGCCGTGATGCGATCAGGGCATTGGGTTTATCATTAGGAACAACTGCACTCCCCTTTTCTTCCTGGGCCACTGATGAGAACAAACACCGCATCTTATTACCGCAGCAACGTCTGCAATTAGATAAACCTGTGACTGCCATTACCTGTGGTGCGGGTAACAGGGGCAACGTATACGGTGGTTTCTCCCTCGAGTATCCCGGCCAGCTGGATATTGTGGGTGTGGCCGAACCTATTGCCATCCGCAATGAACGTTACGCAAAAAAACACAACATCAAAGATGAGAACCGTTTTGTAACCTGGGAAGATGTTTTTAAACGACCTAAATTTGCTGACGCTATTATTATCACCACTCCTGATAATTTACATTATGGCCCCTGCATGAAAGCATTGGCCATGGGGTATGATGTGTTGCTGGAAAAACCGATCTCCCCAAGCGAAAAAGAATGCCGTGATATTTTAGCATTGGCAAAAAAGACAGGCCAAATCGTTGCCGTATGCCATGTTTTGCGCTACGCCCCCTATTTTGTTAAACTGAAAGAGATCATGCAAAGCGGTGTGCTGGGTGATATCATCAGGATACAGCATATGGAGCCTATTGAACATATACACATGAGCCATTCTTATGTAAGAGGCAACTGGCATAACAGCAAGGCCACCACGCCGATCATTTTAGCAAAATCCTGCCACGACCTGGACATTTTAAGATGGATGCTGGAGAAACCCTGCACTCATATCCAGGCATTCGGTAACTTAAAATGGTTCACTCAAAAAAATGCACCGGAAGCAAGCACAGCCCGCTGCACTGATGGTTGTAAAGTGGAAGATAAATGTCCTTACTCGGCACTGGATATTTATTACCGGAAAAGACAACGTAATTATGTTTTTGATCTTCCTGATGATAAGGATAAACAGGCGGCCTATGTATTGGAACAATTAAAGACAACGAATTATGGCCGTTGTGTATACCGCATGGACAATGACCAGCCTGATCATTACACCAGCAATATTTTATTTGCAGATGGCGTAACCGCGGCTTTTTCAATGGAAGCTTTTACTTCTTATGAAGGGCGGAGAACAAGGGTAATGGGCAGCCTGGGAGATGTAGTGGGTGACATGAGTTCTTTCGTGATGACCGATTTTTTAACAGGGAAGAAAACAGAATGGAAACAGGATACCGACGGCCATGGCGGCGGCGACTGGAGGCTGGCGCAGGACTGGGTAAAAGCCGTATCCTAACACGATCCCTCGGTACTTACTTCTACCATTGATGCTTCTATTGAAAGTCATGTAATGGGTTTTATGGCAGAAGAAAGCCGGAAGCATAATAAAGTGATGGAAGTAAAATTATAAAGTGACAAAGCATAACTGGACCCATTAGACAAATATAACTGGCAGGAGAATTGCAGGGATTAATGAATATTTTGTAGCCTGATGAACAAAGAAAAATTATTTTTACCCAATATCGCCATTTGCATCATCATGGATTTAATTGGTATGGCCAGCTATATCATTCCGGGTTGGGGAGAAATTGCTGATACGGTATGGGCACCCATTTCAGGTTATGTTTTTTTTAAACTATTTGGCGGACGGTTGGGGATGATCGGCGGCGTACTGGATTTTTTAGAAGAGCTCCTTCCTTTTACTGATATTATTCCTTCTTTCACCATTGCCTGGTTTATCAGGAAGAATGCTATAGACAGGCAACTCAACAATTAACTGTACTATTTATTGCTATTATCGATACACCAGGTAATATTCGTTTTAATAATGTTGGCTTTGGCGGTAACGATGAAGCACTGATAGATGAAATGAATACGATGGTGGCAATGGCGGTAGTTGATATACCAGTAGAAAGGCATGTAAAATAAAAATTTCGATTAACAATATTGCCGGACTGTATATTTATTATTGGTAAATTTACAGTCCGGTTTTTTTAAGCTCGTCAACCTTTACAACATGACGGCCGGTATAATTTATTACGCATGCAGTTCAAACTCAATTCACCCTATCAGCCATCAGGCGACCAGCCGCAGGCTATTCAGCAACTTACCGAAGGATTACTGAACGGCGAGCGCTATCAAACCCTGTTAGGCGTAACCGGTAGTGGCAAGACTTTTACCATGGCCAATGTGATACAAAATGTGCAGCGGCCTGTATTGGTGTTAACGCATAACAAAACATTGGTAGCGCAATTGTACGGTGAGTTCAAACAATTTTTTCCGGACAATGCTGTAGGCTATTTTGTAAGCTATTATGATTACTACCAGCCCGAAGCGTATATGCCCGTTAGTAATACATACATTGAAAAAGACCTGAGCATTAATGATGAACTGGATAAACTGCGGCTACAGGCCACCGCACAATTGCTTAGTGGCAGAAGGGATATCATTATTGTAGCCAGTGTAAGTTGTATCTACGGTATGGGTAACCCTACCGATTATGAAAATGGTATCATCCGCATTACACAGGGGCAACAAATTTCACGGCAGGGATTTTTACATTCACTTGTCAATTCTTTATACAATAGAAGTGAAGGCGATTTTACAAGAGGTACCTTCCGGGTAAAAGGTGATACGATCGACATCAACCTGCCTTACGTAGATTTTGGTTACCGCATTACTTTTTTTGGCGATGAAATAGAAACTATTGAAACACTGGAACTCAGCAGTGGCAAGCGGATAAGCAGTGTGGAAAACGCCGCAATCTTTCCGGCAACTTTATATGTTGCGCCAAAAGATATGTTGCAACAGGTGATACACGAGATACAGGATGAAGTGCTGGCACAGGAAACCTATTACAAAAATTCAGGAAAATATATTGAAGCACAACGCATTTCCGAAAGAGTGAACTACGACCTGGAAATGATCCGTGAACTCGGTTATTGCAATAGTATAGAAAATTATTCCCGTTTTTTTGACAGGAGAAAACCCGGCACCAGGCCCTTCTGTTTACTGGATTATTTTCCAAAAGATTTTATTTTAATGGTGGATGAAAGCCACCAGACCATTCCGCAGGTAAGCGGTATGTATGGCGGCGACCGGAGCCGCAAATTAATTTTAGTGGATTATGGATTTCGTTTGCCGAGTGCATTGGATAACCGTCCCTTGAATTTTCATGAGTTCGAAGACTTGACGGGGCAAACCATTTTTGTTTCAGCCACACCTGCGGATTATGAGCTGGAAAAAAGCGAAGGCATCGTAGTCGAACAGGTGGTAAGGCCAACAGGTTTATTGGATCCTCCGATAGAGATCCGCCCATCGTTAAACCAGATCGATGACCTGCTGGATGAAATAGATAAAAGAATCAAAAAAGGCGACCGTGTTTTGGTAACGACCTTAACCAAACGCATGGCCGAAGAGATGACAAAGTATTTAGAGCGCATCAATATTAAATGCAGGTATATTCACAGTGAAGTGGATGCGCTGGAACGTGTGGAGATATTGAGGCAATTGCGCTTGGGTACGATAGATGTGTTGGTGGGCGTAAATTTATTAAGAGAGGGTTTAGACCTTCCGGAAGTTTCGCTGGTAGCTATTTTGGATGCCGATAAAGAAGGTTTCCTGCGCAATGAAAGAAGCCTTACTCAAACTGCGGGCAGGGCAGCCCGTAATGTAGATGGACTGGTGATCTTTTATGCCGACGTAATGACCGAAAGCATGCAAAAGACAATTGATGAAACCAGTCGCAGAAGGGAAAAACAAATGGCCTATAACATTGAACACAATATCACGCCTACTACTATTAAAAAAAGTACCCAGCAGATCATGGCGCAGGGTTCGGTACTGGATGTAAAAGGGTATGATCCTGCGAACCCTTATTCCATCAAGGCGGATGAAGATATTGTTCCTATAGCCGCTGAAGGCGAAGTGGAATACAAAACTATCCCTCAAATGGAAAAAGGCGTAACCAAAATAAAAAAGCAAATGGAAAAAGCCGCCCGGGACCTGGATTTTATGGAAGCTGCAAGATTGAGGGATGAAATGTTCCGGTTACAGAAGGAGTTGGAAGGGATGAAGAAGTAATATTGATTTCAACAGTGTACTCAAAAGGATGCCAGGCTTTTGAAACTTTACCCTATGATGGTTAACTATTGCACATTTTCGCACTGTGCAGGCTACCAGTCATTCCCAAAAGGATCTTTAAATCCACAACTATATCCCTAAGGTTGTTGCGGTTCCATCATTGATACCGCTCCTGCCGCTATCACTTTTGCATGGGTTTCCTCCAGGTTTCCACATCAATAAAAATACCAGCAGGCCTCGCTGCACATGCGTCCGTGTTATTGGCAAATATGATCACGGCATCCCCGATACGCAGTTCACCAAGCAGTAAAATACCTTCACTTTGGGGCACAATCACCTATTGTGTTACACCAAATACCCCTTTCATAAATATGATGAATGCATAAGCGGCAGGGATGATGAGGTAAGGCATCAGCCGGTTATAAAGAGCGGGAATCGGGATAGCGGTATTTTTAATTAAGTGCCTTTACAGTCTTGCATAGCGGAGCCTGGGGTAAAAGGTGCGGATTTCTTAAAAATTTTGTTATCTTACTTCTCCATTATTTATAAATCATAATCATGACAACAATTGCATTGTACAATCTTAAAGGCGGCGTTGGTAAAACCGCCAGTTGTGTAAACTTTGCTTATTTAGCCGCTGCCGATGGTTTTAAAACCCTTTTGTGGGATATTGACCCGCAGGGTTCTTCTTCTTTTTATTATAAGGCAAAACCAAAGACGCATCCCGGTATTAAAAAACTCATCACCAAAGATGCCGATCTTGAAAGCGGTATTATGAGTACTGATTTTGAATTACTGGACCTTATCCCGGCCGACAGCAGTTCCAAAACTTTTGATATCATGCTGGAAGAAATGAAAGGTAACAAGAACCGGTTGAAAGGAATCCTGAAACAGCTGGATAAAGAATATGATTTTGTTTTTATTGATTGCCCTCCTGGCTTTAGTGCTTTAAGCGAAAATATCTTTAATGCTGCTGATATCGTGCTGATGCCGGTTATCCCCACTACTTTATCCATCCGCACCTACCATATGGTAAAAGATTATTTCAAAGAAAAGGACCTGGATCTTGCTAAGATGATGTGCTTCTTTACTATGGCCGACCTCCGCAAAAATATGCATAACGAAATAATGGAAGAGTTGTATAAAGACAAACGTTTCTTTCAGAATTATATCCCTTATCTATCTGACGTAGAAAAAATGGGCGTACACAAAGCACCTATCATGGAATTTGCGAACAGCAGTTATGCAGCTAATTGTTACCGTGAGTTATGGACAGAAATTAAGGAAGGGGTACTCGAGTAAGTGCCACAGAGATGCGCAAATTTTTTTACAAACTTATAAATTCTTAATCCCTCCCTGTGAATCTTTGTGGAATAAAACTAACTTATGAAAAGAGAAATCAACAACTGGTTTAGCCCTGCACTGCAAAAAGAAATGCCCATCGTTACTTATGGCGATTATGGATTTGCATTATTATTAGTACCTACTGCCGCTGCCGATTACCTGGAATACGAACGCTTCCAACTGGTAGATGCCTTAGCACCCTATATCAACAGCGGAAAAGTAAAAGTCTTTTCTGTGAATAGTATCAATACCGAAAGCTGGTTAAACAATGAAATGCAGGGTGAACATAAAGCCATTCGCCAAAACCAGTTCAATGAATATATTTATAATGAAGTAGTACCTTTTATAAGAAACAGCAGTTCCTGGGAAACACCGATCATTACCTGCGGCGCTTCCTTTGGCGCTTTACACAGTATGAATCTTTTTTTAAAACGCCCCGACCTCATCAATGGTGTGATCGCCATGAGTGGCGTTTACAATTTAATGGAATACACCAAGGGTTTTTATGATGACCAGGTATACTTTAATTCGCCCATGCATTATGTGCCTAACCTTACCGACCACAATGTGCTGGAGCAGATACGACGGAGTAACCATATACATATCCTTACCGGCAGCGGCGATTACGAAGCTCCCGATGCAGCGAAAGAATTTGCCAGTGTTCTTTATAATAAAGGCATTAATTATGAACTGGATGTATGGGGCCACGAATGGAAGCACGATTGGCCCACCTGGAGGGCAATGTTACCCGCCTACCTTGCCACCCGTTTTTGATTTTTACTGGACATATGCAATAAAACGGCCAATTTCACTGTTATAAGTCAGGAATCCCTAATAATATCCTGACACATGAAAAAGCCTTTCTTACTTTTTACCCTAAAGTGTTCAGTAATCATCTACTTTGCTGCCTTCAGCAGTATTGACAAATTCACCGTTTCAAGATCAGTAACACAACAACTGGTAGACCGTGGATACTGGAAAGTAAATTGCTTTAGCAGTGCAACAGCCGATAACAGCTTTCTTTTTGAAGAATACAGTTTTAGCTTTGACGCTTCAGGAAAAGTTACCGCCACTAAGAACAATACTTCGATCGAAGGCCAGTGGCTGGAAGATAATATTTCTAAAACGATCACGATCAGTTTTAATAACGATACGCCATTTGAAAAGAAATTAAATACGAAATGGCATATTAATTCCATCAACAATGCTTCCATCAGCCTTAAAAATGAGACCAGCGAAACCCTGCTGATCTCAAAATTATAACAGTGGCAGGCTGGTATTTGATATCCCTGTAAATAATCTTTTTTATTTTTTTATTTCTTAGCAAGGCATAATGTTTATTTTTATGCCATGCAAAAAAAATTATTTCTGTTAGATGCTTATGCCCTTGTTTTCCGTGCCTATTATGCATTGATCCGTAACCCACGCATTACCAGTAAGGGCCGCAATACCAATGCGCAATTTGGCTTTACCAATACCCTCATCGACCTCATTAAAAATCAAAACCCCACACATATGGCGGTGTGCTTTGACACCAGCGCTGCTACAGAACGCCATACCGATTTTGCTGACTACAAAGCCAACCGACAGGAAACGCCCGAAGATATTTCCGCAGCCGTACCCGATATCAAAAAGATCATAGAAGGTTTTAATATCCCTGTTGTTGCCATTGATGGATATGAAGCGGATGATGTTATTGGGGCATTGGCCAAAAAAGCTGAAAAAGAAGGTTACCAGGTTTTTATGGTTACGCCCGATAAAGATTACGGGCAGCTGGTATCTGACAATATTAAAATTTATAAGCCGCCTTACCAGGGCGGTACCATTGAAATAATGGGGCCAAAGGAAATCTGTGCAAAATGGGATATCGAAAAAGTAGAACAGGTGATCGACATTTTAGGAATGATGGGGGATGCTGTGGATAATATTCCTGGCATACCCGGCGTAGGAGAAAAAACCGCTGCCAAATTATTAAAAGAATACGGCAGTCTTGAAAATGTTTTACAAAATGCAGCGAACATAAAAGGTAAGCTTGGGGAAAAAATCGTTGCCGGCAAAGAAATGGCCATCATGAGTAAAAAACTCGCTACTATCATTACTGACATACCTGCAGCAGTTTTTCATGAAGAAAATTTCAGGATAAAGGAAATGAATAAAGAAGCACTGAAAGAAATTTTTGAACTTTTGGAATTTAAAACTTTAGGCAAAAGAATATTGGGAGAAGATAGCCTCCCCAACCCTTCCGAAGCAGGGATTTCTACTACAAAAAGTTCAAAGGAAAATATGCAGATGGACCTCTTTGGGAATATCATTGAGCCCGAACTTAAAACCCCGGCAGCGGTTGCAAACCCTGTCGGCGGTTCAGAAGAAACGGGGATGACGGTTGATAAAAATATCAATAACACGGCGCACCATTATATTCTAGCCAATACGGACGAACTAATTAACCAATTAATCAATAGGCTAATTAACCAAAAAGAAATCTGCTTTGATACAGAAACAACAGGCATCGATGCCAACAATGCAGAACTGGTGGGGTTAAGTTTCTCTGTACAACCCGGCGAAGCTTATTATGTGCCCTGCCCCGCGGATCGGGAGAAATGCATTGCGATACTTAAAAAATTTGAAACCATCTTTAATGATCCTTCAAAAACATGGGTGGGGCAAAATTTAAAGTATGATATGCTCATGCTGAAATGGTATGGTTTTGAACTGGCGGGAAATTCGTTTGATACCATGCTGGCACATTACGTGATAGAACCTGATGGTAAAAGAAATATGGATGCATTGAGTGCGAAATACCTCGGCTACGAGCCCGTGCATATAGAAGAACTGATAGGGAAAAAAGGTAAAGGCCAGGGTACCATGAGAGATGTTGAATTTGAAAAGATAAAAGATTATGCCGCAGAAGATGCAGATATCACCCTGCAGTTAAAAAATATCTTTCTTCCCCAGTTAAAAGAAAAAGCCGTAGAAAAAGTTTTTTATGAAGTGGAAAACCCATTGGTGAAAGTATTGACCGCAATGGAGTTTGAAGGCATACGTATTGATGAATCCTTTTTAAATGATTACAGTAAGGAATTAGAAAGAGAAGCAAAGATCGCCGAAGAAAGTGTGTACAAACAGGCGGGCGTTCGTTTTAATTTAGCCAGCCCCAAACAATTAGGTGAAGTGTTGTTTGAAAAACTGCAGTTGGATCCCAAAGCAAAAAAAACCAAGACCGGCCAGTATGCCACCGGCGAAGATGTGTTGTTGAAACTTGCCGCGCAAAATAAAATTGTAGATGATATTTTAATTTTCAGGGAGTATACTAAATTAAAATCAACTTATGTAGACGCATTGCCGTTGATGATCAATAAAAAAACGGGAAGGGTGCATACCTCCTATGCGCAAGCCGTTGCTGTTACCGGTAGATTGAGCAGCAATAATCCTAACCTGCAAAATATTCCTGTTCGCACCGACAGGGGAAGAGAGATAAGAAAAGCTTTTATCCCGAGGGATAAGGACCATGTTTTAGTCTCAGCCGATTATTCACAGATCGAATTGCGTATTGTTGCGGCAATCAGCGGTGATACAAATATGTGCGAAGCATTCCGAACAGGAAAGGATATTCATACGGCCACTGCTGCAAAAGTTTTTAATGTAGAAGAGTCTGCAGTTACAAAAGAGATGCGGTACAAGGCCAAGAGTGTAAATTTTGGAATTATTTACGGCCAGGGCGCATTTGGTCTTGCAGAAAACTTAGGTATCCCGAGGGCGGAAGCAAAAGATATCATTGATAATTATAAAAAACAATTTCCCAATATCCAGAAGTACATGGATGATACCATCAACTTTGCCAAGGAAACTGGTTACGTAGAAACGCTGATGGGGCGCAAACGCTGGTTAAAAGATATTAACTCCGCCAACTTTACTGTTCGTGGTTTTGCAGAGCGCAATGCCATCAACTCTCCTATCCAGGGCAGTGCCGCTGATATGATAAAACTGGCGATGATAAAAATTCATGAAGAGTTCAGCAAAAAGAAATTTAAAAGTAAAATGTTATTGCAGGTACATGATGAATTGGTGTTTGATGCTCACCGCGATGAAATTGAAATGATTAAGCCGGTAATTTTAAATTGCATGCAAACCGCACTGGCATTACCCAACGGCGTACCAACTGATGCAGAGATCGGCATGGGAGAGAATTGGCTGGAGGCCCATTAAAATACCCTCGAAACGGTATTATCTTCCTAAAGCTAAGTGGGTAATTTTATTCTCTTAAAAATAAGATGATGAAAAAAAATCGCTTGATACTGGCATTGATATTCACTCTGACTCAATTGCTTTGTTTTTCTCAAAAAAATCCTTCACCTGCTAAGCCTAAAATTTTGGCAAGGCCTGCTGTGACGCATCGTGCGACTCCTGCTACAAAACAGCTACCTATCAAGGACACACTGGCTTACTATATCCAGACAACAATTAACGAATTGAATGCATACATAACAGATAACACCGAACCTGTTCAATCCATTCTCGGAAATTATTTAGGTAGAGATATGTTTGACCGCAACTCCTATTCATCGGTAATAAGGCTTCCGCGATCGGTTCAAAATACCATTAGCCTGGAATCAGTAGACAGATCTAAGGGCATTGTAGCATGGGAATGGCGGTCAATTTTATCAAGCGCTGTTAAAAATGAATTGTCTGCTGTTTTTTTTACTACATTAAAATTGAAGATAGACAGCATCATTAAGACTATGCCGTCTGTTAAAAAATCCGATGAAAAAAATAGCATATTTAATGTATCTGCTTACGAAAATGTTTCTGATGCACAATACAGGTATATGTATAAAGCCGATGAAGTAGGAATTAAAGTAAGTTTTTTTAAGCCAATAACTCAAACTGAAGCGCAAACTATTGATTCACTCGTGAAAATATATCGCCCAGGCCTACATAATGCCGCAACCGCCAACAATGCTGCTGATAAGTTTACAAAGGAATTAAATTACGAAGGATTTTCTAAAGAAAGGTCCGAAATGATATTCGCTGATGAAGTGAGAGTGGCGGCCGATAAAGATATCAACGCAGCATTCCAAATGTTACTGGGCACCTACCTTGACCAAAAAAATCTAATGTTAAAACTTACTGAAACTCAAAAGTCAGAAATTAAGCGGCAGGCACACGAAGTGGTAAAAGCATACAACGCTAAATGGGATCCCGTAGTTCCCACCAACACTGACCGGGGAACAGGCAGTTCATCTTTTGGAAGTCAGCAACAAAATCAACAAAGACAGCCCGAAGGCAAAAGAGTAAAATGCTCCGTTTGTAATGGAGTGGGGCAATACGAAAAAGTAACTTACTCACACACGTATAGTGGTATTTATTCTGATATTAAGACCAACGTTACCAAATGGGTTATTTGTGAGCTTTGCGGTGGAACAGGTTGGGTCACTAAATATAAAAAGAATTAGGCGCTATCTTTCGGGGAGGTAACTTTGCTTAATGGATAAACCCACCCTCATCTATTGCTACGATGCCTATTGCGGATGGTGCTTTGGCTTCAGCCCGGTAATGAAAAAAATTGCTGTTGATTTTAATGACCAACTGGATATTGAATTATTAAGTGGTGGCATGATGACTGGTGAAAGTAAAATGCCGATAGAAAAGATTGGCCCCTATATCCACAGCGCTTATAAAAGAGTTGAAGATATTACAGGTATAAAATTTGGCGAAGATTTTTTATGGCATTCCGCTAACCCCGATAAAAGTGATTGGGTAATGAATAGTGAAAAGCCTGCTATTGCCTTATGCATTTTTAAGGAATTCCAACAGGAAGCACAACTCAACTTTGCAAGCGATATGCAGTATGCTTTAAATTACGAAGGCAGGGACCTCGATGATGACGAAGCTTACCGGCATCTTGTAGAAAAATATCATTTATCTTCAACGGAATTTTACATTAAGTTAAAAGATCCTGAATACAAAGAGAAGGCTTATTATGAATTTGCTTTGTGCAAACAATTAGGTGTAGATAGCTTCCCACAGGTATTGATACAGCTGAATGAAACGAAATTTTTTCTTATCGCAAAAGGTTTTACTGCTTATGAAGATGTGAAGGAAAGGATTGAAAAAGTACTTTTTGAAAATAAACCACTGGTACAAAATAATTCATAAAGCCGATTCACTATTGCTCTTGCAAAACCAAAAAATTTATTTCTTCCCGGATCGATAATTTTGGCACGGGCATTACATTGACGGAGATAACCTTAACCTGGAAGAAGTAAACATTCCGGCTTATCTTTTTATCATCTTCTCATATCTTTCTATCCAAGCTTCCATAGTTACCCTGCTGCAGAGATCCCCAATCAATTTGTAAGGTATCTTTTCCATATGCTTGAAACGGATACAGCCTTTGCCCATATCTAATTTGCCTACACCTGCTTTTGCATATTCCTGCGTAAACCATTTCAATAATGTTGGATCGCCATACACACCCATATGATGCAAGGCAATATAATTCTTTTGAGATGCAAGGCACATAAAACCCAGCGGCAATCTTGGATCGCAATGATAGCCTGCAGGATAAGTACTCAACGGCACCACGTAGCCGATCATGCCATAACTCATACACTCTTTAAATCCTTTGGGTAAATTTTTTTTGATCACTTTACGGATCTCAGTGATGGCTTTTTGCCTTTCGCCGGGTAACCCGGCAATGTATTCCACTACACTTGCGGCTTTGGATTGCATAGCAAAAATTTAGAAATTTAAAATACGAAAAAATTCCGGCCATGGGCCCATTTCGGTTTTATACTGTTTGGCCATTACCCGTGTAACCTGGGCAATATGGGTAAGGTCGTGTGCTACCCATGTAGCCAAAAGATTTCTTAAGGTAACCGCCTCTAAAACAGGGTGCATGCCACTCCGGTCAAGGTCTGCTTCGGTTAAATTCAATGAACTGAACCAGTTTATATTTTCTTTCCGGACTACAGCAAATTCATCCAGCAGTTGCGGTAAAGATTTCCCTTTACTTTCTTCGAACTGAGCAAAACGATCCCATTTTTCAAATGTTTTAGTATTGCCAAATTCAAGGATCATTTTAGCTCTCACCGTCCAGTCTGTTTTTTCACCATGAATCAAATGCCCGATCACATCATAAGGAGAAAATGTCTCGGGCCCTTCGTTATTCATTACCCATTCATCACTCAACCCCGCAAGCAAAGCAGTGAGAACGGCAGGTGTTCTTTCTAAAATTTCAATTGACTTTGCAACAGCATATTCCATGATCTAAAAATTATTTTTGTTGGGGCACACTATGCAACGCAACCCTGTTACCTTCTGTATCAATAAACACGGCTATATAACCATACTCAGGGCTGATCTCTGTTTTAGGTACCATTATTGATCCGCCTGCGATGGTTATTTTATCCAGCACATTTTGCACATCAGGATTGGCATTTAAATATACCAACGGCCCGTCGGTTGCTGATGGCTTATGGAAACCCCCGCTGTCTACCAATGCACCACCCACCTGTGTCATCATATTATCTAAAGGAAACATCCTCATCCTGATATTGGGCATATCCAGTGCAGTAAGTGTAATTCCAAAAATGGTTTCATAAAATTTTTGCGCCCTGTTGATATCTGTTGTTGGTAGCTCAAACCAACTGATCGCATTTTGCATGCTGTTATTTTTTAAAATTTTAAGATTATTGTAGCATATTTTGCTTTTGCCATTCCACCAATACATTGATCATGCTATCACTCAGTGCTGGCTTTTTCTCCTTCCATGGCATAAACCGGCTATCATTATGCGGTAGCCTTACCCTGGTAAGGATATCATCGATATTTGCTTTTACGGCGTCATAATTATTCAACGGCTTCTTCCTTCCATCAGGCGGGAAATGACAAGGTGTGCACCTCAACTGAATGATGGGCATCACATCTTTTTCAAATGATACGGCTACCGGCTTTTTTGTTGCATTTTTGCTGCTGCCGCAATTTTGTAATATGGCGAGCGAGCAAATGCATAGCAGGGTTGTTAGTGTTTTTTTCATATTATTTTTTTGATTATTGATGTCGCAAATAGTAGTTATCAAATTTTTTAAATAAGCCTGGCCGTTTATATTTGCAACTCTCCGTCTCATGCTTAATAGCCTCACAAATAATACGGCAACTTTTATGAATCCATTATTGGCTAAATACTTTTCACCAGCAAAAGCTTTGGGCCCGCCGGCAAAATTGACCTGTTATTCCTTAAGTACTTTATTCAAATCATCTGCCAGAGCAGCACATGGTATATTTATAGCGTCTTTTATAGTGCCGATAGGAAAATTAAAAGAGCATTACATTTTATAATGAACATTTTGCAACAAATTTTTTCA
Organism: Chitinophagales bacterium; assembly: GCA_038205215.1. Classification (GTDB taxonomy): domain Bacteria; phylum Bacteroidota; class Bacteroidia; order Chitinophagales; family Chitinophagaceae; genus Ferruginibacter. The sequence continues at coordinate 19,132 of JBBRCB010000042.1, read as the reverse complement.
CAATCAATTATTAATTGATATCCTTCCCTTCTTTTAATTTTGTCATTTGGTCCACTACTTGTTTTTTAGCTGCTTCATTCGGTGCCTGCCCAATTGCTTTATCTCCAAATTTAACTGCATTTTTAAAATCGCCTTTTGCAGAATAACCATACATTAACCCACTGTTTACAGCAAAAATATCGCCGTATCTTTTTTGTGACGCGTTAAATACTTGCATCGCTTTGTCTATTCGTTTTTGTGTAATCAGTATCCTGCCGTAAGCGGTGTATTGGTTAGCGGTAGCAATCAGTAAAGCTTCGTTCATAGCTGAATCTGCTTCGGGTAAACGGTTCAGTTTTTCATAAGCTGTAGCCAGGTTACGCAACGTGATATAAGTTTTTTGCCCGCCATTGCCCTCGACTGCTCTCCTGCTCCATATCAATGCTTCATCAAGATTGATGTTTTTGGTAAAGCAGTATTGTGTAGCCGTTAAAATAAGTGCAGGTGTAAAACCCTGGCGGCTGGTTAACTGGTCGCGTAATCTTGCCAGCACAATATTATCAACATCCACTTCTACTTTAAAAGGCACAGATAACTTTTCCCATTGCATGGCGATCACGCAATACTTTTCTTTGTGTTCAATAAACTCGTATTTTAAATACTCTACACTTTTATCTAAAGCAACCGGCTTTACATTCACCCTTAGCGCGTCATACTTTTCATCGTAATAAAAACTTCCCCATGCATCGCTTTGGTTGGAGAATATGATAGTAACATTATCAGCGCCCATTGCCATAAACAAGCCATAAGTTCCGGCTTTAAGCGGCTGCCCTTCTATTTTTACATCATGTTCAAAATTAATGAACGTATTTTCGTTTGCCCCTGCCCGCCATGGCGAGGTATTTTTATTAGTAATGAAATTTTGTGTACTAAAGCCGTAGGTTACCACATTACCATCGCCCCAGATCTTTCCTTCTCTTTTATTTACATCGGGCCTGCTGTATTTAATGGTGATAGAAGTGATGCCCACTTCTTCGCTAATGGTGGCACGTGGGTTACCCGCGCTTGGCGGAAGATCTAATTGCGCAAAAGAAGTACAGGCAATAAAGCAAGCTGACATTAGCAGTGTAGTTATTTTCATTTGTAATTTTTTAAACGATATAAATAATTATTGTGTACAATTTTCACCAATACGCATCCTGTAAAATTTTCCATAGCCCGTCTTCACGGATAAGCACCAGCGTAAAATTCACAGCATGTGTTTTGCCGTCTTTTTCTGTGATCACTGACACACCCTTTTGCCAAATCTGTTCTCCAATCTTTTCTGTTTTTTCATTGGTTAATTTCCAGGTGCCGCCTAATGCCGTTAAACTTTGCCAGTAAACCATTAATTTTTCTTTACCATTGATCTCTACATTTTTCCCGATCATTTTTCCGTTAGCTGCATAATAGGATGCCAATATACGGAACCTGCCTTTATTATAGGCATCTTCCATCCCACGTAAAATGGAATCAGCGATCACGGTGGGATTATTTGTTTTTCTGCGGTATTCGAGGTCAAAACTGGTCGTCCATGTTTTGCCGTTATCATTACTGGTTTCGCCATGCTGGCGTACTTTATCAGGGCCTAAATTATGAAAGGTCATCTTCTGGATCTGCCATAGGGTATCGTTCACTTTTTCATTATCAGTTTGCACGATCATTTTTCCGTCTTCATAATGCCCGTTAAAATATTGGGTGATACTCCCTGTATTATCCACCCAGTATTGCTGCCATCTTTTTTGGGCAGCGTTGTACATGTTATAGCTCTTTCCTGCATAACGTAGTCCATTTTGCAAACCGGTACTTGTCCATTCTTCCAAAATAGTACAACTGTCCAGCATCAGGCTGATCTTGCTGTCGCCCCCCTTTTTACCTGTCGGTGCAAATGCTTCCCATTCCCCTATCCAAAAATCAAACTGGCGGTAAACAGGCTGGCTGCAGGGCTTCGCATTTTGTGCATTGGCAACAGAAAAAATAATGCAGGAAAATAATAGTGCAGTTAATTTTTGCATGATAGTTTTTTATTGAAGACAAGAGGTTGATGTTTTAAGATGGTTTGTTTATCAATCTATACTTCCGCCTGTCATTCCATTATTTGGTAACCGCCTTGAGCATTTTGCCATACCTATCGTCGTTGGCCTCCCATAGCTTAACCCTGTTTCCTTCCCGTTGGGTATATGAACAAATTTGCCGTATTCATAAATTCCCATCTGGTCAACGATCATTACGCCCTCTTCTTTGAGTTTTTTGATCAATGCGTCAAGGTCACCCACCCGGTATTTGATCATATATTGCTGTGCCGCATCGCTAAAATATTCAGTGTCTTTTTCAAACGGGCTCCATGCCGCATAACCTTTCTGTTCTTTATTACCACTGTACCGCCATCCAAAACTGTTTCCACAATTATCCATCATTATACCCAAATATTTTGCATACCATTCTTTTTGTGCGTCGGGTTTATCGCATTTAAAAAATATACCGCCTATTGATGTAACTCTTTTCTTTTTTATCTATCAAATTAGGGAAGTTATTTGGTGTTTGCAATAAAAACTTTACCAGCGGCGATGCGGTATTTTTTATTTTCCATAAAACTTTATTTTGACTGCATTGACATTTCATTAACAGAAATCCTGTGTAATTATTTTAGGTTTTTCATCCTATGAACAAATTCAACTGTTATGTTTTTTGCACCACTGTTTAAAGATGCCCGTTATTTCCAGATCATTTTTCAATGCGAATTTTTAGCTTATGGTATTTTATCGTTGGGCTGGAATGCAGAGTGGGGGTTATATCTAACGTACCTGGCTGTAAGTATCGCTACACAACTAGTTGCAGAAACAATGCTTAGCAGGGTAAAAAATAACACCTATCCAACGGCAAATAAAATAAAAAACGGTCTCCCTTCCGCAATTATTTCCTCGCTGGGGCTTTGCCTTTTATTAAAAACAAATGACCTTTCCATTGCAGCATTGGCGGCATTTATCTCCATTGCTTCCAAGTATATTATTCGTATCAACGGTAAACATATTTTCAATCCTTCTGCACTGGGTATTGTTGCAGCAGTGCTGCTAACGGGTAACGCATGGATAAGCCCGGGCCAATGGGGAAGCGGGGCAGTAATACTTTTTTCAGTATTATGTTTAGGGTTTATCATAACTACTAAGGTGCAAAAATCAGATACCAGTATTGCATTCTTAGGAACTTTTGGTGGCTTACTTTTTATAAGACAGGTAATGTTTCTCGGTTGGTCAATTGATTTTTTTGTGCAGAGCATCAGCACTGGAAGCTTACTGTTATTTTCCTTTTTTATGATCACCGATCCTAAAACAACGCCTAACCATGCTGCTGCAAGAATAGTATGGGCCATGCTTGTTGCGGCAATCTCTTTCTATCTCACTACATTTAAGTTCATCAATGCCGCGCCCATTTGGGTTTTGGTAGCTATGCAGCCTTTAGTGCCTTTACTCGATAAATTTTTTAAAGCGAACAATTTTTCCTGGATAAAATATAACAGGCATTATGTCTCCAGGAAAAAAACGTACAAAGCGGTTGTTATTCCAAAACAATAAACCTGCCCTTTACCAACAATCAATTATTCCAACAATAAAAAATGTAAATATGAAAAAGAAACTCATCATCATTGGTGCTGCCATTATTGCGGCGCCACTAATAATGTCGTTCTGCGGCTTTTATGTAAGCAAGGCAGATGGTACATTAAAGAACAAGACCAGCCAGGTAATTTTAGTACGTGATGGCAACAAAACGGTGATTACCATGTATAATGATTTTAAAGGCGACACCAAAGATTTCGCAATGGTGGTGCCGGTGCCGGTGGTATTAAAAAAGGATGATATTAAAGTGGTGGACCAATCTATCTTTCAGCGATTGAATGATTACAGTGCACCAAGGCTGGTAGAGTATTGGGATCAAAATCCCTGCTATGGCAATGAAGCGTTGATGGATAAAGCACTAAGTGGCAAAGTTGCCGGGGTACAATTAAATGAGGTCGTTGTAAGCAGCGCCTATAAAAAAAAGGAGACAGTAAAGATCGAAGCCAAATACTTAGTAGGCGAGTACGATATTTTAATATTAAGTGCCAAAGAAAGTAGCGGTTTAAAAGATTGGTTAAATGAAAATGGCTATAAAATACCTGCCAATGCAGAAGAAGTTTTGGAGCCATATATCAAAAGCAACTTAAAATTTTTTGTGGTTAAAGTAAATGAAAAAGAAAAACAGAAACTGAATAATAATTTTTTGCGCCCTATCCAGATCAATTTCAACTCACCCAAATTCATGCTGCCGATCCGTTTGGGCATGGCCAATGCCGATGGCGACCAGGATCTTATCGTATATGCGTTTACCCGTAAAGGAAGGATCGAGTGCACCAACTACCGCAATGCAGATATGGCGACCGACAAGAATGTGCCTTTATTCATTCAAAAGAATTTTAATAGTTTTTATGGCAATCTTTTCAATCACCAATGGAATAATGAAGATAAAGCAGTGGCATTTTTAGAATATGCATGGGATGTGAGCCCACAGAATTATTACCATTGTGATCCCTGTATTGCAACAGCGCCAAGCGAACAGGATCTTATACAAAGTGGCGTTTGGTGGCTGGGCAATAAAGACTGGAGCGATTACAGCGATGTTGATAACCAGGAAGAGGACAATGGCAGCAAAAACGTACATTTTACAAGACTACATTTCAGGTATAACAGGAGGTCATTTCCACAGGACCTGCAATTCCAGGTAACACCCAATACGGCTACTTTCCAGGCGAGGTATATCATTACACATCCTGCAACCGGCGACCTGAGTTGTGATGCAGGTAAAAAATATTTACAGGAGCTGAAGCAGAGAAGAAAAAAAGAACTGGCGACATTATCCGCGTTAACCGGTACCAATATCAATAACTGGCAGGACGATGCTACCGCAAAAAATGATGAGGAAACCAACCCCGAAGTGCAATATGCTACATTGTTACCACAGGTGAAAAGCGATAGCGGGCAGCAAAAAAATTTGCCTGCAGGAATGATCATTATTAGCGCTGTGCTTTTAGGTGGTGCGGGGTTGATGAGGTGGAAAGGAATCGTTTGAGACCTTCAGCTTTCTGCCCTACGCTTTATCTTAAAAGGAAAATTTAGGTAATACAGTTTGGCTATATACAGGTTTGGTTTAAGTACTTCCGTTTTCACGGAAGTACTTTTTTATGGGAAAAATAATTTGTGTAATTAGTCCAATTCGCCTAATTAGTGTAAAAAAAAAGCCCCACTTATAAAAGCGGGGCCCTTGCTATTCATATTCACCCAAATTACTATTTACCATTTCCACCACCGCCACCATTTCCACCGCCGCGATTACCTCTCTGTGGCCTTGTAGTTGGTTCTATCTGGTCGATCCATATCTTCATTTGTTCGGCAGTAAGAACTGCTTTTAATTTTTCATTTCTTTCATCATTCATTTTTTGCCTTGCAGCATTCCATGCATCACGGTCAAACTGTCCACCGCCCGCTCTCATCTCTTCCATTTTTTTATCTGAGTCTTTGAAAGAATTCAAAAAGATATCATCTGCCTGTTTCAATTTAGCCGCATCTAATTTAAAAGCGCTGTCTAACTTGTCATGAACAGGTTTCAATCTTTCTTCCGGTGTTCTGCGTTGGAAATTTCCTCCGCCACCCTGCGCATTTACAGCTTTAACGCTAAATAAAGCCGCAACTGCTGCTACTAGAATTTGTTTTTTCATCGTGTGATTGTTTTATTTTTTGTATGAATAAATTCGGCTACTTTTTTTCTTCCGGCCTTTTCCTTTTGCTCCATATCTTATAAAAGAGGGAATCATATTTTGGCTGCTGCACGGGCGTACATATGCTTCTTATCCTTGCAAAATGATTGAGTAGTTGCAGTTCCATTAATTTTTGCTTTTCTGAAGACCTGTTTACCATGCCGGCAATAGCTGAATCGCTAAAACCTTTACTACCCAGTTCCTTAAACTGTTCTTCTTTACTTGTTTTTAAAGAATCGAACTGTGCCTTCATATTTTCGCGGTGCTGGCTGCTCAACGTATCGTATTGCTGCAATTGCTTTTCGCTAAAGCCGATTTCTTTTTGTAAAAAATTCTTCATCATGGCCCCTCTGTCGGCACCATGATTGCCTCCTTTCTTTTCGTCTTTATCCCTTAAAAAAAAGAAGAGCACCGCCATATTGGTAACGAGCAAAATGCCGATTATCAACAGGTATAATTTACTTTTTATTTGTGTACTCATTATGGTTCTATATTTTCAATATCATTTAATACTGTAACGGTACTGCTGAACTCGTCAACTGATGCGTACTGCTCATCTGAAACGGTGGTTGTTTTGCCGGCATAATTATAACTCACTATTATGGCATTGATGCCTATTACCAGGCAAAGCCCCGCCAACGCAACGGCAGGCCTGCTGATAAACCTTAAAGCATTATCCCAACTGCTTTCCTTTGCATTTTGCATCCGGGCGTTTAACCGCGTAAGTAAGTACGGCTTTGCCGATGCACGGCTGGCACCATCAAGGCTGTTTAGCGCTTCTTCGGTTAGGCGGCTGATGTGCTCGTTATTTTCCATTTTACTTAAAAGTTGTTTTTCGTATAGTAATCATTCAATGTTTTTCTCAAATTTCCTTTTGCCCTGGCGATCAGTGATTCTACTGCTGTTACAGAAATATTCATTATTGCCGCAATATCCTGGTGCTTTTGTACTTCCAGTTTATGCAGTGTAAAGGCGATACGCTGGCTATCGGGCAGCTGCGCCATGGCTTTAAATAATTCAGCAGCTCTTTCCCTGTTTTCCATCAGTATGCCGGGATGATTGAATTCTTCCGGGTGCATGGCTTCTTCCTGTGCACTACCAAATAAACTTTGTACAAATCCAAAACGTTTTTTCCGCTTCTTCTTTTTCAAATAGTCAAGGGCCTTGGAAAGAACAATGCGGTATAACCAGGTAGAAAACTTTGATTCGCCTTTAAAAGAACTCACGGACTGGTATACCTGTATAAAAACATCCTGGGTAATATCATCGGCGTCATCTTCGTTCTGCACAATACTTATAGCTGTATTATAAACCATATCCTGCCACTCGTCTACCAGCCTCCTAAAAGCCTGTTCATCTCCCTGCTGCAATTGCACAATTAATTCCGGTTGGTTCAAAACAATTCTTGATTTATGTCCTTTCTAAAGTTACTTAAAAGTTCGGACCGCCGCCACCGGGAGGTCCGCCAAATCCACCCCTATCGCCACCACCCCTGTTAAAATTGCCATTACCCTGCCTTGTTGCTGCAACTCCAAAATTTTTAAGCTTGTAAGTAAAAGTCAGCATAAAATATTGTTGTAATACCTGTGTTTGCAGGTCTTCTGTTACAGGTCCTGTTATTGTTCTTGAAATACTTTGATTTTGCTTCAGCAGGTCGAATACGGATAATTTAATTTCTCCAGCCTGTTTATTCAATATTTTTTTACCGATCGCTGCATTCCATAACCAGAAACTCTGGTTAAATCCACTTGATAAGCCGCTGTAAGTATTTCCAGACACATCATTCTGCAGGAACCATCCCTTTTTATTTAACAGGTTAACCTGTGCACCTACTGCCTGGTTCACATATTTATTTGTAGAAACATTGGTTGCTTTGGTATTGGAATTATTAAAGTTAGCCCCATATGAAAGATTGAAATCCACGTATTCACTGATATTACTTGCCAACACCACACCCGTATTATATGCATACGCATTGGTTGTTGTAGACTGGTAATTCACCAATCCCGGAGCTTTAGAATAACTAAACCCGGTATTTACATTTAATGTGGTTTTAATAAATTTCAATGGCATACTATAAGTGAAAAAAGTACGCAGGTTACGGTAACCATTTAAATTTACGGGCTTAGTGAATTGAGAATTTGATTTCAGCACAATGTTCTGCTGTATTACGGAATCTTTCCTGGGAATATAAATGGCGTTGGTTATATAATCACTCGCTGATTGCAAAAACAGGTTTGCAAAAAAGCTGGTACTTGTTTTAGAATTAGTATAAGAATAACGTCCCGATACAAAATGAGTATAGGATTGTTTCAAAGCGGGGTTGCCGCTGCTTACACTTAAAGGATTGGTTATATTCACCACATCCTGCAATTGGTTGATAGACGGAAAATTGGTTGATGCCCTGTAGAATACCCGGATATTACTAACCGCAGATAATTTTTTCCTCCACATTAAATTAGGCAGGATATTACTGAATGTTTGGTTAACACTTGTTGTAGTAGGAAAAGTTCTCTGGCTTTCTAATTTAGAGGTTTGAAAATTTACGCCGAAAGAAAGTTGTTCATCCCTGCTTTTTCCTAACCTGTAATTAACGCCTACATTATTTGTGGTGATCGTATTATCAAAACGGTTGGACTGGGTGCTGTCGAACTTCGTATATTTTTGCCCGTCATACTGAAACGTTTGCTGGTCGGCTTTATTTTTTTGTACCGAGGGCGAATACTCGATCTGCAATTGTCCCTTTTTACCAACCGGTTCAGTATAAGCTATATTACCGCCAATGGTAGCTCCATTGGTAGTGTTGTCGGTAAAGCGGTTCGATAGCGAATCGATAGCGGAACCGTTCTTATAAAATTTGTACGACGCATCACTTATGCCTGTTCCATCGTTTTTACTCCAGGCAGTATTAAAGCCCAATGAAAGGCTTCTTCCTTTTTTTGTAAAGCTATGGCGGAATAAAATATTATTTCTCAGGTTGTATCCATTCCTGTCACTAGTATTATTACTGATAGATGAATTGGTAGAATCATTCAGGTTGTAAAAACTCTGCGAAGTGGAATACGCAGCGGAATTATTTTTCTGGAAACTAAGACTTGGTATGATAAACAATGAATTGGCAGAATCTATTTTATATTCAAACCTCATATTGATACGGTGATTGGTATTGGTTGAAGACGAACGGCTGTTTTGAATACTGTGTAAAATACTGTCGCCGATCGCAGTTGCTGTATTAGATAAACTTTCGTTGGTATTGGTACTATTGTTGAAAAAATAACTTCCTGATAAAGTTACCTTCTTACCGTACACATTACTGAAATTGATACCTGCAGCATTGGTTTTACTGATACCGCTTGATTGCCCCACATTAAAATTATCCTGGCCGCCAAAACCGCCACCCCCACCTCGTCCACCACCACCTCTTCCACCGCCGCCACCACTACTGGTTACACCCAACAGGTCTTGCGAGGAAAAATTCTGCAGGTTAATATTATTAAAATTGCTTACAAGGGAAAGCCTCCTGTTGCCTTTAAAAAAACTAACATTACCCCCGGCTGTATAACGCCCGTCGGTACCCAGCCCTGTATATATCCTTCCAAACTGGCCATTCTTTATTCCCGATTTGGTTACGATATTCACCGTTTTTATAGAGTTGCCATCATCAAATCCGGTGAGTTGAGCCTGGTCGCTGAGCTTATCAAATATCTGTATCTTATCGATCACATCGGCGGGCAGGTTTTTTAAAGCGGCTGTAGCATCATCACCAAAAAAATCCCTTCCGTCAACGGTTACTTTTTTTACCTGTTCCCCCATTGCCGTTACGGTACCGTCTTTTGCCACCGTTAAGCCCGGCAATTTTTTTATCATATCCTCGGCGGTAGCGTCAGGGTTCACTTTGAATTGGCTGGCACTAAACTCTGAAGTGTCGCCTTTTTGTTTAACCGGCGGGGGTTTGCTGATCACAGTAACGCCTTCCAGGTCGGTAGCAAGCTTGGTAACGGTGAATGGTATAGGATCCTTATTGCTCGCCTGCAATGCAATTTTCTGTTCTATCTTTTCATAACCACTTGAACTGATCTTAACAACATAAGTAGCTGGTTCTAAATTATTAAAACTGAATTCGCCCTTAGTATCTGTTACTAACATCTTTTGAAAACCGCTATCCTTTTTAGAGGTCAGCAGCACGGTGGCGCCTGCTATAGCTGTTTTTTCGGCCTTGTCGGTCAATTTTCCTTTAAGGGTAATATTCTGTCCTAATACCAGCATGGAAACTATACTTAAAACCAAAATAATTCCTGATCGCTTCATTATAAATTTTGCTTGCATAATACTTTAGACGACAGTATTAGAAAAAACTGTCGCGGCGATTTGATTTCTACCTAAGTACAAACATTAAGCCCTTTTAAAACTTCAAGGAGAGAACCCAGTGGGGATAACATGCTACTCGGAAGCTTTTGCTTCGTCCTTGCAGCTTTCTTAATAGCTGTTTAACAAATTACCCCATTAATACATTGGTTAATTTGCTTTTTTACAATTAACTTGCAGCCCTAAAATTTTGTATGTATGGAGTATAATAAATTGGCTTCCGTTACGGGTAAAGCCGGATTGTTTGAATTGTTGTCTTCAAAAGCCGATGGCGCAGTGGTTCGTTCTTTAGAAGATAACACTACGCAGTTTGTAAGCAGCCGCATTCACAATTTTTCGCACCTGGAAAGTATAGAAGTGTTTACTGTAAAAGATAATGTGAACTTATCCGAATTGTTCCTGGCCATGAAAGGCAGCGCAGTAAAATTACCTGATGCCAATGATGCAAAAGCAGTAAAAGCATATTTTGAAAAAGTATATCCTGATATGGATTTCAGCAGGGTATATGCCAGCGATATGAAAAAAATGGTAAAATGGTACGAGGTACTGGAAAAAAATAAAGTAGAAATAAAGATCAGCGACGCACCGCAGGAAGGCGCGGAAGCAGCAGTGGCCAAAGCGAAACCAACCGAGCAAAAAACAGTATCGGTAAAAAATAACGCACCGGCTAAAAAAATAAACTCGCCGAGAAAGATGGCTTAGGATTATACGAATTGAGCACACAAATTACACGAATTGTACGAATCAAAATATACAATCCTGCTACAGTTATAAAGACTGTAGCAGGATTTTTAGGATTAAAACTCACGTCTCACCACTCACGACTATGTACACCGCAGATATAAAAAAACTACCCCGTCATTTTATTCCAAAAGATTTTGTTATTGCCGACTGGAATAGCCTGGAACCTTTCTTTAAAAATTTACTGGAAAGAAATATTAACACCAAAACCGACCTCGAAGAATGGCTGAAAGACCAGAGCGAACTGGAAGCGATGGTAAACGAAGATGCCTGCTGGCGCCAGATCCGCATGACCTGTGATACGGAGAATAAATCCCTTGAAGAGGCGTTCAATTTTTTCTTCATGGAGATACAGCCAAAGATCCAGCCCTATGCTGATGCATTGAATAAGAAATTAATAATGCATCCATTGGCGGCAGAACTGGACTATACAAAATATTTTACTTATCTCCGCAGCGTTAAAAAAAGTATTGAATTATTCAGGGAAGAAAATATTCCCCTGCAGGCAGACCTTTCAATTTTGCAGCAACAATATGGTGTGATCACCGGTAAGATGATGGTAACTGTAGACGGGAAAGACTACACGCTGCAGCAGGCTGCTAAATTCCTGGAAAGCCACGACAGGAATAAAAGAGAAGAAGTTTACCGGAAGATACAGGATAGACGGCTGGAAGATACGGTGCCATTGAATGACCTGTACAATAAGCTAATTGAAAAAAGAAACCAGGAAGCATTGAACGCGGGTTTTGAAAATTACAGGGATTACCGTTTTAAAGAACTCGGGCGATTCGATTATACCAAAGAAGATTGTTACCAGTTTCATGAAGCGGTTAAGCAACATGTACTGCCATTGGTAAATATCATCTATCAAAAGAAAAAACAACGGCTTGGTTTAAACAGTTTAAGACCATGGGATATTGATGCAGAACCAGCCGGTACAGAACCTTTGCATCCATTTAAAACAAGTGAGGAGCTGGTGAATAAATCTATTGAGTGTTTTACAAAACTGCGCCCGTTCTTTGGCGACTGTTTAAAAAAGATGAATGAATTGAAACATCTCGACCTGGAAAGCAGGAAGGGCAAAGCACCGGGAGGCTACAATTGCCCGTTGGCAGAAAGTGGCGCTCCATTTATTTTTATGAATGCCGCCGGTCAAATGCACGATGTAACTACCATGGTACACGAAGGCGGGCACGCGATACATTCTTTTTTAGCGCATCCGTTGGAATTAAGCGGCTTTAAAGAATACCCGATGGAGATTGCAGAAGTGGCCAGCATGAGCATGGAATTATTCAGCATGGATGAATGGGATACTTTTTTTGATAATGATGCCGACCTGCAGCGGGCAAAAGAACACCAGCTGGAAAGAGTGATCACTATTTTCCCCTGGATCGCTATCATTGATAAGTTCCAGCACTGGATCTATGAAAATCCAGCGCATACCAACGAACAGCGTACCGCAAAATGGAATGAAATTTTAAAAGAGTTCCAGGACGATGTAATTGATTATAGTGGTTTGGAAAATTACCGCAGCAATGCATGGCAACGCCAGCTACATTTATTTGAAGTACCGTTTTATTATATTGAATACGGCATTGCGCAATTAGGCGCCATCGGCATGTGGATGCAGTACAAAAAAGATCCGGATCAGGCCATGGATAATTATTGCAACGCCTTAAGCCTGGGCGGCACCAAAACATTGCCACAACTTTTTGAAACAGCAGGATTAAAATTTGATTTCAGTCCGGATAAAATAAAAGTATTAATGGAATTTGTGAAAGAAGAAATGGATAAGGGCGCATAATCTTTATAGGAACTTATTAATAACAAAGGGCGGCAAATAAATTTGCCGCCCTTTGTTATTAATTTGACTTTTCAGTACTAATTCTTCAGAATGGTTTTTGTAAACCTATCTGTTCCGGAACTTACTTCAAGGGTGTATATGCCTTTTGGTAAAGCCGCCATGTCGTTTAATACTATAATGTTATTGCCATTGTCAACAGTAATTTTTTTGGATGATACTTCTGCGCCGTTGGTAGCAATTATCCTGAAGAGCGCTGTTACAGTTTTAGTACTTTTTATAAATATTTTTATATCGCTTACAAACGGATTAGGGTATACGCTTATTTTTTCGTTGCTGAAAGCACCGTTTAATTTGATCAACACAATTTTTGTATAACTGGGTTTATTATTGATATCCACCACTTTTAAACGGTAATAAATAACCGTAGCAGTTCCAGGTAGTAATTTATCAGTATAGTTATAGGAATGTGTTGTAGCAGACGTTCCGCTGCCTTTTATGGTAGCTATCATTATAAAATGAACTCCATCTTCGCTTTTCTCTACTTCAAAATGATCATTATTTAATTCCGATTCCGTTACCCAACCTAATAATCCATTATCATTATCAAGTGTGGCGTTAAAAGACAGGAGTTTTACCGACAATGGCGCACCCACAGGGCCCATTACAGCTGTACTGATATCTGTAAAAAGGTCTCCGCCTACCGAATAAGCATAAGAAGTAGCTGTATTGCTGACACTTCCCGGAATGACCTGTGCCTGAACTTTAAATTTTACAGTATAAGTCTCTCCAACAGCCATAGTACCGCCCGTGGCATTGGTAGAGCCTAAACCCAAAAAGAATTTTACATAATCACGGCCGCCATTAGTGGCTTTAAAAGATTTATCAGTTACATCATTCGCATCAGTCTGCATGCCCAAAACTGCACCCACGGCTGAAACTACCTGCATAGAATTAGGTACATAATTTACGTTTACCGGAAGAGAATCCACTACATATACATTCTGCGCTTCTCCCGGTCCGATATTAGATCCTGTAAGTGTATAAGTCAATATCTCATTTGATTCGATCTGGTTACTGTTATTGGCATCGGTAACAGTCTTATTCATAGTTACCAGCGGGTCTTTTACCCGAAGGGAAAAAGCAAAATAACTGGGAAAATATTGATCGGCTTCCGTACCGAAAGTAAGTGTGACCGAACTGGCGTTGGGTAAGATCCCATAACCCGTACCAACATTAACCTGGTCGATATCAATACCCATCTGGTTGGAATAACTGGGATTTTTTGTATTTACATAATTGCCATTATTGCTAATGCTTCCGTTCCAGAAATTCGTACCCACATTTGCTGCATTTGAAACGGGAATGTTGTTTACTTTTACAAAGTCTCCTTCGGGGTTTGAAGTTGTAGCGCCAAGGTTTCCATCGCCTTCCCAACCCATTACTGTCATCACAGCATCACCTGCAGCCAGGGAATTATTGGGAACGTTTAAACCATTTAGTGTAACCGTTACTGATGCAGGACCACTTCCTGAAGTAAACACCTGGTAATATCCATGATACACACGTACACTATTTAATAGTGCCGTGGGATTTTCGTAAGCAACTACGATACTCCAGCCTGCAAATCTTCCTCCATTGGAAGTAGATCCCGGTGTAGCAGGAATGTTGGCCACAGTAAATGTACCTGCGCCAAAAGATTGTACGTAAGAAGTAATATCGGAATATGCCTGGTAAACAGTTTCTGATGTACCTGCTATGGCAAACTGATCTACACTGCTGACAGCAGCTAACACATTGGAGTAAGTTCCGGTACCATTCCTGATCTTTACTTTGCGTAAAGTATCCGGTACGCTTGCGATGGCAGAATTTAAAATACGTCCGCCCCAATAAAGCCTTGCAAATTTAATGGTGTTGCTGCCTGCGGGTAAGATAAGATCGGCGGATGAAGAATTAGTTGTAGCGGCAACACCGTCGATATCTGCAAACTGCATGTCATCGTTATCGTTACCATATTGTGTATATCCCACTCCACCCACCCCGTTAAATGGATCGGATATCTCGTTCATTCTGTTGGTACGTACTATGCCGCTGCTATTGACAATGTTCATACTTGTATTGCCCAATACAGCAGTGCCGCCTTTAATATTGGCAGAGTAAACCTGTACATAACTGGTGATGGCATTTTGTGCTTTAGTAACCACTGCCATTAAGGCAATTAGTATAAGCAAAGCAATAGCTTTCGAAGTAAATTTAGTAAACATTTTTCTTGTGTTTAAGGTAAACGAATTAGATACTCAGAGGAATAGAGGAATTAAAGGCAATGATTTTACCTGGATAAGATTTAATGTTTACTAAGAGGGGAAGTTAATACAAAGGAAAGTGGGTCGGGTCATTAGGTTTCAGAAGTCAAAGATAATAACTATATGTAAAAATCCAAATATTTTGATGAAATATTTTTATAAATATGGCCATAAATAATCTAAAAGCTTATGTTTTAATCTCTTGTCTTTGCATTCTCATTACTCCATTTCTTTCTTATCCACCTGTTCAGCGGTTCTTCATAAAAAATATAAATGTTAAACGCAATACACTGTGTAAGACAAAATACTATTAAAACATACAGGTTGGGGTAGCCGCTAAAATAAGGCAAGATAAATGGCACAGCAACAGATTCGATAACTATCATGTGCACCAGGTAAAATGCATAGGAAGTACGGCCCAGCAAACCCATCCATTTAAAAGACAATGTTTTTGCAAGAATAGTTTTTTCACAGATCAACCCGTAGTACAATAGGGCAACCGGAATTGGTAAAATAAAATTATTGATCAAAAAGAATTCCGTAGCCTGGTTGGGATCATTCATGTTATTGCTGAGCACCAATACCCCCATTGCGGCTATGATACCCGCAATCCCTGCAAGAGTATATTTTTTTCCTGTTAGTGCAACACGCCCCTTTTGCTCTCTTTTTAATATTTGCAGCGCTAAAAAAATCCCACAGAAAAATTCGAAGAAATGCCCAAAGAAGGTAACTGAAAAAACAAAATGACCGGTATGGAGCAATGAAATGTGTAGGGTTGAAATGAATAATGCAACACCTAATAACAAGGTGCCCGATAACAATGCTGTAATAAAATTAATTTTTCTTACCAGGTACATGAACAATGGCGCTAAAAGATAAAAACATTCTTCTACTGTAATAGACCAGCTGGGCTGAATGGCCCGATCGGAAATATTATTGAAGAGCGCATGAGTGAGTGTATAATTCTTAAACAAATACATTGGCTGGAAATCATGCCTGAGAAATACTGCAACCGTTACCAATAAAAAATAAACAGGGTATATCCTTGCGAAACGGTTCACAAAATATTGGCGCAGCTCACCCGCTTTTACCGAAGCATCCTGGTAATACAAATAAAAAATGAGAAAGCCACTCAATACAAAAAAAAGTGCCATCACGTCGATCACCACAACATGGCCCAGTTGAAAAGGAAGGTGTACAAAAAAAACTGCAGCTGCGCCAACTGCTCTTATCCCTGTTAATGCAGGATAGCGCTGCTTACCTGGTTTTAGTGAAGAGAATAAACTCATTTAAACTGGATAAAAATATAGTTCAAATGAAATTAATATTTTTTAAAGAATTATCAGGCAGGGTTTGTCCCGTATTTCGTTTTATTTAAGCAATCCCAAAAACTGCTGGTTTACTTTCTTAACAATATACCCGCTGATCCATCCCACGTATGCATATTTAGGAAAAATGAATTTTTTGCCTGGGTTTAGCGTGTTGATCTGTTTTACCAATTCATCTAACCAGATGGCCCCGGCCAGCAAGGCTTTTTGATCGTAGGTATTTACAACGCGGTTAACATTTTTCTGTGTGGCAACAGCTTCATCAGGATTTTGTATAAAAGAAATATCGGGCTGCGTTAGACTTTTGTAATCCGAAAAAATACGTTGGCGAAATTCTTCAATATCACCGCTGGTAAGTTCGGTGTAATTATTTATAGCACTGCTTTTGGGGCGCAGCAGCGAAGCAATGCTCCACACAATCCCTCCTGAAATATATACCGCATCCCGTGATTTAAAATCAGGCTTGTTCGCCAGTTCGTCTATCATCACTTTACTTAAACTGTCTTTGAATAATTGTTCTGCAGCTTTCTTAAATGTTTCAAGATTCCCCTGCACCCTTGCCTCTACAAGGCGCTGAAAAGATTTAGTACCCAAAGAATAGATTACCGGTATAAATTTTTTCTCTTTAGAAAAATAGCCTCCCTTGGTATTGCCGCTTCCGATATCGAGTTGGTTATTAATATACCTGTTTTTTTGAGGAACAATACCGGTAAAGCTTAATTCAGCTTCCTGCTCGGGCGTTACGTACATGATATGAATAGCGGTATCTATTGATTTGGGCCGTATTACATTGGCAAAATAATCCACCTTTTCAAACCGGTCCAGTTCCTGTTTTAATCCACTGCTGATCACTATATACGTGCGTTTGCCGGGCACTTTAAACCGTTGCGTAACGATGTCCATCAATTTATCAATCGCCTCCCTGCTTTCCTTTTCGCTTTGATAAGATAATGCTGCAGCATCGGTATTAATGGCAGTATCCAGCTTTAATGTATATTCATACTGCCTGTCTTTATTAAGCAAAACATCAATTACACTTAGTTTAATTCCCTTCGCCCCCACTTCAATACCGGCGTACAGGTCGCCCACACCCTGTATACTTTTTAACAGGCTTTCCACTACATTGGCAATTACTTTTAAGCCCTGTCCACGGTATAAAACAATGGCTTTTTTGTAATGGGTGATGGCCAGTTCAACCTGGTCCGTTTTAGAATAATAATTGCCAAGGCCTTCATTGGCAAATGCCTGGCAATAATAATCCTGGTACTGGATTGCATTTTCAAGGCCTTTTTTATAATACTCTTCTGCCGCTTCAAATTGCTGTGCTTCCAGCAACGAGGTAGCAGTTTTTAATAACCGGAATGTAGCCTGGCTTTTTATTTTTTGGCCGTATACAAGGGTGCTTCCAAAAATAAAACAAAGCAAAAACATTTTTTTCAATAACATCTGTTGACTATTTTTTAAGAAATTACGCAGTACAGCATTTACAGTTATGCAGGGTTGAGATCAATGACATGTAGTGGGCTAAGGTAAAACCATTAAAATGGAGAATAGTAAAAACGTAACAGCACTTGTAAACAGCTTTTCCCCTACGCCATTGGGATAATCTTCAAGACTTTTTTTAGAAAGGAAAGATTATTTACAATCATCGCAAACGCCATTGACCATCATCTCTGCATGCCTGGGGGTAAAGCCTTTGGGCAGTTTTACTTCCGGTACTGTTACGTCATCAAGGCAAATGGTTTTGTTACAGGCATCGCAGATAAAATGTACATGGTTATCATGGTGATGGCCCGCTTCGCAATCCTGTTTGCAAAGAGCATACAAAATAGAATTGTCTGTAGTAGGTATATTATGAATGATCCCCTTATCAACAAAAGTCTGCAAAGTGCGGTACACCGTTACCCTGTCAAAAATTTCACCGGTGTTTTTTTCTATATCAGCATGAGCTAAAGCGCCTGGCCTTCCAAAAAACAGTTCCAGTATCTGTTTACGGCTATCCGTAACACTAAGGTGATTCTTTTTTAGTATGTCGAGAGAGTTGTTCATTGATAGTAAAGTTAAAAAAAATTAGCGAGGTTAAAGGTGTAAGGTATGGTGTATGAATTAGCGAAAATAGTAAATTACTTTTGCGGAGTAAAGTACATTCAACTTTCAATTCGGGTTATTACTAAACCCATTCATAAACCTTTTAGAAGTAAACTTCTCTTTCAGCAATCCTTTAATGTCCTGTATCATATTATCCACCTCTTCATTACTTAATCCGTCATATACCATTCCTCTTACCCGGCCCACCTTATCAACCAGTGCAAAAAACTGGGTGTGTATGAATTGGTCCTGTATCAATTGTGTACTATCGGGCTTGCCGTTATCAATACCATAACTCTGCCTGGCCATTTTGTAGAGGGCTGCTTTGTCGCCTGTAACAAAGTTCCAGTTGGAGTTTAGAGGTTTAGGGTTTTGACGTTTAACGGTATCAGTGTAATTGATGCTGTAAGATCCGTCTGCTTCTTTTTGCAAATTTCCGCCGATCATCTTTGCCTCGTATGCTTTTAGTATTGGAACGGAATCAGTTTCGGGCATACAGGTATGCGACAATATCATAAAATCGGGTTCATCCTTAAAAGCATCAAATACCCGCCGCATGTTGGCATTCATTTTTGGACAAATGCCTTTGCAGGTAGTAAAAAAATATTCTGCCACATATACTTTTCCGTCCACATCTTTCTCAGAAATAATTTGATTGTTTTGATTGGTAAAGGAAAAAGGTTGTACATTATTATTGATC
>JBBRCB010000041.1:0-34517 GCA_038205215.1 Chitinophagales bacterium | reverse complement strand
AGCTTCGCATAATTGAGCATGATCTTCTTCTCGCCATTCAATTCAAAATTAACTGTGGCAATAGGATTATGTGCAGCCCCTTCCATTTTCATCACTTCGCCAAAGCCAAATTTCTGGTGCTCTACTTTTTGTCCAGCCTGGAGGTTGCTGGTATCGCTGGCAACAAAATCAGGCGAAGGCGTATGCTCCACCGTTTTGTTTTGTGGTTTTGTTGCAACATAACCAGGTGTTGCCGGTTTGCCGGGGGGTGCACCATATCGTTTTTCTGCCTGTGCTGCGGCAGAAGATTTTCCGCCCCATGCATTGCCGCCACCACTGCCAAAACCACGGTTCATTCTTTCGAAAGCAGTGCTGGTGCTGCTGCTGTTTTTCATGCCACCACCTGCATAACTTTTATCTAATGCATCTTCAGATATCTCCTCTAAAAAACGGCTGCTGTCGTTTTGCTGCAATTGGCCAAACCGATAGCGGGCATTGGCATACGTTAGCCATAGTTTATCTTTCGCTCTTGTTATTGCTACGTAAAACAAACGGCGTTCTTCCTCCAGTTCTTCCCTTGTATTAATGCTCATTGCGTTGGGAAAAAGTGTTTCTTCCAGGCCGCCTACAAATACTACAGGAAATTCCAAACCCTTTGCTGCATGTATCGTCATCAATTTTACCACATCATTGTCGCCTTTATTATCATCAGCATCGGTGAGTAAAACAATTTGTTGCAGATAACTACCCAGGCTTTTATCGCCTACTTCACCATCTTCTTCATTCATCGGCGTTTCGGTAAACTCTTTAATGGAGTTCAATAATTCCTGCACGTTCTCATAACGGGCAAGGCCTTCAGTGGTTTTATCGTTGAATAATTCTTTAACGATATTAGTATTCTTGCCTACGAGTATAGAAACATCATAAGCATTCTTTTTTGTCAACTCACTCTGGAACATTTTTATCATCGTTACAAAGTTGTCAATCGCTTCTAATGTACCAGCTTTAAAACCATACATGGCGGCATTACAAAAAACTTCCCACAGGGTTAAATTATTTTCATTGGCAAACAATACCGATTTCTCCATTGTTGTTTTACCAATGCCACGCACAGGATAATTAATGATGCGCTTCAATGCTTCTTCATCTCTCGGGTTAACTACCACGCGTAAATAAGCGATAAAATCTTTTACTTCTTTGCGTTGATAGAAACTCATGCCGCCATAGATGCGGTAAGCAATACCCATTCTGCGTAACGCTTCTTCAAAGCTTCGGCTTTGTGCATTGGTACGATATAAAATAGCAAAATCTTTATTAAAATAATGATTGCGGAGTTTTTGTTCCTGTATGGTATCGGCCACGCATTTACCTTCGTCATTATCCGTCATGGTGCGTACCAAACGAATTTTTTCTCCCTGTTCGTTATCAGTAAATAATTTTTTCTCGATTTGATTTTTATTGTTCCCGATCACTTCATTGGCAACATTTAAAATACTTTTTGTACTGCGGTAATTCTGTTCCAGCTTCACCACTTTAACTTCATCATAATCTTTTTGAAACTGTAAAATATTTTCTATTGTTGCGCCGCGGAAGCTATAGATACTTTGTGCATCATCACCCACCACGCAAACATTTTCGTGCATGGCGCCGAGTAATTTTATTATCTCGTACTGTGCTGTATTGGTATCCTGGTACTCATCGATCATGATGTATTTAAACTTGCGCTGGTACTTGCTTAAACTATCGGGATGATTTTTTAAGAGGATATACATTTTAAATAAAAGGTCGTCAAAATCCATGGCGCCGTTTTTAAAACAGCGCTTTACATAGGCATCATAGATCTGGCCAATGGCGGGGCGGTTGGCTCGTGCATCTTCCTGTTGTAATGCCCAGTCGTTAATATATTCTGCCGGGCCGATCAATGCATTCTTTGCTGCAGAGATCCTGTTATAAACAACGTTGGATTTATAATGCTTGTCATCTAAACTCAGTTCATTGATCACCGTTTTCACTACGCTCTTCGCATCATCAGTATCGTAGATGGTGAAATTGCTGGGGTAACCGATCTTGCCTGCTTCAGCTCTTAATATCCTTGCAAACACGCTATGGAAAGTGCCGATATATAAATTCCGGGCTTCTGTATTACCCAAAACCTTTTCCACCCTTTCTTTCATTTCTGCGGCGGCTTTGTTGGTAAAAGTAAGCGCAAGGATATTAAAAGAGTCGATATGGTGAAAACCCATCAGGTGGGCAATACGTGTCGTAAGCACTTTTGTTTTGCCGCTGCCTGCACCGGCAATGATCATTATCGGGCCGTCTTTATGTTCCACCGCTTCTCTCTGGGGCGGATTCAATTCGTCTAAATATCTGGGCATGGGGCAAAGTTACGAAAGGTAGATTTGGGGCGGGTGGTTGTGAGGAAATAAATATGGTATTGAGAATTAAATATTTTTAAAAGAGCAAAATTAACAGGCAACAACTTTTCCTCCTTCACGGTGCCCCTGGCACTAAAGACTAACCGCTGGTATAAAATTTTGTTTTTGAGCGGACAGGCAGTTTATCTTAGTATTATAAAATTAACCCTTGCAGCATATCGAATTCTTTCATATCGATCATTTTGAAAACAATTATCACCGCGTAAAACCTGCAAAGGACCTGGAAAGTTTTATTGATTTTTTTTGGGAGACAAAATTCGATGACCTGCTCAAAGAAAACCCCAAAGGTTTTTCGGATGCGCTTTTTCCGAATATTGGTTATACTTACCTGATCAATTTAGGAACGCCATTCGTAATGCAGGTGGATGATAAAAAGTTCAGCATGAAAACGGATGGTTTTTTGCCCCGCAATAAAGCTATTGAATGTTACCATCGTGCCGGCAATAAATTATTCGGGATTAAATTTAAGATCTCTCCTATTATCTTTAAGACCAAGGTAAACTTTGCTGAATACAGGGAATTCATTTATCCATTGAGTTATTTAATGGAACAAACCGTGATCGATAAAGTTAAGAACACTGCTTCTTTTGAAGACCGCATCAATATTTTGAACATTTATTTTCAATTCATCATAAAAACCTACTCAGGTTCCTGGGAACCAATTCGTATCGTTTCAGAAATACTCCGGCATTGTGATGCAAAAAATGATTTTGTTACTTCAGTAGAAGATTTTGCTGCGCAATATCATATTTCCGCAAGAACGCTGCACCGGTATTTTGAAACCACTACCAGCCTCAGCAGCAAAAAAGCGTTACAGGTTTTGCGTATCCGTAAAGCTGTACAGCAATTGGCGAATGCCCCAACTGATTTTTCTTATGAACAATATGGCTATTATGACTACAGCCATTTTTGTAAACATTTAAAAGTGTTTTTGCGGAAGGATACAATCGTGGGATTAAAACCGCATTTGCAGTTGCTGAAAAGAATGAATCAAACCAAATAGTTTTAATTTTTTTTACTTCTTTAGTAATCTACTTTTTATCTTGATACAAAAAATAGACAAAAAAATCAAAGCAGGAAAAATCAAAGCCCATTCCTGCCATAAAGCTTTACTGTATATTGGCACTACTGCAACCTCAACATTAGTTCTATACTCTTAGGCTGCCACAGTTTACGAATAAGGTGAAGCGTTTGACTTTCAACTTTTAATTTTTAATTGGCGAACACTATTGTGCCCGCTGCCTTTCTTCTTCTGAAGCCGTTGTTCTTTTTCTTGCTGCCTGCACTTACGATGCTATTTTCTTCATTCACTATTATGCGGTCGGATAATTTTTGTATAAAAGGTTTTCGGCTGGTAACCGTTACAGTACCCAATTGTATGGAGGCAGGTTGCAATGTTAACAAAGGGACTTTTAGCGAAGGCTGTTCTGCAGACAACAAAAGCAACCCTGAATATTGAGTAATGAAGTTTACCATGGTCACTTTCATAATATAGTCACCAAAGCGGATATTCTCCAATACTGCGGAGCCGGTTTTATCTGTAATGGCCAGTTTAACTAATGAAGAATCTTTTGTATGGCGCAATTCAACTGTAGTGTTCTCTACCGCCTGTTGGCTGGTGCGGATGGTTGCGGTAATATTGCCGCGGCCGCCTTCCTGCGCAGCAGCAAATAAAAACATTAAGGATAATAAAATGCAGGTAATTGTTTTCATGATCGCTTACTTTAAAACAAAATTGAAAAGAAAACGAATAGGTTCGTACCCGTTTTTTACCAGCAGCAAGAGTAAAAAGATGAACGGGATACACGAAAAAAAATATTGTCTGATTTTTACATTTTACCGAACTGCTTCATTTTTGCCTCCAATACACTTACAACAATTTGTACATAGAAAAATTTCTATAAAAAAAAGATACGGTTGCTACAGGTTCTTACCATTTTTTTGTTAACCTTTATCTTGTCAATTATCCATATCCAGGTTTTTAAACTACACCTTATGAAATACCCAACAGAAATGTCTGATGAGAAACTCATCCAGTTTTATTTAAATGGCAACCCCGCCGCAATGGCCACCCTGGTGGAATTGTATAAAGACAGAATTTACAGTTCAATTTTTTCCATGGTGCAGGATAAATATGTTGCAGAAGATATTTTCCGCCAGGTTTTTATTACTATCATCAATGACCTTATGGCTGGTAAAAGTATGGCCGAAGAAAATTTTTTACAAGGCGCCATCCAGGTTGCACAGCAATTGTGTATTGAACATACGCGTAAAACAATGCTGGCTTTTATCGTGGATACAGAAGCAGTAGAGGCTGGAACTGAAGAGGCTGTTGATTTTAAAGTTCCTATGTCGCTGCCGGATACCAGCTATTACGAAAGCCACAGCAAAATTAAAAGCATGATCTCTATGCTGCCGGATGAACAGCGGGAAGTGATCGCATTAAATCATTATGCAGGATTGAGCTTTAATGAAATCGCTGATATCATGAAGTGCAGCCTTACGACTGCATTGGATACAATGAAATTCGGACTCAACAACCTTAAAAAGTTGATGAGCGAAAAAGAAATCTTATTACGATAACAACATTTCTTTAACTTATATAACCTAAAGAATATGCTTAGTAGTACAACTACAAACAATCCATTAAACAGCCTACAATGTCAGGTTTCCTGCTTTTGGATATTTGCGCCGAATCTACCTAAACAAAAAATCTAATTATGAAAAGCACTATCACCTTAACGGATCAGGTAGCAGTTCAATCATTTATTAATGGAAACCCCCAAGGTCTTGAAGTGCTCATCAACAGGCACAAGGAGCGCATTTTTACCTGTATAAACCTGCTGGTAAAAGACAAATACCTGGCGGAGGATATTTTCCAGGATGTTTTTATTAAGATCATTGAGAACCTGAAATCAGGTAAGTACAATGAAGAAAATAAGTTCTTGCAATGGGCAATACGAATTGCGCACAATCAATGTATGGACCATTTCAGGAAGCTGAATGCCCGGTATGTTATTAAAACCAGCAACGACAAAGATGTTTTTGAATCGATCCCTTTTGAAGAACCGGATCCTGAACAGAAGATGATCAAACAGCAAGCTAATAATGAAGTTATGGAAATGATTTTCAGGTTACCCAAAGAGCAACAGGAGGTGGTTATTCTCAGGCATTTTGCAGACCTCAAATTCAAAGAGATTTCAGAAATATTAAAATGCAGTGTTAATACTGCGTTGGGCCGCATGCACTACGCGCTTGTAAACATCCGTAAGCTGATAGAAGAAAGGCAATTGGTCTTACAATAAATTTATATTTTCTATTCGAACCCTGAAAACCTTTGGCAACAAAGGTTTTTATATTTTGCGAAATTATTATTTCAGGGTATTGGTTCTTTTAAATCTACAACCTAATGAGTATATTTAAGATTACGAAAATGTACACTTATGCCTTTCTTTGATTTTCATTGCCACCCTGGACTAAAGCCCCAGTTTTCTGATCCCGGGTCAAAACCCTCTCCATGGGATTTTATCAATACTAAGCTTGCCTTGTCGAGAGATGTAAACATTAGCATAAATAAATTGTTTAACGAAACGCTTAATTCGCAATCTAACCTAACGCAGCTTTTACAAAATGAAGTCAGGTTGATAGGATTAATTTTGCATGCGCCCGAACAAAGGATCGGGCAGGGCCTCAGTGAAAAAAAGATCGTGAACAAAGGCAGTGTTAATCTTATTGATAAAACACAGCTGGCTTACCTGGCTTCGGGCAAACACAGTTTTCAACTGATCAACGAAGAATTGCGCTGGTTGCAGGAAGCCGTTGCAACCATACCTGATGCAAAACTTACGGTTGTAAATAAGTCAGCCGATTTTAATGAAGCCGATGCCAATACCGTTTTTGGGGCATTGATGGTGGAAGGCCTGCATTGTTTTTTTGATGACCCCAATGCATTAAATGCCAGGGAAAAATTCTTCGCCAACTTCAGTTTGTTTACCGATAGCCATACAGTAGTCGCGATAAATGTTTGCCATATGCAGCAAAATCCTTTCTGCAATCATGCGCATGGTATACAGTTTATAAACCCCGCTTATTTTTATCCCACAGGAACAGGGATCACGCCATGGGGCAAAGAAGTGATCCAGTTAATGGTTGATAAGAATATATTGGTTGATATTAAACACATGAGTTTAAAATCAAGGTGGGAATTGTACAGCTGGTTCAAAGATCCCCATGATGAGACAAAATTCAGCCGGCCCATTATCTGTACCCACGCGGGAACTACGGGATTATCCATCAGCGACAGGGGAAAATTTTTGCTGAATAAACCGGTAGACAAAGGATCGGTGTATGAAGTGGCTTACTTAAAACCAAAAAGCAAGCATGACCCGGAATGCTATCATAACTGCAGCAGCATTAATTTGTATGATGAGGATATTGCCAACATTTTTTTATCGGGGGGTATAATCGGCCTTTCCTTTGACCAGCGTATCCTGGGTTTTGCTGACGAGAATGTGCTGCTGAATGTAGCGGTGCCGCATGACGTGGAATACATCAGCCATATGGAAGCGGATTTCTTTCTAGGCCCCAACCCAACAATATTGCCTGTATGGCCGGACGATAACGGCGTATGGGCCGCTGAGGATTTTGAAAACCTTGACCCATCTTTATATGTAGACATACACAGAAAATTTTTGATCAATAATATTGTTCATTTATTATGGGTAGCTAATAATCATGATGCCATAGATATTAATAAAGCGGTAAAACAAATTTGTATCGGCACCGATTTTGACGGGTTGATCAACGCCATTGATTGCTGCAAACAGGCAGATGAACTGGCGCAATTGAAGCGGGACATGCGGGATGGCTTAATTGATGTTTTCCCTAACAATGGTTTACAGGTAATCGATGCGGATCAATTACTGGAAGATATTTTTTATAACAACGGAAAGAATTTTATACTTAACAGGATAAAATTAATGCGGGGTTGATCATTTAAAAGGATCCAGGAATTTCACGTCAGTGGTTACACTATTATCAGTAAGTGTTTGTAAAAACGCCAATAGTTTTGGCGCATCCTGCGGAGCAACACTATGCGCAGGCACATGTGTTGGAGCGCCAACGGGCCCGCCATTTAACATCGCATCTAATGAAGGCA
The DNA here is from genome assembly GCA_038205215.1 of Chitinophagales bacterium. Taxonomy (GTDB): domain Bacteria; phylum Bacteroidota; class Bacteroidia; order Chitinophagales; family Chitinophagaceae; genus Ferruginibacter. Next base: position 26,945 of record JBBRCB010000041.1, on the reverse strand, counting down.
CCTTCCCATTATGAAAATAAGGAGCAGTTAAAGCGATGTTACGCAGGCTGCCCGATTTAAAACGGTTTTGATTATTGATACCGGCATCTGTTAAGTCGGGAAAAGCAAACGGGGCAACCGGTTGTGAAGTGATGAACATGGGTGGTGCGTGGCAGCCTGCGCATGCCGGGGCACCACCCGGCGCAAGTGCAATAAATAATTGTTCACCCGCAGCTTCATCAGCAGTAAAGCCGGCAAGCCCCTGTTTTACCCGGTCGTATTTACTTTGAAATGTAACGATAGAACGGATGAATTGCGCCACTGCTTTGGCAATCTTAACCGAATCAACCTGTGTGCTGCCAAAAGCTTTTTGAAAGAGTGCAGGATAATAGGGCAATGCTTTCACTTTATCTTCCAGTTCTGTTAGCGTAAGCCCCATCTCCACGGTATTCTGAATGGGTTGTAAAATTTGTTTTTCTAAAGTAGCAGCCCGCTCATCCCAAAACATTTTACCGGACCTGTAAAAACGTACATTAAGTAACGACATGGAATGCCTTGTAGTTAAACCATTATCAAAACCTTTGCTCAATATCGCGTTATCACTGAAAGAAGCATCGGGCTTATGGCAGCTGGCACAACTGATGGTATTGTTTTTAGAAAGATGCTTATCATAGAATAATACCCTGCCTAAAGTAGCACCATCATTGGTGATCACATTATCTGCCGGCGTGTTATCGTTAACATTTAATGCAGCCTGGATAAACGCGGGGTAACTGTTATTATAAATAAAGGGAGATCCGGGAAGGGTAGGCTGTACGATCGTGTTGTCCGTAGTTGTAACCGCAGTATCTTTTTTTGAACATTGCTGGAATAAAAAAACAGTTAAAAGAAGGAAAGACACTAAAAGAACTTTTTTAAAATGCATAACCAGGGTTTTAAAGTAAACAAACAAGCGAAGTGATACAATATTTGGTATTTTATTACAGCAATTTTATTTGACGACGTTTTTTAGTAAAAGCTTCGCAGGTTATGTTGTTGAATAATAAGCGATAAAACTTAATATGAATGCACTTTATTATAACCAATAATTATATCAAAGTGGAAATAGGCACATAATCCCTCAAAAAATACCACTTTGTGGTATTGTTTTAATGGAAAAACTAACTTCTCTTTGTAGTAAATCAATTACAAAGCCCCGTCAAACTATTAGACCCTTTACAAACTAAACATATGCTAAAGGCCCGTATTTAAGCCTAACCTGAAAACTCGAGAAATTACCTAAGTAGATTTTTCTCATGCTTGAACACATCCTGTCCCGGTTCCCCGGGATGGGTTTTTTTTAGCCACATATTGAGTAAGACGCCCAAAGAAATCGCTGATTTACCTGGCTGCAAAAAAGTGGAGCTATTCTTTTTTTCTACACAGCATTTCTGCGGATTTTTTTCATTTCATCCGTGTTAATCGGTGTAATCCGTGGCCTGTTTCCGGCAACTAAAAAAATTATCAAAAAAATACTAAAATAATTAGTGTTGATAAAATAAAGTTATTATCTTTGATTCCGAATTTAAATTTACAGGACAAACCAGATACATCACTTAAAAACAAAACACATGAGCAACGCAACAGACAAAATGGAAAAAACAGAAAAATTTAAGGCGCTGAAATTAACGATGGATAAGATCGATAAAGATTTCGGTAAAGGATCGGTGATGATGATGAATGAAAAAACCAATTTGGAAATAGATGTTATCTCTACCGGCTCTATTGGTTTGGATATGGCTTTGGGAATCGGTGGCTTGCCTAAAGGAAGAGTAGTAGAAATTTACGGCCCGGAAAGTAGTGGTAAAACAACTTTGGCCATTCATGTAATAGCAGAAGCGCAAAAGAAAGGCGGTATGTGTGCCTTTATTGATGCGGAACATGCTTTTGATAGCGTGTATGCAAAAAAATTAGGCGTTGATATTGATAATTTACTGATCTCTCAACCAGATTATGGCGAGCAGGCTTTGGAGATAGCTGATCGTTTAATCCTTTCCGGTGCATTGGATGTGGTAGTGATAGATTCCGTTGCGGCATTAGTTCCTAAAAGTGAACTGGAAGGAGAAATGGGCGATAGTAAAATGGGGCTGCAGGCAAGATTGATGAGCCAGGCACTAAGAAAACTTACTGCTACTATTCATAAAACAAATAGCTGCTGCATATTCATCAACCAGCTGCGTGAAAAAATAGGTGTGATGTTTGGCAACCCCGAAACAACCACCGGTGGTAACGCTTTAAAATTTTATGCTTCTGTAAGATTGGATATCCGCCGTATGACACAAATTAAAGATGGCGATGAAGCAATAGGTAACCATGTAAAAGTAAAGGTCGTAAAGAATAAAGTAGCGCCACCATTCCGCCAGGCGGAATTCGACATTATTTATGGAGAAGGTATCAGTAAAGTGGGCGAGATAATTGATATGGGTGTTGAACTGGGCATTGTACAAAAAAGTGGTAGCTGGTTTAGCTACAACAGCGATAAATTAGGCCAGGGAAGGGAATCGGTAAAACAGTTGATGCTCGATAACCCCGAAATGGCTGCAGAAATAGAAGCCAAAATAAGAGAAAAGGTAAAGGAAATACAAGCTTCCTAAAAATGTTTTCACTTATTAGGGTTAGTAAGTATAAGGTCATTACGTGTAAAAGCGCAATGACCTTTTTTTTGCCACGGATTACATGAATTTCCACGAATAAAATGCAGGAACATCTATGCATTAAGCGGTATTATTTTGTTGAAGACAAAATAATACGTGAAAATCTGTGCAATCAGTGGTAAAAAACTTATTGGGCTTTAGCCCAATAACCTGGATTTTCCAATCACAAGAAGTATAGCCTTATTTTTGTGGTATCAATTATGCCGATCAATAAAAAAACTATTGCCCATTTAGCACTGCTGTTCACCAATCTTTTTTTTGCAATAAACTTAAGTGCGGCAAAACACCTTACGATTTCGCAGCTGGCAAAACCTTTTGGCCTCAATGTGGTAAGGGTTGGCGTTAGCGTAATTTTATTCTGGATATTTTTTTTAATTAAACCCACATCAATAAAAATTGAAAAGCCCGACAGGATGCGTTTTGTTTGGTGCGCATTAACGGGCATTGCCATCAACCAATTGCTTTTTCTTAAAGGGCTATCATTAACTTATCCCATACACGCATCGCTGCTTATGTTAACCACGCCCATCTTAATCGTGTTTATTGCTTCATGGGTATTAAAAGAAAGAATTAGTTTCTTTAAGATTGCAGGATTGCTACTGGGTATAACAGGCGCCGCAGTTTTAATTCTTGCCAAAGGCGGTACTGCAAACAGGGATGAAGTGGTATGGGGAGATGTATTAATTATTATTAATGCCATTTCTTATACGATTTACTTTGTGCTGGTAAAACCATTAATGGTTAAATATAACCCTGTGATGATCATCCGGTGGATATTTACGTTCGGGTTGATCATGATATTACCTTTTGGATGGAATGAATTTTCAGCAATAAAATGGGCAACCTTTAATCCTGTTGATATTACCACAATGGCATTGGTGGTATTTACGGGGACCTTCCTGGCCTATCTTTTTAATGTGTACGGGATAAAAATTTTGGGCGCATCTGCCGCGGGGTTCTATATTTACACACAACCTTTCTTTGCTACTTTTATCGCGATGATCTTTTTACACGAACCATTGCAACTTTATAAAATTGTGGCAGCAATATTAATATTTTCGGGCGTATACCTTGCTAATAAAACAATAAAAAATGCGGGAGTATTTAAGCGTACAAAATGAAGTAGCGTATGAAGCAGCAGCAGCACTATTTAAAGAGTATGCAGCCTGGCTGGGCATTGACCTGGGCTTCCAGCATTTTAAAGAAGAACTGGAAAACTTAAAGGCAATATACAATGCTGCTGATGGAGGAATCCTGCTTTGTAAAGAAGGCGATAGTTTTATCGCATGTGTTGCCATCAGGAGAAGCACCCCAACTATTGCTGAATTGAAACGTATGTATGTACAACCTGCTCACCAGCATAAAGGGATTGGCAGATCTTTATTGGAGCGATCGCTCGAACTTGCTAAAAGTCTTCACTACGAATATATACGACTGGATACCCTCAATCATATGACACCCGCTATCAATTTGTATAAAAAAAATGGCTTTTATGAGATAGAAGCATACTATCACAATCCTGTTGCTACTGCAGTTTATTTTGAGAAAAAATTATAGGATAGGCGGCAATGCTGTCAAACTTGTCCTGAGCTGTTTTTTGGATAATCAAAGAAGAGAAATTCTTTTTTCGTCTTTGCGAAATCTTTCCATTGACCGATGTTTATTTGAACCGCAAATATAGCGCAGGTTGGCATATTGTCGATCCTGGTATCATTGATCAATTCATTCACAAAATAACTGATACCTGGATTATGTGAGAAAATGGCAACGGTATTAAATTTATCATCCAATGTTTTTATTACCTCGTAAAATTCACCGGCGGGGGCATGATAGAGGGCACTGATAAAAATAATGTTTTCGGTCTTTTGTTTATAAGTTTCGCTAAACAGTTCCGCTGTTTTTTTTGCACGCTTTGCCGGACTTGCAACAAATGCATCGATCGCAATACCCCTGTCCAATAATCTTTTCGCCATTTCCGGCGTATCTTTTTTACCCCGCTCATTTAACGGGCGCTCAAAGTCGTTGCCAAAAAAACTCTGATCACTTTTAGCATGCCGTATGATGAGTAATGTCTTCACTGCTTATATAAAATTAAAATAAATTCCAGATAAATACGGAAATAACAAAACATATCAATTCTTTTACCAAATTTGTACATTAAACCATAGCTATACATGTTAAGATCTACCAGTTTTTTACTGTTCTGTTTTTTGATGGGGTCATCCTGCAGCGATTTGAAAAAAATAGTCCAGGCACAACCAGCAAGGAACATCAGCGCTATTAAATTTTTGGGTCAATACGAGATACCCTATAATATACAGTACAAACAGACTACGGTTGGTGGGTTATCAGGTATTGATTATGATGTAAAAAATGACCAATACTATTTTATTTGTGATGACCGTAGTGAAATAAACCCTGCCCGGTTTTATACCGCCAAAATTTTTGTTACGCCAAAAGGGATCGACAGTTTGCAGTTTGTAAACGTTGCCAGCCTGATGCAGGCAGGTAATATAATTTATCCAGATAAGAAGACAGACAGGTTCCATGTGCCCGACCCGGAAGCGATCCGGTATAACCCGGTAAAAAAAGAATTAGTGTGGAGCAGCGAGGGCGAAAGGATCGTGAAAGAAAACGACACTGTTCTGGAAAATCCTTCTATAATAACCATAACAAGAGGCGGCTCATTCAAAAATAATTTTCAGCTGCCGGCTAACCTGGTTATGCACGCTACTGAAAATGGGCCACGGCAAAATGGAGTATTGGAAGGGATAAGCTTTGCAGATAATTATACGTCACTCTTTGTAAATGTTGAAGAGCCTTTGTATGAAGATGGCCCGCGGGCAGACCTTATAGATAACAATGCCTATATCCGTTTTTTTAAATTTGATGTAGCCAGTAAAAAAAATATTGCACAATATGCGTATAAGTTAGAGCCTGTTGCTTACCGGGCTACACCAGCCAATGCGTTTAAAATAAATGGTGTACCGGATATCTTAAACATCGGAGGGAATAAATTCCTGGTGATAGAACGTTCTTTTTCTACAGGAAAATTTGCTTGTACAATAAAGATTTTTGTCACGTCACTTGATGCTGCCACTGACATAAAAAATATAACGTCGTTAAAGACCAACCACAATTTTACAACAGCTACTAAAAAGCTATTGCTCAACATGGACGATCTTGGTATTTACATTGATAATGTTGAGGGGGTAACTTTTGGCCCAACCCTGCCGAATGGACATAAAACATTGCTGTTTATCGCAGATAACAATTTCACCCCTTTGCAAAAAACACAGTTGTTATTGTTTGAAGTGATAGAATAACCAAATTTTATTTGTATTATTTTACCAGTTGTAGTGGTTATCAAGTGCATTAAATATAACTTTGCGTATTAAAAATTGAACAATGAAATTGAAATTTATAAAGAAAATAATATTGTGTTGCAGTTTTTTCTACCTGCCTTTTAGTGGAATGGCGTGGGGCTTATTGGGGCATCGTATTGTAGGGGAAATCGCTGACAGCTATCTTACCAAACATACCAAAAAGGCTATTGCCGAAATTCTGGGTAACGAATCAGTAGCCATGGCAAGCAACTGGCCTGATTTTATAAAGTCTGATCCTTCTTACAATTATTTGTCCAGTTGGCATTATATTGATTTTAAAGCCGGCAGCAGTGCCGACAGTATTAAAGCGTATTTGATAGGCGACAGCGCAACAGATGCGTATACAAAGCTAAATTTTTTGATCACACAATTAAAGAATAAAAACCTGGAACAGGATAAAAAAATAATGTACCTGCGGCTATTGATCCATATTGTTGGAGATATACACCAACCTTTGCACGTGGGCCATTCGGAAGACCAGGGTGGAAATAAAATAAAAGTAACCTGGTTCGGAACTTCCTATAATTTACATACTATGTGGGATACGCAATTGATCAATTTTCAGCAATTGAGTTATACCGAATATGCGACAGCGATCAATCATACAACAAAAGAAAGCCGTAAAGCATTGCAGGCACAACCTATAGCCGACTGGCTGGTGGAATCAAACCTGGTTGCCGAAAAAATTTACGGCGATATAAAAGAACCAGATCAAAAATTAGATTATGCCTATAATTTTAAATACCTCGGCATAATGAATAATCAATTATTGAAGGGCGGTGTGAGGCTGGCAGGTTTATTAAATGAAATATTCAGGTAAGAGCACGCCTGTGCGTGATCAGGAACATGCCTGTGGCATGTTCTTACTAATAGCCTCTTACATTCTTGCCTTCCATATAATTCATAAAGGCTTTGTTGCAAACCCGGTTACCTCCCGGTGTGGGATAGTTGCCGGTAAAATACCAGTCGCCGGTATTGGTAGGGCAGGCTTCGTGCAGGCTTTCGATGGTTTGGTAAATTACCTGTATGGGAATGTCGAGGCCTTTCGGCGTAATTAATTCAGCGATCTTTTTGCTCATTTCCTTTAAGGTAAAAGGTTTGTAAATTTCCCTAACCACGTTTTCAGTGTGCAGTTGGTTATTGCACTGCAGTTCTTTACACTTTTCTAAAGTATCGGTTAAAATATGTTCCTGCTTCGTGTCATGCAGTAATTCAATAGCAGCGCGGAACGCAATAAAATCTCCCAGCTTACTCATGTCAATGCCATAGCAGTCGGGGTAGCGTATTTGCGGAGCCGAAGAAACGATAATTATTTTTTTCGGTTGTAAACGGGAGAGCATTCGAATGATACTTTCTTTAAGCGTGGTACCTCTTACGATACTGTCATCAATAACCACCAGTGTATCTTCATTTTTGCGAACTGTACCATAAGTGATATCGTATACGTGCTGCACCATTTCGTTACGGCTGGCATCTTCAGTGATAAAAGTGCGCAACTTTACATCCTTGATTGCGATTTTTTCGAACCGAATCTTTCGGGTGATCATTTCAGTTAACTTTTCTTCATCAATATCTTTGCCCCAGCTGGCGATACGTTCTATCTTAATTTTATTGAGGTAATCTTCGGCACCTTTTAACAGGCCATAAAAAGAGGTCTCCGCAGTATTGGGTATAAAGGAGAATATAGTATTTTTCAGGTCGTACTTGATTACTTTTAAAATAACATCACTTAAATTATAGCCCAGGGCAATCCTTTCGCGGTAAATTTTTTCATCACTCCCCCGACTGAAATAAATGCGTTCAAAACTGCAGGCCCTTCTTTCTTTGGCAGGCACGATTTCTTCAATGGAATAACTGCCATCGGCTTTTATAATGATGGCATTACCCGGCATTAATTCCTGTACTTCGTTTTCACCCACGTTAAAGGCGGTCCTTATTGCAGCTCTTTCACTTGCTGCCACAATCACCTCATCATTGATGTAATAATAAGAAGGCCTAATGCCATGAGCATCCCTCATAATAAAGGCGTCGCCATTACCCACCAATCCACTAAAATTAAAACCGCCATCAAATAATGGCACAGCTCTTTTCAACACCTTCGCAATATCCATATGCCCCGGAAAAGCTTCATCTGCCTTTACTATAAAATGGTGCAATACTTCCATCATTGCAGCCAGATCGCTTTGGCGCTGGAATTCCCCCGGATCAATATTTACGAGGCCGAATAATTCTTCTGTATTTACCAGGTTAAAATTGCCGGCTAAAGCTAAATTTCTTGCGGGAATAGTATGACGTTTAATAAAAGGGTGACAAAACTCAGCATTGTTTTTTCCCTGCGTACCATACCTTAAATGCCCCAATAAAACTTCTCCTAAAAAATCAGCATGCCCTTTCATCAGGCCGGGATGGCTCATGATATCGGGCTGGTATTTTTCTAATTCAGCGATCTCTTTCCCTATCTCGCTGAAAATATCCGCAATAGGCTGATTGGCACAACTGCGTTTGCGGTGTAAAAAAGGATAACCTGGTTCGGTATTTAATTTTACAGTGGCAACGCCTGCACCATCCTGGCCGCGGTTGTGTTGTTTTTCCATCAGCAGGTACAGCTTGTTTAAGCCATACAATACTGTGCCGTACTGTTGTTGGTAATAACTAAAAGGTTTGCGGAGCCGGATAAATGCCAATCCGCATTCGTGTTTGATGTCGTCGCTCATATTAAGGAGTGAGGCGCAAAATTAGGCTATTTAATATAGAAATCCCGGTGATTGATTCACCGGGAGCCTAAAAATATGCAGGAAATAAATATTTTAAACGTAATTAGTGTTTAAACAACGGTTTAGAGGCCGCTTAAGCAGATCCCGATCTCGAAAGGGTGAATGACCGGGCCTACGCCATCTTTCAGTAAAGCCGTTATCTGGTAACTTCCATACACAGAGAAATTACCCAAACCGATACGCCCCGTAGCGGCAATCCGGGTAGTATTAAAGAAACGTTTATTACTTTCTTTTTGAGTAAAAGCATTTACGGTACTCCCGGCTTTATTTTCTAATGTTTTTCCCTTGGTATGAACGTTCAGTAAAGTGCCCACTTTAAAGCCAATTGCAGCTTTTATGCTTTTATTATTTTTTGAAGGGTCGTTCACAAACCTGAATTCAAAAGGAACTTCCAGGTAAGCAGTACTTAATTTGTATTTTTTAAAATGATCCGCTGAATCCAGCGCCATAAAAGGCAATTTAACTGCAGTAGATTTTATGTCAATATTGTAATTTTTAAAATACATATTCGCTGTTCCTACCCCTATTCCAAATGCTACACCAAATCGTGGATTATTTTTAAAAGGCCTGTTCATCATCACGTAAATATTGCCACCTCTTGATAATCCCTTTGTGTGGCTGTTGATACTGTCAGGCATCCCCGACCAATGGTCGGTACCGAGCTGCAGCATGAGATGATCGCCGGCCTGGTTCACCAGGTCAGCTTTAGATGGTTTTTTTTTATTTTGTGCAGCTACTGCAGTCACAGCCGCCAAGGCAATACATAAGAATACTATTTTCTTCATAATTAATTTTGAAGCTGCAAAATAACGTCAAATAATCTAATGAACCGTTAAATATTTAGCTACAAAACAATAAAAGACAGCCTAAATAAACTTTTTGTATTTCTTATTGATCATTGCCTGCGCCGGTCAAGAACGAAAAATAGCAATTCACTCCCGAAATTTTACAGTTTACGGCAAAGGCTAAATCTAAAGGAAGCTTTTATTGTAATAATATGATAAAACAAACAATCATGAAAAAAAACAAACTATTCAGCTGCACTATGTTTGCGGTTTTATTGGGGGCGACAACTGTATTTTCTTCTTGCAAGAAAGACGCTAATCCTGCACCCTTAGTTACTAACACTATTACCGATGTGGTGGTAAGCAACACCAGTTACAGCGTTTTAAAAGAAGCTGTGGTAAAAGCAGGTCTTGATGGAACATTAAAAGGTACCGGGCCATTTACAGTATTTGCACCGGATAATGCTGCTTTTGCCAGTGCGGGCATAACATCCACAACTATTGCTTCTTTATCAGCCACTCAATTAAGCGATCTTTTACTTTACCATACCATTAGTGCTAAAATTTTAGCTGCAGATGTACCGGCTGGTCCTAATGCTAAAGTAATTACTGCCGGCGGCGATTCGGTATTTGTTACAAGAAAAGCTGCAGGTGTTTTTATAAACGGCATCAGTGTGGCCCAGGCAGATATTGCAGCAGATAATGGTGTAATTCACCGCCTGTCCAGGGCGTTAAATAAACCATCAGGCAATATTGTTGCTACAGCACAGGCAGCAGGCTCTGGTTTAGACTCTTTGGTAAAAGCAATAGTAAGGGCGAATAATGCTCCAGGCGGCGATCCAACCTTAATAAATACTTTAAGTACCGCCACCATCACTGTATTTGCACCAACCAATGCTGCCTTTACGCAATTGCTGACAGCATTGGGCACTAACAATATCGATAATATCCCGGTGGCTACTTTATTGGCCGTGTTAAGATATCATGTAGTTGGGGGCCGTGCATTCTCATCAGATTTAGCAAATGGCTCACTGACTATGTTGGCCGGAGGAAACACCACCATCAGTTTAACCTCTGGTGCAACTATACGGGGCAATGGAAATGGTGGCACAGCATCCAATATTGTAGCCACAAATATTATGACCCGCAATGGAGTTGTACATGCCATCGACAGGGTATTACTGCCATAATTCAAATTAAAAAGCCAGTATTTCATCAACGGTGAACAATTTTTAATTTTCACCGTTGATGCTTTATAAGTAAAACCGATTGCCATGTTTGCTAATAAACACCGGTATATTTTTATAGCAATACTTAGTGTATACACCTACCTTAATACAGTATTATGCGAAGTATATAAATACTTTAATATCACAATAGAATGGTATGCAGCTTTTGGTACTATAACAATAATTACTTTATTAACCTGGGAAAGCAGCAGGCTGATAGAACCGGCATTTAAAAACCTATTTGCCAGCCAAAAGAATAAACTAAAGATCCTTCTATTATTTTTTGCAACAGGGGCAGCAACTACAACTATTATTACCGTGGGTATTGTGTTTTTTGTAACCATGGTGTTGCATCATCACCCTTTTACGGAAGCTATAATACCGCTTAAATTAAACCTTATTTATGCCTGGCTGGCCAACCTGCTTTTTCATTTATTAAACGCTATTAAGTTTTATTTTAGTGAGTATAAAACGAAGTGGATGGAGGCAGAAGAGTTAAAAAGAATATCAGCACAAGCTGAATTGCAATTAGTTAAAAACCAGATAAACCCCCACTTTTTATTTAATAACCTTAATGTGCTGGCTGCTTTGATACTGAAGAATAATGAAGAAGCCAATAAATTTATTGAAGAGTTTTCGAAAGTGTACCGTTACATTTTAAACAACCACGATAAAGAACTGGTAGATGTAAAAACCGAACTGGATTTTATTAAGCCTTATATTTTTTTATTGCAAAAGCGATTTACCGAAGGATTGGAAGTTACAGTTAATGTGCCACAGGCATATGATAAATTTTATTTAATACCCGCATCTTTACAAATGCTTATTGAAAATGCAATAAAACACAATATTGTTAGCAGAGGTAAGCCTTTGCATATTGATGTGCATATTAATGGCAACAACAGCATTGTAGTTACAAATAATTTACAATTAAGAGAGTCGGTGGATAACTCGACTAAGGTTGGCCTCAATAATATTATTAAACGTTATTGGCTGGTAAGCGGGCAAAATGTTGATGTAAATAAAGATAATGGCGCTTTTACAGTTGCATTACCGCTGATTACTTTAAATTAATTGTATGAACATATTAATTATTGAAGACGAACAACTGGCACAGGAAAGGTTGCAGCTTTTAATAAAAGCCTATGATCCTTCAATAAATATAGTGGCATGTTTGGAATCGGTTGAAGAAACCGTACAATGGTTAAATACAAAACCACACCCTGATTTATTATTGATGGATATTCATTTGGCCGACGGGCAAAGTTTTGAAATATTCAAACGAACTATTACTCAAAAGCCAATTATTTTTACAACAGCCTATGAAAATTATGCCATCGAAGCATTTCAGTTATTTAGTATAGATTATATTTTAAAACCAGTTACTGCCGAATCATTATCGACTGCGTTAAATAAGTATATAAATTTATCGGCTGCTTTTGTACCCAAAGATTATCGTATACTGTTGGAACAGGTAAAAGATAATTTGTCTGCAAACTATAAAACAAGATTTTTAGCAAAAGTGGGCCAGCGTTTATTTTTTATTGCAGCAAATGAAGTAGCCTATTTTGCTGCTGATAATAAGATGGTGTTTTTAATTGATAAGGAGAGTAACCGTTTTGTGATTAATACTACCATGGAAAAATTGGAAACCGAACTTAATCCAAAAGATTTTTTCAGGCTTAGCAGGAAAATAATTATTAATGCAGACGCTATAGAACAGGTAAAGCCCTATCAAAGCAACCGTTTAAAATTACATTTAAAAGGTATTACTACAAGCGAAGAAATTATCATCAGCAGGGAAAGAGTAGCAGAATTTAAACAATGGGCTGATAATTAAAATTTAATTGAACTGTTACTTTTTTCAGATATTGCCAGTAAATTCAATAATGGTACATATCGCCCATTTAAGTAAAGACAAAAAATTACAAAAGATTCTCCCGCTTGAATTTCCTTATACCCTCGCAAAAAGGAAACATATTCATCTTCATTTGTGTAATTCTATCATGAGCCAGCAATTAAGCACTAAAGTGGCTGGTGTTTTTCAAAAAAGATTTTTAGATCTTTATGGGGGAAAGACACCGACTACCGGGCAGATTGCAGCAACGCCTTTTGAAACATTAAGGTCAATTGGACTGAGTAACGCTAAAGCAAACTATGTGTTGAACGTTTGTAATTTCTTTATTACAGAAAAAATTACAGATGCCGGCCTGCATAAACTGAGTAATGAGGAGTTGATAAAATACCTTACGCAAATAAAAGGTGTTGGCCAATGGACGGTGGAAATGATCCTGATGTTTACGCTGGGCCGCGAAGATATCTTTGCCGTAGATGACCTGGGTATTCAACAGGCTATGTGTAAATTATATAAGATCGGTAGCACTGATAAAAAAGCCATGAAAGAAAAAATGTTATCGATCAGTAAAAAATGGAGCCCCTATCGAACCTATGCCTGCAGGTATTTGTGGGGCTGGAAGGATACTCCTCCGCCCCCGCCAACTGGCAGAGTAACCAAGCGTAAGGAAATTTAATTTTTTTAATTTATGGGGAGATATAAGTTTAGGACCGGTCGTGTATATAATAGAGTTATAATCTAAGTTCTCCGCTAGCTAGCGGCAAAAGAGATTGCAGTAATTATCTCCTCTAAATATTTTTTATCGGTTTCATCAAACTGGTCCGGCAATTCGCTATCCACATCAAGCACACCGATTACATTGTTATCTCTTATAATGGGCACAACGATCTCCGACCTGGATAAGCTGCTGCAGGCAATATGCCCGGGAAATTTTTCTACATCAGCCACGATCAATGTAGCTGCATTTTGCCATGCTGCCCCACAAACACCACGTCCTTTTTTTATCCTCGTACAGGCAACCGGTCCCTGGAAAGGGCCTAAAACCAATTCATCTTTTTTTACCAGGTAGAACCCAACCCATAACCAGTTGAACTGTTCTTTTAAAGCAGCCGCAACATTGGCAAGGTTAGCGATCATATCCGGTTCACCTTCCAGCAATGCTTTTATTTGAGGAACGAGGGAGCGGTAAATGTCGGTTTTACTGCCTTTAACTATTTTTAAATCTTCTGCCATGAACTACAAGAGTATTATTTGCGGATTAGAATTTGTTCTTCCATTTTTAATTCCCTGTCCAAAATAAAAGTACCAAAAGGAATGACGGAAGCTAAAAAAGCCTTGCCCAGCCAAAGTATCTCTTTTTTAAAAGAAGTAAATATCCCGAAAGCAAAATAGATAAAGCTTACAAACAAAGCGCCGTGTACCCATCCAAAAATTTTTACTGCCTGCGGAATATCAAACATATATTTTAGCGGCATGGCGATCAGCAATAATACTAAAAATGAAATACCTTCCGCCACAGCGATCATTCTAAAGCGGCGGAGCTGTTTGATCAGGTCTTCTTTACTCATAATATTTTATAGGAGGTTTAATAATTAATTACCTGTTCTACAATAGCTTCAGGAATTACCCTCCACTCATATTGCTGGTTACGTAATTGTGGCTCAAAGCCCGCTTCTTTGATGGATTGTTGTATAGTAGTACTGGTAAAACGATGAGGCGCACCCGCTGCACTAACTACATTTTCTTCGATCATGATGCTTCCAAAATCATTGGCACCGGCATTTAAACAAATCTGGGCAACCTGCTTGCCTACAGTTAACCAGCTGGCCTGGATATTTTTTACATTGGGCAGCATGATGCGGCTTATAGCTATCATGCGGATATATTCTTCAGCTGTAGTTAAATTATGCACACCCCGGATCTTTGCCAGCAAAGTATCTACATCCTGGAACGTCCATGGAATAAAAGCTAAAAACCCTTTTGCATCCGCAGGTTTGCGGCTTTGCACCTCCCTTATTTTGATTAAATGTTCAAAACGTTCCTGTAATGTTTCTACATGACCGAACATCATTGTAGCAGATGTAGTGATATTCAGTTTATGTGCTTCATGCATGATGTCGAGCCATTCCTGTGCACCACATTTTCCTTTGCTGATCAATCTTCTCACCCTATCCGTTAGTATCTCTGCGCCTGCACCGGGTAAACTATCCATGCCTGCATTTTTTAAAGCGATCAATACATCGCGATGGGTACTTTTCTCTAACTTGGTGATATGAGCAATTTCCGGCGGGCCCAAAGTGTGTAATTTGATATTCGGGTAAAGGCTTTTTAATTCTTTAAAAAGATGCACATAAAAACTTAAACCAAGCTCAGGGTGATGGCCCCCTTGTAACAATAACTGGTCTCCGCCAAATTTTATCGTTTCTTCAATTTTACTTTTATAAGTATCAATATCGGTGATATAGGCCTCTGCATGCCCCGGGATACGGTAAAAATTACAGAACTTACAATTAGCGATGCATACATTGGTGGTATTTACATTTCGGTCGATCTGCCAGGTAACTTTGCCGTGTGGCACCTGTTTTTTGCGCAATTCATCTGCCACATACATTAATTCTGTAAGAGGTGCATTGGTAAATAAATACATGCCTTCTTCTGCACTGAGAAATTCAAAAGCCAATGCTTTTTGATAGAGATCATTCAATTCCATAAACGCCTTTTGTGTAATAAACAACAAAAGTACATCCATTAGGTTGTATATTTAGCCAACTGCTATGATGAAAAATGTTTTTTGCATATTATTATTCAGTTTTTGTGCTGTTAGCTGCCAGTCACAGGAAATATTATCTCAACCGGAAGCAAAACTGATCACCAGGTTTCCTTTTAAGCAGTTCAGCGGCGGCGTAATGGTGATACAGGCCAGGGTCGGTAATCTTCCCGACACACTGAATTTTATTTTAGATACCGGCAGTGGCGGTATTTCACTGGATTCTTCCACCTGCCAGGAATTTAATATCATCAGCAAGGCAAGTGATACTACCATCACCGGTATTGGCGGTATCCGTAAAGTACCCTTTGTTTTTGATGAAACGCTTCACCTGCCCGGTCTTGATGTTCCGCACCTTAATTTTCATGTGAATGATTACAGTGTATTAACCAGCGTATACGGCGAAAAAGTGGATGGCATCATCGGCTATAGTTTTTTCAGCAGGTATATCGTGAGTATAAATTTTGACAGTGGTTACGTAGAAGTGTATAACGCGGGAAAGTTAAGATACCCTTCCGGTGGTACTACGCTACACCCGGTCTTTACTGCCCTGCCCATACAATGGGTAAATATTAAAGAACGAAAAAAAATGGGGTACAATTTTTATTTTGATACCGGCGCCGGGCTTTGTTTTTTATTGAGCGAACAGTTTGCAAGAGACAGTGCTGTATTACTTGGTAAAAGGAAACCCGTAATAACCCAGGCACAGGGTATGGGCGGCAAGCTGCAAATGCGGTTAACGATTGTAAAAGAAGTGAAACTTGGGCCTTACCGCTTTCACCAGGTGCCCACTTACCTTTATGAAGATGAGTATAATGTTACTTCATTTCCCTTTACCGGCGGCCTTATTGGTAACGACCTGCTCCGGAGGTTCAATATGATATTTAATTACGCCAAAAGGGAGATCCACCTGTTGCCCAACAGCCATTTTAATGAAAAATTTGATTATGCCTACACCGGGCTGGGTATTTATTATGAAGAAGGAAAGATAGTGGTAGGAGACGTTATTGAAGGGTCGCCCGGGGCAAAAGCAAAGATCATGGTGGGCGATGAGATATTTTCGGTTGGAAATAACCTGTCGCATAATATTATGATCTATAAAAATATCCTGCAAACGCCCAACGAAGATATAAAAGTGATCATAAAAAGAGCGGAAATTTTTGTGATGCTATACCTGCACACCACCAGCATAAAATAAAACTGCCCGCAATTACATTATTCTCCTTCTTACCTTTGCTGCATGATCAAGTTCGAAAAATTTGTTTTACCCAATGGATTAAAAGTTTTGGTGCATGAAGATAAAAGCACCCCAATGGCCGTAGTGAATGTGTTATACGATGTTGGGGCAAGGGATGAAGACCCCCAAAAAACCGGCTTTGCACATTTGTTTGAACATTTAATGTTCGGAGGAAGTGTAAACATCCCGGTGTATGATGAGCCATTGCAGGTTGCGGGCGGTGAGAATAATGCTTATACCACCAATGATATCACTAATTATTATTGCCAGCTGCCGGCAGAAAATATCGAAACGGCTTTCTGGCTCGAAAGCGACCGCATGTTATCGCTGGCCTTTGGTAAAAAAAGCCTGGATACACAGCGTAAAGTAGTGTGCGAAGAATTCAAGGAGCACTATATCAATAAACCTTATGGGGATGTATGGCATAAAATGCTGGACCTTGCCTACACCACACACCCGTACCGCTGGATGACGATTGGTAAAGAATTAAGCCATATTGAAAACGCTACGCTGGACGATGTAAAAGCTTTCTTTCATAAACATTATACACCCAGCAATGCTATCCTGGTGGTTGCGGGAAATGTTAGCGCCGGGGAAATAAAAACGCTTGCAGAGAAATGGTTTGGGCCCATACCGGCAGGAGAAAAATATACACGGCAGCTTCCGCAGGAACCTACACAAACGGCACCGCGAACACTGGAAGTAAAAGCCAAAGTACCCCTCGATGCTTTATATAAATGCTGGCATATTTATTCCCGTACCGACAGCCGCTATTACACTACCGACCTGATCGGCGAAATACTGGGCGGAGGTGCTTCATCAAGATTGTTCCAATCTCTTGTAAAAGAAAAAAAACTGTTCAGCAATATTGATTGTTCGCATACGCAAAGCACTGATGCCGGGCTTTTGATCATTGAAGGAAAACTGGTGAAGGGCGTAAATATGAAAGATGCAGAAGCAGCCATTGATGAAGAAATAAAAAAACTGCAAACAGCGGGCATAACAGATAAAGAACTGGAAAAAGTAAAGAATAAAACCGAAAGTATGATGGCTTTTGAAGACATGAGCATCTCTAACCGTGCTTCCAGTATCGCCATGTATGAAGTGCTGGGAGATGCCGACCTCATCAACAAAGAACTGGATTTGTATAAAGCGGTAACGGCAGAAGAGATCGTCAATGAAAGCAAGCTGATCTTTGACAGCAATAATTCCAATACTTTATACTACTACGCAAATTAACAGGCATAAAAATTATAATGGTAAACAGAACAATAGCACCTCCGATAAAAGATGCAATAGAATTTGATCTTCAATTAAAACCGTACATCTTTTTTGAATTGGATAATGGCGTTCCGGTATATACGATCGATGCCGGAACACAGGAAGTTTTTCAAATGGAAATGGTGTTTTATGCGGGCAACAGTTACGAACAACAGAAGCTCGTTGCGGCTACTACCAATTTTTTATTGAAGAACGGCACCAGTACCCGCACCGCTTTCGAGATCAATGAAGCTTTTGAATATTATGGCGCTCATTGCGCCAGGGCATGTTATAATGAAACTGCAGTGATCAACCTCTCTTCTTTAAGCAAACACCTGGATAAATTATTGCCGGTGATCAAAGACATGATCACCGACCCGGTTTTTTCGGAAGAAGAACTGGCCACCTACAAACAAAACAGTAAACAAAGGCTGAGCGTAAGCCTGAAGAAAAGCGAATTTGTTGCAGCCCGTTTAATTGATGCGTATGTTTATGGCGATAAACATCCTTACGGCGTGTACTCTAACCCGGAAGATTTTGATGCAATTAACAGCACACAACTAAAAGAATTTTTCAAAGCCTATTATTTGAATGGCCGCTGCGTGATCTTTATCAGTGGAAAACTACCTGCTGACTTAAAGGAGCAACTGAATAAAAATTTTGGTAGCCTGACTTTAAAAGCGAACATCGAACAACTGCCAACGAACAACATTCAACCTGCGGCAGAAAAAAAATACCGTATACAAAATGATGCCGAAGGCCTGCAGGGTGCCATCAGGATAGCCAGGGATTTCCCTAACAGGCACCACCCTGATTTTATGAAAGTGATGGTGCTGAATACTTTGTTCGGCGGCTATTTCGGCAGCAGGCTGATGGGTAATATCCGCGAAGACAAAGGCTATACTTACGGCATACACAGCTATGTACAAAATCATTTGCAGCAAACTGCCTGGATGATCAGCACCGAAGCAGGAAAGGATGTAAGCGAAGCCACTGTAGAAGAAGTATACAGGGAAATGAAATTATTAAGGGAAGAGCTGGTCGATGAAGAAGAGTTATTGTTGGTAAAGAATTACCTGGTCGGCACAATCCTGGGAGACCTTGACGGTCCTTTTCACATAATGGGCAGGTGGAAAAATATTATTTTAAATAAGCTCGACGAAAACTATTTTTATGATACTATCAAAATCATTAAAACCATTACCGCGGAAGAGTTGAGAACGATGGCAAAAAAATATTTGAACCCGGAAGATTTTTATGAACTGATTGTAATTTAGTGAACGATATTCATCAATAAATTACCCCTTTTGGGGCAGGGGCATGCAAAAATGGCTGATCAAAATAGTAGTGTGTGCCGTAAACGTTTTTATACTGGCGTATATTTTGCCCGGTATAGAGATTAAGGATATGCTCACTGCCCTGGTAGTAGCAGTGGTACTTTCTTTCCTGGATGCTGTTATTAAACCTTTATTGATATTACTAACGCTCCCTGCAACCGTACTTACACTGGGCTTATTTTTATTTGTCATCAATGCCTGTATCATTTTAATAGATGATCATTTTGTAGGAGGTTTTAAAGTAGAGAGCTTCTGGTATGCGTTATTGTTTAGTATGCTCCTTTCGTTCTTTAATTCATTCGTATATAAAAAGGCGTTTCCCGAAAAGAAAACGCCGGATACTAACTTTTAAATATCGCTTATTGAATCACCATATTAAAACGTTTTGCCTGCTCTTTAATAATTTTTTCAACTTCAGTCTCTAAAGTTGCTGCATTGTTTTTGTTAGCCGTATTTTTTTTATTGGTTATGATATAAGCATCTCTTTGTGTATTCAATACCGTTATTTCTTTTTGTACATTGGCCCGTTCTTTAGCTTTTTCATCTACGATCTTTTCAATTTCAGCCGTAGTTTTATTTTTTAAACTATCGGGTAAAACTTCTTTATTGAGTTTTTTAAAATCAAGGTCACCATTGGCCTTTGCATCTACCAGGTCCCATTGCGCATTTTGATACACGGCACCATTGCTTTTAGCCTGTATTCTTTTGATGCCGGCAGCTTTACTAACGGAACTATTGGCAAGATCCATAGATTTTTGTTTGGCGGCGTAAGCAGCGCCCCCATATCCGTAACTGAGGTAAGTGCCGTTTAGTTTATCATTCATTACGTATATCATGCTGTCATATGGCGTAGGTATCTCTTCGATCTTTGCATCCTGGTTAATGCTTGTAAAACTGCCATTGCCACATTCGCCTGCCAGGTTCCAATGTTCTTTAATGCCCTGCATACGGTCGCCACAATAGATAGTGTTTACGATCACGCCTTTTTGTTTGGCTTCATTACACGAGCGGCTGTATTGAATATCTCCCTGTAAAAAATCTTCATTACCCGCTATAAAGATCACTTTATAATTTTCCGGCGAAGCATCCCATTGTAATTCATTTAATGAATTGTAAATAACATGACCGCAATATTCATCGCCGCCGTTGGTTTTTAAACTAAATAAATTTTGTGACAAAGAATCAAGGTCGTTGATAAAACTGTTGATCTGTTTTACATAACCCGCTTTTACATCATTGGTGGTTCTTCCATATTCGTATAAAGCAATTTCAATTTTTGGTGGCTGGTTACCGGGGCATTTCGCCCTGCCCATCGTATTCACCATATTCCACAATTGCGCTTTCGCTTGTTCTATCAGGCCCTCCATACTGCTGCTTACATCCAGTAAAATGGCAGCCTGTATTTTACGCTGCGCAGGCTTGCCTTGCTCGGGCTTATGGGTTGATGAGGATAATATCGTTAAAACAACAATGCAGGATACCATAAGGCCCGCTTTAAAAGACGATTTCATAATCAATAGTTTTGGATAAGATGCCGCAATGAACAGGATTGCACAAAGCTGTTTTGTTAAAAATTAGAAAAGAAATTTTGCCACTGATTACACGGATTCACACGTAATATAGTTTTTCATCCGCGAAAATTCGTGTAATCCGTGGCTACTACTTTTGCCGCAGGTAAAATCCCCTACTTTTGTATTCACTCAAACAACGATATGCATTTCGATAAAAAGCAACTTTCCAATACGGAGCTTATTCATTTCTACAAGTCCATTCTTTTACCAAGAATGATCGAAGAAAAAATGCTGCTGTTACTAAGGCAGGGAAAAGTCAGCAAATGGTTTAGCGGCATTGGCCAGGAAGCCATTTCGGTTGGTGTTACTTTGGCACTGGATAGCGATGAGTGGTTAATGCCACTGCACCGGAACCTCGGCGTTTTCACTGCGAGGGGAATGCCACTGCATAAATTATTCATGCAATGGCAGGGTAATAAAGAAGGGTATAGCAAAGGGCGTGAAAGAAGTTTTCATTTTGGCAGTAAACAGCATCATATCTGCGGCATGATCTCCCACCTCGGCCCGCAGCTCGCCATTGCTGATGGTATAGCACTGGCGCATAAATTAAAAAAAGAAGAAAAGGTATCGGTTGCCTTCAGCGGTGATGGCGGCACCAGCGAAGGAGATTTTCATGAAGCATTGAATACCGCAGCCGTATGGGACCTGCCGGTAATTTTTATTATTGAAAATAATGGCTATGGCCTGAGTACACCGGTAAATGAACAGTACCGGTGTTTTAGTTTGGTTGATAAAGCCAAAGGTTATGGCATGGAAGGTATCCGCATCGATGGTAATAATTTACTGGAAGTATATGATACCATTAAAGGAGTAAGAGCATATTGTATCAATAATCAAAAACCCTATTTGATCGAATGTATGACCTTCCGTATGCGGGGACACGAAGAAGCCAGCGGCGTTAAATATGTGCCACCCGAATTATTTGAATTGTGGGCAAAAAAAGACCCGGTAAAAAATTTTGAAGAATACCTGGTCAATGAAAATATTTTAACAACGGCTGCAATTGAATTGATTAAAACCGAAACAAAAGAACATATAGAAAGCGAACTGCAGACAGCATATAATGCAAAGCCGATGGCGGTTGATATGGCAGAAGAGATTAAAGATGTTTACCAGTTACGGGACAGGGGTGCTGAATCGTTGTTAATTGAAAACAAACAAACAATCAACCCGAAACACGAAACCCGCGAACAAAGATTTGTTGATGGTATCAAAGAAGCACTTCATCAATCCATGCTTCAACACCCCAACCTTATTTTAATGGGTCAGGATATTGCAGAATATGGGGGCGCCTTTAAAATAACGGAAGGTTTTGTAAATGAATTTGGTAAAGAAAGGGTGCGCAATACACCTTTGTGTGAAAGTGCTATTGTGGGCGCTGCACTGGGACTAAGTATTGCAGGATATAAGAGCATGATGGAAATGCAGTTTGCCGATTTTGTCACGGTAGGTTTTAACCAGGTAATAAATAACCTTGCAAAGATCCATTACCGCTGGGGACAAAATGCAGATGTAGTGATACGGATGCCTACAGGTGGTGGTGTAGGCGCAGGGCCTTTCCATTCGCAAAGTAATGAAGCATGGTTTGTACATACACCGGGATTAAAAGTAGTTTATCCCAGCACACCCATGGATGCAAAGGGATTATTGATCGCTGCCATCAACGATCCGAATCCTGTTTTATATTTTGAGCATAAAGCGTTATACCGTAGTGTAAGCGGCAACGTGCCTGAAGCGTACTATGAAATAGAGATCGGTAAAGCAAGAACTGTACAGCACGGCGATGATATTACCATTATTACATATGGCGCTGCTGTGCATTGGGCAATGGATTATATCCAGAAAAATAAGGACACCAGTGTAGAGTTGCTCGACCTGCGTACTTTATTGCCTTTGGATTATGATGCCATAGAAGAAGCTGTTGCGGCGACGGGAAAAGTATTGATCCTGCACGAAGACAGTCTCACCGGTGGCATCGGTGGTGAAGTGGCTGCATGGGTTGCGGAACATTGTTTTAATTACCTGGATGCGCCGGTGATGCGTTGCGCTTCTCTGGATACACCTATTCCTTTTAATTTAGAGCTGGAGAAAAATTTTATGGCTTATAGCAGACTTGATGCCGCCGTAAAAAAATTGCTCCTTTACTAAAAGAAACATTAAAAATACCCGCAACGGGGTAGCAGGATTATCATCTTATTTTTTATTTTGCAGTAGATCTAAATACAGGCCATGAAACTTTTATCATCTCTTTCTTTTTTTATTTTATTCTTTTTTAAAACCTACGCCCAAAATTTAAAACCCTTTGAAGCCAATAACGGCCTGTATGGCTATAAAGATGAAAAAGGCAGGATCATCATTCCGGCACGTTATGTAACCGCCACTTATTTTTATGAAGGGGTTAATAAAGCCTGGGTATACCTCAATGCGAAATTTGCGTTGATCGATAAGAAAGGAAAGCTTATCACTCCTTTTAAATACAGTTATGTTAATTTTTTTAAAGAAGGCCTGGCAGTAGTGGCTGTTGATACCAAATTCATGGAGGCTGGCGGCGCCTATGGTTTTGTAGATAAAAATGGTAAAGAAGTTATCCCGTTGATATATGAACTTGCTGAAGAATTTGAGAACGGAAAAGCAAAAGTGAAAAAAGGGGGCAAAGAATTTTATATCGATAAAACGGGTAAACCCATACAATAAGACCTTCTTCAATTTGTCTTCAAAATTCATTTCGTACTTTACCGTAAATTATACAGGTGAAGATATTGATCATAGAAGATGAACGAGCCTTAAGCGAAAGCATTGCTACTTCGCTCCGGTCACAGGATTATATCTGTGAAATGGCTTTTGATTTTAAGTCAGCTTTGGAAAAGACAGAGCTCTACGAATATGATTGTATCTTACTGGATATCACTTTACCGGGAGGCAGCGGGTTATCTATTTTAAAATCGCTGCGTGATAATAATAAAGCTGATGGAGTTCTCATCATCTCTGCTAAAAACTCAATTGACGATAAAGTGGAGGGGCTCTTATCCGGTGCTGATGATTATTTGTCCAAACCCTTTCATCTTTCAGAATTGAATGCCAGGATCGCAGCCATCATCCGGCGTAAAAAATTTGATGGTAACAGCATCATCCAGTTCAATAACATCACAATCGATACACAGGCAAAAACGGTTACTATAAATAAAACTGTGCTGGATCTTACTAAAAAAGAATTTGAACTGCTATTGTATTTCGTAACCAACAAACGCCGTGTCATTTCCAAAAATGCCATTGCTGAACATTTATGGGGTGACGAAATGGAAGGCAATCTTGATTTCATTTACACACATATTAAAAACCTGAGGAAGAAAATGCTGGAAGCGGGTAATGCCGATTATATCAGATCGGTATACGGTATGGGGTATAAATTTACTGATTGATGAAACTTTTTACAAAATACAACAGGATAAATATTGCAGCAACTATTATTGTACTAATGATTGGTGGCCTGTTTTATTATTTCATACTCCACTTTATATTGATCAAACAGCTGGATAAAGACTTAAAAGTAGAAGAGCAGGAAATAATGGATTATATAAAAGAAAATAATAGTTTACCCGAGGCTACAAATAATAAAGATCAGAAAATTACTTTTCAACCGACTGATAGTGCAGTTAAAAGAAATTTCCGCAGCGTAGATTTTTTAAATGTTAAGGAAAACGAGATAGAAGCTACCCGCCAGTTAATATTTCCAATAAATATTGCTGCGAAAAATTATAGGGCCAACGTTTCCAAATCGCAACAGGAAACTGAAGACCTTGTAAAATTAATTGTGTTGTTAACATTAGCAATTGTGGTTTTGCTTTTAATGGTATTATTTATTATTAACCGCTTTGTATTAAATAAATTATGGCTGCCCTTTAATACTACTTTGGCCGAACTGAAAAAGTTTAACTTAAGCAATAAAACGGCAGTAAATCTTGAAAATACCACGATCAATGAATTTAAAGAACTCAATTACGCCGTTGCTGAAATGAGCAATAGTGTTTTGAAAGATTATGAAGGCCTAAAAAGTTTTACTGAAAACGCGTCACACGAAATTCAAACGCCCTTAGCGGTTATTCATTCAAAACTGGAGTTACTGATGCAATCCGAAAACTTTACCGAGCAGCAGATGCAGTACATACAACATATACAGGGAGAAACCAGCCGTCTTTCCAAATTAAACCAATCTCTTTTGTTATTAACTAAAATCGATAACCACCAATTTAAACACACTGAAGAAGTGGAACTGGCAAAGATCATCAGCAAGCAACTGGATAATTTTGAAGAATTGATTGCGGCAAAGGAGATCAGCCTTACAAAAAATATTGCAACAGGAAATATTGTTTTAATGAACGAAACAATGGCTGAAGTAATGGTGGCTAATTTAATCACCAATGCTATTAAGCATAATATAAAAAATGGTGCAATTGCTATTAACCTTGATAAAAATCAGCTGAAAGTAAGTAATACAGGGCCGGTGCTGCAAAGTGACCCCGCCGAATTGTTTGAACGCTTTAAAAAAGACAGCGTGGCTGCTGAATCCCTTGGGCTGGGATTGTCTATTGTAAAAAAAATAACGGAGCAGTATGGGTTTACCGTACTATATAATTATGCCGACAAAAGGCATACGGTAACCATCAACTTTTAAAGGCTACCGGGAAAATCACAATTAGTTAACGAGTAACTTCAAATTCACAACAGAATCTTCTTTTAGGTTTGTGAACAAATTCACCATTTTAAAATTTAGACAATGAAAAAATTAGTAATGATGTCTGCACTGGTTGCAGGGATCGGGTTTTCAGCTTGTGGTCAAAAACTGGACGCTTCCAAAGTTCCGGCTGCGGTAAAAACAACCTTTGCAAAACAATACCCTGGCGTTACTGCTAAGTGGGAAAAGGAAGACGGGAAATACGAAGCGAGTTTTAAAGAAGGGTCCAATGACCTCTCGGCGATGTTTAAACCGAATGGAACATTTACCGAAAGCGAAATGGAGATAAAAGTAGCCGATTTACCTGCTACCATTCAATCTTATATGAAAGAACATTACAAAGGTAAAATGCTCAAAGGAGGAGCAAAGATCACCAAAGCAGACGGCACAGTAAATTTTGAAGCAGCCTTAGGTGGTAAAGATGTTATTTTTGATGCAAATGGAAAATTTATTAAAGAAGCAAAAGACTAAACACCTGTTAACGGGGTAGATGATAACACTACCCCGTTTTTTATTCTTAAATTGCATAAAAAAATACACATGAAGAAACTAACGCTTACTTTAACGCTTCTTTTATCAGCTATTATTCTTACAAAAGCACAAACCACAACCGGTTTGCATGTGGTGAATACTTTTCACATTGCCAGTTCCGGCGGGTGGGACTATTTGGAAGTTGGGCCGGTAAATGACTGGCTCTATGTAAGCCATAGCACGCAGGTAAACGTGATCAACAAAAAAACCGGTGATTCAGTAGGGATTATTGAAAACACCACCGGCGTTCATGGGATTGCCTTTGACGTGGCGGAGAAAAAAGGGTTCACCAGTAACGGGAGATTAAATGCGGTTACTGTTTTTGATATGAATACCAATAAAGTGCTGGCACAAATTCCAACAGGCCAAAACCCTGATGCCATAACCTATGATCCTTACTCTAAAAAAATTATTACCTGTAATGGACGCAGTAAAAATTTAAGCATTATCGACCCGGTGCAAAATAAACTGACCGACAGCGTGGAAGTTGGTGGCAAACCTGAAACTGCAGTGAGCGACGGTATGGGAAAATTGTTTGTAAATATTGAAGACAAAAATGAAATTGTGGTAGTGGATACCAGAACCTTTAAAGTACTTAATCACTGGAGTATTGCACCAGGCGACGGCCCTACCGGCCTTGCCATGGATAAAAGCACCAAAAGATTATTTGCAGGCTGTGATAAATTATTAATAGTGATCGATGCTACTAATGGCAATATCATTGACAAGATTACTATTGGTGATGGTTGTGATGGCGTAGCTTTTGATGCTGCAACAAAAAATATTTACACGGCTAACGGAGCTGATGG
>JBBRCB010000040.1:0-35293 GCA_038205215.1 Chitinophagales bacterium | reverse complement strand
CATATCTGCCGCGATTATAACACTACGATCATAATGGCCACCCACGATTATATGGTGATCAATAAATTTCCTGCAAGAATGCTCAAGACCGAGCGCAATAAAGTTTGGGATAATGCTACGATAGAGATGTAGACGTGAGACGTGAGTCGTGAGTCGTGAGACGTGAGACGTGAGACGTGAGTCGTGAGTCGTGAGTGTGGTTTTAATATGAAAATTACTTACTTTTTGTAACGGTATGATTTATATTTTACAGAAGTTTCTGTTTGCCAAAATGAACATCAATTAGGATGCTCTGCTAGCCATTCACCCCTCAGGTCTGCCGATTTAAAATTTCCATCAACTTCTTCGCATTGGCTTCATTATTAAAAATGGTTTGCAATAAACCCTGGCGTTTTTCTTTTTCCTGTTCGGTAAAGGGATGTTGATACATTTCTTCAATAGTTTTTTTAAAAGATGCAGCATCAGTTGCAATACAGCAAACGGATTCAAGGCCGCTGCCTTCAACGCCTGCAGCATTTACGATGCAGTGCCGGCCATTAAATAATGCGTTTAATAACTTTAATTTTATGCCGGTATTATTAAAAGAGGGCAGCACGTGCAATTGTGCTTTGGCGATCATATCCTGCATTTCTTTTTCGGTGGGGTTTGCAACGATGCAGGTTTGTTTATGCCCATGTGCCAGTTGCAGCAATTTTTTAGAAGGGTCTTTGCCTGCCACAACAAAAGGAATGTCCAAAGTATTAAACACGTTTTGCAAAAGCCAAATCGCTGCTGTCTCGTTTTCGCTAATGGATAAATTGCCATGGTACAAACAAAAGAAACCTTTGCCTTCTTTGCCAACAGCCAGTGTATGCGGAATAAAAACAGGTAAATAACAGATGTCCCTTGCGTTGAATAATCGCTGGTATAAAGTTACATCCTGTTCACTCACTGCAATAAAACCGGCTTTGCCGGCGATGCTTTTTTCATACTTAAACAGCAGCCTGCTTTCATTGAAAAAATATAATTTTTTAAAAAAATTACTTTCGCTTTTTGCCAATTGCTTATAATATTCAAACTCCACATTATGCAACCTTACTATAACTTTCCTGTTGTTTAATTCATTGGTATGAAGGTAATAAGTGCAATGAATACCTTCCAGTAAAACAGGGTAGTTATCTTTTTTAAGATGCCTGATCAATTCCTCATTCTTCCTGCTCTCCACAATAAATGGAAGGGATAATGAAAAGCTGCTGATATCTCTTTTACGTTGATAATAGTGTACACTTGCACAGTATTTATTTAATTCTTCCTGCGGCTCACGATCATGGGTAAAACAATGCAGGTGAATTTTTATACCGAGTTGATGCAGTGCTTTCAATTTATAAAAAAGATCTACCACACCACCATAATCAACAGGCCAGGGTACATTAAGTGCAACAATATGTAAATGTTTTTCATCCATGATTTTCTCTTACCAAAGAAAAAAGGAGAAGCAAATATTTCGCAGAGATAGCATAAAACTCAGCGTCAACTCCTTTTCTCTTTTCTCAGCGCTTAAACATCTCCTTATAAAATTGAATTAGCTTTTTTTCTTCTTCCTGCCAGTTGAGTTCCTGCCTTGCCTGCATACAGTTTTGTTGCATTATCTTGTACTCAACCTCATTTACCAATAAATTGTTCAGTAAAGCGGCTATTTTTTTTGTACTTATATCTTCTGTCAATACCGCAATACCGTATTTGTCATTAATCTCTTTATATACCGGGTAGTTCACACATAACTGGGGAATGCCCGCATGCAGGTAATCAAAGAACCGGTTGGCAAGAGAAAAATAATTACTAAGGCCGGTAGCATCAAATAAGGTAACGCCGATATAAGCCTGCTGTGTAATGATTCTTAACTCGTCCGGTTTTACCTTGCCTTTAAAGATCACTTTATTGTCCAGTTGGTTTTCTCTTACCAATTGTTGCGCCTGCTGCATAAAATTGCCATCACCGCAAATGACCAATGGGCAATTGACATCTTTCATTGCCGGTATCAATGTTTCAAAGCTCCTGCCTTCATTTACGGCACCCTGGTATAGAATAAATTTTTCTTTTTTTTCAATAGTGCCGACCTCGCCTAACAAAGCAATATTCCTGATCACTTCGTAGTTAACACTATACATTTTTTTAAATTCATCGGCGATGGGCTGGTTAACCGTATAGCCATGGATAAATTTGGGAACGGTATAACGTTCTATCTTTTTCCACATCTTGTAAATAGCAGGCCTGGTTACAATTTCTTTCATTTCGCAAAACAGTTCATGTGCATCATAAACTTTTTTTACTTTTTTTATTTTGGAGACGAAGTAACAGGGTAAAATCGTATCCAGGTCAATAGCGCCAATGACATCCATTTTTTTAAACAGCAGGTAAAAGAATAAGCGAAGATTATATTCTGCATAGAAAAACTTTCCTTTCTCAAAAAAGCATAACAATCTTTTCTGTTGGAACGGTTGTGCAGCAAGCGGGAGAGAAGCTTTCATTTTTCTGCCTACCAATGTAACGTTATAACCTGCATTGGCAAGAGAGGTGCAGATGCGTATCATACGCTGGTCATACGTAAGATCGGTAGTAACAGTAAAAACAATATTGGCTTTTTTAATATTACCTGCTATTGAACTTTTTTTACTCATTAATAATATGTCGTATGATACCAGTTTTAAATTTTAGTTCAATCGCCTGTGGCGATTTTTTTTGGAACGCAGATTTTTATAATGATTATGATTTACACAGATAAATCATAATTGAGCAACAAGCGCAGAAAGCGCTTATTTAAAATCAATCGCCTTGTCCCAAATAAATTCTTTCAATAATCTCCACCGTCTTTAATCCTTCTTCCGCACTGGCAAATTCATGTGCATCGTTTTGCAGCGCAGCAATTAAATTCTCATATACTTTATCATGGTTGCTCATGCTGCCCTGGTAAAAGCCATAGCCATTGGCAGGATTGCCTTTTGGAAGTTGGGGACTTTCAACTCCTGCCACTTCACAATATTCCAGTTCGTTAAGGTATTGCCCGCCTACTTTTACAGTGCCATGCTCAGCAAAAACAGTGATCGAGCCTTCCATATTTTTATTAAAACTATTGACCGTATAATTCAATGAACCAATGGCGCCGCTTGTCATTTCAAATAATACTACGCCCGTATCTTCAAATTCAATGGATGGATGGGCAAAATTTTTATTGATGTTCTTCACAACTTCTACATCTCCCAGAAACCAATATAGAAGGTCGATAAAATGGCTGAATTGTGTAAAGAGTGTGCCGCCATCCAGTTCTTTACTACCTTTCCATCCGGTGTAATATTCAGTGGGCCGGTTCCAGAAACAATTCATCTGGAAGCTGAAAATCTTGCCCAGTTTCCCCGACCTGATCAATTCTTTTAAAAATGCAACCGGGGGATTATAACGGTTCTGCTTTACCACTAAAAGTTTTTTACCTGCTTTTTCAGCGGCGTCGATCATCTTTTTACCATCGGCTACGTTGATGCATAAAGGCTTTTCACAAAGTACATGGCAACCCGCTTCCAGTGCTTTAATAGCATGAAGGGCGTGTAAACCATTTGGTGAGCAGATACTTACCACGGCCAAAGCAGTTTCAGCGGACAGCATGGCTTCAATCGATAGGTAAGCCTTGGCCTTGTAGCGGGTAGCCAGTTCAGTTGCTTTTTCGGGGATAATATCACAAACTGCAGCCAAAATACCTAACCTGCTGATCTGTTCTGCATGCCTTTGGGCGATCCTTCCACAACCTATTATGGCGAACGAGGGTTTCATATATCGGCAATATTCAAAAAAAATCCTCAATCCACCTCCTAAAACCCAATTTTTTATGTACTTTTGCGACCGAATATAAAAGAAACTATAACAAAGAAGTTATCAAAAAAACAAAGAGATGCCTTATTTAACAATCGAAAAAAGAGCAACAATTTTTTCAACTTACGGTGGCAAAGCCACAAACACAGGTTCTATTGAGGGCCAGATCGCCTTATTAACGGAGCGTATCAATTCTATTTCTGATCACCTTAAATCTAACAAAAAAGATTTCTCTTCTCAAAGAGGGTTGATGAAAATGGTTGGACAACGCAAGCGTTTATTAACCTACCTGAGCAAACACGACCTTACCGGTTACAGGAGTTTAATTGAAAAATTAGGCTTACGTAAATAAAACTTTTCCAATTATGTAATAAATGATAATTCCCAACTGTTTTTACCGGTTGGGAATTATTAGTTTTTTACGTTATTAACTCACCGACGATTGCTGCCAGGTAAAACCCAGTCCGGCGATCTCAAATCATAAATTTCATTTATGTCATTATTAAACCCAAAATCAGTAACATTTGATATTGGCGGTGGCCGTATGGTTACCATCGAAACCGGAAAAATGGCCCGACAGGCTGACGGATCCGTTACTGTTCGCCTTGGCAACAGTATTTTATTAGCAACAGTGGTTGCCAATAAAGAACCCAAAGACGGGCAAAGTTTTTTCCCACTTTCAGTTGACTACCAGGAAAAGTTTGCTTCTGCAGGCCGTATACCTGGTTCATTCTTTAAAAGAGAAGCACGGCTTAACGATTACGAGATATTGACCTCACGTTTAATAGACAGGGCTTTAAGGCCCTTATTCCCTGAAGATTATTTATGTGATGTACAGGTATTGGTTACTTTAATATCTTCTGATGCAGAGGTAATGCCTGATGCAATGGCTTGTCTTGCTGCTTCAGCGGCATTAGCCGTTTCGGATATTCCTATCCAGGAAATTATTTCTGAAGTGCGTATCGCCAGGAAAAATGGTGAGTTTATCATCAACCCTACCCGTACTGAATTAGCAGCATGCGACCTGGAATTCATCATCGCCGCCACCGAAAAAAATATCATGATGGTAGAAGGTGAAGCAAAAGAATGCCAGGAAGAAGACCTGATCAAAGCAATCGAATTGGCACACGATGCCATTCGTATCCAGATCAAAGCGCAGGCTGAATTGAGGGCTACCGTTGGTATCACTTCAAAAAGAGAATACAAAAAACCTTACCGTAACGAAGAACTGAACGAAAAGATACAGGCTTTCGCAAAAGATAAAATGCATGCGATTGCATCAGCAGCAAGTGCAAAGCACGACCGCAGTGACGCTTTTGCAAAACTGCACGACGAAGTAGTAGCTCATTTAGGCGAAGAGTTACCAGATGCTGATAAAAAACTGGTAGGCCATTATACCGGTGAATTACAATATTACGTGGTAAGGGACATGATTCTGAATGATCGTGTAAGGCTCGACGGGAGAGGTACTGCAGATGTACGCCCCCTGGCTATGGAGACCAATACTTTACCAACACCACATGGTTCGGCCCTGTTTACAAGAGGCGAGACCCAGTCACTTACAACCGTTACTTTCGGAACTCCTTTAGATGAATTATTAGTGGAAAGCGCTAATAAATCTGATTACACCAAATTCATTCTGCATTATAATTTCCCTCCATTCTCTACCGGCGAAGTAAAAATGATGAGGGGTGTTGGCCGCAGGGAAGTAGGGCATGGTAACCTTGCAATGCGCTCATTAAAACAAATGATGCCCGGCAGCGATTATCCTTATACTGTTCGCGTAGTAAGCGATATTTTAGAAAGCAATGGTTCATCATCAATGGCAACAGTTTGTGCTGGTTCGTTAGCTTTAATGGATGCGGGTGTTCCCATTCCAAAACACGTAAGTGGAGTGGCGATGGGCCTTATTACCAAAGAAGGCAAGTTTGCAGTGTTGACTGATATCTTAGGGGATGAAGATTATTTGGGGGATATGGATTTTAAAGTTACGGGTACACGTGATGGTATCTGTGGTGTACAGATGGATATTAAAGTGGATGGTTTAAGTATGGATATCATGCGCCAGGCTTTGGCACAGGCACGTGATGGCCGCCTGCATATATTGAATGCGATGTATGAATGCATGCCAGCAGCAAGAGCAGAAGTGAAACCACATGCACCACGTATGGTGAAGATCATTATCGACAAAGAATATATTGGTGCAGTGATCGGGCCAGGTGGTAAAGTGATACAGGAGATACAAAGAGAAACCGGGGCTACAGTAAATATTGAAGAAGTGAATAACGTAGGTGAAGTAAGCATCTTCTCTGCACAGAAAGAGAGCCTGGAAAAAGCATTGAACTGGATCAAAGGATTAGTAGCAACGCCTGTTGTTGGTGATACTTATGAAGGGACGGTGAAGAGCATTAAAGAATTCGGCGCTTTTGTAGAATTCTTACCAAAGAAAGAAGGTTTATTGCACATCAGTGAAATAAGCTGGAAGCGCCTGGAAACTATGGAAGGCATATTTAAAGAAGGAGATAAAGTGAAAGTGAAATTGCTCGACGTCGATCAAAAGACCGGAAAATTCAAATTGAGCCGAAAAGCCCTCATACCAAAACCCGAAATGCAGCCTAAGCCGCAGCAGGGTGAGCAACAGGCTTAATACACAGCTTAAACAATTTATAACCGCGGGACATACCTGCGGTTTTTTTATAGGCGTTGTCATAAAAATTACAGTTCCTGTCTAGTATAAAAAATAAATACCTTAGTTACATGAAGTATATCCAGGTACAATTCAATGGTCAAACAGCCGTACAAAATGAAATGATCATCGCGATGCTTGCTGATATGGGCTTCAACGGTTTTGAAGAAGGTAACCATGTTTTAAAAGCTTTTATTGAAGAAACCAAATTTGATAACGGCAGGGTAGAAGCGCTTGCCATTATCAATGATCTTCCATATACCGTATCGCTTATTGAACAGCAAAACTGGAATGCGCTATGGGAGCGTAGTTTTAAACCGGTGGTAATTGGCGCGTTTGCAGCAGTGCGGGCAGAATTTCATGAGCCGGTAAAAAATGTACTGCATGAAATTATCATCACACCAAAGATGAGTTTTGGTACCGGCCATCATGCTACTACTCATATGATGATAGAACAGATGAGCAGCCTCGACTTTACAAACAAAGTGGTGCTTGATTTTGGTACGGGCACGGGCGTACTGGCCATACTTGCCCAAAAAATGGGTGCCGGTTCAGTGGATGCCATTGATAACGATGAATGGAGTATAGATAATGCCCGCGAGAATATTGCCAATAATAATGCGTCACATGTTACCCTTCAAATGGCCGAAACAATTGCATTAAACAGGAAGTATGATATCATTCTTGCAAATATCAACCTCAATGTAATCCTTCAAAATATGCCGGTAATAGCGAAACTGTGCAAACCGGGGGCTTTAATACTATTGAGCGGTTTTTTAATTTCGGATGAGGCAGCCATTAAAGACGCGCTGCACGCTAATAAAATAGGCTTCAGGTCGCTGGTACAACAGAAAGACTGGATCTGCGTTAAAGGAGGACAACTATAAAATTATTTTACATTATAATTTATAGCTATTCATCCCCACATTTCTTGTTAAAATAGGACTGTACAAAATAATAATTCATTATTTTTGTATTGTTCTACTCAACTCAAAGCAAAGCATGAAGGAATTAATTCTTATTATTCTGGCCTACTTAATTGGTTCTATCCCTTCGGCATTGATCATCAGCAGAAAATTTTTCGGGATAGACATCCGTGATTACGGCAGCGGGAACATGGGCGCCACCAATACTTTCAGGGTATTAGGTTCTAAGTATGGTACCATTGTGATGATACTCGACATTTTAAAAGGCGCTACTGCGGTAGCATTATACAATTTTCTCCCGTATTATTTTAGCAACGAGTTAATGCGTACCAACTTTATGATCGGGCTTGGCCTGGCAGCAGTAGCGGGGCACATTTTTCCCATTTTTGCTAATTTTCATGGAGGCAAGGGTGTGGCTACATTATTTGGAATGTTACTCGCCGTGCAACCTGTGGTAGCGATCAGTTGCGTAGGTGTTTTTTTAATAGTGCTGTACCTCACACGATATGTTTCCCTCAGTTCAATATTAGCATCTCTCTTCTTACCCATCAGTGTACTATGGATATGGAATGAACATGAAGTACTTTATCGTGTATTTGCACTGCTGGTAGCAGGTTTGGTGATTCTTACCCATCAAAAAAATATCGGCCGTATTTTACGTGGCGTAGAAAGCCGTGTACCCATCCTCAAACACAGGGATAAAAGAAAATCCCGCCGCCGCAACGATTAATTTCCCCCGGACCTTACTTTAAGAGACGCTCTTAACTAAATATTATGGTTTGAAATCTGTAGTTATAAAAATTGGTACGCCAATTGTTTTAATACTAATTAATTAAAACAACAAAAATGAAAAAGCTATTCCTTTTATTATTTACGGCATCGTTATTTACGGCCTGTCATAAAAGTCCTGTTACCGGGCGCAATCAATTGAGCCTTTTTTCTGAAGCCTCATTACAACAGATGGCAGTTTCAGAGTATAGGTCATTCTTATCCCAGAACGCCGTAGTGAGCGAAAACAGCAGCAGGGATGCGGAAATGGTACGTCGTGTAGGCAGCAGGATCGCAAAAGCCATTACCGCCTATTACACCCAAAAAGGAAACCAGGAAGTGTTGCAGGACATTTCTACATACAAATGGGAATTTAATTTAGTGAACAATAAAGAAGTCAATGCATGGTGTATGCCTGGCGGAAAAGTGGTAGTATACACAGGATTATTGCCCATTACACAAAATGAAGCTGCACTGGCCGTAGTATTGGGACATGAGATTACCCATGCGGTGGCACACCATGGTAATGAACGTATGAGCCAGGGTGCAGTTGCTCAGGGATTAGAGATCATTGGCAATGTAGCTACTTCAGGAAATGCCAAATACAATACGCTATTTAATAATGTATTTGCACCAGGTGCGCAGGTTGGATTCCTGTTACCTAACAGCAGGAACCAGGAATACGAAGCAGACCATTATGGATTAATTTTTGCAGCAATGGCGGGTTATAATCCAAGAGAAGCTGTTCCATTTTGGCAAAGAATGTCCGCAGCATCGGGTTCAGCCAAGCCACCAGAGCTTTTGTCAACTCACCCTGCAGATGCGAACAGGATCGCTAAAATAGAGAGCTACATGAATGAAGCATTAAGCTATTACAAACCGGTAAAGAATTAATAAATCAATTTAGCCTTATATCTTATATAAAAAAACTCCGCATTTTGCGGAGTTTTTTTATATAATGCTTTTATCTACCAAACATTATGTTTAAATTTACGCTCGTACACAACTACGTGTTGTTAAGCGCTAAACTCCCAAAAGGACATTACCAATCAGATAGAAGCCCTGTTTATTGGCAATAGTAATTGCCCTCTGATATTTTTTTAAATCTAACTGTTGTTTTGCCTATGTCATCTCAGTCGCTACTCGAAAAATTACAATTGAATGATGAAAAGAACCTGCTGCTGCAGGGATTGCCGCTTTCAATAGAAAAACAATTCCTGAAGTTATCATTCTCAAAAAACGTAACACCTTTGCTGAAAAGTAAAAAAATTGATTTTGCACTGATCTTTGCGTTCAGCCAGAAACAGCTAAAGGATATCTTACAGGAGGTAATCCCGGCACTACATAGAGAAGCTAAATTCTGGATCGCTTATCCAAAAGCTTCTTCCAAGATCGTAAGCGACCTTTGCCGTGATACCAGCTGGGATTTTATTGGGGCCCATGGATTTGAAACAGTACATATGATCGCCGTAGATAATTTATGGAGTGCGGTACGATTTAAAAAGCCCGATGATGATGCAAAGCAACCGCCTTCCTTTTCCAGCGTAAATCCCGCGCCGGGGATAGATTATTTAAAACGTACCATTGAAATACCCGGAGAACTGCAACAATTGCTGGATAAAAATAAAGCTGCTGCTGCCTTTTTTGATGGGTTGGCCTTTACCCATAAAAGAGAATATGTGGAGTGGATCATTAGTGCTAAAAGAGAAGAAACCAGGGCAAGGCGTTTGCAGACTACAATGGAAAAACTAATAGCGCAGAAGAAAAATTTTAATGATAAATAAACTTATTTAAAAATCACAGTACCTAACTGTTTTGTTAGCTCAATTTCCATTTGTTTAAGGTGCTGGTGGGTTTGTACCAGCATCATTTGTTCCTCCGCAACGGCAGACCGCTCCAGGTCGCGCTGGTTCTCATCCATCATTCTTTTTATTTTCTTCAGCTTTAAATAATTGAGTGTAGAAAAAACTTCTTCCTTAAACAGGTCATCACGGGTAGGGATATGCCCTTCAAAATGTTCCTTCCAGTTAGGGCTGATCTCGTAATTAAAATCCATGATGCTTACCACCAGGGAACTCATTTCTAAATTATCATGGTATAAAAAATTCTTCGCGGTAGGTTCAAGCCCGGCATTGTACCAGGCCCTGTAGCTTTGCAATACTTTTACCAGTTCTTTATTATCGATCAATTCTTCCAGCTGGTTCAATTCGATCTCCTTAAAAATATAGCCGGCTACTTTCTGCTGTTCATCCCAATCCTTCAATCCAAATTCCAAAAGGCTTCTTACCATTGCCCTTTCATGCATTTCATCTTTGTTGAATAATGCAATGCTGTCATCTTCAAGCGTGGTACCGTTTTCAGTGTTTACGGCAGCATTGATCTCTTCCCGGTAGGATTGATTTTCTGACTTGCTGATCTTTTCCCTGATAAATTTATTGACCAATGCATGTAAACCGCTTTCTTCTATCTTTAAAATTTCTGAACATTGTTTGATATAATCCTGCTGCTTCGTAAAATCTTCTGCCTTATTAATTTTAGCAATCGTCTCAGCGATCTGCTTAACGATGATCGATTTTTTATTACTGTCGCTACCGGCATCTTTTAACGCAATGTCCAGTTGAAATAAGATGACATCTCTTTTATTACCTGCAATAAATTCTTTAAAAGCTGCAGCCCCCATTTTATTTACATAGCTGTCGGGGTCTTCCTTATCGGGTATCAGTACCAGTTTTACGTTCAGGCTTTCCTCCAAAGCAAGGTCTAAGCCACGCAGGGCGGCTTTGATACCGGCATTGTCACCATCATAAATTATTGTAAGGTTATTGGTATATTTTTTTATCAGCCTTAATTGATCAGGCGTTAATGAAGTACCACCGCTTGCCACTACATTTTCTATACCTGCCTGGTGTAAACTCACCACGTCAGTATAACCTTCTACCAATAAACATTCATCTGCTTTATCGATGGCCTGTCTTGCAAAATAAGAACCATATAATAATTTACTCTTTACATAAATTTCATTTTCCGGTGTATTAATGTATTTCGGTGCCTTATCATTATTTTTAATGATCCTCGCACCAAAGCCCAGTACTTTCCCGCTTTGGTTGTGGATAGGAAAAATTATTCTTCCCCGGTAATTATCATACGCATTGCCATCGCGCACGTTCACCAGTCCAGCCTTTTGCAAAAATTCAAGGTTGTATTGATTGGCTAATGCTTCTTTGGTAAAACCGTCTCTTGCCCCGGGGTTAAAACCCAGCTGGAATTTTTTAATGATCTCTTCCCCGAAGCCACGCTGTTGTAAATAACTCAACGCGATATCCTGCCCTTCATCCGTATTCAGTAAAGCATTGCTGAAAAACTTTTGTGCAAAATTGTTGATGATATAAAGACTTTCCGCAACCTGTTGCTGTTGTTTGAATTCGGGGCTGGTTTCTGTTTCCTCTATTTCAACATTATATTTTGCAGCCAGCCATCTTAAAGCTTCTGTATAACTGTACTTTTCCTGCTCCATTAAAAAACTAATAGAGTTACCGCTTCGGCCACAACCAAAACATTTATAGATCTCTTTGGCTGCGGAAACGGTAAAGGAAGGAGATTTTTCATTATGAAAAGGGCAGAGGCCGATATAATTGGTGCCCCTTTTCTTTAGCTTCACAAAAGAACCTACGATCTCCACAATGTCGATGCGGCTAAGTATTTGCTGTATGGTATTTTGTGTGATCAATTGAAAGATGGCAAAGTTACAAGGTTTAAATTGAAAGCTGCAAAGGGAAGAGTGGGAAGAGAAAAGCAGCAAGCGGAATAGCCACAAGGGAGGTGCTCGCCGGTTTGCAAAGCTTTCTATCATCATGCTGCCCGAAGCTTCCCATTGCAAGCCTCCATATAGATCAATTTATAAACTTTAACCTTCTTAATTTTACAATGAATAACTATGGCACGGTTTATGAAAAAATGTACTAAAATTCATCTTGATAAGCAATTAACTAATATCTTTAACACCTAAAAATAAATAGAATGAAGAAATATTGTTTTTTTATCATGTTGCTTTTTGCCGGCACAATGGCTGTTGGCCAAAGCCTTGAAGATATCAATAAATTGATGCTTTTAATGCAGAACAAAAAAGCAAAAGAAGCAGTGGATAAGTTTTTAGCGGATCCTAAAAATGCAGGCAAAGCTGATGCATGGTATTATAAAGGAAGGATCTATAACTCTTATTCAAAGGATTCTTCGATAACACCCACCGAATCAATGAAATTTAAAAAGGAAGCATTTGAAGCATTGCAGAAATACCAGCAGATGGACCCGAAAGAGCTAAGCCTTGTTAATGAACAACACGGCACTTATTTCGATCTGTATAATGGTTATTTTGATATTGGTGCAAAGGAATTCAATAATAAAAATTTTTCTGTTTCATTTGAAGGGTTTAAAAATGCCGTGATTGTTGAAGATTTTGTTAAGAGTAAAGGTTACGAATATATAAATGGCACGTCCAAATTTAAATTCCCGGTTCTTGATACTTCGCTGATCTTAAATACCGCAATTAGTGCCAACCAATCTAAAGATGAAGCTTCGGCAGTTCTTTACTACAGGAAACTTACCGATGCCAATTTAGCTGCTGAACAATACCTGAATATTTACCAGTATTTGACCGAGTATTATATGAAGAAGAATGACGAGGCCAACCTCGCTGCCATTTTGGAAAAAGGCAGAACACTTTATCCGCAGGATGATTACTGGACAGATGTAGAATTGGAAAGGGTATCAAAATCCGGAAACAAACAGTTATTGATGGCTAAGTATGAAGAGTTCATGAAAAGGGACCCTAAAAAGTATGCGTATCCTTATAACTTAAGCGTAGAATTATACAACCAGTTATATACCGGCGACGAACGCCCTGCCAATGCAGATGCTATAAAAATTAAATTAACAGAAACATTAAAAACCGCCATACCACTTGATAAAGGCGTGGATGCAAAAATGCTGATGGTGCGCCACCTGTATAATTATGCTTATGATTTCCAGGATTCATCGAAAAAAATAAAGGGCGCAAAACCTGACGATGTGAAAAAAAGGAATGACCTGAAAGCACAGTTCCTTAAAAAGGTAGACGAATGTATTCCCTATGCAGAAGCGGCCGTAGCTTATTTTGCAGAATTGCCTAAATTAAAACCTATTCAAAAAGCCAATTATAAAGACGTGCTGGATATATTAAGCCAGTTTTACACCACCAAGGCAGACCTTAAAAAAGCTGCCGAATATGATAAGAAGAAAGCTGAAGTGGATAAGATGTAATTGATATTTCATAGTTGATATTTCGTAGTACAACTCACATAAGCGTGCCGCTCCATCAGAGCGGCACGCTTATTACCTATTACCTATTGCTTTTCACTTATTACTTATCACTTATCAACTTTTCCCACTAATCCCTTCTGCCACCGTCCATTCTTATCTGGAAGCCACGGCCATCGCCGTTTTGCATATCCTTCATGGGTTTAACTACAAAATCTTTTGGTATGTCGAATTCTTTATCGGCTACTTCTTTATCCGTATTTATTTTAGTTACTTCCACGATCATCTTCCTGCCGCGGTTCATCTTCACTTCATATTGCATAGGAAAACCCGCGAGGTCGCTTAATCCTGCAACACCAGTCACGCGTGCGCCAAATCCTCCAAAGCCCGATGCACCCCCGGTTGAAACGATACCCTGCAATTTAAAATCAGGCGAATACCATACTATATTGCTGTCTTTGCTGCCGTTTTGTTTTGTAGCGATCAGTAAAGCCTTTTTGCAGCTTAGCCCCGCAATCTTTTTTGTTTCATCAAGATAGGCAATCACCGTACTAACGGTAGCGTTGGAACGCGAATTGAAATTGTCATTTCCCTGGCGCCTGCTCTGCATCATGCTGTCCATTCGTTTGGCCATTTGTTCCTGTTCTTCATCGGTAGAAAAAAAGCCCGTCTTATTACCCATCATTTCCATTAAAGTTGTAGTCATCTTTTTGCCGTTATCTCTTAAAACCGTCGTACGGCTCATTTCATTTTCTGTATAGGTTTTTACCATATTCCCTTTAAGGGTGGTAATGGATTTGGTTTCACCATCACCACCAAAACGCATCACCCTTACTTCAGCACCATCAGCAGAGGGAGGTGGAGGAGGAACATCATCGCCTTCGGGAGATATCACCGTTGTTTTGGTAGTAACCACTGCATGGTCTAAAACTTTTGTCTGCGCCTGTGCACCAATCGCAACCGCCGCTAAAAATAGTGTAATGATCTTTTTCATATTTAAGTATTGTTATAGCTCAAAAATACGAATGAATTCGTAACAATGAAAACTACTATTCCGTTTGGGATAATTTTAACAGGCAACCCAAATAGCCATTAGTACGATTGGTAGAGTATACTCTCAGGAAGCACTCTTCCCGGCAATTATTTAACACTTAAAAATTCTATTATGAAAAAATTGATTAATTTTTTGACGCTTGCTATTATCATAACTGGCCTCAGCTCCTGCAACAAAAGTGACCCAGCTCCTGCACCTGATCCCACCACTACATTCAAAGCCACATTAAGCGGGGCCAGTGAAGTACCTGCAAATGCATCTGCAGGAACAGGCAGCGCCACGCTCACATTTAATACCAATACAAAAATTTTTACAGTTATAGTAACTCATACCATTGCAGCACCTACTGTCGGCCATATACACCAGGCAGCCGCTGGAGTAAACGGCTCGGTGATTTTTCCATTTACTACTCCTCCTACATCACCAGTTAACTACACCAGCGCCGCTTTAGACGTGACGCAGGAAGGGGTACTGAACAGTAATGGCTATTACGTAAATATCCATTCAGCAGCTTTCCCCGGTGGCGAAATAAGAGGCCAGTTAATCAAACAATAAGTTTTGTCCGGTTCGTTATAAGCCTTCTTTTCTTATAATAGAGAAGAGGGCTTTTTTATACAAAAAGGCCGGCACTTTTAGTGCCGGCCCGGGTATTGTAAGTTAGTTTTGTTATTGCCATATACAGGTACAGTATTCAAATTTCATTCCCCAGTTACCACTGGTAGGATTGATAACTGTGCCCTGACCCCATCCTGTTTGCTGTTCAATTACCTGGCCTGAACTATTTAATTTTACTACAACACAGTGTGCAGCTATGCAACCGCAGGTTCCGGCAGCAATTTTGCTGATTGGCACCTTATAGTTGTTATTGTTAAAACTAAATTATTGCCATGGGTAAAGAATAGAAATTTCAAAAAATTAGGCTGATCACTCGGAAAAAGCGGGTATAAATACCCTTCACGGAGATTTTTTGAGGGAATATTACGCAACCTGTTGTTGCTAAAAAGGAACACCCCGAAACGTATATTCTGTTCGCTTTAGCCCTGTTTAAAAACTGTGTATAAGTCTGCACAATTAGTGTAAACAATCAAAAATTTCTATTGGTTCATTCCATTATATTTGCCGACTGACTAAAACATAGATAAACGTGCGTTTAAAGAGTTTAGAAATCAAAGGGTTTAAAAGTTTTGCCGATAAAACCGTACTCAATTTTGATGAAGGTATCACCGGGGTAATTGGCCCCAATGGTTGCGGTAAAAGCAATATCGTGGACAGTATCCGCTGGGTAATTGGTGAACATAAAATCAGTAACCTCCGTAGTGAAAACCTGGAGAGCCTTGTATTCAACGGTTCTAAAACCCGCAGTGCAAGTGGCCTCGCGGAAGTCAGCCTCACTTTTGAAAATACCAAGAACCTGTTGCCTACAGAGTTCAATACGGTAACTGTTACCCGTAAATATTATAAGAACGGCGAAAGTGAATACCGCCTCAACGATGTGGCCTGCCGCCTGAAAGATATCCATAATCTTTTTATGGATACGGGGGTAAGTACCGATAGCTATGCCATCATTGAACTGGGTATGGTGGATGATATCATAAAAGATAAAGAGAACAGCCGCCGTAAAATGCTGGAACAGGCAGCCGGTATCACCATTTACAAGACACGTAAAAAAGAAGCGAAATTAAAATTAGACGCTACGGAACAGGATCTTGCACGTATCGAAGATCTTTTGTTTGAGATCAATAACCAGTTAAAAAGTTTAGAGAGCCAGGCAAAAAAAGCAGAGAAGTATTTCGAAATAAAAAAAGAATATAAGGAAGTAAGTATTGAGTTGGCCAAAGCTGCCCTCGAAGGATTTAATATCACTTACCGCGATCTTAACCACCAGCAACAGGCGGAAGTAGATAAAAGGATTGAACTGGAAACGGCAATTGCCAAAGAAGAAGCTGCACTGGAACAGGAAAAACTCGGCTTCATCGAAAAAGAAAAAGCGTTGCAGCAAATGCAGCATGCGTTTAACGACAGGCTGGATGGCTTACGAAATAAAGAGAGCGAGAAAAATTTAAGTGCACAGCGCTTAGAATATTTAAAAGAAAGGGAAAGCAGCCTCAACGATTTTTTACAGAAAGCGGGTGGGCAATTAAAAGGCCTTGATGAAAGTATACAGTTTACCAGCCAGCAGATAAAGGAGGATGAAATAAAATTAGGGGAGTTTGAAGGTAAGCTGGATGAACTGAAAAATACGGTAGAGGATAAACGAAAAGTGTTCGATGAAAAACGCAGCAGTATCGATGCGATGCGCAGGGAAAACCAGGCCATTCAGCGCAACCAGTTTGAAGCAGAGAAAAAAGTAGCTGTCGCCGATACTTCAATACAGAATTTACAACGCACGGTTGTGCAGATACAGGAAGAAAAAGCACAACGCCAAAGCCAGTTGCAGCAACTGGATGTGGATAAAAAAATTAAGGAAGCAGAACTGCAACAAAAGCAAACCGGCCTTCAACAATTGCAGGACCACCATGAATTTACCAGGGAGCAGATATTAGCCACGCAGAATATGCTGGAAGGCCTGCGCAACGAACTGGCAGAAGAAAGCCGCAGGCTCGACAGTAAAAAGAATGAACATGCTTTATTAAAGAGCCTGATCGATTCGATGGAAGGTTATCCCGAAAGTGTAAAATTCTTACACAAAAACGCAGGCTGGAACCACGACGCGCCTTTATTGAGTGATATCATTTATGTGAAAGAAGAATACCGTGCTGCTGTTGAAAATGTTTTGGAACCTTACCTGAATTATTATGTAGTAAATAATTTAGAGGAAGGTTTGCAGGCCATTCAC
The DNA here is from genome assembly GCA_038205215.1 of Chitinophagales bacterium. Classification (GTDB taxonomy): domain Bacteria; phylum Bacteroidota; class Bacteroidia; order Chitinophagales; family Chitinophagaceae; genus Ferruginibacter. Next base: position 17,891 of record JBBRCB010000040.1, on the reverse strand, counting down.
TTACTGGACGACAATAAAAAAGGTAAAGCAAATTTCTTTCTGCAGGATAAGTTTACCGGCTTTGAAGAACACCAGCAACCCGAAGGAACGATACCTGCATTAAGTGTGGTGGAGATAGATGGCAAATACGCTAACCTCGCCAAACATTTACTGGGCAATGTTTTTATAGCTGAAAATGAAGACGCATTACGCAACAGTAATGGCGCCGTGGTATTGGAGAAGCATGGTAAATACGTTAAAGGGAAATATTCGCTTACCGGCGGCAGCGTTGGTTTATTTGAAGGAAAGAAAATCGGCCGTGCAAAGAATTTAGAAAAATTAATTGAGGACATCACCGCCCAGGAAATCGTGGTGAATGATCTTAAAGCGGTTATTCAAAGCCGTCATAACGAAGTGATCGCTTTTAATGAGCAGCTCAAAGAAAATGCGATCAAACAAACGCAGCAGGATATTAATAACCTGACCAATCATGTTTTTTCTTTACAGAACAAAACAGAGAACCTGCATCATTTAGAAGAGACCAGCGGCAAAAGGGTAGAAGAGTTGCAAGAGCAACTGGAGACCAATCACGATGCCATTGCAAGCACCCGTGATGAACTGGAAAAATTCAATACACAGCTGGAAGAGCTGGGAGAGCAAATGCAGTTGATAGAACAGGATTACGCGTCCGCTGAACAGGAATACAATTTTGCAACGGCTACATTCAACGACAGCAACCTGCAATTCACCAAACAGCAAAGCAAGGTGGTTTCTTTAAAACAGGAATTTGAATTCAAGAGTAACCAGTTGAACGACCTTAAAGCACAGGTAGAGAATAGTAACACGCAATTAACGGAAGCGGCTGCAAGCATTGCGGGTACAGCTACCGCGCTGCAGGAACTTGAAGTGCTGGTAATCGACCTGCTGCATAATAAAGAAGCAGAAGAAAAGAAACTCAATGAAGCAGACCAGGCTTATTATAATTTAAGAAATGCTTTGGCCGCAAAAGAAAGTGAGCTGCGCCATAAACAAAAATCAAAAGAAGGTATTGATACTTTACTCAACGAGATAAAAGATAAGCTGACCGATCTTAAACTGCAATTAGCGGGAATGAAAGAAAGGCTGAACGTGGAATTCAAAGTAGACCTTGATGCGATCATCGATGAACCACGCACAGGAGATACGCCACTGGAAGAATTACAGGAAAAAAATGAAAGGCAGCGGAAGCGACTTGAAAATATCGGAGAGATTAATCCAACTGCCATTGAAGCGTACACGGAGATGAAAAAGCGGTATGAATTTATTTTAGAACAAAAGAATGACCTGGTTACTGCTAAAGAAAGTTTAATGCTTACGATACAGGAAGTGGAAGCAACAGCCAACCAGCAGTTCCTCGATACCTTCAACGCGGTGAGGGAAAATTTCCAAAAAGTATTTAAAGCATTGTTTACAGAAGATGATACCGCAGATATGGTTTTGGTAGATCCTGAAAATTTAGCCGATACAGGAATTGAGATCATTGCCAAACCAAAGGGTAAACGTCCATCATCGATCGGCCAGTTAAGCGGCGGTGAAAAAACATTAACGGCAACAGCATTATTGTTTGCGATCTATTTAATTAAGCCCGCGCCGTTCTGTATTTTGGATGAGGTAGATGCTCCGCTTGATGATGCCAACGTGGGCAAGTTCACCAACATGATCAAGAAATTCAGTGAGAACTCACAGTTCATCATTGTTACGCACAATAAACAAACGATGAGTGCAGTGGACGTGATCTATGGTGTTACCATGCAGGAAGCAGGGGTGAGTAAGTTAGTGCCTGTAGATTTCCGTAGTCTTAATTAATTTTTAGATATTTTATAATTTATAGCTGCATTATTTTCCGAAGGGATAATTGATAATGTCTTAAACCTGGAACAGCATTCTTTTGCAAAATTATGTAAAGATTGTTCCGAAAAAATTATCCCTGTCTCGCCGACAGGCAGGTATTGTCAATTATTTCATTATGCATTCTTATTTTATAGTATGTTACGGAGTTCTTACTCCTCACGGCCTCCAACATAATCATGACCTTTGCCTGCTACGGCCATTTAAAAAATAATTTATTGAGGGTTGTTGTACTGAGCTTGTCGAAGTATACTTGAATGGATAATTGATAATGTTTTTAATCATAAACATTATACTGTTGTAAAAAAATATGAGGATCGCTGAGAAAACATTATCCCTGCCTCACCGACTGGCAGGTATTACCAATTATTTCATTATCCACTATCTTCATCTACAGTTTTATTCCCCACTCATTCAGCATTGGTCTTTTCAAAAGGGCATTGGCCTCTGCATCGTTTTTAAATTTTTCTTTTTGGGGGTTCCACTTTAAAGGCCTTTTTAACTGGTAGGCAATATTACCAATGTTACAAACTGTTGAAGTGCGATGCCCTGTTTCAACGTCGCATATTGGTTTGGTGCGGGTACGTATGGCATTCAAAAAATCTTTGTAATGGTTCTCACTTTTATACACCTGCTTTTGCGCATCACCAATAACTATATTTTTTACTGATGCTGGTGTTGTTTCAAGTTTGCCGCGGCCTATGCGTATTTCGCCTTCAGTGCCTGTAAACAATACCGCATTATTCCATTCCCATTTTTCATGGGTCATAATAACATTATTTTTATACTTATAAGTTAAAAACGGGTGTTCTGCATCAGGAGCAAAAATTTCCGTAGGGCCGCTATGATCCATATCCAAAGCCCATTGGGCAATGTCAAACATGTGTGCGCCCCAATCTGTTACCATGCCCCCACCAAATTCTTTATAATTTCTCCAGTTGGGGTAAACATCTTTCGTAACAGGTGGTGCAAGTTCAGCATTAAAGGGTTTGAATTCATTAGGCCCCAGCCATTTGGCCCAATCCAAACCATCAGGTACGGGTTGTCCGGGTAAATCATAAACAATGGGCGGCGGGCCAACATTTACTTTTATACCTGTTATCGCACCAATATAACCATTGCGAACTAATTCCACTGCCTGGCGAAACTCAGGCCATGAGCGTTGCATACTTCCTGTTTGAAAAATGCGGTTGTGCTTCCGTGTAGCGTTCACCATTGCCCTGCCTTCTTTTACCGTAAGTGCCAATGGTTTTTCACAGTAAATATCTTTTCCTGCTGCTGCGGTGCGCACTGCTACTGCAGCATGCCAATGGTCGGGTGTTGCAATAACTACAGCATCAATATCTTTCCTTGAAAGCAATTCCCTAAAATCATTATAAACGGGGATATCATTATTGGGAGGTTGATTATTTTTTTCCTGGTTTGCTTTTATTGTTTTCAGCATAAGATCAGCTTTATCCCTATACACTTCGCTCAATGCAACAATGCGTATCTCGCTGGTACCTAAAAAAGAATTGCTAAGTAAACGCCCTTGCTTTCCACAACCAATAAAACCGAGGGAGATCAAATCACTTGGAGGAATGTATTTTGAACCATCAGGCCGATTGCCGCCTAACACATAACGCGGTACAATTATAAAACCTGCAAGTGCAGTTACCGATTGCTTAATAAAATACCTCCTGCTGTTATCCGCAGGTGTTTTCTTTTTCTTGTCAATCATGCTTCACCAAGTTATAATTGTTAAATAATCATTTTATTAATGCCCATTTGATGGCTCCGGCAATATGTTGAAGAAATAATGGGTCTGTAAAAGTTTCCGGGTGATGCCCCCACTCAGTATAAAAAGCCCTGCCGCCGTCGTAATTATGGTACCATGCAATAGGATGGTAATCGGGCAATTTGCCACCGGTATAGCTTTTCTCATCTACGGTGATCAATACAGTTACTAATTCTTTTTTAAAAGATTTAAAATTGTAGATCTCTTCCAGCCGGCGCAGGGTATCGGGCATAAAACTAACTGCAGGATGATCTTTATTTACAACAGTATACAAAGCTACCTGTGGTTTGGGATGGCTATCAAAATAGGCACCTACCAAATTGTTGTACCATGGCCAGTCATACTCTGTATCTGCAGCAGCGTGGATACCTACAAAACCACCACCCGCCTGTATGTATTTTTGAAAAGCAGTTTGTTGCTCATCATATAAAATATTACCTGTTGTATTTAAAAAAACCACAGCAGCATACTGTTTAAGATTTGCTTCATTAAATACTGTTGCGTCGTCCGTAGTGTCCACTTTCCAGTTTTTTTCTACACCCATTTTTAATAGCGCCATTTTCCCATCTGCTATTGAAGCATGATGAAAGCCTTTGGTAGAGCTGAATACCAATATGGATGGTTTAGCTATTGTTTTTTTTGTTGTGTAACAACCAGAAAAAATAACCAGGCAAAAAAGGGGAATTGTTTTAAATGGATTGCACATGATAAGTATAGGTCTTTAATTATTCAGGTCCGGTTGTTTTTTTAACTAAGATAAAACATCCTGAAGAGCATAGTTTATTTTTTTTAGCCTGAAAATTATTTACAATAATAAATTTCCCATTTATTATTGTATAATCGTGGCCGCAAAATTAATTTGTTTGCCCACCATTAAATTCATGGAGTTGCTGAAGGTGTTAGTACCAGCATTATTTTGTGAGCATTTAATAAACTTCGCAGCAAAAAAAAATTATTAATCATCAATTATTCCCCTAATTTCCCAATCTTCCCATTGCCCGCAAAAAAAACCGCCTTTCCTTTTTTTGCTTTTTGGCATACATTAAATCCTTCCTTACTGATCCATGCCCATGTTCTGCCGTCATCTTTACTATAGTCCACACCATTGAGGCCACAACTGATCCAGTTATTATCATTCAAATACTCCACGCAGCTCCTGTAACCATGCGGCGCAATCACTGGTACAGTAAAACTTTTGCCGCCATCAGAAGTAATGCAGCAATTTTTCGTGGTAGAATCTTTTGTAGTAAAATCGCCGCCAACAACAATGATGGTCTTTTTCTTTTTTTTCTTTTTTACTGCAACAGCGTTCGCCCCGGTAGTTTCTTTTCCCTGTATAATCGGCATTTCAAATTTTTTATCACGTATGAACATGCGTGAATGCGTGCCACCTGTAATGAACACCGCTTCTTTTAAATTCAATGCCGCAATATTGGTTCCGCTCGAAGCAAAGCAGGCTTCACCTTTTTCTGCAACGGGATAATATTGATCAGGAATGGTACTCCAGGTATTACCACCATCAAAAGTTCTTGCGATAAAAATTTTATTATCGATAGGATCACCAATGGCAATACCACTCATGATATTCCAGAATAACATAGCATCAAGGAACATACCTTTTGTTTTATTTTCATAAACGGTATTCCAGGTGGTGCCGCCATCAGTTGTCTTTAAAATATAAGCGGGCTCATCAATACCCATGATGATCGCTGTTTTTGCATCAAATGCTTCAATGTCCCGGAAGTCGGTTTTTTCAAAACCTTTAACGGTCATCCATGTCCAGTTATCGCCACCATCAATACTTTTGCCCACGGTGCCATTGCTTCCGCTAACCCAAACCACTTTATTATTGACTACGCTCAATCCCCGCATCGAAGTTTTTTTATCCGATACGATCACCTGCACGGTTTGTGCTGCTGCAGCAGCAATAAAAAAATAAAAGCTGACAAGGAAACTGATCTTTTTCATAACAGGAATTTTTTAGCAGCAACTATTTAACAGGCGGCGCTTCAACACCAATGATAAAGGCCTTCGACATCGCCTGCTTTCTACGTATCGCCCTGCGTGATAAATATATTGCAATAATAAAAGATACCAAGGCACCGGCAAAATGCAGTAATGAACTGCCCAGGAATAAAAAGAAATCAAAAGTGCCGTGAAAAACTACGGGCCAAAAAAGTGCTAAGAAAAAATTAAGTCCGCGGTTGACCGGGTTAAATTTTGCCAATGCCAAATGATAACCCATCAACACCGCAAAAGTAGCATGCTCGGGTACCGATAACAGCATTCTTGTAATGCCAGTGCCTACACCATGCTGCAATACATAACCAATATTTTCGAGTGTGGCAAAACCCATACTTACCACTACGCAATATAAAATACCATCAAAGGGATCATCAAAAGCCTTGCGGGGATAACAAAATAAACGTACTACCAAAAGTTTACAACCTTCTTCACTTAATGCCACTACACCATAGGCAAGCAGGGCAATAGATGCCATGGATTGCCCGCTTAACTGGTCAAGCGGTTTTCCGAAAAATAATTCCAGTGCGATGGCTGGTACAATACTTACCATTCCTAAAATAAAACTCATGATCACCAAGCCCAGCGGCTCTTTATTGTATTTGTCCTTAAGGTATATAAAAATACAGATGGCGAGACCCGGCGCAATTGCTAAAGCTAATAAGCCCATAGATGGGAAAGGTTTTTTTGGTTACTTTTGAACAAGTTATAATAAAATTACGATTAGCCAACGAAATTGCCATTACATGAGTTATAATTATCTTCCTTTAGATAAAAGCCCTTTAAATTTTCAGCAGGTAAAAAACCTTTTAGCTTTTGATCAATTGGTATCCATCACTTTTGATGCCCACCACCGCATTACTGAATGCCGTGCTTATTTAGACAAAAAATTAAGTGATGCCGATGCATTGTTCTATGGCATTAACACCGGCTTTGGCTATTTACAAAATGTAAAGATCGATGCTACACAATTACAACAACTGCAAAGCAATTTAATTCAATCACATGCCTGCGGGCTGGGAGAGGAAGTACCGAAAGATATCATTAAGCTGATGGTGATGCTGAAAATAAAATCACTCAGTTATGGTTACAGCGGTGTACAGATCGATACAGTAAAAAGATTGATGGAAATGTACAACGCCGATGTTTTTCCCGTAATTTATACACAAGGTTCATTGGGCGCATCCGGTGACCTCGCTCCTTTATCACATTTAAGTTTACCATTGATCGGTTTAGGTGAGGTATGGCATGAAGGAATAAAATATCCTGCTGCTGAAATATTAAAGAAGTTCGGATGGCAGCCCATTCAATTACAAAGCAAGGAAGGGCTGGCATTGATCAATGGCACTCAATTCATGAGTGCTTACGGCATGCATAATTTATTAACGGCTGAACGCTTATTGCAATGGGCCGATATCATCGCCGCCATTTCCTTCGATGCTTTTGATTGCACGATGGAACCGTTGCATCCAAAAATTCATTCCATACGCCCGCATAAAGGGCAGGTGGATACAGCAGCAAACATCAGTAATATCTTAAAAGGAAGTGCCATTGCTGCTCAGCAAAAGCAGCAGGTGCAGGATCCTTACTCATTCCGTTGTATCCCGCAGGTACATGGTGCAACAAAAGATACATTCGATCATGTACTAAGTGTTTTTATTAAAGAGATCAATTCTGTAACAGACAACCCCAATATTTTTCCCGAAGATGATCTTATTGTTAGTGGTGGTAATTTCCACGGACAGCCATTAGCGTTATGCCTGGATTTTTTAGCAATCGCCATGAGCGAGATCGCTAATATTTCTGAAAGGAGGACCTATCAACTGATAAGCGGCCAGCGTAACCTGCCTTTATTTTTGGTAAAAGATGCGGGGCTTAACAGCGGGTTCATGATACCACAATACACGGCCGCGGGTATAGTGAGCGAGAACAAGCAATTGTGTACACCTGCAAGCGTGGATTCTATTTCTTCTTCCAATAACCAGGAAGACCATGTGAGTATGGGTGCCAATGCGGCTACCAAGTGCAAAAGGTTAATGGATAATGTAGAAAAAGTGTTGGCGATAGAGTTATTGACTGCTGTACAGGCGTTGGAATTCAGGAGGCCGTTGAAGAGTTCTCCTGTTATTGAAGAAATTGTAACTGCTTTCCGTAAAGAAATTTCTTTTAATGCTGCCGACAGGATATTGCATGATGATATGGTAAAGGCTATAGCGTTTATTAGAGCTGAGTCATCTAAACTTTAAACGCAGAAAAAAAGAGAAAAGGAGATTTTCGCAGAGATTCTTCTTGTGGCCGCCTCCTTACCTCCTTTTCTCTGCGATAAAAAAATAAAGCTTCAAATGAAAAGATATTACTTAACCATTTTACTGCTTGCTATTATAGCTCCCGGCTTTTCCCAGCCCATATGGACTGCCGCTAAAGCAAATGCCTGGTACCAACAGCAACCCTGGTTAGTGGGCGCCGATTTTTTACCCAGTACTGCCATCAACCAACTCGAAATGTGGCAGGCCGAAACATTCGATGCCCCAACCATTGATAAAGAATTAGGCTGGGCAGAAAACATCGGTATGAATGTAATGCGTGTCTATCTGCACGATCTAGCCTGGAAAGCAGGCGCCGCAGGATTTAAAAAAAGAATGGATCAATTCTTAACCATTGCATCCAAACATAAAATAAAAATACTCTTCTGCATTTTTGATGATTGCTGGAACCCTGATCCAAAAATAGGCAAACAACCAGAACCCAAACCCGGTGTACACAATTCAGGATGGGTGAGGAGCCCTTCGCAGGCAGTGCATAATGATAGCACACAATGGAATTATTTACAGCAATACGTCACAGATATTTTAACCGAATTTAAGAACGATAAAAGAATTTTAATGTGGGACCTGTACAACGAACCCGCCAACAGCGGGTATGGCATGAGTTCATTACCGTTATTGAATAAGATATTTACATGGGCATGGGCCGTGCGGCCATCGCAGCCATTGACCGCCGGTGTTTGGTTTACGGATTTTCCATCGGTTAATAAATACCAACTCGAACATTCGGACGTAATTACTTTTCATAATTATGATGATACGGTGTCGATGAAAAAAGCGATCGACAGTTTACAAAAAAAGGGCAGGCCTGTGATTTGTACCGAATACATGGCGAGAAAAAATAACAGTAAATTTGAAACGCATTTGCCTATTTTAAAGCGGTATCAGGTAGGCGCCATCAACTGGGGTTTGGTAAGTGGAAAAAGTAATACCATTTTTTCCTGGGGCAGTAAGGAAGGCAGCCCCGAACCCAATCCATGGTTTCATGATGTATTTAGAAAAGACGGAACGCCGTATGATACTAAGGAAACAGAATTGATCAAAAAATTAACCGGCAATAAAAATTAAATAGTTACAAAATACAACAATGATCACTTATAGGAATACCCTGTCTTTATTCGTGCCAATTCGTGCCAATTCGTGTAATTCGTGGCAAAAATTCAACGCTGAGAAAAAGAGAAAAGGAGAATTACGCAGGGAACTCAGCATATCCTCTTTACCTCCTTTTCTCTGCGCTAAAAATTCAGAGTAAATCTTTTAAATTATGGTTACAACAACAAAAAACTACGACCCCGTAAAATACAAAACTCCCACGGGAAATAAATTAACCTGCAAAGGCTGGGTACAGGAAGCAGCATTGCGTATGCTGTTGAACAATCTTGATCCCGATGTAGCCGAGCGCCCCGAAGAATTAATTGTGTACGGCGGCCGCGGCAAAGCTGCAAGAAATTTCGAAAGCCTTGACTTAATTATAAAAGCATTAAAAGCTTTGGAAGAAGACGAAACTTTATTGGTGCAAAGCGGCAAACCTGTTGCTATGCTCAAAACACATAAAGATGCACCACGGGTGTTGATCAGCAATTCGCAGCTCGTGCCCAACTGGGCCAACTGGAAACATTTTGATGAGCTGGAAAAAAAAGGATTGATGATGTATGGCCAGATGACTGCGGGCAGCTGGATCTATATCGGTTCACAGGGCATTGTACAGGGCACTTATGAAACTTATGCTGCTATTGCGAACAAACATTTTCCAGTTGTCATTTCGACGCAGGTGAAATCTGCCGATAACGAACAACGAAGAACGAACAATGAACAACAGGGTAGCGCTTCTCACGACTCACGACTCACGACTCATGCTGGCGGCAGCTTGAAGGGCACGCTCAACGTCACCGCAGGCCTTGGCGGCATGGGCGGCGCACAACCTTTAGCAATAACAATGAACGAAGGTGTTGCACTCGTTGCCGAAGTAGAAGAGTGGCGCATCGACAAACGATTGGAAACAAAATACCTTGACGAAAAATATACGAACATCGACGAAGCGATCAATGCGGCCATGCATTACCGTAAAGAAGGCATCGCAAAAAGTATCGGCGTGCTGTGTAATGCCGTTCATTTGTTAGACCGGTTATTACAACGTGATATCATACCCGATACCCTCACCGACCAAACCAGTGCACATGATCCTTTAATTGGTTATATACCGCATACCTTAACCAATGAACAGGCAAACGTTTTAAGAAAAGAAAACGAAGAAGAATACCTCCGCCTCAGTTACGAAAGTATGTACCTCCATGTGCAACTTATGTTGCAACTGATGGACAAAGGTGCTATTACATTTGATTATGGCAACAATATCCGTGCAAGGGCAAAAGAATTCGAAGATCGTGAGTCGTCAGTCGTGAGTCGTGAGGGGGCGAATGCTGACCAGGCAAATCTCACGTCTCACGTCTCCCGTTTCACGCCGGGGCGCTGCTTCGACTTTTTGGGATTTGTGCCCGCCTACATCCGCCCACTATTTTGCGAAGGCAAAGGGCCCTTCCGCTGGGCGGCATTAAGTGGCGACCCTAATGATATTGCTGTAACAGACGAGGTTATACGAAAATTATTTCCTAACAATAGATCGTTGCTGCGCTGGCTGGATTTAGCCAAAGAAAAGATCGCCTTCCAGGGTTTACCCGCACGTATCTGCTGGCTGGGCCAGGGCGAAAGAGAAAAAGCAGGTTTAGCTTTTAATGTATTGGTAAGAACAGGCAAAGTAAAAGCGCCCATTGTTATTGGCCGCGATCATTTGGATACCGGCTCTGTGGCCAGCCCTAACCGTGAGACCGAAGCCATGCTCGATGGCAGCGATGCCGTTGCCGACTGGCCGGTATTAAATGCATTGGTGAATACGGCAGGCGGGGCAAGCTGGGTTTCTTTACACCACGGCGGTGGCGTAGGAATGGGCTACAGCATTCATGCAGGTATGGTGATCGTTGCCGATGGTACCGATGATGCAGAACAAAGATTGAAACGTGTATTGAGAAATGATCCGGGAATGGGAGTGATAAGGCATGCCGATGCTGGTTATGATGTTGCCAAAGACACCGCAAGAGCTCACAACTTGAATTTTGTTGATAGGCTGAAATAGCCAGCCCGGAGGTCCCGCTGCAGCGGGACAGATGTGGGATATGATGTGGCGAAAGATTTTGTAAGGAAATATGATTTGCATATTAGGTAAAAACTATTGTAGATTAACAGTAAAACTTTCTGAAAAATATATATTTTTATGACAGCTATTCACAGGCGGCAATTTTTAAAAGCATCTGGGGTAAGTATATTGCCGCTGCTTATTCCTTTAGCTTCGGTTGCAGCGGCTACTGTTACCCGCAAAGAAACAAATGTACCAACTGATGTGCCCATAGTTGATTTATGGGCAGATGGCCTTATGTTTAATCCTGCGGCCTATTTGACGGAATTGCAAAAGATCAATACATTATCACCCATCAAGGCCGACCGCTATGGTAAAGGTGGTGTAGTGGAAGCACTGGAAAAAAAGTTCATGGAAATTACGGGTAAAGAAAAAGCGATCTATCTCCCCAGTGGTACCATGGCCAATCAAATAGCGATTGCTGTGCTGAGTGGAGATAATACAAAAATATTTGTGCAGGACACGAGCCATGTATACCGTGATGAAGCCGATGCAGCGCAATCCGTTTTTCAAAAAAGATTAATGCCGCTTGCAAAAGACCAGGCATTTTTTTCAGCGCAGCAATTGCAGGCTGCTGTTGAAGGCCTTAAACAAGAAGAAGTATTTAACAGCGGTATTGGTGCTGTATCAATAGAAAACCCGGTAAGAAGAAAAGACGGCGCTGTAGTGCCTCTTGAAGAGATAAAAAAGATCAGTGCTTATTGCCGCGCCAATAATATTAAGATGCACCTGGATGGCGCAAGGATTTATATTGCTGCTGCCTGGACAAATACCCCTCTTAAAGAATACGCCGGTTATTTTGATACCGTGTATATTTCCTTATACAAATACCTTGGTGCAAGCGGCGGCGCTGTGCTTTGCGGCCCTGCAGCAGTAATAGATAAGATACCGCATTTAATAAAGATACACGGCGGGAGTATGTATAAAAACTGGCCCAATGCAGCTATGGCTTTGCATCGCCTGGAAGGTATTGAACTGCGCTTTCAAAATGCCATCAGCAGGTCTAAAGAACTATTTGTGGAGATCAATAAAATTGAAGGGCTTAAAATAGCTGCTATTACTGGCGGCAGTAATATTTACACTCTTACGCTGGCAAAAGAAATTGATGGTAAAAAATTATCTGATAAACTGTTTGAAACTTTTAAAATTGATTTGAATTATCCTAACGATAAAAACCAAATCAATGTAACGGTGAATGAAACTATTGTTAACCAAAATACAGCCTATATTGTTGATGCATTTAAAAAATGTATTGGATAAATCGGGCTATTCCTGCCTAATATTATACACGGAAATATAATTTGGATATTAAAGAGCAATTGAAGTGATCATGGCTAGTCAAAAGGCATGCGTCAATGGAATCCCACTTGGCGCAAGTGTTTCGAAGGATCACTTGTGTCTACTGAATCTACCGGACTGTGTCCGCTGTTCACACTTTAAACGTGTAAAAAATTTTTCAAATCTTTGTATTCTTACTCTCCGCTAAAAGTTCCCTAGAGGTATGTAGTACAAGTGAGTGACACAACAATGATCATATGAAAATCAAATGTCAGTCCCAAAATAAAGCGATAAGTAATTTTATCCCTGGCAGGATTATAAAGCAGCCACTAAATTAATCCCTCAACAATTCTTATTTCCTAAAATAATTGTTTACATTACAAGTACTAAATACTCATTAATTATGGCAACCAAAAAAAAATCTAAACCAGCTGCTAAAAAAGCAGCCAAGAAAGTAACAAAAAAAGCGCCTGCTAAAAAAGCGGTAAAGAAAGCAGCTAAAAAAGCGGCACCTAAAAAAAAGGCCGCCAAAAAAGCTTTAAAAAAAGCGATTACAAAACCGGTGATCCCAAGTTCTTAAAACCGGCGGATCATTTTTCGTCTGCTTCTGTATCATCCGGTGCAGAAGCAGATTTTTTTTGTACACTATTTTCTTCTTTTGCTTTAAGTAAAGGAATCTCTTCTGTAGTAGCCAGGTCTTGTGTTATAGTTTCAATTGTTGCCGCAATAGTTTCCCCTGTGTCTAAAGCTATAGGGTTGGTATGTGCCGGTGGCCTTGGCTTTGTAAGTTTTGCGATAACCACGCCTTCCAGCCGGTGATGCAGCGGCACCAATCCTGCACCGATCACTACTAATACCAGCAACTCCAATACTTTATTATGGTGCATCAATCCTTCGATTAAGGGATGCAGCAGCAAGATCAAAAATTCGAAGAATAATAATAAGGACACTACGCCCATAAAGCGCACCACGTTCCGGTGTATGCGTATACGGCTCACCGCGAGTGTGATGATAAAGAACATGGGAATGAAAATACAGATAGCGAGTATCTGCAGCTGTTGGATCCTTGCTTCTTTATCACGTTGCTTTTGTTCTGCCAGTTCTGCCTGCCGGAGTTGTTCATTACTGCTGATGATCATGGCTTCTCTTGTCTTGGCCTGGCCTTTCAAAGAATCCTGTAAGGTTACCGACTGTTCCATATACGCAAAAGCACTGTCATATTTTTGTTTGCTTTTAAAATAATGGCTGAGAAAAGCGGCGGCATCCAGTTCTCTGCTGAGGAAGCCATCCTTCCTTCCCGTTACAAAAGCAAGTCTTGCATAATGCAATGCAGAATCAGGATATCCTGTTTTTAAAAATACATTGGCCAGGCCTAATGCTGTTTCGCAAAGCATATCATTATTGGTACCATCATTCAAAAATAATAAGGCCTTGCGGTAGTTATTCATCGCGGTGCTGTCATGTCCTTCTCCGGATTGAACATTGCCCAGTCCAAGAGATGCAGCGCCTTTATAAAATTCATCTCCGTTGTTTACTCCGGTTAAAAATGCCTGCGAAAAATAATAATTAGCGGAGTCCATTTGCTTCATCCGGTAAAAACTTTCTCCAAGATTTACCAGAATCGTGTTCTTCAATTCCTTTTTTACTTCAGCGCCTGCAACCTGCACGGTTGAATCGGCCTTGTGCAGGTAACTTAATGCGTTGGGATAATCTGCCAGTAAAATATACATGAGCCCGATATTGTTCAATGCACTGGCATAATTGCGACTGCTGTTCCTTTTTTCTTCCAACTGCAGTTTTTGCATATAGTTGTGCAGCGCACCAGAATAATTTCCTAAGAGGTATTGGCCCGTAGCCATCACTGCAAGGGAACGGCTTTCTCCTTCTTTATACTTGATATGCTGCGCCAGCAAAAAAGCCTGCTGTGCCAACTGCAGCGTGGTATCGGGTTTAAAGAACTGGTATTGCTCGGCGAGTCTCCAGAGTTGGGTCACCCGGTTGCTGTCCGGCTTTTCGGTTTGTAATAAATGTCGCAGGCTGTCTATTTTAGAAGATTGCGCCGGGACAACCTGGGAGTAAACAATAAAAAAGATCAGCCAGCAATATCGGCGCATAAGCTTGGGAGGTTAAGGTTTATTCTTGCAAGTTATTATTCATTCTTGCAATTTTCAATTATATTTAGCAGTGCCACGGAGATACGCGGAGATTTATACAGGGGGATATAAATATAAGATCGCCTGCGGCGATTGCGATGGGAACACGGATCTAATAAGATGATTATAATTTACGCAGATAGATTATAAAAGATAATGCCATCCTAACAATCCGCGTTCCAAAATAAGCACTGCAAGTGCTTTGTGTTCTCTATTACTCAAGGAATCTTTGTGGAAGAATTATTCCTGTCAACAAACTAAATTGTATCAGTTATGCCTGCCAGCAAACAAAAATCTTTTCCGCAGTTACTGAAAGCATTTAAAGAAAGTATGAAAGAAAAGGCTCCCCTGCAACCGAGGCTCGTGCTCATTATTATGGCCAATACCCACGATGCACACCTGAATAAAGCCTGTGCAAAAGATGCCAAAGCCGTGCAAAAAGTATTTGCAGGTATATGCAAACATATCCACTTTGATCTTTGTGCAATAGAAATATCGGGCGACAATTATCACCATGATAATTTAAAAGCGGCCCTCAGCAGCATCATATTACATAGTGAAGATGACGTGACACTGTTTTATTATACGGGTCATGGCTTCAGTTATGAAAAAGATGGCAGGCGGAAATATCCACAGGTGGACATGCGTGCCCATAACGACCAGAAGAAATACAATAAGATCGGCTTCATTGAAAAGTATACCGAAAACCTGGCAGTGATATTAGACATCCTGCGCTTTAAAGGTGCCCGCATTAATATTGCAATTGGTGATTGCTGTAATACGATTATACCTTTTAAACGCCCAAAGGATAGTGAAAAAGAAATGAACGTTGTAAAAAGTATCATGCCTCGTAAAAGCAAGTCGCTGACCAAAAAAATTTTTAACGATGGCAAGAATGCTGTTTCAATACTCGTAGCCGCATCGCAGCATGGCCAGCCTGCAGTGACTGATGCCTCTATTGGCAGCATATTCACCCATTACTTTACCCGCTCATTGTCCAGTACCATTTCCAAAGAACCGAAAGGAAGCCAATACTTACCGTGGTTGAAATTATTAAAAAGCACGGCCGACCAGGCATTTAAGGATAGCCAGGGTTATGACGTGGGCGATGGTAAAGCAGGAAAACAGAAAGCGGTGTTTGAGGTGTTTATAGACAGGGTGGAATGAATAATTAATAATGGTTTTAGTGGAGATAGTATTCTTAATTTGATAGAGTTTTAAATGCGAAGCATTTCCCCTGCCTCTCTGCGTCTCTGTGTGCCATTTCAATTTTGATCCTTTTGTGCAACTCTGTGGAAGTTTGCCGCGGAGATTTTCACGGAGATACATGGTGGCATAAGATCGCCTTCGGCAATTTAGTTTGGAGCGCAGATTTTTACGATGATTAAGATCAACACAGATGAGATCATAAAAACTCATAACCATTTTAACTATCCGTGTTCCCAAAATAGGCACTGCAAGTGCCTCTCAAATATTAAATCACGCTTCACTTCAAAGATACCCGCCATTGGGTAGCCATTCCGCCAGCAATACTGTTACCTTCATTTCAAATTGTATTAATGAAAATATTTTCTTTCTTGATCCTGCTTTTTTGTATTGTTCAATCTTTTGCACAAATGGGTGGTGCTAAAAGACAAAGGGTAAACCTTAACTATGGTGAGCATGGTAACACGATCAACCTAAAAGCTTTTTTTAACAAGGATGCCAGGGAAGCCATTATCCAACAGGTAGGCAAGGATGCTTTTAATACCATTATACAGCCGATCACCGAAGCTGAGTTGCCTGCATGTTATAAAACCAGCAGTGGCAATCAACTCACAGTTTTCACCATGTACATGGTAGCAAAATATACTACTATGGAATATGATGAATTTGGCTATAACCAGCAGCAAACCACTTATGCCATTGTAGAAGTGCCGCTCAATGAAAATAAAGACATCGAAGGTGATTGTGTGATGAAGAAAACTTTTTACATACGAATACCTGTTGCTAAGCTATACTCTGTGATACCAAAAACTGCGGTTGCAGCAAATAGTGAAACGGTAAAAAAAATAACAGAACCACATAGTCTTTTATCAATGGGAAAAATAAATGTACCCTGTGATAAATTTACATCGGGTATTTATAACGGCGAGCAAATCAATAACCAACCCGATGGCTATGGCATGTATTTATTTGCTGACAGTAGTTTTTACTGCGGCTCATTTTTGAACGGCAAAGTAAATGGCAATGGTGTGCTGTATAATACCGGCCTGGAGAAAGCTTATATTGGCAACTGGGCCAATGGAAAGCTAACCGGTGATTTTTATGAAGTAAGCTGCAATGGTTACCGCGTGGACATTAATACTGTATACGGATCAGAATATGTAAACAGGGCAGGGATGTGGATCAATGAAGACGTAAATCGCATTGCCACCAGCAACATACTCCAGGCTTTTGCCAAAGAAAAGAAGGGCATCTACAATAATTTTACCAGTAATGGAACGGTTGATATCATGTATACTTCTTTTACCAATGAAAGAACTTTTTTTAAAAGTAAAACAGCCGATTTTTATTCCGATGGCAGGGAGAGTGAAATATTCGATGGGTCGGTGCACAAAACATACAGCCCCGTTACGGATAAACAAAGTTTTGAAACCGACCTTAGTTATGCGGTCCCCACTTTTTTATACCCTCCATCAACAATTACATTAGACGATAACTTTAAATACTTTGGTAAAACAAGTTTGAATAAAGCCGAAGGATATGGCAATTTTGTAAGCCGGTCGGGTTTAAATCGTTTATTCACCAGCATGTTCAGCAATGCAAAATCTTACGGTTTTAAGATGGATGTATATAATGATAAGAATAAATTTTTTTATGCGGGTAACTTTGATTTGACTACAAATGCACACACGGGTACTTATGCAAAATTTAATTATGCCAATCCTAAATCAGTCTCCATTTATATTGGCAGTTTTACCGGCGATAATGAAACATTGGATAAAGGTATCAGCATAGAATTAAGTGCAGCAAACAAAGCCATCACTTTTAAGTACAGCAGGGATCGTGTAGGCAAAGGTTATATTATGTTCCCGATGCAAAATGTTATTTACCGCGGCGAGTTGGTTGATGTAGCTGCCGAAGGTGCCGGAGAAGTATTAGAAAATGGTGCTGTTAGCAAAATGAATTATAAAGCTGGTAGACCAGCAGGTAGTATTGATAATTTTCCGCAATGGGTAACGCCGGTGTTTACTAATATATTTAATACACCCTTTGAACTGGTTGATAAATTACAATAA
>JBBRCB010000039.1:0-35866 GCA_038205215.1 Chitinophagales bacterium | reverse complement strand
CCCTGAACTTTTAATGTATTCAATTGCTCTATACACAGCTTTACTGGAATTTGTATGTCTTTCTCACCAAAAAGCCAAAGTCCGGGAATTGAAAGAGTATTCAGAGAAACTTTTGGGTCAGTCGCCACGAATTGATACCTGTCTGGGTCATTTTTAGTATGTTCAAGAGCATCTGCTTCTGTATGATTTTCCCAAAATTTAATATCTCCATTAGTATAAAACTGAAACCTGAGTTGTTCCAATGTTGTAATGGTAGGGCAACTAAATAAAACCATAAATGCTATTAGTGGATTTTTGCTAGCTGCAATTGGGATTATCCATCCTGCTTGACTGAAGCCAACTAATCCAATTAGTGTTTTTTTATCTTTCAAATAGGTTCGAAATGTATTTACTGCCGCACTTGCGTCTTGAGATAATAAATTAAGATTTGTGGTGTCAATATTATTCGTACCAACAGATGGTCCTATATAAACACCGCCTGATTCTCCAACTCCTCGTTTATCGTATGTTAATACAGCAATGCCTTCTTTGGCAAGACGTTTAGCGAACTCTAACTCTCTTTTTACAGGGTCAGACCCGTGAACAATTACAACTGCTGCAATTGTTTGTTTAGGCGTTAAAATTGAGCCTGCAAGCGTGACACCCTGACTTTCAAACCTTACATCTTGAATGGCAAAGTCGATTGATTGAGAAAACATCATTTCTGGTAAAGCTATTAATAGCAACCAAAGAAATAATTTTGAAAAAAAGGTAATGTCCATTTTAGTTTAATATAGAATTGTTTTAAATCGTCTTCGTTAGCATTGCCTACAACATGTAAAATACTCTAGGAATTTCAATTCTTGCTCAGTAATTTATCAATAGATAACTTTCCGCTACCATTTATTAGCAACGCAATACTTAGCCCCATCAGCAATAAAAAGTATTCGTAGCCTTCCCCTTTTTGATTGCCAAACCAGTTCATAAAAAATCCGTTTTGTAGGTGAGAGGTAAAAATAATCCCGATACTTAGTACAGCAACTGCTGCAGCTAATATTCTGGAGCCCATACCCAGCAAGAGTAAAAGACTCCCAAAAAATTCAATCATAATAACCAGGAAGCCTACAATCCAAGGCAAGCCCTTTGTGTCGGTAAAAAATTGCATGGTGCCTGTAAAACCATAACCACCAAACCAGCCCAACAGTTTTTGTGCACCATGCGGAAACAACACCACTGCAATGCTGAGCCTTAGAAATAAACCGGTATAATCATTGTTAGTTTGAAATAGACGTTTCATTGTATTATGTTTTAGTTATTGTAAATAAATTGTTCCTTAATAATTTTGCCATTGTTCCAATACTGAACAGAAACCTGCATGTAATTTTTCACACCCCATTCTTTGTGTGTATAGTCATACTGCCAGGTTACGTAGGAGATATTATCGCCTGTAGCAACATTCGTGGGCGTTGAACCGCGGAATTCCATGATATTATTCAGGAACTCCAGTTCCCGCTTACGATTAGCTTCTTTTCCTTCAACGGGTGCCTGTTCGTTTTCCTGCATTACCACCGTATCGTCGTAATACAGTTCAAAGGCGTCCATTAGTTTACCTTCCACTACCAATTGGTTCAGGTGGTTGATTTTTTCTGTAATTGTGTTCATTTTTTTTATTTTAATAATAATTGTCGTTATTGACCATACAAAAGTGCGGTGATATGCGTGCTGAAAAAATGGAGGATGTTCGCAAAAAGATGGATATTTTCCCAATGCTCATCAGTCTCAAATAAAAATGGCCTGGAGAAACTTCCAGGCCATTATCCATGCTTCTTAAATACTGCATATCATAAGGATAAATATTACGCTGCCACTTCAACTTCCAGGTTAACAGCTTCAGGAAAATCAACAGGCACTTTTGTTAGGTGATGCAAATAGTTCATTGCAGTTTTTTCACTTAACCCATTTTTATCCTATACCTAAAAGTTTGCTTTTTAAATGACCTAATTGTAAATAATTAAAGGAAATTTTTTTTCCATCAATTTGTTTGATACCCTTATCCCATTGCATCCACTCTCTATAAGAAAAAATCGGATTTCCTTTTAAAAGACTTTTTGTTACAAGCCAGTACTCATGAATGTTGATATCATTTTTCAGAAGCTGATGAGCTACAATTATATCCTTCCCAATCAACTTAAAAAAACTTTTTACATTATAGACTGTGAACTCACCATAATGTGTAATAATTTTTAGTGTAAGGCTAATTGCAGATGAACAAGCTTTACATTCGCAAGTACGGCAATTTTCAAAATCTCTTAAATGCTGATGAAATTGAAGAAACATCTTCTCAACCTGCTCATAAATTTTACGAATGCTGGGTGGTTCCCCGAACTTATAAAATAGAATTGCGTCACCCTCAACTTCTGAAATATCAAGCCCTAGTTCATTTGAATCGATCAATAATTCAAGAAGTTCCTTTATAATTTTTTTACCATGGGTAAGTTCAACATTATTTATAAAAAAAGTAAAGCCCGTGATATCTGGTATGAATAGTAATCCTTTATTTTCCATATTACAAAGCTTGTACTAACATTTAATTTTCTCAGAAACAATTTAATTCCTTTGTAACCAAAAAATATCCTAATGAAAGGTAATAACAGAAAAGTTGAATTGCTTAATGAAAAAGTATTGCCCAGTTTCTATCCGCCTTAGATTTTAAATTAGCCTCGTCTTTATTCCATTTGTTGAGCGTATTATTTATCCAACTATGATAAAAAAGAAACAGCTTGCCATCCACGATTTTAAATGTCTCCGGATCTATTTCCACCTTTTCGTTGGCTGCCCCCATTGCATAAGCACACCATCCTCCATACTGCGGCTCAAATTTTTTGTAGTCTTTTACAAACAGTTCCCTATTAGCAGCATTTGAGAAATTATAAGTGACACCATCAGCTAACGCGGTAAATTGCTTATTCCCTTTTACTGCTTTATTCTGCGTAAAATAAGCAACGGGATCATACCCCTGTATCGCTAAACCTTTTTCAAGGTTAAACTCTTTTGTTCTTAGTGCAGTTTGAGCATCAACACCTCCAATTAAAAATACCGGTACAAATAACATGACTAATATCTTTTTCATTTTTATATAATTTATTTTGATGATAATTTTATTTGTTTAGTCCGGGCCAATACCCGCCTGCTGCTTTAATTTTTCCAGTTGTATCTTTTAACCAAAATTCCTTCACTTTTAAACTGTAATTCAAATACTACTAATTACCAACTATTGTAAATTCATTAGGATCTGTTGGGGCCAGGTGATTTTCACTGCAGCCATACGCACAGCAACTACCATACTGCGGCGCATAGTTTCCTGGTGCCAGTTTAAAACTATCCGGGTTAGCTTTCGATGCAAATTTCCATCTACTGCCATTCCAATCATAACTACAACTATCGCTTCCCAAAACTGCTTGATGCTGTAAAAACAGGCGTCAGGATCATACCCTTTAATAGCGTTGACATTGGTGTTAAAGTACTTTACGTTCTGGGCATTAACAGCTGCTGAAATCAATACTGCAGACAGGAACGCCGAAAATATTTTCATTAATTTTATTTTGTTGTTACTAATCGACAGCACAAAGATGCAAAGTCTTTAAAAAAATTAAAATGGACAATCAGTACAATAAGATGGACAATTTTATAATTATATCGGTAATGGATTTTATTCCGCAGGAATGTTCACCTCGGTTCAGCAATTTTCAATGCTGTAACCTATAATGGCGGACTGATCAGCTTTGGAAGATTACCAAAAGAATCGGGGGCGCAGGATTTTGCTATTATTAATCTTAAAACAAACGTTGTTTTGGAAGGATGGTATGATGCAACAGCACGTCGTCATCCTGATCCGGTTTTTAAACCGGCCACCGATAGATTTTATATATCAAAAAATTGTCAGGATGAAGTACCGCCAACAGAAGGATAAACTAAGGTACAAGGCGTATTCGTAATTATTAAAGGCGAGGCTTCTAAATAGTAAAGTGGAAATAAATAATCTTTTAAAAATAAAACCCGGTAATAGATTTACCGGGTATATTATAACGTTTATTGCTAAAATTTTAATCTCCCCAAATTTCATCCTTGCCTTCCAGCCAAAGTTTTACGAGGTCAGTAGTTACAGACTTTGGTCTTTCCAATGGAAAATTCAATGACCTGTCCCATATCAAACTCGCCAATACACCTAACGCACGGGATACGCCAAACAATACGGTATAAAATTCATATTCTACCATACCATAGTGCACGAGCAATGCACCACTGTGTGCATCAACATTGGGCCATGGGTTTTTTATTTTTCCTAAAGATTGTAAGATAGGTGGCACTGCATCATAGATATTCCAAACGGTTTGCACGAGCGGGTCATCGGGCATATGTTTTTTTCCGAATTCCATTTGAGCAGTAAAGCGTGGATCTGTTTTACGCAATACCGCGTGGCCATAACCCGGTACAACTTTTCCTTCTGTCAATGTTTTTTTCACGTACTCTTCTATCTGTGTCTTTGAAGGCAGTTCTGTTCCCAGTTCTTCCCTTAATTCAAATATCCATTTAATCACTTCCTGGTTGGCTAATCCATGTAAGGGGCCTGCTAGGCCATTCATACCCGCGGCAAAACTCAGGTACGGGTCACTTAATGCAGAACCTACCAGGTGCGTAGTGTGTGCAGACACATTTCCTCCTTCATGATCGGCATGAATGGTCATATACAACCGCATCAATTCTTTAAAAGATTCATCTTCGAAACCCATCATATGGGCAAAGTTACCGGCCCAGTCGAGCAAACCATTGGGCTGTATATGCTCTCCATTTTTATACTTACGGCGGTAGATATACGCTGCTACTCTCGGCAACCTGGCGATCAGGTCCATGGAATCGTCAAACACCGCTTCCCAATAATCTTTCTTATTCATACCGGCAGCATAACTCTTGGCGAACTGGCTTTCTGTTTGCAATGCCATAATGGCCACTACAAACTGTGTCATGGGATGCGTACTTACCGGTAATGCTTCAATTGTATCAAATACGTGGTTGGGTACGTGGCTGCGGCGTTGCCAAACA
Organism: Chitinophagales bacterium; assembly: GCA_038205215.1. Classification (GTDB taxonomy): domain Bacteria; phylum Bacteroidota; class Bacteroidia; order Chitinophagales; family Chitinophagaceae; genus Ferruginibacter. Next base: position 30,787 of record JBBRCB010000039.1, on the reverse strand, counting down.
TTGGTCACATGCTGCACATCTTCTTCATCAGGGAGGTCTCCTACCAGCATTAAATAAAATAACCCTTCGGGTAAAGGCTCCGAACCTTTCGGTGCCTTGGGTAATTTTTGCTGTAATTCAGGAATGGTATAACCACGAAAACGTATCCCTTCCTGTGAGTCCAGCAGCGAGGTTTCTGTTACCAGGCCGGTAATACCACGCATCCCCTGGTAGATCTGGCTCAAAGTAACTTCTCCAATTTTTTTATTGCCATGCTCTTTAAGCAGGTCTTTGATCTCTGCCCCTACGATCTCAGATTTCAATTTGAATTTGTCTTTGATAATACCCATATAGCAAATGAAATTTTATAAATATGAAGTGAGTGCTGCCCTGTGCGTACATCTTATAAAAAGATGCTTAAAATTACGATGCGCAGCACTGTTAAACAAAAGTTTTATAAGAAAGTTTACAGATTACTATTACCTCTGTGTTACCTGGCAGCATGGGTATGCAATAACCCGCAAAATATTACTTGGGCGCTTTTTTGTAGAGGTAAAAAGCGAGCAATCCAAATACAAAGTTGGGTGTCCATGCGGCAAGAAAGGGCGTAAAATTTCCTTTTGTTGCAAATACGATCGAAAACCTGCTGAACAAAATATACAGCACGCTGATGATAACGCCCAATGCCAGGTGAAGGCCGCTTCCTCCTCTTACCTTACGGGAAGCCAGTACGGCGCCGATAACCGTAAGTACGAGTACAGAGACGGGGATGGCATCCCTGTTATACCGTTCTACCAATAAGGTATTTAATCCTTCTGACCCCCTGATGCGTTCCTGTTTGATGTATTGATTCAAAGCGGGTGTGGGCATCTGGTCTTTCAGGTATTCATCCTTTCGCAGGTCAACCGGTTTAAAATTATAATTCATCATCACCGTTGGTGAACGCTTTACGTCTTCTGTAATGCCTTTCAGGTTTCTTTCTACTACATTATCCAGTTTCCATTTTTTTGTTGCTGTGTCCCAGTTAAAATTATCCGCCCGAAGATTATAAAGTAATTTATTATTGGCAAAACGCTGTACAAAAAAACCGTTACCTGTTTTAGAAATGGTGTCGTAACCTCTTATTCCGATATAAGTATTGGAGTCGTTTCTAAAATACAGGTGCTGTTTATAGGTATTGTTGCCATTGTTGTTGCCAAAATTGGGATCGATGTATTTGGCTTCAAAGTCGCCCCATTTTTTATTGGCTTTTGGCACCACGTACTGGTAACCGAACCACAATAAAGTGGCTAAGAATATACCACCAACAATAAAAGGCAGCAGGAAACGCCTGAAGCTTACGCCGCTGCTGAGGATGGCTACTACTTCGGACCGGGTGGCCATTTTAGAAGTAAAGAATATCACCGCGATAAATGCAAAAAGGGGAAAAAGCATGGCATCAATGCGGGGTATAAAACCAAAATAATAATCTGTGATGATGCGCCATGCAGGCAATTTCGATTTCACAAAATCATCCGTCTTCTCGCTTACATCCACTACCACTACGATCGCCGTCATCAGCAGGAGGCAGAAGAAAAACGTGGTAATATATTTTGACAGTATGTAACGGTCGATCTTTTTAAACATGGCAATCAGCCCCGGCAATTTGTTTATAGCCGCAGCAAATGTAGCTGAAAAAGAGTTGACAGGAAAGCGGATATTGGTAAGTATTTGTGAAGAAGGTGTAGGGTTTAAGGTGTAGGGTATAAGGTTTAAGGTGTAGGGTTTAGGATTTAGGGTCTAAGGGTTAGGGGTACATGCTAAATGTCTAAATTGCTTCAACTGTATTATCTAAACTTCTACACTAAGCCAGCAATCGCCTTCGCTGCGATCCATCCTGTTGTCCACGCATTTTGAAAATTAAATCCCCCTGTGATACCATCCACGTTGATCACTTCCCCTGCAAAGAATAAGCGAGGTACTTTTTTGCTCTGCATGGTATTGTAGTCTATTTCGCTTAGCTCCACACCACCCGAGGTAACAAATTCTTCTTTGAATGTAGTTTTACCTTTAACCGTAAATTCCTGCGAGCATAAATTTTTGACCAGTTTATTTTGTTTGGCAGCAGGTATATCCGCCCAGCGCAGGTCGGGTGCAATTCCAGATTGTTGTAATAAATATTCCCATAAACGTGCGGGTAACAAAAAGGGATTCCTGTTCACTATTTTTTGCGAGGCAATATCGAAACGGAGGCGCTGCATTTTTTCGCGTAAAGTATTTTCATTAAAGGCGGGTATCCAGTTGACGGCAATTGTAAATTCATAATTTTTGGCCTTCAATTCTTTGGCGCCCCAAGCAGAAAGTTTTAGGATGGCAGGCCCGCTCATGCCCCAATGCGTAATTAATAGCGGGCCCTGTTGTAAAAGTTTCGTTCCCATTATTTTTACTTCTACGTTTTCAACTGTAATACCCATCAATGCAGTAATAGCATTGCCCGGCATATTGAAAGTAAATAAAGAGGGCACTGGTTCTTCAATGCTATGCCCCAATTTTTTGAGCCATTCAAACTGTACAGTTTTAGGGTAGCCGCCACTGGCAATACATATGTAATCTGCTTCAATTACTGACTGACCATTGACAAAAGACCACAAACCTGCACTGTTAACTGACAACTCTTTTACCGCTGTGTTCATTAAAATATTTACACCGTATTTATTAACTTCTTTTACCAGGCAGTCAATGACCGTTTGTGAAGAATCCGTAACGGGAAACATCCGGCCATCAGTTTCTGTTTTTAATAACACCCCTCTTTGTTTGAACCATTCAATAGTATCTGTTGTAAAAAAGTGATGAAATGATTTTTTTAGGAAGGAAGCCCCGCGTGGATATTTTTTTATCATCTCCGCAATACTGAAACAGGCATGTGTTACGTTACAACGGCCGCCGCCGCTCACTTTAACTTTACTCAACAGTTTATTCGTTTTTTCAACGATGGTTACATCCAGTGCAGGATTCATCCTGGCAGCATTTACTGCACAAAAAAATCCTGCTGCGCCTCCACCAATAACCACCAGGTGTTTTTTATTCATCATCCTATTTTGTATCTTGACAATTAAAAATACAACTAAACGCTACAATGTCTGGATCACTCACTAAAAAACAACTTAAAAAAATGCCGGTAGTTCCTTATGATGCCATCAGGGACCAGGTTCAAACAGGCGATATTTTTTTCAGCAGTGGCAGCTATGCATTTTCTGGTGTGATACAACGGCTCACCAAAAGTATGTGGAGCCATGTAGCGGTAATTTATAAAGATACCGAACTGGGAAGGGTATTGGTGCTGGAAGCGGAGCCTAAAGTAGGCATACGCCTGGTGCCGTTATCAAAATACTTAAAAAACTATAACGGTAAAAGGCGGCCCTATAAAGGACAGATCGCTATTGCACAATTGAATATTGCTTTGGAGAAAGAAAGTCTCCACCGCGGCATCAGTTTTGGGCTGGATGAATTATCGAAGCCTTATGACAATTTTGAGATCGTACGTATCATGATCCGCATTTTATTTCACATCAGTAAAAGAGAAAGGAACCGTGCCTATATCTGCAGCGAGCTGGTAAGGGATATTTTGGCCAAAGCCGGCGTAATCATTAAATATAAGGACACTTATATCAGCCCTGATAATATATGGAGTGATGAAAGGATGCAGCTGAAGTATAGAATACTGTAACGGGAGGGGTGAGCCGTGAGTAGTGAGTGAATTGCGCAATTAAAGACAATTAAAATATTGGCTTACGATTCGTAATCCGAACACAAATTGCTATTCGCTTTTTCTGCTGCTTCAATTGCTGTAAAAGAAGATAAGATATCTGCACTGCCTTTCTGGATACAGATCGTATGTTCGTAGTGTGCTGCTGGTTTCCCGTCTTCGGTTCTTATCGTCCAGCCATCTTTATCGTGGTAAATATTTTTGGTACCGAGGTTGATCATGGGTTCAATGGCGATCACCATGCCTTCTTTCAATTTAGCGCCTGTTCCACGTTTTCCATAGTTGGGTACCTGTGGTTCTTCATGTAATTTTCTTCCCAGGCCATGCCCCACCAATTCTCTTACCACGCCATATCCATGCTCTTTTTCTGTATAATGCTGAACGGCATACGCGATATCACCCACACGGTTACCATGAATGGCTTTTTCTATTCCTTTGTATAATGAAGCTTTGGTTACTTTCAGCAACAGTTTGATCTCATCGCTTACCGCTCCTACCGCAAATGTGTAAGCGCTATCGCCATGAAACCCGTTTTTAAAAACACCCACATCTACAGAAACAATATCGCCATCATTTAATATATCTTTTTTAGGAAACCCATGTACTACCGCGTCGTTTACAGAAATACAGCAGGCAAAGGGAAAATCCTGGTAACCTTTAAATGAAGGCAGTGCTTTGTTATCCAGGATAAATTTTTCTGCAAACGCATCCAGTTCAAAAGTAGAAATGCCTGGCCTGATCAGTTTAGCTACTTCTGCCAGTGTTTTACTCACCAGCAAACTGCTTTCTCTTATCAGTTCGATCTCTGCCTTTGATTTATAATGAATCATACCCCTGTTCCGCCGGCCGGCGGAGAATTATTATATTTTTTTATTAATTTTTTAAAACAAACCCCGACATTTTTTTTGTCGGGGCTTAATTATTTTTAAGTCCCCATTTGGGGAATACCATTCAATTAAATAGTTGTTGCTGCCTGCCTGCCCTGCACTCTTCCGCTGCTCATTAAACCATCGTACTGGCGCATCAACAATTGTGTTTCGATCTGCTGCAAGGTATCCAGTATAACCCCAACCATAATCAACAGGGATGTACCCCCAAAGAAGGTAGAAAAACTCTGCGTCATACCAACAAAAGCTACCTGGCAGATCCCGGGTAATATACCTACGAATGCCAATAAAACGGCACCTGGTAAAGTAATTCTATCCATAATAGTACCGATATAATCTGCAGTGGGTTGTCCTGGCTTTACACCTGGTATGAACCCATTATTACGCTTTAACTCATCAGCCATCTGCTTCGGGTTAAAGATCAAAGCTGTGTATAAGAAGGTAAACGCAATTACAGCAACCGAATAAATAACCATGTACCAGATATTGGTATGATCATTTAAAAAATTAACCTGGTTGGTTTTTCCCAAACCTGTGATGAATGCAATTAAGAATAATATAGCCTGTGCAAAAATGATCGGCATAACACCTGATGCATTTACTTTTAACGGCAAGAAATTTCTTGCACCACCAAACTGGCGGTTGCCAACAATTTGTTTTGCATAATTAACAGGCACCCTTCTTGTACCCTGTATCAGCATGATCAATCCCATGATAACGGCGATAAGGAATACGATTTCAATCAGCATGATCAATAATCCACCGGCTCCCCGTGCTGCCCTGAAAGCCCATTCCTGTGCGATAGCTTGTGGTAACCTTCCCAATATACCGATCATGATAATGATAGAAGTACCATTACCCAATCCTTTATCTGTAATTTTTTCACCCAGCCACATTACAAATAAAGTGCCTACGGTAAGAATAATTACTGTTGATATCCAGAAATAACTGCTGTATGCAGGAATCAATGCCTGTCCGTAAGTACTGGTTAAAAAGCTGATATAGGCGATGGCCTGGAAAGCAGTAACACCCACGGTTAGGTAACGTGTCCATTGATTGATTTTCTTTCTTCCGCTTTCACCTTCTTTCTGAATTTTTGCAATTTGGGGAACCAAAATGGTCATCAGCTGCATAAAGATCGAAGCAGAGATATAAGGCATGATACCTAATGCAAAAATGGAAGCCCTGTTAAAAGAACCGCCCACAAATGTATCCAGTAATCCTAATAAGCCGCCCGAGGTTTTTGAATTGCCTTTTGCGAGGTCTGCTAAAATATTCGGGTCGATACCAGGCAACACGATATGGGTACCAACTATATAAAAGAATATCAACAGCAGTGTAAAAGTGATCTTATTACGTAACTCCTCGATACTCCAGATATTCTTCAGTGTTTTTATAAACTTGTTCACAGATTTGAAACGATTTAAATGTTTTTGCGCTAATTAAAAAAGACCCCCGCAAGGCGTGGGTCGGCAAATATCGTGAAATTATTTAACTATCTCAACAGAACCTCCGGCAGCTTCAATCGCAGTTTTTGCTTTTTCACTCACTGCATTTACTTTAAAAGTAAACTTGCCTTTGATCTCGCCGTTGCCTAAAACTTTAACGCTATCAAACTGGCTGATCAACCCGTTGATATATAAGTTCTGTAAATTAAATTCTGTGATACCGTATTTTTCAGAAAGATGATCGATCTGTCCAAGGTTCAACACTTTAAACTCTACACGGTTATTATTTTTAAATCCACGCTTAGGTATACGGCGCTGGATCGGCATCTGGCCACCTTCATGAGCCATTTTACTTTTGTAACCTGCACGGCTTTGTCCGCCCTTATTACCTTTTGTAGAAGTACCGCCTTTACCGCTTGCTTCGCCACGGCCAATTCTTTTTTCTTTGTGCGTAGCCCCTTTTGCAGGCCTGAGAGTATGTAATTTCATTGTATGTTGATTTTGTACTTACGGGGAATCACCCCTCGCTTGTTAATATTTATTTTGAATGTTAGATTTTAAATGTTGAATTAATTGCTTCCAATTTAAAATTCATCATTCAAAATTTAAAATAACTTAAGCCAGCTCTTCAACCTTTACCAGGTGGCTCACTTTGGTAACCATACCCAATATCTGTGGAGTAGCTTCTACTTCAACAGTGGCATTCATCTTTTTTAAACCTAAAGCTACCATTGTTCTTTTCTGGCGCTCCGATCTGTCGATCACACTTTTAACCTGTGTTACTTTTATCTTTTTCATTTTATTAAGTTGTAAGTTTTAAGTTATAGGTTGTAAGTATAAAATCATGCTTATTACTTACGACTTAGTACTTATAACTTTTTATCCATTAAATACTTTCTTTAAAGAAATACCCCGTGTTTTTGCAACAGCAATAGGCTCACGTAAAGTAGCCAATGCTTTAAAAGTTGCTTTAACCACGTTATGAGGATTGGCAGAACCAAGGTTCTTAGCCAAAACGTCGGTGATACCGGCAGCTTCCAAAACCGCTCTCATACTACCTCCCGCGATCACACCTGTACCGTGTGCAGCTGGTTTGATATATACTTTGGCGGCACCTTCTTTGCTCAACTGGTCGTGCGGTATGGTACCATGCGACAAAGGAACCCTGATCAAATTCTTTTTAGCATCTTCAATACCTTTTGTAATTGCTTCCTGTACTTCTTTAGCTTTTCCCAAACCGTGGCCTACAACACCTGCTTCATTACCCACTACCACCAGGGCTGAAAAACTAAAAGCACGCCCGCCTTTGGTTGTTTTAACAACACGGTTGATAGCAACCACTTTGTCTTTTAACTCCAGATCGCCTGCCTTTACTTTGTTTAAAATTAAATTTGCCATTTATATTACTTATTAGAAAGTTTATAATTAAAAAATCAACCCGCCTTCCCTTGCTCCTTCAGCAACTGCCTTTACACGGCCATGATAGATATATCCACCACGGTCAAATACAACGGTAGTAATACCCAACTCTTTTGCTTTTGTGGCAATAGCCGCACCTACTAATTTACCTTTTTCTGTTTTAGGCGTTTTTTGTGCCGCAATATCTTTCTGCCTTGAGGAAGCTGCCGCTAATGTTACACCATTGGCATCATCTATCAATTGAGCATAAATATCTGCATTGCTTCTGAAAACGCTTAACCTTGGTTTTGCTGCAGCCCCGCTGATCTTTTTACGGATGCGGTATTTGATTTTTACTCTTGCGCTACCTTTTGAATTCATGATCTTTTATTTTATGCCTCCATCCCCTAAGGGGCGAAAAGCGAATTAATACAATTTAATTTCCTCCATTTCCCCTCATTAGGGGATAGGGGTTTATTTACCAGCCGACTTACCTGCTTTTCTTCTCAACACCTCTCCGGCAAATTTCACACCTTTACCTTTGTATGGTTCTGGCTTACGTAAGCTCCTGATCTTTGCACAAACCTGTCCGATCAATTGCTTATCGATACTTTCAAAGCTGATCATCGGGTTCTGCCCTTTTTCCTGTGAAGTAGTAACTTTTAATTCTTTAGGTATTTCAAAAATGATATTATGAGAATAACCTAAAGCAAGATCTAACAGGTTCCCCTGATTAGATGCTTTATAACCTACACCCACCAGTTCTAACTTCTTTGCATAGCCTTCTGTAACACCCAATACCATGTTGCTGATCAAAGAACGGTACAAACCATGCATAGCACGGTGACGGATCTGTTCTGTTGGGCGAAGAATATCTACACTACCATCTTTCACTTCAATCTTGATATCCCTGTCAACAGTTTGCTTTAATTCACCTTTGGGGCCTTTTACAGTTACCACGTTATCGCTACTAACTGCAACGGTTACGCCACCTGGAATTGTCACCGGCTTTTTACCTATACGAGACATAATTTTTATTTTTTTGCTACTGACCGGTCAGCCTGCTATAGGTTCGGCTTAATGTATCAGCAACTGTTTTTAATTTTTAAGATCTTTCCTTTAAACTGTTTTGGAAGTTTAGGCGTTTAGTAAATGTTACATAAAACTTCACCACCTACATTCTGGGCTTTCGCTTCTTTATCAGTCATCACACCTTTAGAAGTAGAAACGATAGCAACACCCAGTCCATTCTTCACACGTTTAAATTCTTCTGGTTTTGCGTAAGTACGTAAACCGGGGCGGCTAACTCTTTCCAGGCTTTGTATTACCGGTAATTTAGTAGCTGCATCGTATTTCAACGCGATTTTTATAACGCCTTGTTTTTTATCTTCTTCAAACTTGTACTTTAAAATGTACCCTTTGTCGTACAATATTTCAGTAATACGTTTTTTCAAATTGCTTGCAGGTATCTCAACGATACGGTGATTAGCCATTTGGGCGTTACGAATTCTTGTTAAATAATCTGCTATAGGATCAGTAACCATTGTTATTTTAGTTAATTGATTAAATAAATTTTTTCAATGCGATATCCATCTTGGTTGTTCGCTTATCATTGGCCGTTGTTCGTTATTGCCCTTCGGCCAACTATCAACTTTTTTTCGACCAACCGTTTTACCAGCTGGCTTTGGTAACACCCGGGATCTTTCCCTGCAATGCCATATCCCTGAACTGGTTCCTGGAAACACCAAAATGCCTCATATAACCCCTTGGCCTGCCCGTTAACTGGCAACGGTTCCTTAACCTAACCGGGGAGGCATTCTTTGGTAATAAATCCAAAGCTGAGTAATCACCTGCTGCTTTCAGCGTAGCTCTTTTGTCAGCATATTTGGCAACCATTGCTTCACGCTTTCTTTGCCTGGCTTCAATTGATTTTTTTGCCATGTTTTTGTTTATTGGTTTATTGGTTAGTCAGTTTATTAGTTATTGATAGTTGCTCATCTTTAACTATGAACTATGAACCATGCACTATTTTTTTACATTTTTAAAAGGCATACCCAATTCTTTCAGCAATTCAAATGCTTCTTCATTGGTTTGGGCTGTAGTTACAAAAGTGATATCCAGCCCGGTAATCTTATTTACTTTATCAATATCAATTTCGGGGAAGATGATCTGCTCCGTAACACCTAAAGTGTAATTACCGCGGCCATCAAATGACTTATCGTTGATGCCTTTGAAGTCACGTACACGTGGCAATGATACGGCAACAAGCCTGTCTAAGAATTCATACATCTTAACTCCACGCAACGTAACTTTTGCACCAATGGGCATGTTCTTACGCAGTTTAAAGTTTGAAATATCTTTTTTAGACATCGTTGCTACAGCCTTCTGGCCCGTAACAGTGGTCAGCTCATCGATAGCGATATCAATAAGTTTTTTATCAGTTACTGCCCCGTTTACACCACGATTCAAACAAATCTTGGTTAATTTCGGCGCCTGCATTACAGTTTTATAACTGAATTTTTTCATTAAAGCAGGTATCACTTCTTTAGTGTACTTATCTGCTAACCTCGGGTTGTTAGATGTTGTGCTCATTATTTGATTACCTCCCCTGATTTTTTAGAAATTCTAACTAATTTACCATTTTCACGGCTACGCTTAACCTTGGTTTTGCTGCCGCTTTTAGCATCCCATAACATTACATTACTGATAGCAATAGGCGCTTCTTTCTTTATAATACCACCTTTAGTATTTTGAGAAGTTGGCTTGGTATGCTTGGTGATGATGTTAACACCTTCCACCAATACGCGGCCTTTCTCTAAAATAATTTCCAACACTTTACGCGGCTTCTTCAGATCCTTATCTTCACCGGTAATCACTACTACCGAATCACCTTTTTTAATGTTGTACTTTGGTTTAAATCTTGTGCTCATTTTTATTCGCTTTAAGCTTAAGGCTAAACGCTAAACGCTTAGCATGTTTTATTTTTATGGGCTTTAAGTTTTATACTTGCAGCCCTTTGCTTTCTTACAATACTTCCGGTGCCAATGAAATGATCTTCATGTAACCTTTATCACGCAATTCACGGGCAACCGGCCCAAAAATACGTGTACCTCTTGGCTCATCAGAAGCATTTAATAACACTACCGCGTTGTCATCAAAACGGATGTAAGACCCATCTTTACGACGCAATTTGTTAGTTGTTCTTACAATAACCGCTTTACTCACTGTTCCTTTTTTAATACCACCTGCAGGCATGGCATCTTTAACAGTAACTACTATTTTGTCGCCAATCCTAGCGTAATCCTGCCCACTGTTTCCCAATACACGGATACATAAAACCTGTTTTGCACCGCTGTTATCTGCTACGTTTAGTCTGCTTTCTTGCTGTATCATTTTATTTTAGCTTTTGGCTTTGGGCTTTGGGCCTTTAGCTGATTAACTTATTTGTGTGCCCTGCCCATAGCTAAAAGCTAAAAGCTGATGGCTTAAATTATTTAACTTTTTCAATCACTTCCACCAGTCTCCAACGCTTTGTTTTACTTAACGGGCGACTCTCCATTATTTTAACGGTATCCCCGATACTGCATTCATTCTTTTCATCATGAGCATGAAACTTGGTCGACTTTTTAACGAACTTACCGTATAGCGGATGCTTCACTTTACGCTCTACCTTTACAGTAATGGTTTTATCCATTTTATTGCTGGATACTACCCCTAGTTTTGTTTTTCTTAAATTTCTTTCTGGCATTGTTATTAAATTTTAGCTTGCGCTATTTATTCGAACATAATCTTTTCCATTTCCTCCGCCTGCTGGCGGAGATAGGGGCATTAAAACCCTAATTGTTGTTTTCTTAATGCGGTTTTCAGTCTTGCAACATCCCTTCTTAAGGAACGGATGCTTTGTGGATTCTCCAGTGGAGAAATTGCATGAGCGAATGCCAGTTTCTTTAAACGCAATTCATCTTCCTGGATCTTTGCTTTTAAATCTGCTTCGCTTAATCCGCTAAGGCTTTTTACAAAATCAACTTTCTTCGCCATTGTATTATAATTTTCTATTTTCAGTTTTATTTAGCCGGCTTATGCCTCAAAATCGTGACGCACTACAAACTTGGTCAGGATCGGTAATTTTTGTGCTGCCAGTGCAAATGCTTCTTTTGCGGTTTGCTCAGAAACACCATCACATTCGAAGATGATCCTGCCTGGTTGTACAATTGCAGCCCATCCTTCAGGGTTACCTTTACCTTTACCCATCCTCACTTCAGCTGGCTTAGCGGTAATAACCTTGTCCGGGAAAACCCTGATCCACACGTTACCTTCTCTCTTCATATGACGCGTTAATGCCTGGCGGGCACTTTCAATCTGGCGGTTAGTTAACCAAACACTATCCAGCGCTTTTAAACCAAATGATCCAAAGGCTAAGGTTGCACCGCGTTTGGTGTCTCCCTTCATTCTGCCTTTCTGCATTTTCCTGTGCTTTGTTCTTTTCGGTGATAACATCTTATTTCAGTTTAGAGTTTAGAGTTTTGAATTCAGCATGATCTTCCTTCTTACTCCTCTAATTTTAAATTTTTACTTTTAACTTTTAAATTATCTTCTTCCTCCCTGTCCGCCTCCACGGTTTCCACCGCCGCCGCCTCTCCTGTCTCCACCGCCACCGCCCCTGCGGTCATCACCACCTCTTCTATCATCTCTCCTGTCAAATCCACCTTGTCTTTCACCAGGTCCGCCTTCTTTGCCGCCACCTGCTACAACATTAGGATTCAAATCTCTTTTGCCTAAAACCTCACCTTTACAGATCCACACTTTCACACCGATCTTACCATAAACTGTTAAAGCAAATACATTCGCGTAATCAATATCCATACGTAGTGTATGCAATGGCGTACGGCCCTGTTTAATCTCTTCGCTACGTGCAATTTCAGCACCACCTAAACGGCCACCTACTTTTACCTTGATCCCTTCTGCACCCATTCTTAAAGCAGAAGCTATTGACATTTTGATCGCTCTTTTGTAGTTGATACGATTTTCCAATTGACGGGCAATGGTATCAGCAACAATATTTGCATCAAGTTCCGGACGGCGTATTTCTAAAATATTGATCTGCACATCATCCTTGCTCACTAATTTTTTCAACTCTTCTTTAATCCTGTCCACTTCTCCACCACCTTTACCAATGATAATGCCTGGCTTTGACGTGTGTATAGTGATGATCAGCTTATTGAGCGTACGCTCGATAACGATCTTTGCAATACCCCCCTTATTGATACGGGCATTCAGGTAATTCCTGATCTTATGATCTTCGATCAGTTTTTTTGGATAATCCGTTTTATTTGCGAACCAGTTACTATCCCAACCACGAATGATTCCTAACCTGGCACCAATTGGATTTGTTTTTTGACCCATATTACTTAGTTAAATCTTTTATTAATTTTTAGTTGCTTTAGTATCTACAATTACCGTTACATGGTTACTGCGTTTGCGCACCCTGTAACCACGGCCTTGCGGTGCAGGACGCATACGTTTGATAACCCTTGCAGCATCCACCATGATGGTTTTTACTATCAAACCATTCTCGTCACCACCTTCATTTTTTGCTTTCCAGTTGCTGATGGCAGATACTACCAATTTACGTAAAGGAACAGCCGGGTGCTTTGGGTTGTGTTCCAAAACAGCCAATGCTTTTTCCACTTCCATACCACGGATCAGGTCAACCAGTAAACGCATTTTACGGGGCGATGTGGGGTAATTGTTCAATTTTGCTACTGCTTCCATTTTTATTTAGTTTTAAGTTTTTTAGTTTTTAGTTATTTAGTTGATCTATTCAACTATGAACTATGAACTATGAACTTGTCTTACGCTATCTTTTTACTTGAGTGACCTCTGAAATTCCTTGTTGGTGCAAATTCACCTAATTTATGGCCTACCATAAACTCTGTTACATAAACAGGAATAAATTTATTACCGTTATGTACTGCGAAAGTTTGTCCTACAAAATCAGGAGTAATTGTACTTCTCCTGCTCCATGTTTTAATAACACCTTTTTTTGACTTTCCTTCGATCATAGCAGCAACTTTGGCTTCAAGCTTTGCTTCTACGTAAGGACCTTTTTTTAATGAACGAGCCATTTTGTTTTTAGATTTGTGATTTACGATTTTAGATTTGGAAGTACCGCATCTTAAAATTCAATCTTGTTTATTTGCCTCACTTAATTAAGCAAGACCATTTTAACTTTAATATCTTATCAGTTAGGTAACTTCTTACCGTTTCTTCTGGTTATAATCAATTTGCTTGACCCTTTACCTTTAGTGCGGGTAATTTGTCCTTTAGCATATTTACCTTTACGGCTACGGGGGTGACCACCACTTGCTCTACCTTCACCACCACCCATCGGGTGATCTACGGGGTTCATCGCTACAGCTCTTGTTCTTGGACGGATACCTTTCCACCTGTTACGACCGGCTTTACCCATGCTTTCCAAACTATGATCGCCATTGCTTACTACACCTACAGTTGCATAACAGTTAATCAATACTTTTCTTAATTCGCCGCTGGGCATTTTTAAGATGGCATATTTTTCTTCCTTGTTACTCAATTGTGCTGAAGTACCAGCGCTTCTTACTAAAATACCACCTTGTCCAGGCTGCATTTCAATATTGTGTACGTTAGTACCTAATGGCATATTTTTAAACAATAATGCATTACCTAATTCCGGCGCTGCATTATCGCCGCTTATTACAGTTTGCCCAACCTGCAAACCTTGTGGTGCAATGATGTAACGCTTCTCACCATCTGCATAATTTAATAATGCGATGAAAGCAGTACGGTTTGGATCGTACTCGATAGATTTTACAATTGCAGGAATGTCTTTCTTATCTCTCTTAAAATCTATGATACGGTACATTGTTTTGTTACCACCGCCCATGTAGCGCATACTTCTTCTACCCTGTACATTACGACCAGCTGTAACTTTTTGTTTTTCCAACAAAGTCTTTTCAGGTACGTTTGTTGTGATCTCTTCGTAAGCATTACCAATTCTCCACCTGGTACCCGCTGTTGTTGGTTTGTATTTTCTAAGTGCCATTTTACTTTTTTTTATTTCAATTTTTGCGGTAATTGATTACCATTCATTATTTATTTTATTTTCCTCCGTTTGCTCCCTTTGGGAATCAGGGGGCTTAAATGCCGCTGCCGTACAGGTCAATTGTTTCACCTTCTGCAACGGTTACGATCGCTTTCTTTTTAGAAGGTTTACGGCCAACTATAAATCCGGCTTTAGTATATTTTGCTTTAGCTTTTGATGGAACAACGATGGTGTTAACCTGGCTAACCTGCACACCATAGAACTGCTCAACCGCTTTTTTAATTTCCAGCTTGTTCGCTTTTTTATCTACCACAAAAGAATAACGGTTTTGTTTTTCTGTTTGCTTATTGGCCTTTTCAGATAAAATCGGCTTTATTAATATGTCAGACGGGTTCATTGTCTAGTAATTTGTTGTTATTTAATTATGCTTCTGCTTCTTCTGCTGTAAATACTTTTGCGGCATTTTCAGTCATCACCAATACATTGGCATTGATAATATCATAAGTATTAATATCCCTGATCAAAGTACCATTTACGTTGGCAACATTGCGCAGGCTTAAATACAGGTTATCGCTGTTGTCAGGCATTACAAACAATGATTTCTTTCCTGCAACACCGATGTTCTTCAACATCGTAGTGAACTGGCTTGTTTTCGGCGTTTGCATCTGCACATCTTCTACCACCACAATAGCGTTATCCTTTGCTTTGTGTGAAAGGGCACTCATTTTAGCCAGGGTCTTTACTTTCTGATTCAATTTGATGTCATACTTATGCGGCTTAGGGCCAAAGATGGTACCACCACCTTTATACAAAGGGTTACGCAGGTTACCTTTACGGGCACCACCGGTACCTTTTTGCTTGTGTAATTTCTTAGAAGAACCATGTACTTCCATACGGGTTTTTACCTTATGCGTACCCTGGCGTTGTGCACCCCTGTATTGCTTTACAGCAAGGTAAATAACGTGATCATTAGGTTCTATACCAAAAATCTCTTCTGGTAATTCAACCGTTCTGCCGGTCTTCTTTCCTTCTATATTTAAAACGTCTACTTGCATTGTACTTATTTTTATTAAACCTATAAGGTTTCGGTTTTTATTTTAAGCCTTCAAGGTTCCTCAAACCTTATAGGTTTCATTTACGTGGCCGGTTGCTTATTTTTGAATTAAAACAATAGAGCCGTTATGACCCGGTACTGAACCACTAACCAATATGTAATTTTTTTCAGCGAAGATCTTTACCACTTTCAATCCTTTCATCGTAACCCTGTCCTGGCCCATACGGCCACCCATGCGCATACCTTTAAATACACGGCTGGCATCAGAGGAGTTACCGATTGAACCTGGTGCTCTTGACCTGTCATGCTGACCATGGGATTGACCACCCACACCACTAAAGCCGTGACGTTTAACAACACCCTGGAAACCCTTACCTTTTGTGGTACCAACAACTTCGATGGCATCACCTTCAGCAAAGATGTCTACAGTGATCGTTTCACCTACAGCTTTATCTATTTCGCTATCGCGTATTTCCTGAACGAATTTTTTAGGAGAGGTCTGGGCTTTGGCGAAATGCCCTGTTTCTGACTTTAAGGAGTGTTTTTCTTTTTTGTCGCCGAATGCTATCTGGAGAGCATTATAACCATCTGATTCAATGGTCTTCTTTTGCGTTACAACGCACGGACCAGCTTCAATAATAGTAACAGCAGTTTGCTTGCCTGTTGTATCGAAGATACTGGTCATGCCAATTTTCTTTCCAATAATACTTTTCATTGTATCTTGTTTTTATCCAGCGGTCTGGCCATGGGCAAGACTTGGATGTTCATACTTTTTTTTCTTTTTAAGAACTTAGCTTCTGCTTTCTCCTCTACCCCGGCTACCCGCAGTTCAGGAGAAGTTCATTAAGCTTTGATCTCAACATCAACACCACTTGGTAAGTCTAACTTACTTAAAGCATCTACCGTACGGCTGCTGCTGGTGTAAATGTCTAATAAACGTTTGTGTGTACACAGTTGAAACTGCTCACGTGCCTTCTTGTTAACGTGAGGCGCACGCAATACTGTGAAAATTTTCTTGTGTGTTGGCAAAGGAATTGGTCCTGTTACCACCGCACCGGTACTGCGTACAGTTTTTACAATCTTTTCGGCTGATTTATCAACTAAGTTGTGGTCGTAAGACTGTAATTTGATTCTGATTCTCTGTGACATATATAAAGAACTTTTGAATTACCGTTTTTTAATTTGGAGTGCAAAGGTAATGCGTTCTTTTGATATAGCAAAAGGAATAAGTAAAGATTTTTGATTTTATTTTATAAATAGCGGAGCTGTATATCCATACCTGCGGGATCGAGTATCCCGAAATGAAAGTATTTTAATAAAAACCAACCGGTTAGATCAATCTTTCTTTTTTACACTCCCGCCGCTGCTGGTACTTTGTTTTACATTGGCTGCCCCATAATACATCACTGCACCGCCGCTGCTGGCTTCTACAACCAGGCTTACACTTGCATACACACGGGCTGTAGCGCCGCTGCTTACTGATACATCGGTATTCTCCGACAACAGGTCACTGGCTTTAATAACGGCCCCGCTGGAGGCTTCCGCTTTGCAATTTTTTGTTTTACCCCGAAGCGTAACACTGCCTGCGCTACTGGCACCTGCTTTTACTTCAGGTGCATCTACTTCCGCCTCAATATGTGCTGCACTGGAGACATCAAAACTAAGGGCCCCCGCAGCTTTAACCAGATCCAGCACTTTTACACTTGCAGCAGCAGAGGCCGTAATAGCCTTCACTTCGGGTGTAGTGATATAAACTTTTAAATGGGCGTTGTGAAGGTTATGCAGGTCTTCTGTTTTTATTCTTAAGCTGCTGCCTGAAACTTCGGTTTGTATATATTTAATGAGGTTGTCATCAGCGTCTACCGTTACCTCCTGAACCGGCCCTATCTTCACTTCCACTTCAAAAGCATTACTTACATTGATCCCTGTGAAATTGCCAACTGTTCTTTTTTCAGATATAATTTTACCGCTTCCGGTAGTGTAGTTACAAGAGTTTAATAACAGTAAAAAGATACTGCACAGCAATAGCAATTGTTTCATGACTTATAATTTTTACAACAAATATAAAACCCTAAAGCTAATACCTTTCAACTAATTATTTACCTTCGCTGCTCTATGACAGAAAAAATTCTTATTCTCGATTTTGGATCCCAATATACCCAGTTAATCGCCCGTGCAGTAAGGGAAGCCAGCGTGTACTGCGAAATAACCCCTTACAATAAAGCAATAGTTTATGAACCGGGGCTCAGGGGTATTATACTGGGCGGTTCCCCTTTTTCGGTAAATGAAGAAAAAGCATTGATAGTTGACATAAAAGCAATGGCTGAAAAAGTACCGGTACTGGGCATTTGCTATGGTGCCCAGTTAACCGCAAAACTTTTTGGTGGCCGGGTTGACAAAAGTGACAAGAGAGAATACGGACGTGCTATTTTTACAAAAGAAAAAGAGGATGTGTTATTGCAAAACGTATCGCCTGCTTCACAGGTGTGGATGAGCCATAGCGATACCGTAAAAATATTACCCGAAGGATTTGAATTATTAGGTACCACCGAAAGTATTCCTGTTGCAGCATTTAAACGGGCAACGGGCAACGGGCAACTAACAACGGGATTCCCTTTGTACGGCCTTCAGTTCCATCCTGAAGTTTATCATTCTACTGAAGGCAAATTAATCCTCAAGAATTTTTTGGTCAACATCTGTGGCTGTACCTGCGACTGGACTCCCGAGCATTTTATTACCGATACCGTAGCCGCATTAAAAAAACAAATTGGGAACCGGAAAGTGATCATGGCATTAAGTGGTGGCGTAGACAGTACGGTGGCTGCAACACTTATCCATAGAGCCATTGGTGAAAATCTCTATGGGATCTTTGTCGATAATGGCGTGTTGCGTAAGGATGAATATGAACAGGTGCTGGCAACTTATAATGAACTTGGTTTGAATGTTAAGGGTATTAATGCGAAAGAACATTTTTATTCCCTGCTGGCCGGTAAGACGGACCCTGAAGAAAAACGTAAGGTAATCGGCGGTGGCTTTATAGAAATCTTCGACCAGGAAGCACATAAAATCGAGGGCGTGGAATTATTGGGCCAGGGAACCATTTATCCGGACGTTATTGAGTCGCTTTCAGTACATGGCCCCTCCGCAACCATTAAAAGCCACCACAATGTTGGGGGCCTGCCCGACACTATGAAATTAGAATTGGTAGAACCCTTACGTGCTTTATTTAAGGACGAAGTGAGGCGTGTGGGGCATGAGCTGGGTATTCCTGATTTAATGATCAACCGGCATCCTTTTCCCGGACCAGGTTTGGGCATAAGAATTTTAGGAGAAGTTACCGAAGAAAAGGTACGGTTATTGCAGGATGCAGATGCGATCTATATCAATGGTTTAAAAAAAGCCAATTTATATACGGATGTTTGGCAGGCCGGCACCATATTGTTACCCGTAAAAAGTGTAGGCGTGATGGGCGATGAGAGGACTTACGAGTTTACCGTAGCGCTAAGGGCGGTAACTTCAGTAGATGGAATGACAGCCGACTGGGCGCATTTGCCGTATGAATTTTTAGCAGATATATCCAATGAAATAATCAATAATGTAAAAGGTATTAACCGGGTGGTATACGATATCAGCAGCAAACCTCCGGCAACCATTGAATGGGAGTAGTGGGTTTAAGGTTTAGGGTTTAGTTTGATCTTTAGAATTGATTATTATGAATAAAAAGTTTTTTACGGTAGTATTATTTTGTGTGGCGGCTGCTTCTTTTTTGAAGCTGAATGCCCAGGCTGATTCTTCAAAATTATTCCCAACATACAGGGTAGGTATTTTTGCACCGATTTACCTGGATTCTCTTTTCGCCAATGGCAATTTTCGTTACAAACAGGGCTTACCCAAATTTGTAACGCCTTCAGTAGAATTTGTACAGGGTGCGCAGATCGCTCTTGATTCTATTAAAATGGGCAAAGAAAATGTAGAGGCATTTATCTACGACACGAAGTCTTTCACAAAGAACATTGCTTATCTTATCAACAACAAAAATATTGACAGCCTCGACCTGATCATTGGCTCTGTTAAAGATGCAGATTATAAACAGTTGGCGGATTTTGCCCTGGCAAAAAATATTCCATTCATTTCTGCCACTTATCCAAACGATGGAGGTGTAACAGCCAATCCGTTTACAGTTATTGTCAACTCTACCCTGAAAGCACATTGTGAAGCCATTTACAGTTATCTTTTACAAAATCATGGTACAGACCATATCTTTTTGGCCCGAAAAAAGGGTAGCCAGGAAGACAGGGTTGCCGGTTATTTTAAACTGCTCAACGAGCAGGAGGGTAAACCTTTGCTGAACATAAAAATGTTAGTTACAGACAGCAGCTTCAATACCAATTTTTTAAAATCGCAATTAGACAGCAACCGTCAAACTGTAATCATTGGAGGAAGCCTTGAAGAAGGTTTTGCCGGCAGCCTTGCAACTGCCTGTTACAATCTGCATGAAACCTATCCTTTAACTTTGATCGGTATGCCGAACTGGGACGGCTTTGCTTCCCTGCATAAAAAGGACCTCGATGGATTTCCTGTGTACTTTACATCGCCGTATTTTAATAATAAGGCAGATAACTATAGCAAAATGCTCACCAATGCTTATTTAAAAAAATTTAAGATCAAGCCGAGCGATATGGCTTATAAAGGATTTGAAACAGTGTACCTTTTTATTAAACTGCTTGCAAAATACCCCAACAATTTTATCAGCCATATCAATGATAAAAATGAAAAAGTGTTTTGCGAGTATAGTTTTAGGCCCGTGCTGCTAAAAAAAGAAAATAGCACACCGGACTATTTTGAAAACAAACATTTATATTTTATAAAATTGCTGAACGGAACGATTTCTAAGGCGTGGTAACAACTTCCTTAGTAAAAAATAGTACAATAAAAACCGGGGTTCATCGCCCCGGTTTTTTAATATTATTTAGTTAGATATTTTCGTTGCATTGTATACAGCACTACAAAAACTATTGGAATACCTACTCCTCCTAAAACACTCCAAACACTGGTAAATTGTGTAGTACCAACAATTAATGCACCTGCAATAACAGGTGCCAGTTCGCCAGCAACATACATCCAATAGCCGTCTTTTTTTAATTTCCGCATCCAAATAGCGCCGATAAGACAAAGCACTATTCCAACAATACCAATAATCATAATAGGTATCATATTCTGAACACTTAATTCAATTGCTGCTTTATTTTTTGACATTTCTTCTAATTCTTTTGTCGAAAATTCTTTGCCGGAATTTTTTGCTTTTTCCATCATATTCAAGCCAAAGTTATATAATACCGGTGCGAACAAGGTTAGCAATCCGAAGATGCCACATCCTATAAATGTTAAAATGGTAAGTACATTTAAACCCGTATTTAATTTTGGCTTGTTTTGTGGATCGTCGTAATTTAAAATATCCTGTTCGGTGTTTTGGTTCATATAAAATAATTTTCAACAAGTTAGGTTGTTTGCAAAATATTTCAAAGCCCTACAGCCGATTATTATTTATTGGGCCGCTTTAGCTTCAGGTAATCTAAAAAGTAAACCAGCTTAACGGTGAGTTCGTTGCTGTGTGGATTGTTTATCGATTTGCCGAGGTTGCTGAAATAATTGACATTGCTGTAAGGATCGATAACAACGTTATTACCTAAGGCATTTTTCCAGGCAATAGTAATGCGGCTGCCCAATAAAAAATCCCAAGTATAAAACATGTCTATATTAAATGTATTGTAATTGATATTTTTACCGGGAATAAAAGGCCGTTCATCCCAGAAACCGTCATTCTTTAAATTATAAAAATTGGTATTCTCCAGTGTAGACCAGTAATGCCTTACCCGCACCGTCCAGTTCATTCTTTTTGTAAAATTATATTGTGCATTAATGATACCAGTGTTGCGCTTTACGTTCCTGCGGGCAATAATCAGTGGTACCGTTGACCTGCCTGCGGAATCGGTGACATACGACCATCCCCAATTCCCTTTATCCTGTTCGATACCCATACTTGCACTGAGTTGAAATTTATCATTGAACCTGTACCGCAGCCCTAATTCTCCATTCCAGTAAGGATCATTGGGTAAAGGGGATTCTGCAGCGCCAATGCTATAATTCAGGAATAGTTTTTTCCGGCTGTCACTGCTGCCATTGATGCCAAAATAATAGTACGGCGTTCTTTTAAGAAAATAACCATTGTACTCAGTAGAATTGATAAAATAATCCTTATTCCACAATGGGTTGCTCTTAAAATTGAAGCTGATATCCCAATAATTTTTAAATAACAGGAAGGCAGAGCCGCCCACTTCTAACCCTGACCAGTTAAAGGGTTTATATAAATAAGAATTGCTGAAATGAACACTATACACCTGGGTTATAAAATTCCGGGTAGCAGTTAATAAATTATAACTTAAAGCGCCGCTGTAATTAATGGAGTTATTACTTAATAAAAATCCAAGATCGTTTGGATCATAGGTATCACTCTTTACTACCAATAAAGCTTTGTATTGA
This sequence comes from Chitinophagales bacterium, assembly GCA_038205215.1. Taxonomy (GTDB): domain Bacteria; phylum Bacteroidota; class Bacteroidia; order Chitinophagales; family Chitinophagaceae; genus Ferruginibacter. Next base: position 8,655 of record JBBRCB010000039.1, on the reverse strand, counting down.
AAAGGGCCGCTTACTTTTCCAAAACCGGCGTTGGCATTAAACCCATTTTTAGAAATAGCAGTGCCCCATATATTGCTCAGTTTACCGGACAATAAAAAATTATATGTATTTTTTTTATCAAACAATGAAAGGTCTACACTGCTAACATTAGCATTACGGCTATTGCTTTTACGCAATACATTTGTATTGGTAAAACTTATAAATGACCGGTTTTTCAATGCCTGGTCTAAAACAAAAACGTTATAATTAGTTAATGGCTCCGTTAAGATACTGGAATCTTTTCCGTTGATGAGGTTGGTGATCTTGGCATACATGGGTGCGGAGATCGCGTTAAAGATTCCTACGCCTAAATTTTTCCTGGTGCGCCCCGAAATTTTCGCTGCATTGTACAACCTCGTGATCCCTGGATTTTTTTCAATTCTATAATTAGGGTTGCTGCCAAAGTTATTTAAAACTGTTGATGCGCCACCAGGTGCTGCGCCAACGCGCCGGGAATAAAATAAACCAGCTTTATTAAACAGTTCCGTACCTTCTGTAAAGAAAGGCCGGTAATCATCAAACTTTATTTCAAACGGAGTAAGGTTGAGCAACAGGTTATCGCTTTGTACCTGTGCAAAGTCGGGGATCAGTGTCATGTCCAGGGTAAAACTTTCATTGATCCCGTATTTAACGTCCATGCCGCCGCTTTTTAAAACTTCGTTTACCCGCCCCAGTCCGGTGGGAGATGTGCTGAAACCGCCTGATACATAAGGTTGAAAAGACAGGCGCATTGGCGGCTCAATATCCTTCAATCCCAGCCAGGTGCCCCATTGATTAATATCGCCGTTAATATTAGGATCCTCGGGGCTCCATATACTGCTTTCGTTTTCATTTCGGATAAAGCGTGCAAAATTCAATCCCCAGTCCTGCAGTTTATTTTTAGAGATCCGGATGGCACTGAAGGGTATTTTCATTTCTACCACCCAGCCGTCTTTTTTAATGCTTACTTTACTTTCCCATACTGCGTTCCAGGTAAGGTCATAAACAGGAGAACTGTTTTGAGAGCCTTTTGCATCGGCCTGTACACCTGCAGCAGTTACTTTAAAAAGAAAAGCATTCTGGCGGTCAAGATAAGTATCAAATCCCACGGTAAAAACATCTACATCCTGACGGTCGGTAACGTCGCGTGAAGTTATTTGTGTCCGGATATTTGCCGGATCATCATACAGATAGGCCCCTACATATACCGCATCATTGTCGTAAGCTATCTTAACTGTTGTTTTGTGTAATGATACGTTGCCGAAATGAGGTGAAAAAGTAATGAAATCGACTGCCGGAATTATAGTACGCCATGCTTCGTCATTAAGGTCTCCATCAATCGTTACCGGCTGTGTTAATTTAACTGCAGGCAGTGTTTTTACCTGTCCCCATGCAAAAGGCAAAAGAAAGCCCATGCACACAGTTAGTATAAAACGTAAATTGATCACAGGTGGTTTTCAAAGATTTCCATTAATAATTCCGCCTTTTCATTTCTTTCTCTATAAGTGCCAGTTCACGGCCTGTCTGGCCTGCCACCGAACTGTTCTCCTGTGCCCGCCGCATTAAATAAGGCACTACGTCTTTAATTGGGCCAAAGGGTAAATATTTACTTACCGAACAGCCCGACTTTGCCAGGTTGAAGGTAATATTATCACTCATGCCATACAATTGCGAAAAATGCACGTATGGGTGATGGTGAGGAATTCCCTTTTTATCCAACAATTGCGTAGTGTACAAATTACTGTATTCGTTATGAGACGCTACGATCAGTGAAATTTTATCCAGGTGCTCTACACAAAACTCCACGGCTGCATTATAATCCCTGTCTGTATAAGCCTTATTCGGTTGTATGGGTGAGGGATAATTCATTGTTGCTGCCCTGTTTCTTTCCTTTTCCATATAGGCTCCTCTTACCAGCTTGGTTCCTAAAATAAAATTTCGTTCTGCAGCCGCAGTATAAGAATCTTTTAAAAACTGGAGCCTGTCGTGCCTGTATAATTGCAAAGTATTAAACACCACCGCTCGTGTTTTATTAAAAGTGTCCATCATTAAAATAGTAACTGCGTCTACGGGATCCTGTATCCAGCTTTCTTCGGCATCAATTAAAACGCCGATATTTTTTACAGCCGCCTCTTCGCATACCTGCAACATACGTAAACGGACGCGGTGCCATTCTTCTTTTTCTACCGCTTCTAATAATTCCACCGCGGTCAGGTAACGTTTCATGAGCGTACCTTCGGCAGCGTGCATCATCCCGTCCAGTTTTTCCAGCAACGCAAAACGGGCGAAGCCGGTTACTTTCACACTCATGAAAGGAATATTCGCCTGGGTTGCTGCGTAGTCGATCACTTTTTTGAACTCATCCCTTGCATGCTCAAAATTATCTTCACCCTCTTTTCCTTCAACACCATAATCCAGTATAACCTGCACTTTATATTCCTCTAATTTGTCGGCTACTTTAGCGGTTTCTTCCAAAGTTTCGCCTCCAACGAATTGCTGAAATATGGTATTACGGATAACAGTGTTGGTAAAAGGAATATGCCACCGGATGGCATAGGGCGTAATTTTTAAACCAATGTTCACCAGCCATGGCTTACCCATTGATGAAAAAAGAAAATGTGCCTTTTTTAGCTGGTCATTACTTTTATAGGCAAAAGCAGTCTGGGTATTCTCGAATGAAACAGGGTCTTTATGTTCGTTCATAATATGCAGTTCATTATTCGAAATTCGAAAATTGACAACGAACTACCAAATAAAACAATTGCTGCCATTAATTAAATGGCCTGGTGATTAAAAGGCTGTATCACCATTTCACTTATTACACCGCTTACCGGTTGCTGGCATAAGAACCAAATGGCTTTAGCCGCTTCTTCCGCCTGCAGCATTTTGTCGCGTTGTACTTTTAAGTCGATCGTATCCCAAAACGAAGAATCCACACCACCCAAAAAAAGGTTCGTGATGCGGATATCGGTACGTTTCAGCTCTTCCCGTATGCTTTGCATCATTCCCACCAATCCATATTTACTGGCACTGTATGCTGCCGCACCGGCCATGGGTACTTTTCCCAACACACCCGGGATATTAATGACCAACCCTTTCTTTATTGTTTTCATGGCTGGCAAAAATGCTTTTACCAATAAAAAAGGGCCATATAAATTATAGTTGAGGGAACGTAAAAAATCGGCTTCATCAAGCGTATCCATTGTTTTAATGATGCCTATACCAGCTGCATTGATTAAAATATCTATCGAAGTAAATTGCTCAAAATATTTTTCTTTCAGTGCATTTATTTCAGCAGGCTGAGAAATATCCAGCACAAAACTTCTTTCCGCTGCAATACCGCAATCTTTGGCAACCTGTTGCAGTTTCGTTTCATTTCTTCCTGCTAAAAAAACAAAGGCGCCGCTGCCGGCCAGTAATTTTGCAACTTTAGCTCCAATGGTACCTGTGGCACCAACTACTAAAACATTTTTTCCTTTTAGTGTTTCCATTATTAAAGTTTTATGTTGCTAAACAGCTAACCCATCATTTTGTTTAAAGCTATTTATCCTCAAAAAATAAAAAGCAGGTTTCCAGTTAATAGATATTTTTTACACATTGGGGCATTCATCTTCAGCACTAAAACAGCTTATCTTTGCAAAAATTTTTTATGGATAAGAAAGCAGGTGAATCTGTGGTGGTAATGACGGAATTAGTTTTACCCAATGATACCAATACATTTGGCAACTTAATGGGTGGCAGGTTAATGTACTGGATGGATATTGCAGCCGCTTTATCAGCAATGAAACATTGCAATGCCCCGGTAGTAACTGCATCCGTTGATAATATTTCTTTTGAAAGCCCGATAAAATTGGGCAATGTGGTTCATATTGAAGCAAAAGTTACCCGTGCATTTAACAGCAGCATGGAAGTACACATGAATGTGTGGGGCGAAGATGTTATCCAGCAATACAGGTACAAAAGCAACGAAGCGTATTATACATTTGTTTCCTTAGATCCTAATGGTAAACCCCGACGTGTGAGTCAATTGGTGCCGGAAACCGAAGACGAGAAAAAATTGTTTGTTGGGGCATTAAGAAGAAGGCAACTGCGATTAGTACTGGGTGGAAAAATGAAAGCGGAAGACGCTGATGAACTGAGGGCATTATTCACCAAGGAATAAATTATTTGGGTTGATATTTATAAGGCAATTGATTGGCCAGTGATTAATAGACAGAGAAACTATTATAAACAAAGCCTATTGCCGGTACAATGGATTCGCTGCTATCAGGTACCGCCTGCAAATATTATAAATTTACTCATGCTATTTGAAGATGCACAGGATGTAGTGCAGTTTAAATTTGCCGGAGCATAAGTAAAGGGCAAACCCGTAACCCCACCCAATATTTTCCCTCTATTACAATCGGTGCAACTGTGCTAATGGAAGCCGGGCAAAAAAAATAAAAGATAAAAGGATATCCCGCATGAGGCTTATTTATCCAGCAATCCAGTTAAATGATGTTTCCCTTTTAGCATAAACTTTTTACTTTGCTCAATGGCATCCATTACCACCGCTAAAATATTTTCTGTGGTATCATTATAGTTAATTTGCAAAGGTTCTTTAAAAGTCACAGTTAACAGGCTGCCTTTCTTTTTAAATTTTAAACCTTTTTTATTAAAGGCGCGCCAATATCCGCTGATCACTACAGGTATCACCACCGGCCTGTATTGTTTAATAATGAACGCGGTTCCTTTCCTGCCCGGTGCAAAAGGCTTGGTTGTACCCTGGGGAAAAGTAATCACCCAATTATTTTTAAGGGCCTGTTCAATTTTTCTTGTATCAGAAGCGTCTAAGCCACGCCGTACTTCTGTACCTTCGGCACGCCATGTACGTTTAACAGTTATGGCGCCCGCAAGACTGAACAATTTGCTGATCCAGTTATTTTTCATGGTCTCTTCAGCAGATACATATTTCACCCGTGTAAAAGGCCACAATAAATAATAAGGGACCCCCAATCCATTTTTTTTTCGCCAGCTCACTGCACAAAAAATATGTAAAAAGGTAATTACATCCGCGAAATAAGTCTGGTGGTTGCTTACAAAAAGTACATTTTGTTTGGGAAGTTTGGCCAACTTTTCCATCCCTTTAATTTCAAGCCTGTTTATTAAATTAATACCAGGGTAAGAAAACATACCAACAACAGCGTATACCAGGCCTTTAACCAATTTTGATTCTTTAAATTTGGTAAGCCATCGTTTCATCATATACAGCCGGTTTGTGGGTAGCATTCCTGCAAATTGAAAATCTGTTTTTTAAAATATAAAGTATTCCCTTGGAATTAAACCTCTTAATGAAGTTAATATATTTGCAGTTATGCAACTCAATACTGTAATTTTTGATATGGACGGCCTGCTGATAGATTCGGAGCCACTCTGGAATGAAGCTGCCGCTGAAGTATTCAAGCGCTATGATATAAAATTAACGCCGGAGCAATATGCCAGCACAACCGGCATGCGCACTAAAGAGTTTATAGAGCGGTGGTTCTCTTTTTTTAAAAAAGCAATAATAAACATTACTATTGTTGAAAACGAAATCATAGATAAAGTCATTGAACTGGTTTTGCAAAAAGGAAAGGCTATGCCCGGCTTGGCACATATCTTTAATTTTTTTATAGAAAGGAATTTTAAACTTGGCCTGGCTTCCTCTTCGCCATCAAATTTGATCGATGTAGTGGTAGACCGCCTGCAGATCAGGGATCATTTACACGCTGTCAGCTCGGCCGCAGGGCTCCGTTATGGCAAACCACATCCCGAAGTGTATTTAAATTGTGCTGCCGATCTGGGGGCTACGGCGGTTGAATGCATTTGTTTTGAAGATTCTTTCCCCGGTATGATCGCGGTTAAAGCAGCCGGCATGAAATGCGTAGTGGTGCCCGACTCAAAAAGCATTAAGGACCTCAAGTGGAATGCTGCCGACCTGAAAATTTCATCACTCCGGAATTTTAATGAATTGTTACTTCAATCTCTTTAATGTCCGCTGTCTTTTTACCGGTTATTTTGTCCGAAAAATAAGGGTTAAAAGCATATTCGCATACTAAGTTTTCAATAAGTGTTGCCTTCTGGAAAAATAGTATAAAAAAATAGATAATTTTAAGTTAAAGTTATTATCTTTAGTTCGTACAACCTGAACTGAACTGCTTTATTCCCTAAACAAGTGCTCTACAGGTCCATCCTAAGTACACACACAAACTAAAACAATTTTTTTATGCACAAAACAACTACACAAAAAGACTTTAAGGTGTTTTTGCTCAAAGCGTTTCTACCGATTCTGTTTTTGGGCATTTCTTTCCAGGTCTCTTTTGCGCAGCAGAAGGCTTTAGTAAAACCTTCGACAGCTACAAAAGGACAACCCACGGCGCGACCGGCTTCCGGCAACCCGGCCGTATCAATTGTTCCGCTTCGCCCCGCAGGTAAAAAGAATTTTACCGGCAGCGCTATTGCAGAACCTACAGACGTTCCTGCTGTGAACAAACTATTTGCCGAAAAAATGGCTAAGAACCCCGGGATGACCCAGGGAATTTTTCCCAACAACCTAACTCCAAACGGGGTTAATGACGTTTGTACTTTCAATGGTTCATTGGCTGCTGGCGATTTAACACTTAATAACGGCCGCTTTTTCCGTGACGGAGTTGCTGCCATATGCGGTTCTGCCAAAGCCTGCGCAGGCGCATTCGGTACTGGCCCATATTATTATGACACATACACGCTGCAGAACCTGACCTGTGCCAGCCAGTGTGTTTCCGTAAGCTATATTGCAAATGTTGGCGGTGGCGATGTATTTGTTGCGGCTTATAACGGCGCATTCAACCCCGCAAGTTTATGTTCCAATTATTTGTCAGATGGTGGATCGAGTTCTCTTTCAGGAGGAACCAGTGTTACTTTTTCTTTTAACCTTCCCGCAAATGCAACTTTAACATTGATAGCAATGGCTGCACAGGTTTCTACTGCATGCCCTTCTTATACAATGACCGTTACGGGAATTAATTGTACTCCTCCTCCTTCGTGTACACCACCTACTTCGTCTGTTTTAAGCCAGGCGCAGATAGCTGGGCCCCCGGTAAATCTTATCAACGAACAGTTTGATGGCGCAATTCCTCCGGCAGGATGGCCAATTCAAAATTTAAGTAATCCACTTGGTGTTACCAGCTGGTCTCAAACCAATTCTTTAGTATTTACTCCTCAAAGCGGTGCAGGTTTTGCTTCTGCAAACTTTAATAATACTACGGGCGTTGGTACTATCAGTGACTGGATGTTCAGTCCGAATATTACTTTAAAGAATGGCGATAAGTTCTCCTTTTACACACGTACCACAACAGGTACATTCCCCGACAGGTTACAGGTTAGGCAAAGTACCAACGGTGCCAGTGTAAATGTGGGTGCTACAGAATCGAGTGTGGGTGATTTCACTACATTGTTATTGGATATCAATCCTAACTTAACAGGTACTGGTTATCCAACTGCCTGGACTCAATACACACTTACGATGTCAGGGTTACCGGCGGCAGGTATTTCCGGCCGATTGGCTTTCAGGTATTATGTAACAGGCGGTGGCCCTGCAGGTAACAACTCTGATTTTATTGGGATAGATAATGCTGTTTATACCAGCTTTACACAGATCAATCCAACTACCTGTACCGGGTCTACTGCTAATTTAAAAGTAGATATTACGGGTGGCAGCTCTCCTACTTATAAAGTAACAATTGGTGCAACTCCGGCTGCGCCTGGATTCCCAATGACCGTTTCAGGTTATGTTAGCGGAGCAAATATCCCTGTAACACCAGCCGTAACTACTACTTACAATTTAATTTCTGTACTTGCAGAAGATAATTGTACTTGCGTAGGTACTGGTAATACCGGTACACCTACTATCACCGTTTCTCCAACTACTGTTGCTGGAATAACCATTTCGGCTAACCCCAGCACACCACTGTGTGCAGGTGATCCAACGTTATTGACTGTTGTTGGGGCGCCGACAGCAGGGACTGCTACGGTTAGTTCAGGCCCTATTGCTGTGGGAATACCTGATGCTAATGCAACAGGTGTTAGTGTACCATTAACTGTAAGTGGCGTTCCTGCTACCGCAGTGGGTACAGGAGCCAGCGTAAACTTTAACATCACCCACACCTGGGATGGAGATCTTACCTTGTTCTTAAAAGCACCAAATAACCAGGTATTAAATCTCGTGAATGCGAAGGGTGGTTCAGCTGATAATTTCATTAATACCACCATCAATTCTACATCTGTTACTGCAATACCAGCGGCAGGTGCGCCTTTCTCTGGCGTATATAAACCTGATGGATCTTTAACTGCGGCTGCTCCAACTGGCTTTATTCCTACCGCAACAACCTTTGCTCCGTTGTATAACACTACAACGCTTAATGGTAACTGGCTATTTGCAGCAAGAGATAATGCCGGTGGCGATGTTGGAACCATCACCAGTTGGGCATTTACACTGAACTATAATGTTCCTGCAGGGCCTCCGGTTGGTTATACCTTCTTATGGTCTCCTACTACAGGTATCAGCTCTACTACCGGTAACCCGATAGCTGCGTCACCAATGTCAACCACCACGTACACTGTAATGGGTACCGCACCAAA
>JBBRCB010000038.1:0-38675 GCA_038205215.1 Chitinophagales bacterium | reverse complement strand
AGCGCTATAATTATTATTACTAAAGTCATGTTGATTTGGTTGATGCCCGCCCGGCTAAACGCCAGTTCGGACGGGGTTTATAGGTCATGGTTCATAGTTGAATCACAAGCTATCCATTACGCGTATTTCACAATTATACTTTCAATTACATTTGCCGCATCCTCGCATTTATCAGTCACTATCTCCATTACCTGGTAAATCTCTCTTTTTTTAATTACTTCTTTCGCATCAGGTTCTTCGGCAAATAGTTTCTCAATGCTCATATCAAAAATATCATCTCCCTGGTTTTCTATACTGTTGATGGCAACCAATGCATCGGTTATCTGCCGCATATTTTTCATATTGCGCAACTCCTTAACCGCATCATGTACCGCTACACAACCCTGCGCAATGATATCGGCCATTTTATGGATACCCATATCGTTGGGGTTAACGCGGTAAAAATTTATCTTTTTGGCAGAAGCCTGTATATAATCCGCGATATCATCCAGGGCAGACGCTAAATAATGAATATCTTCCCTGTCGAAGGGCGTTATAAAATTCTTACCCAGTTCAGTAAATATCTGGTGGGTATAATCATCATTCACATGCTCCATATCTTCAACTTCCTTGATCAGTTTTGCCCTTTCGTCGAAGTCGGGTTCATTCACTACTTCCTTTAATTTTTCTCCCATTTTAACCAATACATCCACCACACTTTCAAATAATTGAAAAAATACCCGGTCCTTAGGTAAAAATATCTTTAAAATTGAATTTATTCCAGCCATATAATTGTTTTGCGGCAAAGGTTATTTATTAAGATAAAAAAATAAAGTCCTTTGAGAATGATAATGATTTGTTAACATAGGGGTAACATTAAATTGTTATTCCTTTGCGGCAAATTCTGTTTATGATTAAGAAAAGATTGCATTTATTGGTAATAACCCTGTTATTATGTCAACTGCTGCAGGCACAGTACCTAATGGACATGGTAGACACCACAAAAGATATGGGAAAAGGCATGCTTGCGTTGTATAACCGTTTAGACAAAATAAGGCTGAGCGGTTACATACAACCACAATTCCAGGTAGCCCAAAGCAGGGGAGCCAAAAACTATTCAGGTGGAGATTTTGCAGCAAACAGCAGCAGCCGGTTTATGCTGAGAAGAGCAAGGGTTCGATTTGATTATATACGTTTTCCAAAAAATACAACAGGCGCTTCTTTACAATTCGTATTTCAATATGATATCACAGAAAGGGGCGCTAATGTAAGGGATGTATGGGGCAGGTTTGTTGAAAACAAATACCAATTGTTTGCATTTACTACAGGCTTATTTGCAAGGCCATTCAGTTACGAATTGAATTTATCAAGTGCCGACAGGGAAAGCCCGGAACGTGGCCGTATGAGCCAGGTGTTAACTAAGGTGGAGAGAGATCTTGGTGCTATGGTAACATTCGAACCCCGTAATATAAAATACAATTTAAAGTTTTTAAAGATTGACCTCGGCGTTTTTAATGGACCCGGGCTTAACGCAACAACAGATTATGACAGCCATAAAGACCTTATTGGTAGAATTACAGTAAAACCACAACAGCTTTCTAAAAAAATCACATTAGGTATTGCTGCTTCCGTATTGGACGGAGGGCTAACGCAAAACACAAAATATGTTTATACAACCACAACAGTGGCGGGTACCAAAAATTTTATTGTTGATTCAGCTGTAGGCAATTTTAATAAAATTGCGCCCCGCAAATATTATGGTGCCGATGCACAGCTGAAAATTAAAAACAGGGTGGGATTTACTGAATTAAGGGCTGAATTTGTAACAGGCAAACAAAGCGCCTCTGCAACAAGTAACGAAACACCGGCCGCAGCTTTTGCAGGAAATGAAGGCTACTATATAAGAAAATTCAATGGCGCTTATTTTTATTTCTTGCAACACCTGGGTAGCATAAAACACCAAATCGGTATTAAATACGATTGGTATGACCCCAATACTGATGTAAAGACTGTCGAGATTGGTAAGGCGGGCAATAATATCAATGCCGCCAATATTAAATTCACTACACTGGGTTTTGGTTATATCTATTACATAAGCGAAAATGCTAAGTTGATTCTATGGTATGATAAAATAACCAACGAAAAAACACAACTGCCCGGTTATACCAGTGATGTAAAAGACGATGTGTTTACCTGTCGCCTGCAGTTCAGATTTTAATAATAATATGTCTGGGTGCCATTATTGCTCCGGCATTATTTATAATCTTCTCTTACAGGGTTAAATACATCGATCAGTTTACAATCTGTAATAGCAGTAGCGCCATGTTTTAGGTTAGGGGCGACGGTTATTACCATACCGGCTTCCAAAATATACTCTTCTCCCTCTATTGTAAAAAGCATTTTACCTTCCTGTACAAAACTCACCTGTTCGTGTACATGTGAGTGTATAGGAACGGTATGGCCGGCCACGGCATCCAGCCATCCAATACTGAGGTTTTGAGCATGGTAATATTTACCCGTGAATCCTTTGACGATCTCTCTTGTTGTAATATCATTAATGTTAATAGCCTGCATAGTAAAAATTTAAAACAGCAAGTTAATAAATTACCGTGGTAACAATTTGGTAACGTTAAAAACACCATTCATTAATACTGCGATAACATTGTAGTAATCTTAAAAGCATCTCTTTGCTGCAAAATTAACAGCATGAATTCCAAAAAATTATTTCTAAGTTTATTTGTTTTTGCTTTGTTATTTATTAGCAGAACCATGGCACAGGAAACCTCTGCTTTATTAAGTGGTTCAATTAATGATGATAAGGGCAATCCCGTTCCAAATGCAACTGTTGCACTTTTACATGAACCTACCGGTGCAAAAACAGTTGTTCAAACCAATAGGAAAGGGCTTTTCTCCATACCTAATTTAAAAGCAGGTGGGCCATACACCATCAAAATTACTTTTGTAGGTTACGTGGAACAAACAATCGATAATGTTAACCTCACGCTAGGTAATAATCCTGATTTAAACATAGGATTGCAATTAAATACGCAGCGCCTTACAGAAGTGGTAGTAAGCAGTGGTAAAAAGACAGCTCCAGGTGGTACCAGTATTGGAAGAGCACAAATGAATACACTACCCACCATTGGAAGAAGCCTGAGTGATTTTACACGCCTTACTCCACAATCAAATAATAACTCATTTGCGGGTACTAATTTCCGTTATAATAACCTAACCATTGATGGTGCTATCAATAACGATGCTTTCGGTTTTAGCAATTCTGCAGGTGGTGTAAGTGGCGGCGGCCAATCAGGTGCGGCAGGTTCAGGTACAAGAACCAACCCCTATAGTATTGATGTGATCCAGGAAGTGCAGGTACAGTTAGCGCCTTACGACGTTAAACTGGGTAATTTTACAGGGGGATCGGTGAATGCGGTTACCAAAAGCGGCACCAATACATTTCATGGTTCTGTTTACAGTTATGGACGCAATCAAAGTCTTGTTGGTAAAAGCGTGGATGGTTTAAAAACAAAAATCGGCAACGACTTTTATGATTACCAGTATGGCGCTACAGTTAGCGGCCCCATTGCAAAAAATAAGGCATTCTTTATTGTAAACTATGAGCATACCGACAAACAGGAACCTTCTTTTTATAATGTAGGTGATCCCGGTGCAGCAATGACATTGGCTGAAGGACAGCAAATAGCTAACCAATTAAAAACCAAATATGGTTACGATCCGGGAAGCTATGATGGTATTTATAAGATCTTCACCAAGAGCGATAAGCTGTTTGGCCGCCTGGATTTTAAATTGAATGATAAAAACAGTTTAACTATAAGGGCAATTTATACCAGTGGTAAAGGCAATAACCTGGAACGTTCTTCTACCAACTTCCAGTTTGGTTCAACCGATTTCACCCAGAATACCAAAAATTTAAACCTTACCGCTGAATTAAAAACAAAATTCAGCTCTGCATTAAATAACCAGTTTAATGTAAGCTTTATCAAGGTGCATGAATACAGAGATTTCCCGGGCACTATTGCACCATATATTGATATTGACAACGGCCGTATCACTTTAGGTACATGGAGAGAAGCTTCTATCTATAACCTGAACCAAAAAACTTATGAGTTCAGCGACAATCTTACCTTAACAAAGGGTATCCATAAATTTACGCTGGGTACACATAACGAGTTTTATGACTTAACCTATGGATTCATTAATTCATACAATGGCAGGTGGGAATATTCAAGGGGTTTAGCAAGTTTTTTAGCCGATAACCCAAGCCGTATCAGGGGAGCATTTATTACCAATCCCAAATTAGCTACAGACAGAAATAGTATTTATAACAACCCTCCTAATCCTTTTACTATTGCTTTAACCAGTGCTTATTTACAGGATGATATTTCTATAAACAGAAAATTAAAAGTATCCCCGGGTATCAGGTTTGATTATTCTTTTGCAGGCAGCCGGCCATACCTGGATTCCTCTTTAAATTCAACCAATACCAATGCAGTAACGGGGCAACCTAATTATGTTTCCGCCAATCCAACATACAGCAATACGCCTTTTAAAGACTTGACCGGTAAGTTGCCCAACAGGGTAGCTGTTTCTCCCCGCTTAGGTTTTAGTTATGATATCAAAGGCGACCAATCTGTTGTGCTTAGAGGTGGTACTGGAATTTTTACCGGCAAGGTTCCTTTTGCATGGTATGGTTATGCTTATACTTTAAATGGTGGTACATATGGTAACATTGATTGGAACGGACCTGCAGCCGGCGCAACAGTTCCCCTGGTTATTAACCCTGCCGGATTGAAAGATACCGTTACAAAATATGGCGGTACGTCAAGAAGTGCTACCCGTGAAATTGATGTATTCGACAATAACTTTAAACTGCCTACTGTTTGGCGCAGCAACATTGCAGTAGATTACAAATTTGGGCATGGTTATAAATTTACTGCCGATGTGTTGTATACTAAAACTATACACGATGTAAAATATGAGCAGATCAACCTTAAAGATTCCGTTGCCTATTTCACTTCCGGCCCTACTCAAACACCTGTGTATGTTGGTGGAAAATATAATGCTGTTTATTCTAATGTTTATTACCTTACCAATACCAGCGAGGGTTATCGCTATAACCTTACTGCACAGCTTTCTAAGTTTACCAACAATATCAAAGTGGGTGATCATAAATTGAACATGAACTGGAGCGTTGCCTATACTTATGGAATGAGTAAAGATATCACTAATGGTATCCGTAACTCGTGGGAAAGCAGTTATAATGTAAACCCGGCTATTACCCCGAGCAATTCGTCTTTGGCCTACTCCAATTTTGATTTGCGTCACCGCATAGTGGCTACGCTTGGTGGGAATCTTGCATGGAGTGAAAGAAATATCACTTCCTTATCATTCGTTTATGCCGGAACTTCGGGTAGCCCTTATAGTTTAGTGTACCAATCTGCACCATTTGGTTCGGGCACAAATGCGGCCATTCCTTACATTCCTAAAAACCAGGCTGATGCTAGTCTCATTGATAAGAAAGATGGAGGCGGCAATGTAATTTATTCCGCTGCTCAACAATGGGCCGACTTAAGTAATTTGATTGAAGGAGATACTTACCTCAAAACAAGAAAAGGACAATATGCAGAAAGGAATGGTTTACGTACACCGTGGAACCAGGACCTCGACTTGAAATTAATGCATGAATTTAAACTGGGTAAAACCAATAAGGCACAATCCCTGCAGATCAGTTTTGATGTTTTTAATGTACTGAACCTGATAAATAATAGTTGGGGGCATGTTAACTTTGTTACCAATTTAAACAATTACACAGTTAACTTCCTGCAGTTTGTAAAAGATGCGTCAGGCAAATCTCCCGGTGCGCCAGCTACCGGTTATACACCTACATTCAACTACGTAAAACCTACCGGCATCAATAATCATTATTATACACTTGACCCGATCAATAGCCGTTGGCAGGGGCAATTAGGTATCAAATATAATTTTTAGGAAACTTACCTGTTACAAAAAAACTAAAGAGGTCATCTTTAACTGATGACCTCTTTTAATTAAAAACGATTATTAATATCCCGCGAACATGTAGATGAGGCCAAAGGTCCATTTGAAATGCTACATGATTAACGTTTAAAATATTACAGGGTAATCTTCTGGCAATATTATGATCGCATCTTGCAACCTCTATAGCAGAGCAGTTTAGTTTTACTTTCTTAAGCAATAAGCAGATTTTCTCATGCTTGAACACCCCACCCGTTAGTCTTATCTGGGTGGTTCTTTTTTTCCCCAATGTTACCCCAATGTTACCAAATTGTTACTATGCACATTTAAATCACATTCTTTTTCACATCTTAAAAATCAAGGATTTAGAAATTATATTCACAGTCTATTCAGGGTATCATTAAAAGGGCTCGGTTCTTGCCACATTATAGCTAACCAATAAATTTAATCACATGAAATGGGTTAAAGTAAACAACAGCAATTCAAACGAAGATTTTGAATTATGGGATGCAGATAAAAAATTAGCCGCTGTATCATTTAGTAATACCACACGTATCGCCAGGATTGTAAGCAATTTGGGCAAACGACTTTTCTTTTTTGAGAAGAAAGGATTTCTTACCCCTAAAGCGATCTTTAAAAATGAGTATGGAATAAAAATGGGTAAGCTGGAGCTGGAAAAACCCGGCGCACAAAATGGGCATCTTGAAGTTGACGGAAAAAAATACCATTACATTTTTAACGAAAATAATTCAGGTGAACTCAAAGTATTTGATGAAGCCATGAAGGAAAGCCTGATCACGTGTAGCTTTCCTCCCACAGGAGGTTCACTATCTAAAACAAAATCCTTCCTGGATACAAAGTTGCCCAGCCTTTTGTTAGTATTATGCTGGTACTCTTTTCAACCTAAGGATAATACACAGGTAAGAGAAGCCTTAGCGTGATTGTGTTTTACCCGGATTTTTTATGACTGGTTTTGGAGATTTTGCTTTTAAAAGCGTTGCTTTCTTTGACCCCGCAGCCACTTTTTTTACCGATGCTTTTTTTATACCGGCAACAAGTTTTTTTGCAGCTTTCTTAATTCTCTTCTTAAACTTCTTTTCACCCAGCTGTCCTTTTAAAGTTGTCAAAGAACTATTTAATTGATCAGTAACAGTCTTTAATACCCTTTTTTTAGCTGTAACGGCTTTTTTATTTTTTTCTTTTGGCATATTTCTTTAATTAAGTGGTAACACAAATTTAATATAAGATAGCCAATCCTAATGTTAAGTTTTAGATGTAATGTTTACATGATTGCTGCTTTCCTCATCTTCAGCAGTAAACTGGGCTGGTATTAACGAAGATATACGAGAGGCTGTTATACTACCGGCTCATTATTTTCCTCATCAACTTTCTCTTCTTTTGAAATGGAGTAATCATTTTTAAGCTGCGCTTCTACTTCCTTTTCATCCTTCATATTACGGCGCACCAGGAATATTACTAATGCAAGAAGAACGATACCAACAATGATTATTACCGGCCAGTTCATATTTGTAGTATTTGCATTAAAGGTAGAACGATTTTTTTGATATAATATTTAAAACCTATTTTTTTTCAATAAAAAATGTATAGAAAATATAATAACATTGTCATAATGATGGCTTAATGATTAGGTAAAAAGACAACGTCAATTTGCAATGAAAATTCTGCTGATGAAAAACACTTATCCTGTATTTAGCCAAAATAAAACCTATTTCGCAGGGCTGTTTCTTTTATTGATAGCAGGCGTCATTTTCTTATTGATCAATGGTAAAGCAGCCGCTTTTGTTTCAATGAATGCTTACCATCCTTTTGTGCTCAATGTATTTTTTATTAATTATACTTTTATGGGTGATGGCATTTTTGCATTGTGCTTAATAGCTGCACTATTTTTTTATTATAAAAAGAAACAGCCGGGGATAGCATTACTATATTCCTTTTTAATTTCAGGATTGATTGTACAGTTGATAAAGAATTTTGTTGATGCTCCAAGGCCTAAATTATTTTTTGAAGCGGGACAATACCTGCATTTTATTGACGGGGTCAGCCTTGCCAATAATGCAAGTTTCCCATCCGGGCATACTGCTACAGCATTCGCAATAGCAACTGTAATAGTAGTGATGATGAAAGACAAAATATGGCAGCTATCAATTTTACTTGCAGCGGTTTTGGTTGGCTATTCACGCATTTATCTTGCACAACATTTTTTATTAGATGTAATGACAGGCGCTTTTATTGGCAGTACATCAGGTATATTGGCAGTTTATCTTTCACGAAATATGAACCGCATCAAAAGATCATTTAAAAAGATGCATCGCTTATCCACTGCAGCAGCAGCATCGCCGGCCATACAACCTGGATAAATGGTGCCAATAAAAAACTCCTTTGTTAACAAAGGAGTTTTTTACTACTATTTACTATCCCAAGACTAATACCAGAGGAAAGCCAATATCTTGATGCCGCTATAAAAATAATCATGCATTCTTACGCCATTGTTAAACCCATATTAAGCAATTATTATTTCAGTAATTCTTTTTCCAGTACTTCGGCAGAAGCAACTAAGGCATTTTTTAAAAACTGGCTGTACCAGCGGCCTGAATCTTTTATAACTCTTTGCTGTGTTTTAAAATTTACATACACCAAACCAAACCGTGGGTAAAAGCCTTCGGCCCATTCAAAATTGTCCATTAATGTCCATACAAAATAACCGTTCACTCTTATTCCTTCTTTCTTTGCCAGCAATACCTGCGCAATATGGTCCTGCAGGTATTTGACTCTTTCGATATCGTTAATTGCCCCTTTCACAGGCTGGTCTTGAAAAGCAGCCCCATTCTCCGTGACAACAATTTCCCTTATTTGTTTATAGCCGTTATACCTTTTCAATGCCTCGTAAATACTTGGTGGATGAATTTCCCAATCCATTAAAGTATGTGGCACATTTCTTTTGCTTGCTTTAATGATCTTTGCATGTACAAAGGGTATGAATGGTGCATGGCGCACCAGTTCCCTGGTATAATTCTGAAGGCCGATAAAATCCATATCGAAAGCCAGCTTCTTTTCATCATGCGGGTACATGAAACGTTCAATGCGTTCCAGTATTTTTACATCTTTTGTTGGATAACCCAACCCTAACAAAGGTTCCAGGAACATTCGGTTCAATAGTGCATCGGCTTTGTGCGCTGCTTTAATATCTTTTTCATTATTTGCCTGGTAAGGCTCTACATGAGAATATGAAAATGTAGTACCCACCCTGCAATCATTTCTTAATGACCTGATCATTCTTCCACCTTCTGCCTGGCATAAAGCAGCGTGGTGCGCTGCAGCTAAAAAACTACTCAGCCCTTTTTTTCCCGGCGCATGTATGCCTAAAAAATAGCCGGCGCCGGTAAATACCATTGGTTCATTCAGTACCATCCAGCTCTTAACCCTGCCACCAAAATTTTTAATACAGCAATCAACAAAATAACTAAACCAGTGAATGACCTCCCTGTTTATCCATCCACCTTTTTGTTGCAATTCCTGCGGCATGTCCCAATGATATAAGGTTATCCATGGTTCAATATCCAGCTCCAGGCAAAAATTAATTACCTTATTATAAAAGTCGATCCCTTTTTGATTTACTGCACCAATGCCATGTGGTAAAATGCGGCTCCATGAAATAGAAAAACGATAGTTGGGAATATTCAGTTTATAGATGAGTGCAATATCATCAGCATAGTGCGCATAAAAATCGCAGGCGATATTTCCATTCTCGCCATTGAATATTTTTTTCTTCTTTTTAGAGAACTCATCCCATATAGAAAACCCTTTCCCCTCAATGTTATGTGCACCTTCTATTTGGTAGGCTGCAGTGGAAACACCCCATTTAAAATTATCACCGAAATCGTTTTTAGTAAAAAGCATGTCCGCTATTCTCCAATTTGATTTAATATTTTTCCGAGGCTTTTATCTTTTAGTTTTTTTACAGAATGGATGGCTTCGCCCGGTGCGATATTCTTTTCAGTGATTGATCCATATTTTTTTATGACCATACTGATGATCCTTTCCGTGCTGTTGGTATAATTAACCGGTATAAACTGTTTTCCATTCACCCATGCCTGTATCTTATCGATATATTTTTTCTTTAACCTTTTGATCACCGGTACACCCATCAATTTTAATGCGGCAGCATTGCATTGCTGCTCATACTGTCCTTTCATTGGTATCACCATCAACTTTTTTTGTAAATACAATATTTCAGCGGGAGTTTCAAAACCCGCACCGCATAACATTCCTGTACAACTGATCATGCTTTCCACGAAAGCATCGTTACTGATCGGCCTAATGTGCACATTCTTTTCTGTGTACTCTTTTTTGGAATGCTTACTGAACACCTGCCAGTTGATATTTTTTATTGCCGATAATACTTTTATTATTTTATCATCATTGTAGGCAGGCAGGTAAACGGTGTAATGATCGGCACTTTCTAATGGAGCATTTCTTACCTGGTCTCTTATTACCGGTGTGAAAATATTTTTATCATAAGCCACAAAATGAAAACCATA
Organism: Chitinophagales bacterium; assembly: GCA_038205215.1. Lineage (GTDB taxonomy): Bacteria > Bacteroidota > Bacteroidia > Chitinophagales > Chitinophagaceae > Ferruginibacter. Next base: position 28,122 of record JBBRCB010000038.1, on the reverse strand, counting down.
AGCAGCGGTAACAGGAGCATAATTATGCAAAATTGCTTTGCCAACAGGATCTTTCTTTTTAGGTTTAGGCGAATTTTTATTAATCACTGCTGCCTGGTGACTTAACCCAATACATGTTTTATGTTTCATCTTACAGGCCCATGCACTTACCGGTTCAAAATCATTGATCACAAGATCATATTCTTCAATGGGTAAACTTTTGATCTCTTTGTATAATTGTTTGAGGTTACTTTTTTTATACGTAGCAATAAGATCAACGCCGCCATTCTTTCCAAAAATAAAACTAAGGCCTTTGAATTTATATTTTACAGGATAAGGCAGTTCAACATCTGCCTGTATGCCACTCACTAAAATATCCAGTTCCCCTTTTTGCTGCAGGATCGGAATGATATCTCTCGCCCTGCTTAAATGCCCATTGCCCGTACCTTGTATGGCGTATAATATTTTCATTATTGCTTCATTAGATTGAACTCGGCCACCATATTATCAAACAACTGTGTATTATTCAATTCTTCCTCTGCTTCATTCAGCAATTCATTTTTAAAAGCCTTTTCATCAAACCTGTAGATCTCCCATTTGCCCTCTCTATATTCCAATGCAGTTAAGTTTTCTATCCAGTCACCGCTATTGAGGTACATCACTTTTCCATGTTCGTTTTCTATTTCCCTCATTTCGGGCTGGTGTATGTGTCCGCAAACCACGTAATCGTAATGATTACTGATAGCAATATCAGCTGCAGTTTGTTCAAAACTATTAATAAATTTTACAGCACTCTTTACGCTGTTCTTAATTTTTTTTGATAAAGACAATTTGCCTTTCTTAAATATTTTTTCTGAAATAAAATTGGCAAAGCGGTTAATGACGATTAGTGTATCATAACCTATTGCACCCAGTTTCGCCAGCCATTTACTGTGCTGCATGGTTACATCAAATACATCACCATGAAAGAACCAGGCCTTTTTTCCATCCTCAAGATCAAGTATTACTTTATTTACAATTTTTAAAGAGCCCATTTTAAAACCAACAAACTTGCGCAGCATTTCATCATGGTTGCCAGTGATATAATATATCTTAACTCCTTTACTCATCCATCCCAGTAAATGCTTTATTACCCTCATGTGTGACTTGGGCCAGTAGCGTTTACTGAACTGCCAGATATCAATGATATCGCCGTTTAGGATAACAGTTTTTGGCTTTACCGTTTTAAGATAATGCAATAACTCCTTTGCATGGCAGCCATAAGTACCAAGGTGAATATCGGAAAGCACCAGTATGTCCAGTTTTCTTCTTTTAGTTTTTTCCATTAACCAACTTTCAAAAACTTAAATGGCGAACAAAAAAAAGAAATACGGAAAAGAAATACACGTATGAAAAGTTCAATGAAGAAAAATTTAATGTTTTTCATTGTACCTGATTTTAGTATTGGTTAAAATACAAATTTCGACATATAAAGTAAATTAATTAATGTAAACAAATTGTTATGCCAATCTTAATTTCATGTTACCCAATTATTATCTAATCGTCAATTTTTTTAGGGCTTTCGTTTTTTATTTTATAAAAATGCACTTTCACTTACCAAAAAAAATTGATTATGATATTTTTAAAACTCCCGGCAAAGTATTTTATACTTTCTTTTTTTGTTTTAATTAGTTTTCTGCCAGCCTTTTCGCAAAGTATTAAGGGGAAAGTAACAGATGCATCAACCGGTGAACCCTTAATAGGTGCAACCGTAACTTTAAAAGGCACTACTGAAAAAACCCTCGTAAGGCTTGATGGCACTTATATTTTCAAAAATGTAAAGCCGGGTACTTACGAACTAAACATTGAATATCTGGACTTCGAGTCTCAAAGCAGGCCTGTAACTTTATCGGCAAGCCAGAATGCAATCGTACCAGATGTTGAATTAAAAAGAACTTCGAAAGAGCTTGCTGCTGTTACGGTAAGCACCGGCATCAGGGCGGATGATAAATCGGCAAGGCGGTTAGAAAAGAATGCAGAATTTGTTCAGAATATTCTATCTCAAAAAACGATTGAACTTTTGCCTGATGTAACAGTTGCCAATGCCATGCAAAGAATGAGTGGTATTACCATTCAACGTACTAGCAGCGGCGAGGGCCGTTATGCTGTAATAAGGGGAATGGACCAGCGTTACAATAACACATTGGTAAACGGGATTAAAATACCCAGCCCCGATAATAAATATCGATACGTACCACTGGACATTTTTCCCTCTGACCTTTTAGAAAGGCTGGAAGTAATCAAATCGCTTACTCCTTCAATGGAAGGTGACGCCATTGGCGGAACCATGAACCTGGTGATGAAGAGTGCCCCGGATAAATTTTTATTGAATGCAAATGTTGCCGGAGGCTTCTCAACTTTATTTTCCGACAGGCCCTTCAGTCATTTCAATACTTCATCAATAAATAAAACATCACCTGCTGAGATGAATGGCAATAGCTACTCAGCAGATCCGAACGGCGACTTTCCAAAAGGAAATTTATTATTCAGCCCAAAGAAAAGTCCAATCAACAGTACAATTGGTTTAACCATTGGAGACCGGTTTTTAAGTAATAAGCTGGGTGTGCTTTTAGGAGCCAGTTATCAGAATATTTATAGGGGTTCCAATTCTGACTTCTTTTTACCCAACGCTCAACCAACTACCAGTCCGGGTAATGACAACATTCCTGTGTTCAGCGATATCTATATCAGGCAGTATTCAACACAAACCAGCCGTTTAGGCTTACATAATAAGATTGACTACGTTTTCAATAAAAACAATAAGATCAGTTTATATAACCTCTATCTAAAAATGAATGAATACCAAACACGGTATTCAATAGATTCCGTTTTAGCAATCCAGCGCACCGGTCCGGGTTCAGGCAACGTACAGATTACAAATAGAAGCAGGTGGCAGCAGCAAAGCATATACAATGCCACTTTGCAGGGAGATCATCAATTGACAAGCAATTTTAAATTAAACTGGAATGCAGTTTATTCAATAGCAAAATTCGCAATTCCTGATATGGCACAGTATGCGGTTGACCATTCTGTTTATACGGATCCGAATACAGGCCAGGTAAGTGAAACACAATACATCACACAAAAAATGGATAGAAGCTGGACGCATAATAAAGACCAGGACCTGGCAGCATACCTGAACTTGAAATATTCACCCTTGTTTTTTAAAAAGAAAATCGATATTTCTTTTGGAGGGCTGGTTCGACATAAAACACGGGATAACTATGATAACAGGTATGTGTTGAATCCTGTATTGGTTGGTGGAGCTCCTCAGCCATTTACCGATCTGCAGATGGCACAATATTCTTTTAAGCCAGACCAGGGCAAGGGCAGTGTAACAGCGGTTACTTTCAACAATTACAATTTTAAAGAAGATATAACTGCAGGATATGCGGAAGTTAAGTTGATGGCTACAACTAAACTGCAGATTGTTGGTGGTGTAAGGGTTGAAAATACGCAGCAAAAGTATGTAACTGTTATGCCAGCCAGTGTGGATGCGAAAGAAGGAACCATTCATTATACTGATGTGCTGCCAAGTATTCATTTAAAGTATGCATTAACAGACAAACAGAATTTAAGGTTTTCTTATTTCAAATCCATCAGCCGCCCAAGCTTTTTTGAAATTGTACCACAGGAAGAAATTGACGAAAACTTCAACATCAAAGGAAACCCCTACATCAAACACAGCAGGGCAGATAATATTGACCTGCGTTACGAATTTTTTCCGGGAGCAGCGGATCAGATTTTAGTAGGCGCTTTTTATAAAAATATTCAGAATCCCGTTGAATGGTATGTGGTAAGTGCTGGTGGCCCAAGCGCACAACAAATATCACCGCAAAATCCTTCTGCTAATGCCACGAATTATGGTATTGAGCTTGTTCTTACAAAATATTTCGGCCCCTTTGGTGTATCAGCTAATTACACATATACCAACTCAAAGGTAACAACAGATAAACTTTACTATTATTATGATAACGGACAGAAGAACAGGGTTCAGCAACAAAGCCGTCCGCTGCAAGGCCAGGCAGACCATATAGGCAATTTATCATTATTGTATAAAAATCAAAAAATAGGACTGGATGCTCAACTTGCATTTGTTTATACCGGCGAACGTATCTCATTGGTATCGCCCATTTATAATTCCGATTATCTTCAGGCTCCATATTCACAACTGGATTTTTCGTTTGAAAAAAGATTAGTCAAACATTTTTCAGTGTATGCAAAAGTGAATAACCTAACCAATGCCCCGGCCAAATGGTACATTAACCAGGCAAACAATTTCCGTTCAGGAAAAGATATACTTCCTGAGCAGGATAAGAATAATAAGATTCTGGTACAAAGAGATATTTATAAAATAACTTTCCTGGGAGGATTCAGGTATAAATTTTAAGACAATAAAAACTACAAAATGAAAATTACATTTTTAAATACAATCCTTATTATAATTGTTCTGGTTTGTTTAAGCAGTTGTAAAAAACAAGCTGAGGATGTTGCTAATATTTACAAAGCCCCTGTTTTAATTGCGGCTCCCATCAGTGATGCGGCCCCACTTTGTGGTGCTATTAAAGGCACTATGCTTTCAGGAAAAACATACACAATCGGCTGTGATGTAATTGTGAATAAAGGCGACACTCTGCTATTGCAACCGGGTGTGCACATTAACGTAACCACCAAATCGGCCATCATTGTTAAGGGAACATTCATAAGTAATGGTACGCAGGCAAATCCAAACTGGATTACCGTAAATAGCGTAATAAAAAATGATGCGCCCGGTGCCGACCCTGCTACTGACCCGGCTTTTGCAGGTTCGTGGAAAGGTTTGTACGCCGATACATCATGCTACCTGATGGTGTTAAAATGGACCCATGTTGAATTTGGTGGCGCTGCATTGGGATCTACTACCGCACCATTGATAGCAAACGTGTCAAATACAACTGCCTTCTCTATTTTATTTCAGAACTATCGTGGCAGTTTTGTTATGGAAGACTCATGGGTGTATGGTGGTGTAGATGACCCTATCCGGATATCCAGCGGACAGGTAGCCATGTTCAGAAATACCGAAGAAAAAGGTGGATTGAATGGTGGTGATGGTTTTAATGTAAAAGGCGGTACCGTAGGGGATATGGCCTATAATTTTTTTATTGGCAATGCCACCAGTGGCCAAAAAGTTTCCAACAAAGGGCAAGCCGTTGGCGCACCAACTTCTTATGTTGTGATGTATAATAACACGTTTGTTAATTGTGGTTATCGGCAAATTCAAACAGGGCGTGGTGCAAATATTAATTATGAGGAAGGAGCAGGAGGTAAGTTTTACAACAACCTGGCTGTAAACTGCAAATTTGGCTACCGGATAGTAAATACGCCAGTGGCCGATACTGCACATTTATCTTATGGCTACAATTACCAGTACGGTGATTCTGCATCTGTCGCCAACCAGTTTTATCCGGTAGGCTATATAACCAGACCCCAATCAACTGATATTCCGTCTCCATCTTATTTACCTGCTAACTACACCTTAGGTTCAGTATATGATGGTACAGCAGTGGTAAAGGTTGGAAATCCTAATTTTATAAACTATCCTTTACCGGTTACCGGTGGTGTTAAATTGAGGGATATTGCTACCATGGGCAGCTTTAACTTCAGATTGCAGGCAGGATCGCCCTGTATTGGAAAAGGCTACACCGGCATTAATCTACAGCCTATAAAAAAAGTGGCAGAAGATGCTGTTTATGGTGTAACATTTTATCCACAACCGGGTGTTGATATGGGCGCCTATCAATTTAACGGATATGGCAACAATCATTAAGAATAAAGGAATGATATTAAGTAATTCTAAAATTGTCATTTGCGCTGCTGCTTTATTGCTGGGCTGTGAAAGTACAAATAAGACTGCCGGTTCTAAAACAGCAGTGGCAAATGATTTTAATTTCTTTGTGCTGGGCGATTGGGGAAGAGACGGGAAATTCTATCAACAGGATGTAGCCAACCAGATGATTGCCTCTGCCAAAGATTTGAAGCCATCTTTTATTATACTCACTGGTGATAATTTTTACGATGATGGTGTAAAAGATATTGGAGCATACCAAAGTAATGGGTACGGAAACCAACACTAATAAAATTAACTATAAAAAAATATTAAAAAAGGTATCACTCAAAACTTAAAGTGATACCTTTTTTAATAATAATTACTAATGTAAAAATCTTTACTATTCCACTTTTATTTGTAGTACAGAAAAATCTGCTTTGGCGCTAGTTATTTTTAGTTACAGTTTAAATTTAAAATAATTAAACAATCAAAAAATAAAACCATGAACCTTGTCCCAGTTAAATTCGTAAAAATATTTTTCGCAGCTGCAATTGTATTTGCATTGCAACCACAAACATTTGCGCAAAGTGGTTATACCCTTACAAAAAAAATTGCGTTGCAAGGCAATGGCAAATGGGATTACTTAAAAGCAGATGAAAAAAGCCACCGCTTATTTGTATCTCATTTCGACAGGGTACATGTAATTGATCTGCAAACAGAAACTGAAATTAAATCCATTAACAATTTAAATGGCGTGCATGGCATTGCATTAGCACCTGAGTTGAATGAGGGATTTATTTCAAATGGTAAGGATAATCTTGTTTCTGTATTTAATTACACCACATTAGATAGTATTACCACTATAAAATTAGATGCAGAGAAAGCCGATGCAATAATGTATGATGCTTTTACAAAAACAGTATGGGTTTTTTGTGGCAAAACAAATAATGCTGTAGTTATTGATGCTGCCAGCAATAAGGTATTACAAAATGTAGCTGTTGGAAAAGCTCCTGAGTTTGCAATTACAGACAATAAAGGCTTCATTTATGATAATGCTGAAGAAGGGAATGGCGTGGTTGTAATTGATGCACAAAAGAAACAAATGGTAAAAACATTTGCACTGGAAGGTAATGCTGCTCCTACAGGTTTGGCTATCGATGTTATAAACAACTGTTTGTTTTCTGCCTGTGCCGAAACAAAAGTATTGTCTGTATTAGATGCATCCAGTGGCAAAATAATTACCAGCTTACCCATCAGCAATAAAGTAGATGCTGTTGCTTTTGACGAAAGTACTAAACTGATATTTTGTTCCGGTGGTGATGGTATTACCACTATCATTAAACAAAATTCAAAAGATAAATATGAAGTGGTGGAAAGTTTAAAAACGCAAGCTGGTGCAAAAACCATTGCTCTTGATGCAACTACTCATAAAATTTATTTCAGTACCGCAACTTATAAAGAAGGCACAAAAGATCTGGTGCCGGGTACTTTTTCTGTTTTGGTGTATAGTAAATAAGTATGCTTCCGTATTGCTAAATTTTATTTTATGAAATTAAGTATTCTTATTTTCTTTTGTTTGTTTAGTGCTTTAGTATATGCACAAACAGATACCCTTTCTACTAAAAGTGAAATTACATATCGCTTAATGCATGACACTTTGTTTTCAGATGCAGGCTTCAAAATTTTTGTTGGCCAAAGTTTAAAAATAGGAAAAGACATTTGAAAAGCAAATGAATAATGATTATCACAAGCCAAAAGCAGATGAAAGTGATGTGGATGCAGATGAGATAATGGAATAGGTTTTATTTTTTTGCCCGAAAAGAACAAATTTGATTGAATAATTTAATGAGTTATTTTAATTATTGTTTAAGTTAAGCTATTGTTACCAACTGTTGTAGTTACAAATACTGTGTACATCTATATTAACTTTATAGCAATACCAATAATAGAGATTTATTTTTTTCATACCTGTTTATTATGCAACTTCTTTTAAAATACCCGCTAAGGTCTTTTTCTATTTCTTTTTTATGCCTCTTCGTTATTGCAAATAATTCATTTGCTCAAACGCAGCAGCCACCACTCAAAGTTATTATTATCAGGCATGGTGAAAAGCCAGTGAATGGTGATAATCTTAATTGCCAGGGACTAAACAGATCACAATTACTTCCTGCAGTAATTATTTCAAAATTTGGTATCCCTGCATTTAGTTATGTGCCATCTTTAAGCACCGATTCTGCAACCAAACATGCAAGAATGTTTCAAACCATTACACCACTTGCAGTAAAATACAACCTTATTATTAACAGCAAATTCAGTGGTAAAGATTCTTCCACACTTACTCAGGATATTTTTAAAAGATATGGTAATGTATTGGTGGTTTGGGATCACAAAAGTATTGTTCCCATTATTCATGCGTTTGGAATAAATGATCCGTTATTAAAATGGGACAATGATGATTTTGACAGTATATGGATTGTTACATTTAAAAATGGAACAGCCACATTAACCAAAGACAAAGAAGGTTTAAAACCTTCTTCCAATTGTAAATAAACAGTAGTAATTCCTCTAGATCGTTTTTAATTTTTTAAGATATTCATACCTCTTTTTTCTTCTGCAATGTAAACCCAAATGTAGTACCCACATCGATCTTGCTTCTTACATGAAAGGTTTGTCCGTGGGCTTCAATAATATGTTTGCAAATAGAAAGGCCGAGGCCGCTGCCGCCTACTTTACGGCTTCTTGCCAGGTCGGTGCGGTAAAAGCGTTCGAATATGCGTGGCAGGTGTTCTTCCGAAATACCGGAACCATCATCGCTGATCTCTATCAAAACAGTTTTGCCATCAATCTTATAAAAACTGCTTTCAATGATACCATTTTGCTTGCCGTATTTAACAGCATTATCTACAAGGTTAATAAAAACCTGCCGTATCTTTTCTTTATCAGCATAAACAGTTAACGGTAATTCGCAACCTTTTTTAATAATGCACTTAATATCTTTTTGCTCTGCTTTTATAGCCAGCGATTCGTACACTTCTTTTAACAGGTCTTGTATAATAAAATTTTGCTGGTACAGCAATTGCTCGCCACTTTCTAATCTTGATATTTCATCCAAATCATCAACGAGGTTTACCAAACGGTCAACATTCCGGGACGTACTCGTAAGGAATTTTTTATTCACGTCAGGGTTTTCCAAAGCACCATTGAGCAGTGTATCTACATAACCCTGTATCGCAAAAATGGGTGTCTTCAGTTCGTGGCTAAGGTTTTGCAAAAATTCTTTACGGTAGGATTCATTCTGCTGCAGCACTTCTATTTCTGCCTTTCGTTGTTCTGCCCATTTTTCTACGTCCGCACTTACTTCATCTATTCCTTTTTGCGGTAAAAGATTCTTATAATAAAATTCTTCCCGCTTGCTGGCCTTGGTTTGATAAATGAGTTTATAGATCAATTTTATCTTTCGGTAAATAAAAGTTTGTAACGCATAAGCGATCAGGGCAAAGCTGCATAAAAAAACTGTCACGAACCATATCAATGCCACCCACCAAACGGGTATCGATATAAAAATAGCCATGCCGATAGCTCCCGATAAAACCAGTGCGGTTAAAGCGGCCAATTGTTGCGGTGAAAAATTTTTTTGAGAAAGCATCCTGGTTGATAATTGATGGTTGATGGTTAATAGTTCATCATAAAAACCATTGCAAATTAACAACAATAACCGACATGTAAAATCCTAACCATGAACCATGAACTAAACTGCCCTACATCTCAAACTTATACCCCACACCTTTTACCGTGCTGATACAATCAAGGTCTAATTTCTGGCGGATCTTACGTATATGAACGTCAATGGTGCGATCGCCTACAATGACTTCGGTTCCCCAGATAGTATTTAAAATTTCGTTGCGTAAAAAAACTTTGCCGGGCTTTCCAGCCAGTAAAGCCAGTAGTTCAAATTCTTTTCTTGCCAGCACAATATCATTGCCTTTAAAATTGATCATGTATTTCTCACGGTCAATTTCAAGATCCCCCACCTTTACGATCTTAGGCTCATCTTTACTGAACCTCCTGAACAAAGCATTCACTTTACTTACTAAAACTTTAGGGCTGATGGGTTTGGTGAGGTAATCATCTGCGCCGCTCTCCAGGCCTTTTACTTCAGTACCCTCGTCACTTAACGCGGTTAAAAAAATGATGAGCGTGTTTTTAAATGCCGGTTGCTGGCGTAGCAGGTTGCATACTTCCATCCCCGTTTTACCGGGCATCATAATATCCAGAATAATTAGGTTGGGCAGGTGCCGTTTTGCTTTCTCGATCGCCTCATTGCCATTTTTTGCCGTGATCACTTCAAAACCCTCGGCCTGGAGGTTGTACTGGATGATCTCGAGGATATCCGGCTCATCATCCGCAATTAATATTTTTTTAACAGTACTCATACGTAAAATGCTGTGCAAAAGTACTCTTAAAGAAGTATCAATAAATCAGCTCCGTGCCGTGGGCATATTATCAAATTGTTAAGCCAAATATCCCCCAAAAGCAACCCTAAACAAAAAATCAGCATCTTTGCAATATAATATATGATGAAGCATACTTTTTTAATCCTCTTACTGTTTGCAAGTACCGCAAATGCCTTTGCAACATTCGATACCATTAAGCCTCCTATTCAAAGGTTGCGCTTTCATGATAAAATAAATGAAGAGCAAAAATTGCTGGATAAAGCCGACGGAAAAACTGACGGTATCATTAAGGTATCTGCCAACGAAGAGATCAACCTTACCGTTACTGATGCAATCAACAGGAAGATTGATGAGCTGCAGAACAACATAGAACTGAATGATAAAATTAAAGCCAATAATGAAAAAGTAAGGTACCTCACTTATATTGAAAACATGTTAAGGTCGTTCCGTCTTAACTGGAGATCCAATAAAATAAAGGGCGTGTTTGCGCCTGTGCTGATCGACAATTTTGAAAAAATAATGGAAGCTAATATCGACAGCCTGAGCATGGTGCCTTATATTGATGCAGTACCTTACGAAGTAGCCCGCATCAATGCAGAGATTTTTGTAACTAATAAAGGATACAACCAAAGTAAGCACCTGGTATATATAAAATATTGTGCGCTTAACCCCGATAAGATATTGCAAAGCATAGCGCCTTTTGCTAAAGAAAGTTTTGCCGACAGTTTAATTGTAATCGCCTGCAGGAATGATCCTGCACAATTGTATAAATATGCGCAGGACATGAATTCTGTACAGGGAAAATTGATCCGTATCAATACTGACCCTGCCGTGAAAGCCGTCGCTTCTATAAGTGAAATGCCTTCCGCATTATTGTATTTTCCTTTTTTAGATGATATTGTTTCGGGTAAAAAACAAACCGAGGGCCTTAAAAAAATAATCGGCGACGGTGAAAAGGGATATGATAGTATTGCCTATTACAAACTACTGGTGCAAACTGAAATTGAGTACAGCAAAAGGATGGCCAGGCATGATACGGCCATTGCATTCTTTGGTTCTAATGGCTTAAGGGATATGCTGCAGCGTAAAGCCATCCAGCATTTTATAACACCCATAAATGAGTTGCACGAAAAACCCGAAAATGTGCGGATGAAAGCAATTGATTCATTATCGCCCGTAGACATTTATTACATGCTGGTAATGGGAGAAACGGATATCTATACCAGCAGCTACAAACATAGTTTTAACCGCATGCTGCAGCGGATGGGAAAAACCCCTGCTTCAGATTCTTTATTGCTTAGCGTGAACTTTGATTACTTTAAGAAGTTTATTAAGATGGCTGCTAACTTTAACCGGCTGGATACTTTTTTAAATTTAATGCCGGCATCCAGTGCAGAAACTTTAATGAAAGGTTTTGTTGGAAGACTGGAGGCTGCAAGGACGCTTGAAGACGCGGTAGACGTTGCTGATAGTTACAGCAGTATCAATAATAAAAACCTACAGTCAAATATTTTAAGTTACGTGAATGAAAATGAGCGGCGTTGTACCAACAGCAACAATAACCGGGGCAAGGTGATTTACAGTTTATTAAAAACGATCTTTCTTTCGGCAGACAGTACCAACAGGATCGACCTGAGTACCGCGATAGGCATACCCCCTATTTATTCTATTGACAATACCAATTTAATGGACGATAGTGGTCGCATCGTGCAACAGGTTTTCTTTTATGGCGATGAAGATGGTAAAACCTTCTTCCCTAAATTCATTAATTCATTTTCGCCGAAAGAGTGGAACATCAATAATAGAAATAAAGAATGGGTGGAGATAAAATCAGTTAAAGGTGCAAAGGTTTGGGTGTATGTAAACCGGCCATTGAACAGCGATAAAAACCTGGATGATTCTGCACAGGTGCATTTAAATAATTACCTTATTAAAAATAACCTGCAGCCTGCCGTAGTAACCCACCGTGGCCATAGCTATTGGTTGCCAGGAACTATAAAACGAATGACTGGGGACGCAAAAATTATTGTATTGGGCAGTTGTGGTGGCTATAAAAATCTAAGCAAGCTGATAGAAATAAACCCTGAAGCACATATCATTTCTACCAAGGAAATCGGAACTGGTAATATCAACCAGGTCATCACCAATAAGTTGAACCAAATACTGCTTTCCGGTAAACCAATAGTTTGGAAAAGCATGTGGGATGAACTTTCTTTATTCTTTGCGAAACAACCTAAAGACGTTAAAGAAGCCTGGGATGATTATATTCCACCATATAAAAATCTGGGCGCCATCTTTATAAAGGCTTATAATAAAAAATCGGAAATGGAATAAAAATTTTCAGTTTTGTGTTTATAGTTTCCAGTTTTTTTAGCTTGTGGTTTTCATGACTTTCGTACAATCTATAATGCAAATATTTTTGTCAGATGGGCGCCGAAAAATAATTTCCGCTCATCGAAAACCAAAAACTCTAAACCAAAAACCGATTAACTTTGTAATATGAGTGACCCGGGTGTTAAAAAAAAGGTATTCAATTTTTCATTATTACGCAGGATATTTTATTTTGCCAGGCCATACAAGAACAGGTTTTATGGCTCTTTGCTCCTGTCTGTTGCATTGGCCGTGCTTGCACCCATCAGGCCTTTTCTAATACAGCTTACAATCAACGACGGTATAAAGGGAAATGAACCTGCCCATTTTATCAATGGCCCGGGTGGATTCATCATCGAAGTTACACTGGTACAGATCTTTTTGCTCCTTATAGAAACCATCTGCCGTTTCTATTTTACCTTCAGCACGGCAGCGTTGGGGCAAAGCGTGGTAAAAGACCTCCGGGTAACCACTTATAATAAGATCCTGCATTTAAATCTCGGGCAGTTTGATAAAACCCCCATCGGAACTTTAACCACCCGTACCATCAATGATATCGAGTCGATCAATGATGTTTTTAGCGACGGGTTGATACCGATCATTGCCGACCTGCTTTCTATTATTTCTGTGCTGTCGTATATGTTGTATGTAAACTGGCAGTTAACACTGGTTTGCCTTGCGCCTTTCCCCGTATTGATGATCGCTACTTATTTTTTTAAAGAAAGCGTGAACAAATCTTTCATTAGGGTACGCAATGCCGTGGCCAGTTTAAATGCATTTGTACAGGAGCATATTACCGGTATGTCCGTAGTACAGGCTTTTGCCGCGGAAAAAAGAGAACACGATAAGTTCAACGCCATTAATAAGGAACACCGCAACGCCAACATCAAAGCCATCTTTGCCTACTCCGTTTTTTTTCCGATCGTGGAATTGGTGATGGCGATGTCTATCGGCCTTTTGGTATGGTGGGCAGCCAAAGATGCGGATTTAAAAAATATTACTGATATTAAAAGAGATGCAATTGCAGGAGTGATCACCTCGTTCATTATTTGTTTAAACTTATTATTCAGGCCACTGCGGGTGATCGCCGATAAATTCAATGTGCTGCAAATGGGCATGATTGCCAGCGAAAGGGTGTTTAAAGTATTGGACAATGAAGACAGTGCAGTAAACGAAGGCCACCATACACCGGCCACTATAAAAGGTAAAGTTGAATTTGATAAAGTGTGGTTTGCCTATATTGATGAACAGTATGTTTTAAAAAATATCTCATTTCATATTAATCCGGGCGAAACACTGGCCATTGTGGGGCACACCGGCAGCGGAAAAACATCTATCATCAGCTTATTGAACCGGCTTTACCATATTCAAAAAGGAAGTATAAAAATTGATGACAAAAATATTGAGTCTTATACCCTTGATATTTTAAGGAGCCGCATCGGCGTGGTACTGCAGGATGTTTTTTTATTCAGTGGCTCGGTGATAGATAATGTAACCTTACGCAATCCTTCCATAAAAAAAGAAGAAGTGGTAAATGCGGCAAAGCTGATCGGCATCCATGATTTTATCATGCAACTGCCAGGTAATTACGATTATAATGTTATGGAAAGAGGCGCCACGCTTTCCATGGGCCAGCGCCAGCTGTTGTCATTTGTAAGGGCTTTATTATATGACCCTTCTATTTTAATATTGGATGAAGCCACTTCTTCGGTAGATACTGAAAGCGAGAACCTGATACAGCATGCCATCGATACATTGATCACCGGCCGCACTTCCATTGTTATAGCCCACAGGCTCAGTACCATACGTAAGGCTGATAAAATCATGGTACTGGATAAAGGAGAAATAAAAGAGATCGGTACCCACGAGGAGCTTTTAGCCCGCCAGGGTTTCTATTACCAGCTGCATAAAATGCAGTTTGAAAAACGGGCAAAAATGGCCTGAAAATAGTTTTTCTTTCTTCTAATTTCCTATTTCAGTCTTCCGTCGTTATCTTTGCGCCAAAATTAGGGATTTATATGCTTCATAAATGCTTTAAATCATTGCTGGTATTGGCTTTCAGCCTTTCTTTGACTGTTATTGCAAACATTGGTTTTGCCCAGCAGCATGATAAAAAAGAACACGCTGAAAAAACTGAAGAAAAGCTGAATATGAAGGAAGTGATCTTCGGCCATATTATGGACGGTCATGAATTCCATTTTTTTGGCGCATCATTGCCTTTACCCGTGATCTTATATTCTCCTGAAAGGGGATTGACCAGTTTTATGTCTTCCAAATTACAGCATGGGCATGAGCCTTATAATAATTATTTACTGTTAAACGAGCACAATATTCATGAATTGGGTTTGGATCCCAAAAGGTTTACAGCGGGTAAGATCGTTCCGGTTAAAGAGGGTAAATATGATGAAGCTGTAAAAGTGTACGATTTTTCATTCTCCCGCAATGTAGTGCAGATGCTGCTGGCTTTAATTATGCTGGTTTGGATAATGACTGGCATTGCTAAAAAATATAAAGCTGGATATGGCGTTACTTCTGCCCCAAAAGGTATGCAGGCCGTAATAGAACCGGTTGTTGTTTTTGTAAGAGACGAAGTAGCGAAGCCCAACCTTGGGTATAAAGCCGATAAATACCTTCCTTACCTGTTAACTATTTTCTTTTTTATATTGATCAATAATATTTTTGGATTGATACCGGGTTCTGCTAACGTAAGCGGCAATATTGCTTTTACAGTAGTATTGGGTGTTATTTCATTTATTGTAACACTCGCCAGCAGCAATAAACATTACTGGGCACATATTTTTAATCCCCCGGGAGTACCGCTGGGTGTTAAGTTTATCCTTGTTCCGGTAGAATTCCTGAGTATGTTCTTAAAGCCTTTTTCATTGATCATACGTTTGTTCGCCAACATGGTGGCAGGGCATATCATCATTATCTGTTTAATCTCCCTGATATTTATTTTTGGAGAGAAAATGGGTACTGGTGCAGGCTGGGGTGCTTCTCCACTTTCATTGGCATTTACCATTTTCATTTATTTCATTGAAATACTGGTAGCATTTTTACAGGCCTTTATCTTTACTGCGCTCACAGCAGTGTTAGTAGGAAGCGCCATTGAAGGTGATCACCATAATGAAGGGCATAACAGCCACGATAACGAGAATGGCCTTTATGATGATGCTGTGATCGTATTATAAACACGGAATTATTAATCAATATAAATCAAGTAACATGAACTTAGGAACAATTTTACTGGAAGGTATTGCAAACGCAGGTGGTGCCGTAGGTGCTGGTCTTGCTGCAATGGGTGCTGGTATTGGTATCGGTCAAATAGGTAAAGGCGCTGTTGAGGGTATTGCACGTCAACCGGAAGCTACCAACGATATCCGTGCTAACATGATTTTAGCCGCGGCGCTTGTAGAAGGTGCTGCTTTATTTGCTATTATCGTGGGCTTCCTTGCAATGGTGTTGTAATATCATTGCCAACATTATTACTGCATCTGATGCACAGGGCGGAGGATGCAGTATTTTCTCTTTGAAGTTTGTTACGGGTTACGGGTTTAAACTTTTTGTTTGTTTGCGGGTACTATTGACCGCGAACAGTACATTAAATCGTAACTTTTTTATCCCGAAACTGATTTGATAAATAAGTTTTTTAATCATCGAACTTTTATAACATGGAACTTTTATTACCGGAGATCGGCTTATTATTCTGGACACTTGTTGCTTTCCTCGTGGTATTTTTTATACTTAAAAAATATGGCTGGCCCGCTATTGTAAAAGGCCTTAAAGACAGGGAAACTTCCATTACCGAAGCGCTCGCTACTGCAGAAAAAGTAAAGCTTGAAATGGCGCAGTTAAAAAATGATAACGAAGCGTTCATGGCTAAAACCCGTGAAGAAAGGGGAGTGATCTTAAAAGAAGCAAAAGAAATAAAAGATAAAATTGTGAACGACGCTAAAGAAGAGGCCAGGGCACAGGCTGCAAAAATTATTGCAGATGCCCATGCGATCATCCAGCAGCAAAAGATGGCTGCTTTAACTGATTTAAAAAACCAAATCGGCAATTTAGTTATTGAGACAAGTGAAAAAGTTTTACGCAAAGAATTAAGCAATAAAGCCGAACAGGAAAATTATATTAAAATATTGGCATCAGAAGTAAAATTGAATTAAACGCCCCTATCCCATAAAGATGGAAATGGAGCAGTGATATTATAAGATATATTTTAACCATCAGTATTTTATGTAACTTAATACTGATACAAATAAAGTTCCCCTTTAGGGGACAGGGGTATGAAGAATCCACGTTTAGCAGGCAGGTACGCAAAAAGTTTATTGGATCTTGCTGCAGAGCAAAATCAAATAGCAGCAGTATATGCTGATATGAAATGGCTCGACAGCGTTTGCAAAAGCAATCCTGATTTTGTAGCGGTATTAAGCAGCCCCATCATTAAAGCAGATAAAAAAAGGGTCATCTTGAAAGCAGTCACTGACGGCAGGGTCTCTATCCTGACCGGGTCATTCGTTGATCTATTGGTTAGAAAAACACGGGAGCAGAATTTACACGAAATTGTAAATGCATTCATTGATCAATACAATACCTTAAACAATATTCAAAAAGTAAAGATCACTACTGCTTCGCCACTTACTGATGCGTTGAAAGAAGAAATCATGAAGAATGTAAAAGCGGCTATCCCTTCTAAATCTTTTGAAATAGAAACTGCAGTTAAAGACGAATTGATCGGTGGTTTTGTTGTAGAAACCGGCGGACAGTTAGTGGATGCAAGTATATTACGAGATTTGAAAGATATTCAGAAACAATTTATGGACAACGAGTTTATTCATAAGCTTCGTTAATATTATTGAAAAGAAAGTGAAGGGCTGTTACATAAGTAGCGGCCTTTTTTATTTTCAGAATGCTGCCACCGGTGTTTTAATATCATGATAAAATAAAAAAGTCCATTTTTCCTGCTGTCCCTGTTGCCACCATTGCTGGCGGAGTTCCATACATTTTTTACCATCATAATCATACTTGGCAATAAAGCGGCTTTTCATTTGCTGCAATTGAGGGGCTACATCACCGCCAAAAAATATTTTTTGTCCATCTTCTTCTATCCAGAATACCTGGTGAAAAGGAGAATGAGCCCCCGTTACGTGGTATTTAATATAATCATCAATAATGCCATCGCCATTGGTAAAGATCACTTTGTCGCTTTCGCCGAGGATTTCAAATTCCCCGGGTGTATAGGATGGCTTCCCCTTTACCATTGCGGAATCAAATTCTTCTTCATTAACATAATAAGCAGCGTTAGGAAAGCTAACGAATTTCTTCCCTAATATTTTATCCTCTTTACTCACACCGCCGCTATGGTCCTTATGCAAATGACTGAGTAAAACTTTTGTCACATCCATCGGGTTGATCCCGTTGTCTATAAGATTCTGGTGTAACTGTAAACTGCCATCTCTATTACTAAAACCAAGGCCGGTATCAATTACCAGTATATCTTTTGCCGTTATAATTGCAAAGGGCTGTATCTCTACCAGCAGACTGCCTACCGGTCGTTGCTGCAGATCGTCCTTATCTACATTAAAAGGAATAAACTGCTTGGTACTGTCTATCGTAAATGCGCCTTCGCTGAGTGGAATTATTTTCATGTCGCCCCCTAATCCGCCGGCTGACGGAGGAATTATACCCTACAAATTTATAGAGTTGTTATAAAATAAGTTGATTGCAAAAGTAATCGAAAAGCTGTTACAATTGTTTTACTGTTAAAAGCCCCTCCAGGTGTTGGGGCGATCAATCTATCGCAATATCATACTCCTGTCGGCATCCAGTTTTATTGAAATAAATAGTAGCATCGTAAATGTTATCAACGAAGATCCTCCATAACTTAATAAAGGCAGTGTAATTCCCGGTGATGGTGCAAGGCCCAGTGTCATACAAACATTCAATGCCACGTGAAAGAACAATATGCCTACCACGCAATACATGTATACCCTGCTGAAAGTACTTCGCTGCCTCTCGGCTAAAAATACCAATCGCAACATCATGCCAAAATAGAGGAGCATTAATACCATGCAGCCAAAAAATCCAAAATTCTCCCCTACGGAAGAAAAAATAAAATCCGTGTTTTGTGCCGGTACAAATTCACCACGGGTTTGCGTACCCTGCAAAAAACCTTTGCCCCAAAAGCCCCCGCTGCCAATGGCAATCTTTGATTGCTTTACATTATAACTTTCTACCTTTTCGCCTTCTTTCTTTTTGGTCCCTAATTTCGCAAATTCTTTTTGGATTTCCGCCGTCCTTTCCGGATTCTTAAATTTATAATCATCTATGCCGAATGTGGAGAATATGCGTACTACCTGGTGCGGCTTAAGCACACTGTTAAATAAGGCAGGTACTAAAAATAATTTAACCCCGATACACATGAGCCAGACTATAATTACTAAAAACAGTTTGAAGATATCCCGTTTTATTTTTCGCCAGTTAAAAAAAACAAATAATAACGCAATGATTGTAATTATTATATAGAAGATATTAGAGGAGATAACAATGCTTGCGATGATAAGTATAGCCAAAGAAAAAAGGATGATCAGGTAAAGTGTAGGTAAGCCTTCGCGGTAAAATGCAATGGCAAAAGAAAAATAAACAATAGCAGCGCCGGGTTCTTTTTGCAGTACGGATAAAATGGCCGGCGAAAATGCGATCGCCGCCGCGATCAGTTGCGTTTGCGTTTTATGAAAATTGGTTTCGGGCATCGACAGATATTTCGCCAATGCCAATGAAGTAAATATCTTACAAACTTCTACTGGCTGGATATTCATGAAGCCCAGCGGGATCCAGCTTTTTGATCCCCCCACTTCTTTACCCACTACGAAAGTAGCCAGTATCAATAATATCCCTGCCGCATAAGAAAGGTTAGCGGTAGCCGTAAAGAATTTGCTATCGGTAAGTAAAACAAATACCGCCACAATAATACTGGCGCCAAAAAAAAATAATTGCTTACTGTATTCCTTTTTAAAGCCTAAAAAACTTTGCAGTACATGGTCGCCGCTTTTATATTCCACCGAAAAAATGCACAGCAGGCCAATGGTTACAAGGGCAAAGTAAAGGCAAACCATTATCCAGTCAATGCCTTTCGATATGGAGGGATTTTTTTTATACATACTATTCGTGAGACTTGAGGCGTGAGACATGAAGCGTGAGTTGAACGCACGATTCGCGTCTCACGATTCACGCTATTTTGCTGAGTCTTTTAATTCCGGCTTCTTTTTTTCGTTTGGTAAGATTGCTTCTGTTTTAATTTTTATCCTGGTATCATTGCTGTCTTTTTTGGAGGTCCCGTTCTTTAATTCTTCTTTATCTTTTTTTAATTTATCCAGTGCATCTTCTTCATCGCCTTCATCGATATCCATAGTATCCTTTATCACCTTTAATAAACCTTTAGCCATAAGATAGGCCGAGTCTTTCGCATGCCTGAGGGAATCCTGTGTTTTTAATGCTGCATAAATTCTTTCAGGGATCAGGTTGGTGTTCGACATGGTTTCAACCAACGCCAGCCTTGCTTTATCTGTAATAGAATCTTTTAAATATTTTTCTACCATTAAACTTACAATGGGAGCTGCAAACCATGCTCCCTGCCCACTGTTCTCCACTACGCACATAATGGCGATCTTCGGATCCTCCCTTGGGGCAAATGCAGCAAAAAAAGAATGGTTCTTTTGTTTTACACCGTGAAAATAATTTTCCACCGTACCGGTTTTACCACACATCGTAATGCCCTCTATTCTTGCCCTGCGGCCGGTGCCCTGTTCTATTACACCCTGCATACCGTTATGTACCACTTCAAAAATACTGTCGGGTATGTCAATGGTTTTATGCCTTTCTTTAAAATTCGCCAGCATGTTGAATTTATCACCTCCCTCAATGGAGTCAACAACATGCGGCGTGATATACCAACCTTTGTTAGCAATATAGGCCATTTCATTTGCCACCTGTATCGGCGTTACATCCACTTCCCCCTGTCCGATACTTACCGAACGGAAACTACAATAATTCCAATGGCCGGGGCCAAAACCTTTGGGTGGAAGCTGGTTGTAGTAAGCAGGCGTGGGTATTAACCCTCTTTTTTCAGAGGGTACATCCACACCTAATTTATGGCCAAGGCCAAATGCATACATGTACCTGTCCCAGTTAGCAAGGGCGCTGTCCATGTTTGGATATTTAGGATTGTTGATCACCCTTTGCATTACGGTAGCGAAATAAGTATTATCGGAAACAGTGATAGCGCTTTGCATATTGAATGTACCCCGGTCTAAACATTTCATTGGCCTACCACTTCCACATCCATAAAATGCACCGCTGCAGCTCACTGTTGTTTGTGTTGTTATCACGCCTTCGTGTAAGCCTACCAGTGCCTGTAATGTTTTAAATGTAGAGCCCGGCGAATAAGACGCATTCACAGCCCTGTTCAATAAAGGCAGTGCGGGATTTATTAAGAGTTCCTGTATATGTTTTCTTCTTTCTGCACCGGTTAACAACTTTGGCCTGAAGCCCGGTGAGCTTACCATGCAGATGATACCACCTGTTTTAGGATTGATAGCGACTATCGAACCCAGTTTATTCTGCATCAGTTTTTCTCCTAATGACTGCAGGTCGATATCCAAAGAAGTATGCATATTTTGCCCTGCAATTGCAACGGTATCAAACAGCCCGTTCTCAATTCTTTCGGTGAGGCGGTTCTTATTATCCCGTTTCCACAATTCGATGCCACGCTGGCCCATCAATACGTTTTCGTAGGTTTTTTCAAGCCCGGCTTTACCGATATAATCACCCATTACATAACCTTCGTATTTAGAATTCTTTAAAACATTGGAATCTACTTCACTAAGATACCCTAAGATATTTCCACCTGCATCAAAAGGATAATCCCTTACAGACCTTTCCTGTAAATAATATCCTGGTGCAAATTTGTACAGGTTCTCCGTAATCTTGGCCATCTTTTCATTACTGAGCAGTGCTTCAAAAACCGAAGGCCGGTAAGCCTTATTTTTTATGATGGCATTTACGATGCGCTTCCTGAATTCCGCGGTATCAATATTCAGGATGCTGCACAGGGTGGCGGTATCCGTACCCTTTATTTTACTGGGTATCACCATCAGGTCCGAGATCGTAGTGTTTTGTAAAATAGATTTCCCATTACGGTCGTATACAATACCCCTGTCGGGATAGATCACTTTACGGAAAGTACCCTGATCTTCTGCCTGCAATTTATATTTAGAAGAGAAAAGCTGGAGGTTCATCAACTGCAGCAGTATCACCACCATTATGCCGATAAATACCAGCATGATTACATTCTTACGGGACTGATTGAAAACGGACAATTTGTTTTATAATTTAAGCGTCGAAAATGATAATTAATGTCGAATATAGATTGCCGGATATTTTTATAGCTGGACTTTAATGATGGACCGTTGCCTCCAAAATCCGGTATTGGTATATTCCATATTTTACACCGTGTTGGTCCTGAATTTCTGTTTTCTTGCAAACAATAATTCAGTGATAATGATCAGTAGTAAACTAACAGCAGCTGATAACAGTGTTTTCACCAGGAAATACCAGAAATTACCAAATTGCCATGCTTCCAATACAAACAACCAACCATGATGAATTATTGTAAGCACGGCCAGATAAATAAAATAAGGCAATGCGCCACCCATACTTTTCAATGAAGGTTCTTCATAATTGCCATCGGCACCTTCCTGGGGGATGAGTAAATTTACGAGGAACGGCCTGATGTAGGCGATCAATACACAGGCTGCAGCATGAAAGCCGGGGTTGTGCCTGAAGCTATCGAGTGTAAAGCCATAAAGAAAAGCAATGGCTAATTGCCAGGTACGGCTCATATTGAAAGGCAACCAAAGTATAAATAAAAAATATAAATAAGGCGTAATCATCTGGTGCAGGTGTATCTTATCCAATACAAAAACCTGTACCAATATAAACAAGATGAACCGGATAATATTTTTTACAAACGTGCTCATTTATTTTATCCCGCCTATTTATTTTGTTGTTTTGCTTTTTCCAGTAATTGCTTGATCGCTTCCTGCTCACTGTTATCAATAGCATATACGTATTGAAGGTTATAAAAATTTGCAGCCGACCTGAATTTGATCAAATAATTATTAGAACTTTTCTCCAGTAACACATCTGTTACAAAGCCTAGTAATTTACCCCGGGGGATACTGGTGCTGTTGCCACTGGAAATGATGGTATCGCCTTTTGCTACTTTAGCACTTTTCGGAATATGTGTTATAGAAAGAATATTAGGCGTTATTCCATCCCAGATTGCGGTGCCGGTTTCACCATTGCCCCGCAATAACATACCATCCATCTTGCTGTCTTTATGCAGTAAACTCATCACAACGGCATAGTCGTTGCTTACGTCAGCAACACTGCCGACTACGGCATTGTTAATATCAACAATTCCCATACCTTTTTTGATGTTCCCGAGGCTACCCCTGTTTAACACGATGAAATTGCTTTGCGTATTAACGGAATTTTCAATTACTTCAGCATGCAGGTAAGTGTATTTCCTGTATTGCGTCAAAGAATCCACTTTGACCGTATCGATCATGGCTTTGCTGGCGGTATCGGGTAACTGGAAATCTTCTTTAAGTTTATTGTACAGTTTTTCGTTGGCCTGCCAGAGAGAGTCATTGGTTTTTTTCAGGTTAAAATAATTTTCAACTTTATTATATTGCTCATTTACTTTACCCGTAAGCTGGTTGGCAGTAACGGAAAATACCGCGTTATGGTAACTGTTGTAATGAACAATCAAATAGATACAGAAACCCTGCAATAACAGGAAGAAAAGTAAAGTAAAATAACGCCGAATGAACAGGAAGATATTACGCACCGGGGAAGAAATATTTTAAATGTTGAATTCTAAATGCTGAATTAAAGACTTTAAGTTTTTCATTACCGGTAAAAACTTCGGCACTACATTTAAAATTTATAATTCAACATTTAAAATTGAAATACTATCTCATCACAAAGGGGTACCTGTCGTAATGTTTTAGCGCGATACCTGTACCACGCACCACGCTTTTAAGCGGATCATCTGCAACATGCACCGGCAATTTGATTTTCGCCTGCAGTCTTTTATCCAATCCCCTTAATAAAGCACCACCGCCGGTAATGTACAATCCACGGCGGTAAATATCGGATGCCAGTTCCGGGGGAGTTGTTTCCAGTGCTTTCAGGATCGCTTCTTCAATTTTAAATATACTTTTATCCAGCGCCTCAGCAACTTCCTGGAAACTAACCATTACCTGTTTAGGAATACCGGTTACCAGGTCTCTTCCGTTAACCGGGATATCATCCGGCGGATTTTCAAGGTCTTTCATAGCAGCGCCTACCTGGATCTTTATCTGTTCAGCGGTACGCTCACCGATTAATAAACTATGATATCTGCGTAAGGCTTCCATGATATCTGCGGTAAATTCATCACCTGCAATACGTATACTCTGGTCGCAAACAATACCCGCAAGCGCAATAACAGTGATGCCCGTGGTACCTCCGCCAATATCTATGATCATATTCCCTACAGGTTCTTCCACATCAATACCAATACCTAACGCGGCAGCCATGGGTTCATGTATCAGGTAAACTTCTTTCGCACCAGCCTGTTCCGCGCTATCGCGTACAGCTCTTTTTTCTACTTCGGTAATACTGCTGGGTATACAGATCATCATACGCCAGCTTGGCGCAAACAACGGTTTTTTGGGGTAGATCATTTTGATCATCTCCCGTATCATTAACTCTGCAGCATTAAAATCCGCGATCACGCCGTCTTTAAGCGGGCGCACAGTTCGTATACTTTCATGGGTCTTTTCGTGCATCATTAATGCCTTCTTTCCCACGGCTAAAATATTCTTTGGATTATTACGGTCCAGTGCAACGATAGATGGTTCATTTACCACCACCTCATCATTGTGTATAATAAGGGTATTTGCAGTACCCAGGTCTATCGCAATTTCCTGCGTAAAAAAATTAAAAAGGCCCATATTTGATAAAGTGAAAACTAATATAAATTAATGCCAGCAAAGTTGTAGTAAATTATTTGAATTAACAACGGCAAATCTTTTATTTTTCAAAGATTTGTCAAAAACGGATTTTCCTGATACAGTTACAAAATTCAAGCCATAAAAAGCTTTGCTAATTATTTTAGTTTCCTGCTTTTATTGACCATCGAATTTCGTTTATGCTGTATAGTTATTTGTCCCTCTTTGCCGTCAAAAACCGGTCTATGGAAATTCATAACCGATATCACTCCGGTAATACATCCCCTCAAAATACAATTGTTCCAGCATATAGTTAGAATGTTCTGCAGCTTCAGAAATATTATCTCCAAATGAAGTCACCACCAATACCCTGCCGCCGTTTGTAACCACTTCGTTACCCAGTTGTTTGGTACCCGACTGGAATACCAGGCTGCTTTTCAATATTTCATTATCCAGGCCCAGGATCGGCAACTCAATTTTAAAATCGCCGGGATAGCCGCCACTTACCGCAACAACCGCTGCAGCACTACGGGTGTCTGTCTCCAGTTTAACTTCATTTAATTTTTGTTGGGCCGTAGCGGTAAGTAATTCCACGAGGTCATTCTTAATGCGGGGCACCACCACTTCAGTTTCGGGGTCTCCCATCCGGCAATTGTATTCTATCACTTTTGGCTCACCATTATCATTCATCAAGCCAAAAAATATGAATCCTTTATAATCGAGCTTATCTTTTTTCAAACCGGCAACGGTGGGCTCTATTATCCGCTCTTTTACTTTTTGCAGGAATGCCCCGTCTGCAAACGGCAATGGGCTCACCGCTCCCATACCCCCCGTGTTAAGACCAGTATCGTTCTCCCCTGCTCTTTTGTAATCCTTAGCTTCAGGCAACAGGAGGTAATTTTCACCATCCGTAAGTACGAACATACTCAGTTCGATCCCGTTTAAGAATTCTTCTACTACCACTTTTTTACCCGCGTCTCCAAATTTGGAACGGTGCAACATCAGTTCAAATTCTGATAACGCTTCTAAAATATTCTGGCAGATCAAAACCCCTTTTCCCGCTGCCAAGCCATCTGCTTTTAATACAACCGGTAATGGATGTTCCTTGATATAATTTACACCGGCAACATAATTGTCTATCGTAAATTCTCCGTATGCAGCAGTAGGGATATTATGCTTTTTCATAAAAGCTTTGCCAAAGGCTTTACTGCCTTCTAATTGTGCCGCTGCTTTGGAAGGGCCGATTATAGTGATATGTTTTGTAGCGGCGTTTGTTTTAAAGTAATCATAAATCCCTTTCACCAAAGGCTCTTCGGGACCTACAAGCACAAGCTGTACATTGTTGGAGATACAGGCTGCCGAAAGTAATTCAAAATCCGTTACTCCAACAGGCAGGTTGATACCGCATAAAGCCGTGCCGGCATTACCTGGTGCAATAAATAATTTATCGCATAATTTGCTTTGTGCAAGTTTCCAGGCAAATGCATGTTCCCTGCCTCCTGAGCCAATTAAAAGGATGTTCATGGATTCAAAAGATTAGTATGGGGTTATAGTTTGAACTTGCGAATTTAAAAATATGCCTGCTTATTTCAAGATTAATTTTATAAATGGTTGTTATTATCAATTAATTGTAACTCCTAAAAACGCTAACAAGCTACATCATTTTAAAAAATTGAGCGGCATAAATTGGTTATAGTAAAAAGAAAATCGCTATTTTGAGATACTAAACTTGCTAAACAGGCATTAAAAATCGCTATTATGAATGACCAGTTAAAATCAGCAAAACATCCAAAATCATTGTATGTTTTATTTTTCACAGAAATGTGGGAAAGATTTGGATATTATTTAATGGTAGGTATTCTCTTTCTTTTTCTAACTAATAATTCAGGAAAGGGATTACCAAAAGCTATGGGTTCTGACATTGTCGGTTCATTTATCGCATTGGTATATTTAACGCCATTCATTGGCGGACTTCTTGCAGACCGGTATCTTGGTTATATCAAATCCATTTTTATTGGCGGTACTTTGATGGCTATTGGCTATCTCACAATAGCATTACCCGGTGATTACACCATGTACATCGCAATGGCTTGTATCATCATTGGTAATGGTTTTTTTAAACCGAATATTTCCACACTATTAGGAAATATTTATAACACCGATGAACTTAGGCCTTTAAAAGACAATGCGTATAATATCTTTTATATGGGCATTAATATAGGCGCCTTTTTCTGCAATTTTGTTGCGGCTATACTTCGTAACAAAATTGGATGGCAGGCTGCTTTTTCAGCAGCAGGTATTGGCTTAATAATTGGTTTGATCACGCTTTTTTTCAATCTGAAGCACATCAGGAATTACGATATTAAAAAACCAATGCAGGAAGGTGACACCCCAACTTCTAAAATTTTAACTTCGGTTTTTTTACCCATGATCGTTTTTGCAATTATTGGCTGGATGTTACCGGGTAATATTTTTGGTAGTAACTCTGCTGATGCATTTATGTTTGCCTGTCTTCCCGTGATCGCATTTTATATCAACCTCTGGAGAAGAGAAAAAGGGGAAGACAAAAAACGTATTGGTGCCTTGTTATTCATTTTTGCTGTATCTGTTATTTTCTGGACTATCTACAATCAAAACTCTACAGGTCTTACTATTTGGGCAGAATCCCATACCGAAAGGACTATACCGCAGTTTATGGAAAAACCTGCCGAAACTGTAGATATGCTGCAGTCGCTTAAAACAGCACCACAGGAAACAGATAAATTAGATCAGTACATGAGGGTGGTAACGGATGATTCGGGGCATGCAGTAAAAACAATGAGTCCTGATCCATATTTTGCCAATATGCGAAAAGATAAATGGCCGGCAGATGGTGTTGCAAAAGTTGGTAATACAGAATTGTTTCAATCGATCAATCCTTTTTTTATTGTTGCTTTAACTCCAATCATTATTGCCTTTTTTGCCTGGAGGGCGCGAAAACGTAAACCAATAAGTACAGCGAGTAAATTCGCCTGGGCTTTAATAATATCGGGCTTAAGTGCATTGGTAATGGTATTTGCAGTAATGTCTGTACCGAGTATTTATACAGATAAGGCCAGTCCGTTTTGGCTGTTCTTAACTTATGGTGTATTTACAGTCAGTGAAGTTTGTTTAAGCCCGATCGGCCTATCATTTGTTTCAAAACTTGCCCCGCCACGCCTGACCGCATTGATGATGGGAGGATGGTTTTTATCCACTTCTATTGGTGGTAAAATTGCAGGTGTAATGGCAACCTTTTGGGATAAGATGCCTGACAAAAGAATATTCTTTGGCATTATTACCATCGCAGCAATATTGGGAGGTATACTTATTTTTCTTAAAGTAAAATCTCTTGACCAGATCGTAAAAGATAAAACCGGTTCTGCGTAAAATATTC
>JBBRCB010000037.1:0-38884 GCA_038205215.1 Chitinophagales bacterium | reverse complement strand
ACCAATTAACCAATCAGGGCTGCAATATTACGTTATCCGCCTATTCTGTCCAAAATACGCTGGAGGTATTTTTTCTTATAGTAATATTCTTTTACTTTTAAAAGATCTTTGGTGCCGGTAGTGGCGTCATTGAAGTTTTCGATGATCTCTTTAACCGGTTCATAAATAGCCGTTTCAAGATCATTGATCTTTTGATGGGAATCATCAGAAAGTTCCTCGTTCAGTTCCATTACTTCCATTAAAAACCCGGGTGGTAACTGGTATTTTTCTTCTTCTTCCAAAAGACCTTTTAATTTTAATACATATTTTATCGTCTCGTTGTTGTTCTTTAAAACTTTAAGCGCTTTATTTACCTCGGAGGATTGTTCGAGTGCATTGGCCTGTTCGTATTCCGTTGCGTTTGAAAAAAAATCAGGATGGAATTTTTTCTGCAACTCAAAATATTTTTTTGCCAGCGTATTTTTATCTACCTGTAAACTTGCGGGTATATCGAAGAGTTCAAAATAATTCATGCGCAAATTTCAAATTTCAGATTCCAAATTCCAAATTAATTAACTTGCGGCAAAAGTTTCCAACTTTTTGGCTAGGCAAAGCCAGCATGAAAGTCTGCAGGCCAGGGTTGGAACCTTATAAACACAACGATACATGCTAAAGATCGGCTTGATACGGGAAGGAAAAACTCCGGCAGACAACAGGGTAGCGCTTACGCCTGCACAATGCAAATGGCTGCATAAGAATTTTCCTGGAATTCATGTTGCAGTACAACATAGCGACAAAAGATGTTTTAGCGATAAAGAATATGAAAAGGCAGGCGTTATTGTAAAAGAAGATGTCAGCGATTGTGATGTGCTGATGGGCATTAAAGAAGTGCCGGTTGAACAATTGGTGCCCGGTAAAACCTACTTATTTTTTTCGCACACTAAAAAAGCACAGGAGCATAATCAAAAATTATTCCGGGCCATCCTTAAAAACCATATCACGCTGATAGATTATGAATGCCTTACCCACGAAGATGGCCAGCGTATTTTAGGGTTTGGTTTTTTTGCAGGCATTGTGGGTGCTCACAACGGCATGATGGCTTATGGAAAAAGAACCGGCCAATTCCAACTAAACAGGGTGTACCAGCAAAAAGATTACCGCAACCTGATCCATACTTATTTCGGTTTAAAATTACCGAAACTAAAAATTGCCGTTACAGGTAGTGGCCGCGTGGCGCATGGCGTGCTGGAGATCATGAACCTGATGGGGATACATGAAGTAGAACCTTTTGATTTCCTGCATAAGCATTTTGATTACCCGGTATATGTTGACCTCAAAGGCCGCGACCTCTATGAACGCAAAGATGATGGCACCTATAACCGCGATGATTTTCATTTGCACCCTGACCAGTACAAATGTTCTTTCGGACCATTTGCAAAACAAACAGATATTTTAATGAACGGCGTATATTGGGATAAAAATATTCCGCCGCTTTTTTCTGTAGAAGAATTTCAATCAGAAGAGTTCAGTATAAAAACAATTGCCGATATCACCAATGATTATCATGGTTCTATTGCGATCAATATTGGGGACAGCACCATTGAAGAACCGGTGTACGGCGTGAATAAAAAATTAATGAAGACAGCAGCTTGCCAGGAAGATTCGGTTGATATAATGGCGGTTGGTAACCTGCCCAATGAATTACCGCGTGATGCGTCGAGGTATTTTGGTGAGCAGCTGATTAAGTTTGTTTTGGAAGACCTG
Organism: Chitinophagales bacterium; assembly: GCA_038205215.1. Taxonomy (GTDB): domain Bacteria; phylum Bacteroidota; class Bacteroidia; order Chitinophagales; family Chitinophagaceae; genus Ferruginibacter. The sequence goes on along the minus strand of JBBRCB010000037.1, from coordinate 37,141 downwards.
CTTAAAGGCGGTTCATCAACGATTGAAAGGGCGACAATAGTGAAGCAGGGAGTGCTGACGGCGCCTTATGGATATTTGAAAGCTTATGCTGAGAGACCTTCATAGTTGATAGTTGATAGTTGATAGTTGATAGTTGATTGAGCATCATAGATAAAGATAGTAATCTTTTAAAAGTGTTGTAAATTCCGTGGAATAATTTCCTTCTTGATTTTTTGTTACTATTTCTTCTGTTAAGGTAGTTGTTTTTTTTCTTGAAAATATCAGTATCGATCTGAAGTAATTATGTTTAGGCGTTTGTTTTACCAATATTTTTTTTGCAGGATAAAAATGCAGCTTTGCAGCTGCTGCTTCAAAATAAGCAGTTCGGTGAAAGGGTAGCAGAACCGAAAAAGAGCCCTCTGGCGTTAAATGCGTATCGACAGCATTGAGTAAATTTTCGAGTGTTAACGAGCTATCATGTTTTGCAAAATTCTTTTTTTCATCATTCGATCTAAGATCAGCTTCAAAGAATGGAGGGTTGGAAATGATATGGTCATATTTTTTACCTGCTTCCAGCTTTGCGATACCTGTATTGTAAATGCTGATCTTTTCTTTCCATGGAGATGCTGTAAAATTTTCTTTCGCCTGTTCAAATGCAGTGCTATCGATTTCAACAGCTTCGATGCATGCGCCTGTTTTTTGCGCCAGCATTAAACTTAATAAACCAGTACCGGTACCAATATCTAAAATGTTATTGGGAGATAATATTTGTAATTCAGTGGCCATGTATGCACCAAACAAACAGGCATCGGTGCAAACCTTCATGGCGCAGTTATCCTGCTGAATAGTGAATTTTTTAAATTGAAAATAATTGTTGGACATTTTTATTGCACAAATTTTAAACACGAAATACACGAATTAAAATTTTCAATTCGTGTATTTCGTGCAATTAGTTTAATTAGTGGTTAGTGGCTCCCCATTCCGCTCTTGCACTCGGGCTAATGCTGAGATCCGTAAAATCTTTTTCTAAAAATTTATAATAACCCGTGATCGCTATCATCGCTGCATTATCGGTGCAGTATTCAAATGCAGGAATGAAAGTGCGCCAATGCAGTTGTTGTCCCAATGCGGTAAAAGCTTTTCTTAAACCGCTGTTGGCGCTAACGCCGCCCGCCAGGCAAATAGTAGTGATCCCTGTTTCGGCTGCCGCTTTTTTTAGTTTATTTAAAAGTATGCTTACGATCCTGTTTTGAATGGAAGCGCAGATATCAGGGAGGTTATCGTTAATGAATTGCTGCCGTGTTTTTTCATCAGCCAAAAATGATTCTTTATAAACATTACCTGTACCTGCATTTTTTAAAAAATATAATATAGACGTTTTTAAACCGCTGAAACTAAAATTTAAACCGGGTAGCTGGGGTTCGGGGAATTTAAACCTTTCCCCATTGCCGGTTGCGGCATATTGATCGATCAATGGGCCGCCGGGATAGGGCAGGCCTAACAGTTTGGCAGATTTATCAAATGCTTCTCCCGCCGCATCATCGATTGTTTTGCCGATCACTTTTAAATCGTTGGCTGATTTGCACAATACAATTTGTGTATGCCCGCCGCTTACGGTTAAACATAAAAACGGGAAAGAGGGTTTTTCTGCCGCAATTAAATTAGCCAGTACATGCGCCTGCATATGATGTACTGCAATCAAAGGCTTGTGTAAAGCCAATGCCAATGATTTTGCGAACTGTGTGCCTACCAATAAAGAACCGATCAAACCAGGCGCCTGTGTAAACGCAATAGCGTCTACCGTTTGCAGTGAACAGCCTGCTGTTTGCAATGCGGCATCTACCACCGGAACAATATTTTGCAGGTGTGCCCTGCTAGCCAACTCGGGTACTACGCCGCCATATTTGGCATGTATGGTTTGATTGGCGATATAATTGGACAATATCTTTCCATCCAAACATACTGATGCAGATGTTTCATCACAACTTGATTCAATGGCTAAAATAGCAATACTTTTGCCCCCATCTCCGCTGGCCATTGGATATTTATTCGAAGTTTCTGACATTTAATTAAAACGCTTTGATAAAAGTTGAGCAAAGGTATGCTGTACAAGTGAGTGACACAACGATGATGCCATGAAAAAAAAATGTTTGTTCAAAAGTACAAGAGCGTCGCTCTTTTCTATTTTTTAAAATCAGTCCGCCTTGAGGGAGTTGGGGGAGATTAACTCCTTATCGCCACCACTGGATCCATCTTTGCTGCTCTTCTTGCAGGAATGATACCTGCCAATATACCTACTACGACGCAGATGATAATGGTGGTGATGAGCATAGGGAAAGAAATAAAAATCGGGAAGTTGAAAGCGCTGGTCGCAATTTTAGCAACAATAAAAACTAACAGTAACCCGATTGCGCCACCCATCAGGCAAAGCAATACCGCTTCAATCAAAAATTCAAGTAAGATGCTGGCTTTTTTTGCGCCTATAGCTTTTTTTAGTCCAATTATTGAAGTGCGTTCCTTTACGGTTACAAACATGATATTGGCAATACCAAACAAACCAATGATCAAACTGATGCCGCCAATGATAGCGCCGATTATAGTAAATGATGAAAAGAATCCTGCTATAGCTTTACTGAATGCTTCTACGCTGTTCAAAGAAAAATTATCTTCCTGCAAAGGAGCCAGCCTTCTGATTTGGCGCATGATACCTTTTAATTCTACGCTCAATGCATTCGTGGATACGCCTTCTTTTCCTTTTGCAATTAATACCGGGTTCGTCAATTCTACCGGGAAGATCTGTTTGGAAAATTTATAAGGCAGCATGATACAGTTGTCATAATCCCAGCCGATAAAATTTTTTCCTACTTTTTTTATTACACCTACGATAGTTGCTTTTTTGCCCCTGATATCAATTTGTTTATCCACTGCTCTTTCGGCGGTTCCAAATAGCGCTTCTGCATTGGCAAAACCAATCAGGCAAACATTACTGCCCGAACTGAATTCACTGCTCGAAAAAAAACGGCCGGCTTCAAATGTAAAAGGCTGCACGGCCATTTGCGCTTCGGTGATACCATACACACTGGCATTACCAATAACTTCATCCTTGTAAGATATCGCCGTGCCCGTTCTCAGTAATAATGAAATATCTTCCAGTAATTCTGACCGCTGTTTGATCATCGCTACTTCTTCAAACTTCATGTTTGGACGGGCGCGGTATTTCCAGGTAGGCCTGTCGGAGCCGCCGCCATATTCCCATTTATCAATGTAAATCGTATTGGTGCCGAGGCTATTTACTTCATTTTGAATATTCCTTTCCATACTGTTTACACCAGTCAAAACTCCAATGATACACAATATGCCAAAGGCTACACCAAAAAGGCTTAAAGCAGTCCGCAACTTATTCACTTTTAATTCCTGCAACGTAAGCCGCAATGAATTAGCCAATATGTTGAGAGATTTGCTCATGTATCAAAATTACGGTAAGCAGATCAATTGAAAGCTGCAAATATATATGAGCGGGGGATCCCTGAAGTCTTTGGCAGAACACAGGAGGGGCGTGTTCTTACTGCCTTTTTTTAGTTATCAAGCCTTACCTTTGCGCCTCTAAATTCGCTAATTCGTGTAATTAGTGTAATTCGGTTAATTAGTGCGCATGAAGTACATTAACGAAATAAGCAAACGCAAAACATTCGCCATAATCTCCCACCCGGATGCCGGTAAGACCACCCTTACGGAAAAATTCCTGTTGTTCGGGGGCGCCATTCAAACTGCAGGTGCCGTAAAAAGCAACAAGATTAAAAAGCATGCCACCAGCGATTTCATGGAAATAGAACGCCAGCGGGGTATCAGTGTGGCCACCAGTGTAATGACATTTGAATACAAAGGCCATCTCATTAATTTACTCGATACACCCGGCCATAAGGATTTTGCTGAAGATACTTACCGCACATTAACGGCAGTAGACAGCGTTGTCCTGGTGATCGATAGTGTGAATGGGGTAGAAGCGCAAACACGCCGGTTGATGGAAGTTATCGCCATGCGCAATACACCGGTGATCGTTTTTATCAATAAAATGGATCGTGACGGCAAGAACCGTTTTGAGCTTCTGGAAGAAATAGAAAATGAACTAAAGATCAACCTGCACCCAATGACGGTGCCCATCAACAGCGGTAAAGATTTTAAGGGTGTGTATGACCTGCATGAAAAAAGCCTGCTGTTATTTACTGCAGGCACCAAGGCCAATGACGAAGATATACTGGAAATAAAGGACCTCAACGATACTATCCTTGATGCAAAAATCGGGGAGAAGGATGCCGCAACATTACGGGAAGATGTGGAATTGATCGATGGGGTATATGGTGAATTAAAAGAAGAAGATTACCTCAGTGGCCAAACAGCACCGGTTTTCTTTGGGAGTGCGGTAAATAATTTTGGTGTGAAGGAAATGCTCGACACTTTTATACGCATCGCACCAACCCCAAGGCCAAGGCATACTACTACCAGGGATATCAAACCTGAAGAAGACAAGTTTAGTGGATTTATTTTTAAGATACACGCCAACCTTGATCCCAAGCACCGCGACAGGATCGCATTTTTGAGGGTATGCAGTGGCAGGTTTGAAAGAAACACCTATTATCATCATGTAAGAATGGACAGGGATTTCCGGTTCAGTAATCCCTACAGTTTTTTAGCCCGTCAAAAAGAAGTTATTGAAGATGCTTACCCCGGCGATGTGGTAGGTTTGTTTGACACGGGTAATTTTAAGATCGGCGATACGATGACCGAAGGGGAAGATTTTTATTTCACCGGTATTCCCAGTTTTTCACCGGAGATATTTAAAGAAGTGGTGAACAAAGACCCGATGAAAACAAAACAACTGGAAAAGGGCTTGATACAATTGACCGATGAAGGCGTGGCGCAATTGTTTACCCAGTTTGGCGGCAACAAAAAAATAATAGGTTGTGTGGGTGAACTGCAGTTTGAAGTAATTCAATACCGTTTATTGCAGGAGTATGGGGCATCAGTACAAATGAACAGCCTGCCATTTTATAAAGCGTGTTGGCTTACCAGTGATGATCCCAAAAAACTGGAAGATTTTATTCGTTACAAACAGGCCAATATCGCTGCAGATAAAGACGGGCATATCGTTTACCTGGCACAAAGCGAATGGTTCTTAAATACCGAAAGGCAGAATAATCCCGGTATTGAATTTCATTTTACGAGTGAGATACATAAATAAGTATGGTATAAATATCATTCCTTTAACGTAAATGCCACTACCCCATTACTGTTTTTTGTACTGCTGATATTCAACTCATATCGTTTTTTGCCATCATAAATAACCATCAATGCAGTGTTAGGAGGTATACTGCCCAGGTTCTCGGCATACATCACCAGTTCATTATGGTTTTTGCCACGCTCTACTTTCAAAGTAAAAGTTATGGGTTTATCGGACAGGCGCTGGTGTGTGGTAATGATCCTGTCATTGTAGATCAGCGTTACACTGTCTCCGTCAATATCACCGTTATCGTATAACGTAACGGAAATGGAATCATGCTCAACTTCAATTTGTCTCACCAGTTCGTTGTTTCTTTTCTCTAAAGGGATTTCTTTTACCGGGCTGATCGATTGAACAGGATCTTTAAAGACTGGTTGTAGCCGTTCAATTGGTTTGACGGTATCTTTTTTCTTTTCTTCTTTACATAATGCCAATATCTCGCCAGGTTGTAGCGCCCGGTCGTAGATCCTCACTTCATCGAGGTCGGCGTTTAACCAAAAGGGAAACATCGGGTCATTTGTTTTACCAAATAGCAGGTCGTCGGTATTGTTGAAATTTTCTTTAAAGGCAACTGCGTATTTTAATTCGCAATCAACGTACAGCCTTGCGGTGGTACCATCATTAGTATATACCAATGAATACCATTCATCTTTTTTTATATAAGGAGCGTAAGTTTTTTGAGGAGTGCCCGTGCCCCTGAAATTTTCATGGCTGACATCTGTCAAAGAATCGCCGCTGCAACCCTGCCCGTTGGTAAATAAGGCATCATCATAACGGAGTGCATAATTGCCGGGATAATAATCCGCAGTGCCCTTAAGTAAAATAGAATTGGCGTGGCAGACACCGCCATAAAAACCTGTTGGTCTTACCAAAAGTGACAACGTGATCTGTTTGCTGAAATTTAAAGAACCACTATTTGGAATTTGAATATAGTTGCTCGAACCATTAAAGTGATAAGCGCTGTTCGGCTCTCCAAACCTGTTAGTAGTTAAGCTGGCATTATTATATATGGGATTGTTGTTGTTGCCGCTGGCATCATTGGCATTGCCATTGAAAGGATAATAAGCTTTTAAACCTTTTTGTAAGTTTACCTGAGCAAAGCCTCCATGTGATAAAATTATAAAAACAACAAATAACTTTCTCATAAATACTGGTTTCAGGCCATAACCCCCGGTGTTAGATACCGGTATAATTATGTGGAGTAATATTTTTCAATTCTTTTTTTAAGCCTGCGCTGATCTTTAATTTACCTATGAACTGGTGTATGGCTTTCTTGTCAATAGCCGTTTTACCTCTTGTAAGATCCTTTAAAGCTTCGTAAGGATTGGGATAATTTTCCCTGCGTAAAATAGTTTGAATCGCTTCTGCCACAACGGCCCAGTTATTCTCGAGGTCTTCTTTTAATTTACTTTCATTCAATACCAGTTTGCCCAAACCTTTTTCAATGGCCTTAATAGAAAGAATGGTATGTGCAACAGGTGTGCCGATATTTCTTAATACCGTGCTATCAGTAAGGTCTCTTTGTAAACGTGACACCGGCAGCTTGGATGAAAAATGTTCCAGTAACGCATTGGCAATACCTAAATTACCCTCTGCATTTTCGAAATCAATGGGATTTACCTTATGCGGCATTGCACTGCTGCCTATTTCTCCTTTAACGGTTTTTTGTTTGAAATAATCGATGCTGATATAATTCCATATATCCCTGCAAAAATCGATGAGAATAGTGTTCATCCTTTTCACCGCGTCAAAATGAGCAGCGAGTACATCATAGTGTTCTATTTGTGTAGTGTATTGCTGGCGCTGCAGCCCCAGTTTGTTTTCAACAAAATCATTGGCGAACTTTAGCCAGTTATATTTTGGATAAGCTACATGATGCGCATTAAAGTTGCCGGTAGCGCCACCAAACTTCGCAGTAAAAGGAATATAACTGAATAGCTGGATCTGGTTTTCCAGACGTTCAACATATACCATCAGTTCTTTTCCCAATCGCGTAGGCGATGCAGGTTGTCCGTGCGTGCGGGCAAGCATGGGAATGTTTTTATAAACGAGTGCCAGCTTGCCTATTGTGGCCTGGAGGTTTATAATAGCAGGTAAGTATTCCTGTTCAATACTGTGCTTCCATAATAAAGGGATAGCGGTATTATTAATGTCCTGCGACGTCAGCCCAAAATGCACCCATTCTTTTAATGCCGAAGCACCAAACCTGTCTAACTGCGCCTTTATAAAATATTCTACTGCTTTCACGTCGTGGTTGGTAATAGCTTCTGTTTTTTTTATGGTTGCAGCATCTTCAACTGAAAAATCCGCAACCATACCATGCAGCTGTTTTTTCAATTTAGCAGTGGCTTTAAAGAATTTTTTTCCTGCCAGGAATAAAAAATATTCCACTTCTACAACAACCCTGTACCTGATCAACGCGTATTCACTGAAATATTCATCTAAATGCTGCAGTTGTTTACGGTAACGCCCATCGATGGGTGAAAGGGCAGTAAGTGCTGATAGTTCCATAATTGGTTTAATTGGCGCAAAGATATTACTACGGGCTCAAATTACTAAATAAGGCTTTGTATCTTTGCCGTCATGGATGATTTTAGAACAGAGGCCGGGCATTCTTTTTCGGGGGATGAAGGCAAAACTAAAGTGGGGGCAGTAAGTTATTTAAATACTAAGCCGCTTATTTATGGCTTTGAAACCGGGATGATGAAACAAAGCATGGAACTACAGTTTGATTTCCCTTCCAATATTGCACGCAAATTATTGAATGATGAGATCGATATAGGCCTGGTGCCCGTTGCCGTTTTACCTTTAATGAAAGAATATTATATTGTAGCTGATCATGGCATCGCCTGTGATGGCGCAGTAGCCAGTGTTTGCCTGTTTAGTGATGTTCCTGTTACCGAAATAAAAACGGTTTTATTAGACTACCAGAGCAGGACCTCTGTAGCACTTTTAAAGATCTTATTAAAAGAACATTGGAAGATAACGCCTGCATTGATCGCTGCGGAAAAAGATTTTGAAAAGAATATTGGGGGCACCACCGCAGGATTGGTAATTGGAGACAGGGCATTCAAACAATTGCCCATTTCCAAATATCATTTCGACCTCGGCCTTGCATGGAAAGCAATGACCGGCCTGCCATTTGTATTTGCAGCCTGGGTAGCCAATAAAAAATTACCACCCGATTTTATAACGTCATTTGGCAAAGCAACTGCAGCAGGTATGAAATATATTGATGCAATCGTTGCCCAAAACAAATTTGATGCCTACGACCTGCATCAATATTATACCCAAAATATTATTTATTTTCTGGACGATGCGAAACTCCGGGGGCTGGACTTATTCTTACAAAAATTAAGGAAGCCGGCTGTTACGGTTTGATGCCCTTTATCTTTAAACGGTGCATTAAACTGGCAGCGATGGGTTTCAGGTCGGGCGAAATATTACGCCGGTATACGATTATAATAAACAGCACTGCAAAAAGGATTGTTCTTAATGCGATGCCGCTGATACCTTCCATTTTATTGAAGAGCAAATAACAGAGCAGGTAATCAATGCCGGCGATAATGATCACCTCAATTGTTTTTGAAGAAAAGGGCTGCATATGGAATTTCTTCCATAAAAAAAGATACCTGATACTGTTGTACACCGAAAAAGAAACAATATTGGCAATGGCAGGCCCCATGATTCCATATGCTACAGTGAGGTAATAACTTAATGGAATGATCAATGCCGTTAGCAAAAGGCTTGTCCATAATTCAAACCTCCAGTAAGTGCTGGTGCCAATGATCTGCGCATTTACACCCGTGCCCATTTCAATGATGGTTACAAGGCCCAGTAAAAAAAATACCCATCTTCCTTCGAGGTAATCAGGATTGATACCAAAAAAATTAATGGCCTGTGTGAAGTTGAGCCAGATACAGAAAAAAGCAAATAAGGAAAAACTCAGCAGGTTGATGGAAGAGCGTTTGTAGATACGTTTGATCTCCTGAATATTCTTGTCTTTCCATGCCCTGGAAAGCAACGGTGTTGTAATGGCAATAATACTTCTTAACGGTACCTGCAATACAGATACCATGTATGCCGCGAGGCCAAATATCGCCACCTTGCCCAGGTTTTGCTTTGAAGCCAACACAAAACCATCGATAGTTTGCCGCAGCGCACCAACAACGATCACGATAACGGTTAGTGCCATTATAGCAAATATTTTTTTCCTGAATTTTTTGGTTACACGTGATATGCTGAAAGCGAGCCACAATTTTTTTTCGAGGTATAAATTAATCACCAGTATAATAATGATGACCGCGTACTGAAAAGAAAAAAGATGTATAAAAGTTTTAAAACTCACCAGGTCGAAAACTTTCAGCAAAATGATCACTGAAGTGTACAGCCTTAAAACCGTTTCTTTTAATATGCCTGTAAAAACGCCTTTATTAAAACCGTACGAATACGCTTCCAGTACATGGTAGATCAATATTAGAAAAGCCATGGGCAGTGTCCAGTAAAAATATTGTACCAACAACAAAGAATTGGCACTGAACTTCCTCACGATCACCGGTTCAAAAAACCATGCAACAGCAGCGGTAACAGCAAATCCGCAACAGGCCACTACCAGTGCTACGGTGAGTATATCATTTTTTTTAGGGTCCAGGTTATCCTCGTAATAAGGAAAGAATTTATAGAGATAGGATGTTATTCCTAATGTAGAGAAGGAGTAAAACAGTAACCCTACTTCCAGCATTACACGGGTAAGCCCGTTTTGATCGGTGGAGAACCAGGCTTTGTGCGTAAGGAAATAGGTATTGACCGCCCCGATGATAAATCCGGCATAGATCCATATGGAAGATTTTAAACTATTTTTACGTATTTGCGACATTAATTGAAATGCTTGTGTGTCTCTAAAAAGATTATTTTTACGAAATTATTGATATTCAATTTAGGAATACTTTTTAATACCAAAACAATGAAGGTAGTAATATTTGCCGGAGGGCTGGGAACAAGGATAAGCGAAGAAACGGATATACGCCCAAAGCCGATGGTGGAAGTGGGCGGTAAACCCATCTTATGGCATATCATGAAAGGATACAGCCATTATGGCTTTAATGATTTTATTATTTGCCTGGGTTATAAAGGATACGTGATAAAGGAATATTTCATGAACTATTTTTTACACAATTCGGATATCACGATCGACCTAAAGAATAATACTACTGAAATTCATGGCAGCAATTCGGAGGCATTTAAAGTTACACTGGTAGAAACCGGGCTTGATACAAAAACAGCGGGCCGCTTACAAAAAGTAGAAAAATATATCGGCAACGAAGATTTCATGCTTACTTACGGTGATGGGGTTTGCGATGTGAACCTGAAAGATTTACTCGCCTTTCATAAACAGCAAAACAAAACAGTAACGGTAACTGCTATTCAAATGGATGCACGTTTTGGAGGTATGGACCTTGACGAAGCCGGCGATGTATTATCTTTTCGCGAAAAGGCAAAAGACGAAGGCAAATGGATCAACGGAGGGTTTTTTGTTTTAAAGCCAACCATATTTAATTACCTGCAGGGTGATATGACCAATATGATGTGGGAAGATGAGCCCCTGGAAAAATTAGCCAACGATAAAGAACTGGTGGCGTACAGGCATACGGGTTTTTGGAAATGCATGGATGCGTTGAGGGATAAAATGGAACTGGAAGAACTCTGGAAAAATAAACAGGCAAAATGGAAGCAGTGGTAGATCCATCACTTGGAACATATTATAAAGGCAAAAAGGTTTTTGTAACTGGCCATACCGGTTTTAAAGGAACCTGGTTGATTACCTGGCTGCATTTGCTGGGGGCAACAATCAAAGGGTACGCCCTGCCCCCGGAAGAAGGCAATTCATTTTTTTCTACCGTAACTGCTGAAATTGAATTGGAGAATGTATTTGCCGATATACGCGACACAAAAAAACTGCAAAAAGAAATTGATGATTTCCAACCCGATCTTATTTTTCATTTAGCGGCACAGGCACTGGTAAGGCGCAGTTACCAAATACCCGCCGAAACTTTTGAAGTAAATGCAGTGGGTACTGCCAATGTGCTGGAAGCAGTAAATAAATTGCGGGGCAAATGCTCCGTTATTATTATTACCACGGATAAAGTATATGAGAACAGGGAAACCAATTATCATTATAAAGAAGAAGATGTGTTAGGTGGTTATGATCCTTACAGTGCCAGTAAAGCGGCAACAGAAATCGTGGTCAGCTCTTTCCGGAATTCTTTTTTTAATATTAAAAATTACAGTGTTCATCAAAAAGCGCTTGTTAGTGCAAGGGCAGGTAATGTAATTGGTGGTGGAGACCGAAGTGCCGATCGCATCATTCCTGATATTATCCGCTCACTGGAAAATGATCAGCCGGTAAAAGTAAGAAACCCTTTTTCGGTAAGGCCCTGGCAGCATGTACTGGAACCATTGGGCGGATATTTGTTAGCGGGCATGCTGCTGGATAAAGATGGGGAAAATTTTTCAGGAGCTTATAATTTTGGCCCCCTGCCCGATGATCATTTACCGGTAAAAGACCTGGTAGCAACTGCAATAGCCTGTTGGGGTAATGGATCATGGATAGACCAATCAGATGCCGGCCAGCCACACGAAGCGGGTTTATTGCAATTGGATATTACCAAAGCTAAAAGAATTTTAAACTGGCAACCCAAATTAACCAGCGCCACTGCAATAGCGTGGACAATTAACTGGTACCGGCAGGAAACGGCAAACGTTTTTAATTTTACTTTGCAACAAATTAAAAACTACCAGCAACAATGATCTTTACCGAAACAGCATTGAAGGGTAGTTATTTAATTGAACCCAATATTTTTAACGATGATCGGGGATGGTTTGCCCGTACGTATTGCAAAAATGAATTCCATACCATTGGTCATATTGCTGAATGGGTACAGATGAACCATTCTTTTACCAGGGAAAAAGGAATGATACGCGGTATGCATTTTCAATTGCCGCCGTTCAGCGAAATTAAAATGGTACGTTGCATAGCAGGTGTTGTATATGATGTTATTATTGACCTGCGAAAAGGTTCGGGTACTTTTATGCAATGGTTTGGCTCAGAATTGTCGGCAGCAAATAAAAAAATGATCTATATACCGGAAGGCTTTGCGCACGGCTTTCAAACGCTGTCTGGTGATTGCGAACTGGTATATCATCACTCACAATTTTATACACCCGGTGCGGAAGGAGGTATTAAATTCAACGATCCTAAAATAAATATTAACTGGCCGTTACCGGTAACCGCTATTTCAGAAAGGGACAACCAGCACCCGTTGCTGGATGAAAATTTTAAAGGATTATAATTATGCAATGCAGATTTTGTACAACCGAACTGGAGCATGTATTTATCGACCTGGTAAATTCACCTGCTTCAAATTCTTTTTTAACGGCAGAACAATTAAATGAACCGGAAACATTTTACCCGCTGAAAGTGTATACCTGCCACAATTGTTTTTTGGTACAGGTGGATGAATATAAAAAATCGGATGCCATATTCGACAGTAACTATCTTTATTTTTCTTCCTACAGCAGCAGCTGGTTAAAACACGCGAGTGCCTATGCTGATACAATGACGGAACGTTTTGGATATAATGATGAATCGCAGGTAATAGAAATTGCGAGTAATGACGGTTACCTCTTACAATATTTTTTGAAGAAGGGGATTAAAGTTATGGGTATAGAACCCACTGCCAATACCGCGGAAGTCGCCATTTCAAAAGGTATAAAAACCATAATAGAATTTTTTGGAGTGGAACTTGCCGACCGCCTCCGCAATCACTGGGATGTAAAGGCAGACCTGTTATTAGGTAATAACGTGTTGGCACACGTGCCCGATATCATGGATTTTGTTGCGGGCATGAAAATTATCCTGTCGGAACAGGGTGTAATCACCATGGAATTTCCGCACCTGATGCAACTGGTGGATAACAACCAGTTTGATACCATTTACCACGAACACTTTTCGTACCTGTCTTTCTATACCGTAAAACAAATTTTTGAATCACAGGGACTGGAAATGTTTGATGTAGAAGAGTTGCCTACGCACGGCGGTTCTTTACGTATTTATGCAAAGCATCAGGAAGACGGATCAAAAGAGATTGGCGAAAATGTTGCTGCTCTTTTGCAAAAAGAAATGGATAAAGGGTTAAACAAACTTGCCTACTACGATAATTTTCAGCAAAAAGCATTACAGGTAAAATTAGGCCTGGCTGAATTTCTCATCGCTCAAAAAAGAGCAGGAAAAAAAGTAGCTGCCTATGGCGCTGCAGCAAAAGGAAATACATTGCTGAACTATTGCGGGATAAAAAATGACCTTATCAATTTTGTTGTAGATGCCAATCCGCATAAGCAGGATAAATTTTTACCTGCAAGCCATATACCCGTGGTAAATGAGGAACATCTTAGAAATACGCAGCCGGATTTTGTGATCATTCTTCCCTGGAATTTAAAAGATGAAATAACGCAGCAGCTTTCTTATATCAATGACTGGGGTGGAAAATTTGTAATCCCCATTCCTTCATTACAAATCCTGTAAGCCAATGAAAAAAATATTGGTAACCGGTGCCACAGGTTTTATAGGCAACTATGTTATTAAAGCATTGTTGAACAAAGGTTGTGCGGTTATTGCAACTTCGTCAAATGAAGCAGGTGCGGCAAAAAAGAATTGGTTCAAAAACGTACAATACATTCCTTTTAACCTCGGGCAATTTGATGGAGCTGTCAATTATCAATATTATTTCGGCAACCCGGATGCGGTCATTCACTTAGCCTGGGAAGGATTACCTAATTACAAAGCATCCTTTCACACAGAAGAAAATTTACCCCGCCATTTTAAGTTTATAAAAAACCTGGTAGCAAACGGCCAAAAAGATATTACGATCACCGGTACCTGTTTCGAATACGGGATGCAGGAGGGCTGCCTTACTGAAGACATGATCACCAAACCCGCCAATGCTTATGCTGTTGCAAAAGATTGCCTGCGCAACCAGGTGCAGCAATTGCAACAGGAGCATGACTTTTATTTTAAATGGGTGAGATTATTTTACATGTATGGGGCAGGGCAAAATTCAAATTCCTTACTTTCGCAGTTGGACAGGGCTTTGGAAAAAGGGGACACAGTTTTTAATATGAGCGGGGGAGAACAGGTAAGGGATTATTTACCGGTAGAAAAAGTTGCTGGTAATATAGTTGCCATTGCCTTGCAGCAAAACGTTACAGGTATCATTAACTGTTGCAGTGGCAAAGGGATTACTGTAAAGGATTTCGTACAAAATTATTTACAGGAGAAAGGGAGAAATATTGTTTTAAACATTGGATATTACCCTTACCCGGATTATGAACCAATGAATTTTTGGGGAGATGACAGGAAATTAAAAAGTATTATAAACACATTATGATCAGTAAAGATAATTTCTCAGAAAACAAGGAAGATAGTTTGGCGCTTGTATTTGAACAAACCAATGTTCCTATATTTCAGAATAAAGTATACCCGTCTTATGAAATGGCAACAGAAGCGGAGAAGGGCGAAGTTAAATTAGTACAGTCTTTGGTTTCGGGGTTTGTTTTTAATAAAACTTTCCAGCCGCACGTGATGAATTACGATGTTCACTACCAGAACGAGCAGGCGAATTCGGAAGTGTTTCAAAAACACCTGGCGTATGTTTTACAATTGCTTAAGCAATTCGATTTGGCAGGTAAAAAAATCATTGAAGTGGGATGCGGTAAAGCTGTTTTTTTTGATATGATGTTAAAGGAGGGTTTGGATTGCTGGGGCTTTGATCCTACCTATGAAGGCGATAACGACAGGATAAAGAAAGAATACTTTGACGAAACGCAAAAAGGAATTGCAGCCGATATAATCATTATGCGCCATACACTGGAGCATATCACCATGCCTTTTTCTTTCTTGCACACGATAGCAAAAGCAAACGATCACAAAGGATTTTTATTTGTTGAAGTGCCCACATTTGACTGGATTGTAAAAAAGAATGCTTTTTGGGATATATTTTATGAGCACTGTAACTACTTTACAGAACAAAGTTTAGGATGCATGTTTGACGATGCTGTAACGGGTAATTTTTTTGGAGGGCAATATATTTACTTATGGGCCGACCTCAGTAAAATAAAAACGACCATACCTGCAGGCCTTAACTTTACAAGGTTTGATACGTCGGCTTTTTTAAAAAAACTGGAAGAATACAGGACAATACTTAACGATACTGCTTCATTTGCTATATGGGGCGCAGGGGCTAAGGGCTCCACTTTTTTAAATCTTCTTGATAAGGATAGAAAAGCGGTGGAATATGTGATTGATATTAACCCTGCCAAGCAAAATAAATTTATTGCAGGCACCGGGCATCCTATCTACAGTCCGAACATATTATTAACCCGGCCGGTGGATAATATTTTAATAATGAATGAGAATTATGCTGATGAAATAAAAAAACAAATTGAAGGTTATAATATTTCTATAAATACAATAAGTTTATAAATATGAGCGAGATAGAAAAATTTAAAAATGAAGTAAAAGAAAATATTACTTTGCAGGGTAATAATGAACAGTTGAAAAATTCGGCTGCTGCTTTTATGGATGCTTCAATAAGATCGCGTTATTCCTATAATTTTACCTGGCTTGGGCGACCCATTATTCAATACCCACAGGATATCATTGCCATACAGGAAATAATTTACCAGGTGCAGCCAGATCTTATCATTGAAACCGGTATAGCGCACGGTGGTTCCTTGATACTGCATGCATCTATTTGCGAATTAATTGGCAAAGGAGAAGTAGTAGGTATTGATATCGATATAAGGGAGCATAATAAGGCAGAGATATTAAACCACAGGATGAGCAAACGTATATCGATGATACAAGGCTCTTCAATAGATGACAGCATTGTAAAACAGGTTGCGGAAAGGGCGGCAGGTAAAGAAACGGTAATGGTGATACTGGATTCAAATCATACACATGAACATGTTTTAAATGAAATGAAATGCTATGCGCCAATGGTTACCAAGGGCAGTTATATGCTGGTGTTTGATACTGTTGTGGAAGACCTGGCCCATGATATTTACGATAACCGCCCGTGGGGTATTGGAGATAATCCTAAAACTGCGGTATGGGAATTTTTGAAAACCAACGATAATTTTTTAATAGATACTGCCATTGATAATAAATTACTGATAAGTGTGGCGCCATCAGGGTTTTTAAAAAAAATTAAATAGAATATACTGCACGCGCTTTTAATTCAAAACAATATGCTGGTTACAATCGGTATGCCTGTTTATAACCGCCCTATAGAATTGGAGCGGGCGCTCAGGGCCCTACTGGGACAAACCCATACTAATATCGAAATTGTTATCTCTAATAATTCATCAAGTGATGGAAGGGTTGACGAAGTAGTTAAAAAAATTTCGCGGGGCGATTCAAGAATCAAATATTTTTTTCAAACCAGGGCGTTGCCTGTAATTGATAATTTTAAATTTGTTCTTGAAAATGCATCCGGAGATTATTTTATGTGGCTGGCCGATGATGACTGGGTAGATGCCGGGTATATCGAGGCCTGTTTACTATTTTTAAATGCAAATACTGACTATAGCATAGCCTGTGGTCAATGCGCTTATCATACTATTGCGGGAGAGCTTATTGAAAAATTAAATATGCCTTCTCTAGAAGCTGAACTGCCTTCGGAAAGAATAATTGAATATTACAGGAATGTAAAACTGAATGGCTATTTCTATGGCATTAGAAAAACCCCGTTGGCCAGGAAGATCCCATTGCAAAACCTGCTTGCTTTCGACTGGCTGTACCTGGCTGCTTTTATTTACGATGGAAAAGTAAAAGTGCTGGATAATGTAATGCTTCATATAACGGCCGGCGGTATCTCTAATAATACCGCCGAACTGAACAGGAACCTTGGAGCAAATAATTTTATGACGAGAAACTTTGTTGGCCTGACTGCTTCTGCCAATGCCGCAAGAGATATTTTTCAAACAAAATATTATCCATTGCCGCTGTTTAAAAGATTAGGTCTTTCTGCAAGGGTTTTTTTTACGGTTTTATCTAAAACTTTTATGTGGGATATTGTTCATGTGAAGCGCATGTTTTTCGGAAAAAGAAATAGTCCTGAATAAGGCTCCTTAAAAATTTATAAGCTCTTCATCCACCAGCAGGTCTAATAATTCTTCAATGGTTAGCGTGTAATGCCATTTCAAAGAGGTGTTGATGTGCTTACTGCTGCCGTAAATATCATTTATTTCAGAAGGCCTGAATAATTTTGGATCGCTGACTATAGCAGAAGTAGGGATACCTAATTTTTTAAAAATATATTCCGTGATATATTGCAACGAAACCGAGTTTCCTGTACAGATCAGGTAACTGTCTGCATGAGGTTGCTGCATCATGGTGTACATGGCTTCTACATATTGGGGAGCATAGCCAATATCTCTTTTGATATTGAGGTTACCTACTGTAAGTTTATCGCTTAATCCCTTTTTTATTTTGATTCCCTCACGGATCACCTTCTTTACAAAAAAAGTATCTGTACGTAAATGAGATTCATGGTTGAATAAAATGCCACAGCAAACAAATAGATCATAGCTTTCCCTGTAATTTACACAAGTCCAGTGTGCCGCGGCTTTAGAGATAGCATAAGGGCTCTTGGGGTGAAATTCGGTGTCTTCGGTAATGGGTAAGTGCTTTACATCTCCAAACATTTCACTGCTGCTGGCCTGGTAAAATTTTATGTTCCTGTTGAACTGTTTTATCGCTTCCAGTAAATTGAAAACAGATAAAGTATTAAACTGAAATGTACCGATGGGCTGAGCAAAAGAAAGTGATACCGAACTCTGTGCGGCCAGGTTGTAAATTTCTGTAGGCTGGTACTGCGTAAATATGCGCAGTATCTGTGATAGATCGGTAAGGTCACATTCTTCAATGGTTATTTTATCAGCGATATTAAGATAATTTAACCCCTTTAAACTGGAGGAATTTTTACTTCTTACCAGGCCGATTATTGTGTAATTTTTTTCCAGTAATAATTTGGACAGGTAAGCTCCATCCTGCCCACTAATACCCGTAATAATTGCTATATTCATTTGTCAGGCGATTAATATTTCTTTTACAGTTTCAAGATACTCATTTGTCATTTTATCCCACGAAAATTTTTTCACCTGTTCATAACCTTTTTTAATAAGGGCAAGCTTCAGTGCTTCATCCTGCAATATTTGAAGGATAGCGGCAGACAATTCTTTTACATTATTCGGTTCAAAATAAAGGGCAGCATCGCCGGCTATTTCGGGTAAGCTGCCGGTACGGCTTAATATCACCGGGCAACCACATACCATTGCTTCCAAAGCAGGTATTCCAAATCCTTCATACTCCGATGGAAAAACAAAAACAGCTGCATTTTTATATATACTGTTTAACTCATTATCATAAAAATTGTACTGTATCACCTTACCGGATAGATTTAAAGTACTTAAATTTTCGTTTTCTATGTTGGTAAATGCACCCCCACCGGCACAAACAATTTTGATGGCGGGATCAATTTCAAAAATCGGTAACATGGCTTTTACTAGACTGTCGAATTGTTTATACAGTTCCCGTTTTCCTATAAATAGCACATATTTTTCGGGTAGCCATGGTAGTGATACAGCCACCTGTGTATTTATAGACTGGCTTAAATGAATCACTTTGATTTTTTTTACAGGAATGGCAGGATAGAGATCCAGTATATCTTTTTTAGTGGATGCGGAAATAGCAACGATCCTGTTACTCTCTTCTGCCAATAGTTTTTTATTTTTTTTAAAATCGTCTTCACCGGGGAAATAAGCGGGAAAGATCTCATGGATCATATCAAATACGGTGAGCACAAATGGTTTGTTGTGCAGTTTGTTCAAAAAATAAGGATTGTAGTAGGTAGCTATAAAAACGTCAAATTTATTCTTTCTTAAATAAGCATATGTTTTTTGCCTGTTTATTCTTTTCAGGATGGCGTTAACATATATCCTCCCGGGGTATTGCTTATCAAAAAGAAAGCTGAACCTTTGCGGTTGTAAGTTATATTCCCTAAGGTGCAAATTCTCGCTGTAAAAAAGCGGGCAAATGATCTCTATATCGTCTCGTTGACGGCACCTGCTCCAGAATTCCGCAAATATTCTTGAAATGCCACCGAATTTTTGTGCATAAAAGATCTGCGGGTCAAGAAATATTTTCATGTAGCAATTATTTATTGCGGTTGGTTATTTTTCTCCAGTATACCTGCCGCTTTGGCAGCAATATTACCCCAGTAAAAATGCTCGAAAAATGAACCGGGAATTGTTGCAGCGGTCGTGGTTCTTATTATCGCTTCACTAAAAGCATTCCAGTTATCATCTTCAGTTACCGTCATTTTATCTCCTGTATTTTGCAGCGGAACACCGATAGCGCCACTGGCGGTAGTAACCACATTCATATTATACCCCAGTGCCTCCACGAGTTTTGTTTTTATACCACCCCCGTCCACTACAGGGTTGATGAACATATCAGCTCCTTTAAAAAATAAAGTTATATCATCCACGAAACCCGCGTAAATAATATTTTTGCCGGCATAATCTTTTAGTTCATTATACGATGCAGCTAAATTACTGCCGCATATAATTATTTTATAACTGAAATTTTTATTCCCGGATAATAAAGGATTAATGTGCAGGAGAATACTGTCCAGCGCATCTGTATTGGGCTTGTAATTTAACGAACCATTGAATAAAATAATTCTTTCGCCTGCGGGGATGTTGTATAAAGCAGCGAGTTTTTGTTTCGCAGCTATTCTTTCCGTGGCTGATGGCGGGCCTGTAAGTTCAAAACCATAAGTTATAACGAAACATTTGTCGGCTGCGAGCCTGAAACGGGTGACCGCATATTTTTCATCATCTTCCTGTATAAAAAAATTATAATCGGCAAAACGATGTGTAAGCCGTTCATAGTTCCACAAAATGCCCCACCACCATTTACCAATACTTTTAAAACGGATCGCTTCAATGTTCTGCGATCGCACGACCAACTTTACTTTACAAAATAATTTTAATAAGATGGCCAGCCAGCCATAATAAGGGTGTTCTATCGCCAGGTGAGTGATGCCTTTTTTCCTGATGATCTTTCTCAAAGTAAAAAAATAAAGTGGATTGATGTAGCGAAGTTTACCATCCTGTAAAATATTCAATATTTCATATTCCTTTACATAAGAAATGTCATTATCTTTTACTGTAACACAGGTAGTGTTTATTAGTGCTGAAAAAAACTTAAAAAATAACGCAATATTTTTTTGGCCACCAAGTTTTGGCGGCAAAAATTTATAAGATATCAACGTTAGAACTTTTATTGTGCCCGGTTTATGCATTCGGTGGTACAACTTTTTTTCCAAACCTCTTTTTTACTTCCCAGATTATTGTTCCTGCCAAAACTGCCAGCAACAACCAGATAAAGAATTGTTGTATTTTAAGCCCGGTAATGTAAGCGTTGGGTTCCAGCTTGAATTCAATACTGTGTTTTCCGGCTGGTAACAGCAAGGCCCTTAAAACATAATTGGCTTTTATTATAGGTAATTTTTTCCCATCCACGTAAGCATTCCAGTCTTTATAAAATATTTCACTGAATACAGCCAGTTGCGGTGCACTGGTATTACTTTCATACTTTACGATGTCGTTATCAAACGCGGTTTGTTTGATATACGATGCACTGTCTGGTGCTGTAAAATTGCCGACCAGGGGCTGGTAGCTCTTATCTACGATAGCCGAATCCCTGGGATCGAAATGGGTTAATGCTTTCATTTCAGCCACTGCATTATCAACATAAGTAACGCCTTTTACCAGCCAGCAGTTGCCTAAAGCGCCCGGGTTAGGAATAGCCATCTCCTCGCCCTGCTTTTGCCCGGGCTGAATAATGTATTTGGCATTAAGCATATTTAATACATTGCTGTTAGGGGTACCCGATAACTGGTAAGTGATCAGGTCATCATAAATACCCAGTTTTGCTGCGGAGTAGCCACCGATCGTTTTATGGTAATACGAGGTTTGTGATTGCTGGAAAGGATCGCCTTTGCTCATATCATACACCCGGTAGTTCGGATCTTTATCCTGTAAGATCTGGTTATCGGCTTTGGATAAAGGGAAAGGTGTTTCTTCCAGTTCGTTCTTGTCTCCAAAACTGTTGCTGTTTAAATAATTTGTGTCAAAAGAAACCAATTCTATGAAAGCAGCCAGCGTAACCCCCGCAATCAGGATACCTGCTTTGATTTTTTTCTTCATGTATAGCACTATAAATGCCGCCGCTACCAATACATATAGTAAAGAAGCCGTAATATCTTTTAAAAGAAATGCCCCCCTGTCTTTACGCAAAGCGGTTAAAATCCCTTTTGCCATGGTTTGGTCCATACCATTACTCAACACCTGCTGTTCATAAAAGCTATTATCCCTTTGCCCTTCCATGGCGGGATTATTATTGATCTCGTTGTATTTTGCCTGCAGTTGTTCCTGTGGCGCTTTGCTTTGCAGCATTTCATTGATAGCTTTGGTACGGCTTTTATTTTCGGCACTAAAATCACTGCTGATATAAATGCCTGTTACTATAACAAAAATTGCAAGCGTTGCAATTGCGCCGAGTTTAAATTTTCTCCAGGTCTCATTTTCCTGTTGGTGCGTAATGATACGATCCAGCGTAAGCGAAGCAAGGATTGGGACCAAAATTTGTGGTACTACCAGTGTCACTGTGGGTACCCTGAATTTATTATATAGAGGTAAATGGTCAAAAAGAAAATAATTAAATCCAGGAAGATTCTTTCCCATGGCCATTAGTATGCCCAGTATAGTGGCAGCTAATAACCACCATTTATGTTTACCCTCCAATACAAACAAACCGAGGATACCTAAAAAACAAACTATCGCGCCTAAATATACCGGGCCATTGGTGCCTGGTTGGTTGCCCCAGTAGATCTGTTGCGATGCACTCAGGATAAAATTTTCTGCCTGTGGTTCAGGCACATTTAATTTTTCGGTAAGCTGTTTATAAACATTTGATTTATCATCCAGCCGGGGGAAAATATGCTGCTCGCCATCTCTTGTGGTATAGTAGGAACCATAACCCGATATTCCAGGGAACATCAGGCTAAAACTTTCCGTTCTTCCATAACTCCACTGAAAAGCATATTCTTTTTGCAGTCCCACAGTCCTGGAATCCTTACTCACCACGTCCCCCTTGCTTTGTTTTTGATCCATTACCAGCATTCCCCCACGCTTACTCGATTTGGTATAATCAGCATTTACCCACAGGTTAAGTAAATTAACACCTATGCCGATAGCAGCAGCAACCGCAACCAGCCCGATGGCTTTACCCGCATCTGCAAATTGTTTTTTCTTTATCCAGTCAACGAGGTATGCGATCGTCATTACCACAGCAATAATAAAGAAGTAATAGTTTACTTGCTGGTGATTCATGCCTAACTGCATGGCGGTAAATAATGCAGTGAGGGCAAAACCCCAGGCATATTTCTTTTCAAATACTAAAATTATTGCCGCGAGGGTAGCGGGTATATAGGCCAATGTAAATATTTTAGTATCGTGGCCTGCTGTTAAAGCTATAGCAGTATAACTACAGAAGGCAAAAGCCAATGCGCCGAGTATTGCGGTCCAGGGCCGCGTTTTTAAAACCAGTAGAAGGAAATACATGCTGATGCACATTAAAAAGAAAAAATTGATGGGCTTGGGCAAGAACAAAGTAAAGAGATTATGAAGGCCGATCACGGGCGTCCAGGGCCCGGGATAGGTTACCTGGTAGCTTGGCATCCCGGAAAACATATTGGTCATCCACAATGCCCCTTCACCTTTTTCTTTTTGCCTTTCCAGTAACTGGTGGCTCATTCCCTGGAATTGGGTGATATCAGCCTGTTGTAAAGTAAGGCTACTGTCTAAAGCCGGCTTGCAAAAAATAACAGAGACGAATAAAAAGATGCCAATTGCTATAAGATGAGGTAGTATTTTTTTAAACCAGGCTGAATTCATTTGTATAAAATTTTAGGGGGCTAAGATAATTTAATTTTTTGGGTTAACGCTGTCTGAAATGAGTGACGAAAATTATTACAATTGCGGTTACTTCCGCTTACATATTCTCCAATTTTAACCTCGTTTTTATTGAATACAAAAAATTGCCGACAGGAGAGTGCAGGAGGTAAAACAGCAGCTTCAACCTTAATTGCCATAAATTGAGTAAAAGGCTTTTTCCAAAATGCCTTTCATATACTTTTTTCATTTCTGTCAGTGCTAAAAAATAATTGCTGCTGCTTATACCGGCCGGGGCAAAGTTTACCAGCGGTGTTGTTAGAAAAGCAAATTTTTCGTTGGCGATCCGGCAAAGGAAATCGTAATCAGCAGCGATCTGTTCGTTTGTACTGTACAATGAATATTTATAATGCAGGTCTTTTTTTACAAACATGGTTTGATGGCAAATGCTTCGCATGCCACGGTATAATTTACTTTTTTCGAAAGGTTTACCGATGATCACCCATTGATCACCACGAAGCAATTTGTATTTACCGTGCAGCCATTGCAGCGATCCATCATTTTCAAAAGCCTTCGATGCTAACGCAACAGTATCCTCATCATAAAAGCTGTCGCCGGAATTGAGTACTGCTACAATATTGCCCCCGGCATGTTTTATGCCTTTATTGATCGCATCATAAATGCCTTTATCCGGTTCACTTATCCACCGGCGGAAAGCAGGTTGCGGATTATTTTCAAGATGATCTTTTATTGCACTGTTCGTAGATCCGTCGATGATCAAATGGTCCAATGGCTTTTGCTGCTGGAAGTCTACCGAATGGCAGGTGTGGATCAGCTCCTCCAGGTTGTTGAAGCAAATGGTAATAACGGTGATCGTATTAGTCAAAGGCATATTCCCGCAAATTTATTCAATATGCTGCAGTAAATAAATAAAAAAGAGCAACAGGTAAAATGTTGCTCTTTGATTAATTTTATTATTGACAACAGGCCATTCACGCTCCTAGTTCCCCATTCCCTGTTGTGCATTCTGCATACTATCCATTTCGCCTTTCATATTCTTACGTTTAAATAGTGATACATCAATTTTTCCAAAGCGCCAGTTAAAACTTAAACGCATCAGTTGTGGGTCACGGCGGCGTTCGGTATCATATATTAAGAAAGAACTTTCAGCATGTGTGGCATTTAATTTTGTCCTGAACACATCACTCATCTGCAGGGTTAATGAAGCAACATTATTTTTCATGAAATCTTTTTTGATGGCAATATCAACGCCGTAGTTTGGTTTTATATATCCCTGTGCACCGGGCTGGCTTTGGCCAAATCCAAAGCCACCACCGCCACCGCCACGTCCACCGCCACCACCGCCACTGCTGCTTGCAGGCTGTAAGGTTTTGGCCTGGTAATCGCCGCTTAATTGTACTGAGTAGTTCTTCGGCAGTTTAAAACTGTTATTGATCTTTGCGAACCAGCTTACCTGGGATTGATTGCTGCTTCCGGGAATATTTCCCGCTTTCAGGTCTGTTTTATATAAATTAAAATTGGTCGACAGGTCCCACCAGCTGATGAATTTATCCCTTATGGTAAACTCCAGGCCATAGGTAAAACTGCTGTTGGCATTGGCATAAGTATTAAAAGTAGCGCTGTCAGATACAGCAGGATTAGGGTTCACATCACGGTATTGGTAACGCGTGATGAGGTCGTTGGTATTACGGAAATAAAGCGTCGTTAAAAACGAATGTTTATTGGACAACTGGTTTTGATAAGATAATTCCGCGAGGTTGGTGAACTCCGGTATAAGATCAGGATTACCTTTTGAAATATTCAGCGGGTCTGTTACATCAACAAACGGGATCAGCTGAAAAAAGTTAGGCCTGTTGATCTTTCTTGAATAGTTCAACTGCATATCCTGCTTATCATTTAATTTATACGTAAAGAAAGCACTGGGGAATAAACTGAAAGGATAGCTGTTGCTGAACTGCTGATTTTTTGTTACCAGGTTACCGTCATATTTACTGCTTTCGAGCCTTAAGCCTAACTGGTAAGTAAAGTTTTTTAATTGCTGTGAGAAGGTAGTGTAGGCTGCAAATACCTCGTCTTTAAATTTATAATTGGAAGCAGTGTTGCTGCCATAAAATGATTGCCCGGTATAATCTTTATAAACATTGGTAATGGTATTAAAACTGGTAAAGTCCCTCATCGAAGTCCTTACCCCAGCTTCAATTTTCATTTTATCCGTGATGGGATTGGCATAATCCGATTGCACGGTTAAAAATTTCGTTGTTCCGCCGCCGGTAGTGTTTTGAAAAAGATTTAAACCTTTAAGGCTGTTATCGGTACCGTATTGTTTCTGGTCATTATCCGATTCATTATCGTTCTTGCTGTAGTTGAGATTTACATCAGCGGTAAGTTCCTGGCCTGCTTTGGCATAATTGTGTTTATAACTGAACGTACTGCCATAATTCCTGAAATTACCTATACTGTTCGAGATACGCGTAGTAGTTTCATGCACAGCAGCTGAAGAAGTAAAGGCCGTGTCATTAACGCTGGTTAAAAAATCCTTTGTTTTAAACTGGCCTCTTACAATATTACCGCCGATGGTAAAAGTATTCCTGTTGTTTAAAAAATAATCCATTCCTATTCTGCCAAAACTAAAGAAGCCCTGGTTAACCGGGTTATTCATTTGTAAAGCGTGTGCGGTACTCTTGCTGAAAAAATCTGTACGCTCGGTGGTTACATCAGTTTTTGATTTACGTACACCCAGCATTCCTGCAGCAAAGAAATTTACTTTCTGCTGTTTGATATTGATATCGCCACCAAAACCCGGCCTTCCGCGGCTGTCGATACTCGCTCTTAAATTACCATTATAACCAGCTTTACGGTTCTTCTTCAAAACAATATTTAAAATGCCGGCGCCGCCGCCACTGGCATCGAACTTTGCACTGGGGTTAGTGATCAATTCCACCGTAGCAATCGCATCAGCCGGTATTTGATCCAGGGTCATAGTGGTGGGCCTTCCATCCACAAATATTTGCGGGGCCGCATTGCGCATGGTCACATTGCCGTCAATATCCACATTCAAGCTGGGTACATTTTTCATTACATCAACTGCGGTGCCACCAACACTGGTAAGATTTTTTTCGACATTGAACACTTTTCGATCAATATTCATAGTAAGCAATGCCTTATTGGAAACCACTGTTACATTTTGCAGCTGCAAAGCATCCACATCTAATTTAATATTGCCAAGGTCCTTATCAACCTGGTTAAGCATGCTGCTCATGTCGCCGTTCTTCGCACCCGCCATATTCAATTGAAAAGCTACTTTTCTTTCAATGGTCTTATAACCGATAGCTGTGATCTTTAATTTATACTGTGCCATGATATTCAAGTTCTCCAGACTGAATTCACCTTTTTTTGTAGTAAGCATTCCACTAACCACTACGTCTTTTCTTTTTTTAGTTACAGTGTCCAGTTTATTTTGAATTAACTGTACCGAGGCAGCATCGATTGCTCTATTAGTGGCGGAATCAATTATTTTTCCGTAAAAATGGCCGAGGTTCATATTTCCGCCGCCCATTTGGCCACGTCCCTGGCCTGTGGGCATTTGAGCTATTGCGCCGGCACTAAAAGCAGTAAAAAGTGTAAAAAAACAAATTCTAAAAAAGTTCATACTATAATTTTAATGTTAGATGTAGTTTAGACGTCTTTATTTAAAAAAACTGTCGCTTCCATAAACATAAAATTGCTTTTAAAAGTTTAATTAAATAATGTATAGATGATGAGTGGTAATATAACCCTGTGGAATAAACGAGTACCAAACCAGCAGTTTAAGCGCTTAACGCCTGCACCAACACCTGTACCAGCCCGATGAGCAGGCCAAATACGCCACCGATCAGCTCTAAAAACTGGAACTCTTTTTTGGTGATCTGGTTTAGTATTTCTTCCAGTTTATCAGATGAAAAGCTGGCTACTTTTTCGGTCACGATCTTTTCCAGGTCAAGGTCTTTTTCCAGCTTAGTCATATAGCTTTTCATCAACATGGGGAAAAGGCCTTCCAATTCCAGTAAAAAAGCGTCTTTAAGCTGCGTAATAGTTTTTTCCCCGATAAACATGGACAGCATGGGAAAAACAGTGCTCAATTTTTCTTTTAAGAATTTATCGATATGCGCTTCAATTTCGGGCTTTAGCTGTTGCAGGTTTTCGGGGTTGGTTACTTTCGCTTCGATCTCGGCAAAAGATAAAAATTCTTTGCTCACAACCTGCCCCAGTTTCTGTGCGATCAGTTGCTGGTTTTTTGGAAAGATGCCCTGTACCTTTAATCCAAAAACATTGATAGCCTTACGCGGATGGAACAACATTTTTACCGCAATCCATGTGGTGATCCAACCGGTGAAAGTGGATAATAAAACGGGTATAATATAATGGGTCCATTGCATTGATTCGCTTGCTTTTTGGGATGCAAAGAAAGCGATTTATCGTGCTTAGGCAAAATGTAATTTTGAAGGAGAAAAGTTTTTCTTTACTTTTGCCGTCCGAACAATATTCGCCTTTGTGCACAAACTTTATGTGAGTTCATCAGGGCGGGTTGCCCGGTAAAAAACGGTAGTCGTAGCTCAGTTGGTTAGAGCATCAGATTGTGATTCTGAGGGTCGGGGGTTCGAGCCCCCTCGATTACCCCAAAAAGATTCCTGCATTATGCAGGAATCTTTTTTGTTTATGAAAACCCCCAATACCCAACCATTCATCCTTTTATTTTTCCAAAAAAAGCCTTTAACAAAACATTATTCAGCACAATAGCGTTTACATCAATAAAAACAGGTGTTTTACGTTAATTTTACAGCATGCAAAAAATTGCGAACTTTATGATGAGTAAAAAATTTATTCCGGTTATATTGATACTTACCGGGGCGAGCCTCTTTGTAGCCTTTCAATCGCAGGGCAAAAGCGGCAATGATGATAATCCTAAATCCAGGTATTCGAAAGTGCTTCGCAACGTGGGCATTTTATTGGAAGAAGGACATTATAGCCCTAAGAAGATCGACGACAGCTTCTCAAAACTGGTATTAAAAAAATTCACATCCGACCTGGATGATGAAAAGAGTATCTTCCTGAAAACTGATATTGACTCTCTTTCCAAAAAATATGATTCTAAAATAGATGATGAAATTCACGGTAGTGACCTGCAATCTTTTTTTGGTATCAATGAAGTGTATATCAAAAGGAGGGATGAAAGTTTTGTATTCATCAACGAATTCCTGTCTAAACCTTTTGATTTTGCAAAAGATGAAACAGTGCAGTTCAACAGGGATAAGCTGGACTTTCCTAAAACCGAAGCAGACCGTAAAGAACTGTGGAGAAAGTCGATTAAATACAGTGTGCTGTCAAAATTTGTAGACCTCCAGGAAGAAAGAGAAAAGAATAAAGGGAAGAAGGATTTCGTACAAAAGGCCGATAGTGTATTGGAAAGAGAAGCGAGGGATTATGTGAGAAAAAGAATGGAAAGGACGATTGCTACTAAAAAAACGCATGAGACCGCCGATGAAAACTTCAGCACTTTTGTAAATGCCATTACTTTAAGTATGGATCCGCATACCGATTATTTTCCGCCGGTTGATAAACGTTCTTTTGATGAAAGTATGAGTGGCAGGTTCTATGGTATCGGGGCACAGTTAAAAGATGACGACGGAAAAATAAAGATCGCTACTTTAATCGAAGGGATGCCTGCGATCAGGAGCGGGGAAATTAAAATTGATGATGAGATCATTAAGATCGGCGAAGGTAAGGCTGAGCCTGTTGATGTTACCGGTTACGCAGTAACAGACGCGGTGAAATTGATCCGGGGTGCCCAAAAGGGTTCTGAAGTAAGGTTGACTATTAAAAGGGCAGATGGAACGATCAAGGTGGTTTCATTGCAGAGGGATGAGATCAAACTGGAAGATACGTTTGCAAAAAGCGCTGTTATCAACGGCGATCATAAAGTAGGGTATATTTATTTACCGGAATTTTACCAGGATTTCCAAAATCCCAATGGAGCAAAGTGTTCCAATGATGTTGCAAAAGAAGTAGAAAAGTTAAAAGCAGAGAATGTGGAAGGCATTATCATTGACCTTCGTAACAATGGCGGTGGCTCTTTATCCGAAGTGGTGAAAATGGCCGGTTTATTTATCGAAGAAGGTCCGATAGTACAGGTTAAGGGTAGAGATGAAAAGGCCACAGTATTAAGAGACAGGGATAAAAATATCCTGTACACCGGTCCGCTTACTGTAATGGTAGACGAGTTCAGTGCTTCTGCATCCGAAATATTTGCTGCAGCGATACAGGATTATAAAAGAGGGATTATCGTTGGCAGTACTTCTACTTACGGAAAGGGGACGGTGCAACGCAATATTCCTTTAACACCTGAAAGTGAGAATCCTTTACTGGCGAATAAAAATTCGGAAGACCTTGGTGCAGTAAAATTGACACTGCAAAAATTTTACCGTATCAATGGCGGCGCTACACAATTAAAAGGCGTGGTGCCTGATATCGTTTTACCTGACAGGTTAGAGTATTTAAAATTTCGTGAAAAAGACAATACTTCGGCTTTACCCTGGGATGAGATTCCTAAAGCGGAGTACCAGCCATGGACAACCAGTGTAAGCACCGATGCCGTAGTTAATGTTACTTACGACCAGATTAAAAAAGAGTCTATTTTCAGTAAGATAAAAACCAATATTGACTGGCTGGGTACCAATAGCGAAAAAGAATATTCTTTAAATATAAACAAGTATAAAGAAGAGCAAAAGGAAGTAAAGAATACCTATAAGCAACTGGAAGAATTGAATAAGCTGCCTAAAGAATTAAATGTAAAAAATATAGCGGCTGATACAGTAAATATCAATACTGCAAAAGATAAGATTGAAAAGAACAAGCAATGGCTAAAGCGCGTAAGCGCCGATATTTATATTGATGAAACATTGAAAGTGATCAATAATATGATCATGCAAAAAGCTACCGCGAAGAATAATTAAGTGCCCCTTATATAAAAAGATCCCTTTGTTTATGCAAGGGGATCTTTTTATTTATAAATACTTTTCCTTTAAAACATTCATGTGGTGGTATACATGGCCAATGGCTGTAAAGCCCATACTGTTGGCTGAGGTTGGATTATTATTGGCAATACCGGTGCTGTTCAATGCTTCTTCTGTAAAACTATGGAATAAGAGCTCAGTTGATTTTCTGATCAGTAAAAATTCGTCCGCAAGGTCCTTCCAGTGACGTTCGTTGGCATTGCTGTTGGCAGCATATTCATTTTCATCAAAACCCGGTAATGAGTTTTGTTCTTTGCGGGCAAAACATAAAGCACGGTAGGCGAATATCCTTTCTGTGTCTATCAGGTGTTGCATCAATTCTTTGATGGTCCATTTTCCCGGTGCATAAGCATAGCCGGATTTTTCTTCATTAATGGCGTAAAGGAATATTGTAACAGCCAGTGACTGCTGGCGAAATGCAGTGGTCAGGTCTTCCTCCGGTACAAGGTCGATATATTTTTGAAAATAGGGTGGATGCATTGACGGGGATGGTTTTGGCATGTGCAATATTTTAAGGCGTTATTTTTTTAGGGATGAAATTACAATAAAAATCGATGGATAGGGGGTTGGTATTTTATTTTTTTATTAAAAACAGGAAAGAGAGGAAGAAATCGCCTCCTTGTGGCGCAAGTAATCCTTCGGAAGAATTGCGCCGGAAGGACAATCGTTCTTTGATCGCGGAGTGGGAGAACTGCAACAAATACTATAACCAATTAAAATCTATCCACTTAGCCGCAGTCGGTTACCGAACTAACAGCCACCAGTACCCGTTGTAGCCTGGCGTGTGCAGGTAAAGCGGCGCAGGGTACCAATAAAGATGAGTAAAACAAAGAAAGCAGCCCACTCACTGAGCCCGTTGGTCAGGGTTCAATGCCCAATTCATCCCGCAGGCCTATCTTGTTGCAAGCGGCCAACAAGAATAACCCATAACCATTAATTTATCCACCAAAATAAAAGACCCGCCTGTATGGGCGGGGCCGTTTATTTATTGCATTAATTATTTGATTATCCTTTTTTAGTGTTGATCAATTTTGGTTTCGGCAATACTTCTTTTTGAACTTTCCGGTCTCCTTTTAAGGTGGCGGCCAGTTTCACTGTTTCATAGGCGTTGACAATACCGCCAGTTTTACTGATATCCGAAAGGTTTACCGTTTCATCAGTGCCTGGTTTATTAACCTTATTAGCGGGCTGCTTTGCGGCTTTTTCTATAACGTATTTTAACTGCTTCGCAGAAAGTGCAGGAAAATATTCTAAAGTTAATGCAGCAATTCCAGCTACCAGCGGGCAAGCCATACTGGTACCCTGTAAATTACCATAAGTATTCCCTCCGGGTAATGTAGAATAGATTTTTACACCGGGAGAAAAAACATCCACTTCTTTTTTGCCATAATTACTAAAGGAAGCAGTAAGCCCTCCATTTTTTGGATCACCGCTGGCACCTACAGTGATCACGTTACCGGCCCTGCCTTTCTCGTTGATGTATGCCGGGCTTGGAAAATTATCTTCCGTATCCACATCTTTTGCATCATTACCCGCGGCATGTACCAATAAAACATTTTTAGATTCGGCATAGCGGAAAGCATCATCCACCCATTGTTTTTGCGGGCTGAAATCTTTTCCAAAACTCATGCTGATGATCTGCGCGCCATTGTCAACTGCGTACCGGATCGCATTGGCAATATCTTTATCGTGCTCATCACCATCAGGTACAGCACGTACCATCATGATGCGTACATTATCCGCGATACCATCCATTCCTTTATCGTTGTTGCGTACAGCCGCAATAATGCCTGAACAGTGTGTGCCATGCATTGGCGTTGAAGCCATAATATCGTTATTGCCATAATTGCGGTCGTTAACATCGGCCTCGTTATCTTTTACAATGTCCGCACGGTAGGTGGCCGGCGGCGTGTTTTTAGATTCTTCTTTCCTGTCTTCACCAGCAACGTATTCGGAAAATCCTTCCATAAATTCTTTGTTGGTACCTTCTAATTGGTTATTGGCTTTCATTAAGCCCAACAGCGCTGCTTTTGCTTTTTTTGAAGCATCGTCAGTTGGTATGAATGCATTTAGTTCGTTACCCGTAAAAACTTCCTTTGCCAGCGCGGCTCTTAAAATGCTGTCGCTTTTTTGCATGTTGGATAATAACCTTTTCAGTATCACTAAATCTATCCCTGCTCCTTCCTTGCCTTCTCCTGTAATAACAGTTTTTGCCTTTTGCCACATGGTAAATTCAGCCAGGTCCTTAGGATCAATGCTTTCTTTTTCTTTGTCCTGGTATTTCGCTTTAAGGTTATGGTACACCCTTGCAGCTTCATAACTGTCTTCTTTTACATTGCGGCCATCTTTGCCGCCTAAGAAATTCCAGCCATGCACATCATCGATATAACCATTGTGGTCATCATCAATGCCGTTGCCGGGTATTTCTCCCGGATTCGTCCAAAGAATGGGTTTCAAATCTTCATGCAGGGTGTCGATGCCACTATCTATAACCGCAACAATTACCGTTTTACTTTTAAGCTTTTTACTTTTTAAAAAACTGTAGGCTTTGTTGGCACTAACGCCGTAAAAACCGGTACTGTCTTTATCCATCATGTGCCAGCCATTAGGGGTGGTTTCTTTTTGAGCGATGGTTACTGTAAAACTGAGGGTCGTGAGTAGAAATACAATCAAAAATTTATACATAGCTATCTTGCTTTTTTGCCAAAGTTAACGAAGGAAAATTATTTGTAGCGCAATTGTATGTTAAATGGTAAATACGGCAAAAGCGCTACTCTTTACTTTCAAAAACACAGATTTCTACCCGGCGGTTTTTCCATTGTACCAGCGGGTCCGTTAGATCAGCCGCAGGCTGTTTATTACCAAAAGCCTGAATGGTCACCCGTTTATTACTGATATAAAAACTGCTGATATAATCTGCACATACAGTTGCCCTGGCCAGAGAACGGCTGTAATTGGCTTCCTCGTTACCGACGTAATCCGTATGCCCTTTGCAAATAGCCACCAGTTTGCCGTTTGCTTTCAGCATACCTACTACCTGGGATAATGTCTGATAAGCCTCGCTCCTCAAAATACTCTTGCCCGGTTCAAAATAAACGATGAAATGCAGTGTATCTTTTGGTGCATTATTCAAGGTATCAGTAATGGGGGGGCAGCCATGGTTCGCGGCAATACCGGGAACAGTACGGCACCTGTCTTCTTCATCATTTATTCCGTCGCCATCAGTATCAGGAACAGGGCAACCGGCATACCTTGCAGTGCCTTTAATGGTGGGGCATTTATCATGGATATCAACTACGCCGTCTCCGTCTGTATCGGTTAAGCTATCTTTTACAGCGGGTATCTGATCCTGTTGCACAGGCCGCTCTTTTTCCACCTTTTCTTTTTTATGGTGCGTGTAAAAAGTATAGCTGGCGCTGATGCCAAATGTTTTTATTTTATGTTTGTCTGCTTTCTTTCCGTCCTGGAAATAATCGCTGAGGGCAATGCCGGTATGAATCCACAACGACAGGTTATTTAACTCAACACCTATTGCAAAGTTCCAGCTGAAAAATGCAGGATTATACTTTCCCGCACCGGTACCTTTTTCCAGTTTGCTGTTGGTGTTGTCAGTAGCCGGAACGACGTTACCAAAATAACTGGCCTGTATTTGTTCCTTTCCGTTCATAAACAAACTTGCCATTGGCCCGGTTCCAACAAAAAAACTATTCAAGCTTTCTTCACCAAACATAAATTTCTTGCGCAGGTACAAATTGATGTCGATATATTTCAGGTCCTGGGAAAAGCTGGAATCTTTTAGGGTATTATTGGCGCCACTTTGTTTTTGCAGGGAATACTTATAACCCTTTTTGCCAAAGGTTACCGAAGCAACCCCGCTTAAACTATTTTCAACAAGTGATTTGTTTGCTGTTAAACCCGCCCACCACGAACTTTGTGCAGAATAACTATTATCATCCTCAGGGGGAACAGGAAATTTGTATAATGAAGTTTTGCCCGCGCCTGCATTGATACCATATTTTGTTTGCGCAACCGAAAATTGCAATAGTATCATTAATGGGAATACTAAAAGTACTTTTCGTACAATGGAAGTTAAGCTTTGGGGTTGGGGCATGCTGTTATTACTGCTATTAAAAATAAAGGTTGACCAGTCTTATTAAGTACTATTAAACGCGGTATAAATATAAAAATATTAAACGAAGGAAACAATAAATTAAACTACAGGTCGAACCGGATGCCTTGCGCAAGGGGTAATTTGTTCGTGTAATTGATCGTATTGGTTTGCCTCCTCATGTAAACTTTCCATGCATCGCTGCCACTTTCGCGGCCACCTCCGGTTTCTTTTTCACCACCAAACGCGCCGCCGATCTCTGCACCCGAGGTGCCAATATTTACATTGGCAATGCCGCAATCGCTGCCCGCCTGCGACAAAAATGCTTCTGCTTCTCTCAAGCTTGTTGTCATGATCGCGGAGGATAAACCCTGCGGTACGCCATTCTGCATCGCGATTGCTTCATCCAGGGTTTTATATTTCATGATGTATAAGATTGGTGCAAATGTTTCGTGCTGTACAATCGCATAATTATTCTTTACCTCGGCAATACAGGGTTTTACATAACAACCGCTTTCAAATCCTTTTCCTTTTAACACGCCGCCTTCCACTAAGAATTTACCAGCTTCGGCTTTGCATTTTTCAATAGCATCAAGGTACATATTTACCGCAGCCGTATCGATCAATGGCCCTACATGATTTTTTTGATCCAGCGGGTTACCAATCTTTAGTTGCCCATAAGCATACACTAATTTTTGTTTGAATTTATTAAACACCGATTCATGAATGATCAAACGCCTGGTAGAAGTACACCTTTGTCCTGCGGTACCTACAGCGCCAAATGCAGCCCCGATCAATGCCATATCAAGATCAGCATTTTTAGTGATGATGATAGCATTGTTACCACCGAGCTCTAGTAAACTTCTTCCCAATCTTCCTCCAACTGCTTTACCTACCGCTCTGCCCATTGCTGTACTTCCTGTTGCGGAAACCAGGGGGATTCTTATATCATTACTCATCCATTCGCCCACTTCCCTGCCACCAACAATAATATTACTAACGCCTTCGGGCACGTTGTTTTTTTTAAATACCGATTGAATGATGTTTTGGCAGGCAATGGCACATAATGGTGTTTTTTCACTCGGCTTCCATACGCAGGTATCACCACAAACCCATGCTAATGCTGCATTCCAGCTCCATACGGCAACAGGGAAATTAAATGCCGATATTACGCCAACAACTCCCAGCGGGTGGTATTGTTCATACATCCTGTGGCCGGGTCTTTCACTGTGCATGGTAAGGCCGTGCAACTGCCTTGATAAGCCCACGGCAAAATCGCAGATATCGATCATCTCCTGTACTTCACCTAAACCTTCCTGCAGGCTTTTACCCATTTCATAACTAACCAGCTCGCCGAGCGGCTGTTTATTTTTTCTTAACGCTTCACTTATTTGTCTTACGATCTCTCCGCGTTTAGGCGCAGGCCATTGCCGCCATTCGGCAAATGCGGTTTGTGCTTTGCTGATCACCGCATCGTAATTTTTTTTATTGGCAGCTGTTACTGCGGCGATAAGTTTGCCATCAACCGGCGAGAAGGAATTTATTTTTTCACCACCAGCCTTTGGCCAAAGCAAGCCGGTGGAAACGCCGTTATTGTTCTTTTGAATTTTTAATTGGGAAAGAAATTTCATGTGCAGCAATTTATTTATTGGCAAAGGTAATGAGGTTATGCAGAATTGATCGCAGCGAAACATGTTTTCCAGAAATACATGAAGAACAAAAAATATTCAATAACCTATGTTCAACGATCAATGAAATACAATTATCAATACACGCACCCTTGAATATTGATTATTGAATGTTGCGCATTTTTTCATTCTCGGCTCAATATTGTTCCCCTTCATTGGGAAAATCTTTGCTCTTGATATCTTTTATGTAATTTTTTACGGCGCCCGTTACCTGTTCGCTTAAATTTAAATACTGGCGTAAAAAGCGTGGTTTAAATTCTGTATTGATGCCCAGCATATCGTGCATTACCAATACCTGCCCATCGCAATCTCCGCCTGCACCGATACCAATAGTTGGTATGCTAAGACTTTCACTTACTTCTTTTGCCAATGCCGCGGGAATTTTTTCCAGCACGATCGCAAAACAACCTGCTTCCTGCAACAGCAAGGCATCTCTTCTTAATTTATTAGCTTCCTGTTCTTCGGTGGCACGAACTACATAGGTACCGAATTTATTGATTGATTGCGGGGTTAGTCCCAGGTGTCCCATTACAGGTATACCGGCGCTCACGATTTTTTTTACAGAGTCCAGTATTTCTTCGCCGCCTTCTACCTTGATGGTATTGGCGCCACTTTCTTTCATTATCCTTATAGCAGAAGCCAGTGCAATATCTGAATTGGATTGGTAATAGCCGAAGGGGATATCGCAAACGATCAGGCTTCTTTCCCTTGCCCTTACCACACTTTGTGCATGGTAGATCATTTGATCTAAAGTGATGGGCAGTGTAGTAACATGCCCGGCCATTACATTGCTGGCACTGTCGCCCACTAAAATAATATCGATACCCGCGGCATCAAAAATGGAGGCAAAGGAAAAATCATAAGCCGTAATCATGGCGATCTTCTCCCCGGAGGCTTTCATTTTTTGAAGCGTATTGGTGGTAACCTTTTTTACTTCTTT
>JBBRCB010000036.1:0-38955 GCA_038205215.1 Chitinophagales bacterium | reverse complement strand
ATAAATTGCGCCTTGCTATCGGTGGAAATAAATTGGTTTGGAATTCAGCACCGGAAGAAGGCGACCTTGACCGGCCAATGGAAACACCAAAAAACTTTGACAATAGCTCTGTATACGGGTTGTACCTGCAGGGTAAAAATTATATCAGTTTTCGCGATTACATCAAAGCAGAAGAAAAACTATCTGCCTGTTTAGTAAAAGACCCCAATTACGCACCTGCGTTGTGTGATATGGCTGGCCTTAAGATCAGGCAATTCAAATATGTTGAAGCAAAGATTAATGCAGGCAGGGCACTCTCCATTAATACTTATGACCCGGCTGCCAATTATTATTATGCATTGGCTAATTTAAAATTGGGTCTTATCAGCAATGCAAAAGATGGATTTGATATCGCGGCTTCCGGTATTGAATACAGAAGTGCTGCTTATACCGAACTGGCAAAAATATATTTCATCAATAACGAAGGAACAAAAGCCGCTGAATACGCGGAGAAATCTATAGTAAACAATCAATACAACATTGAGGGCCTTCAATTACTGGCTTTGATCTACAGGCGACAAAAGGATGAGGTTAAGGCTAAAGCAATATTGCATACTATTAATACTATTGACCCGTTAAACCATTTTGTTCATTTTGAAAAATATTGCTGGGATAATTTATTGCAGTCAAAAACACTGTTCACATCACAGATTCAAAGTGAACTGCCGCAGCAAAGTTTTCTTGAATTGGCCATTTGGTATTACCAGTTACATTGCAATGAAGACGCATTGAAAGTGCTTTCCATTGCAGAACCGAATCCAGAGATCATTTACTGGAAAGCATTCCTGCAAAACAAACCGGTTGACGTCAGCCACATCCAAACCGGAACTGATTTTCCTTTTCGTGATGAAACAGCGGCCGTGCTTGAAGTTTTAATTAAAACGAATGATCAGTGGTTGTTGAAATACCACCTGGCATTAATTGAATGGAACCGAAATGAACTGGCAAAAGCCAAAGCATTATTTATGCAATGCACTGATCAGCCTGGTGATCCTAATTTCTATGCCGCAAGGGCAGCGTTGATGAATGACAATGCTGCAACAGTTGAAAAAGACCTTCAACGGGCAATAAAACTAGATCCACAACAATGGCGTTATTCAAAATTACTGGCTGAACATTTTATAACCCAAAAGGAATATACAAAGGCGCTTGACATTGCGGAAATATTTTATAAAAAGCATCCAGGCAATTATATCATCGGGATGCTGTATGCCAAAACATTATTGCTGAATAAGAAATATCCTGCTGCTGATGCCTTTCTTACCAAATTAAATATTCTTCCTTTTGAAGGTGCAACCATTGGCAGGCAGTTGTACCATGAAGCAAAGCTGATGCAGGCCGTAGAACAAATAAAAAAACATCAGTATAAAAAAGCATTGCAATTTATTGAGCAGGCGAAATTATGGCCTGCGAATTTAGGAGTGGGCAAACCTTACCAGGAAGATATTGACGAAAGAATGGAAGACTGGTTGAGTTATACCTGTTTAACAAAACTGAATAAAAGCAAAGATGCAGGACTGTTGCTTGACAGGATAATTTCTTTTTCACCTAAAGTAGATAATACAGTAAGAAATTTTTTACCCGCCAATGATTTAATTACTGCATGGGCGATTGAAAAGACAGGTTCAATGGAGAAAGCAACAATATGGTTACAAGGCGAGGCAAAATTATATCCTGGTAATAAAGTCATACATTGGGCTTTGCAGGTATTTAATAAACAACCGGGTAATAATTTGACGGATGAAGAGAAAGACGGGGAAGTAAGGATCATAGAACAGCTTAATAATTAACAATGAATAATTGACAATGAAAAATCTACGGGCAACATTTTTGTCTTTTGCTTTTTTAGGACAGCTTAATGCACAGAACACTAATGATAAGATCTATCCTTTAAATACAGAAGTCGTTACTCCCATTCATAAAGCCAGTTTTAATAATGGCAATGAGTGCCCCGAACGCAATCAGGGTGGTAATCCTCAAACGATGAACGGTTACCTGGTTTTTAATGGGTCGATGGATGGTAACCGGCAGGTGGATCCGCAGGTTGCAGTTGGTGGCGGTTATGTAATGGAAGGTACCAACAGTGGGATCATCATCTACGATAAAAAAGGAGCGTTTGTACAGGGGGTTTCTCAAAAATGTTTTAATAATGGTATAGATCCTAAATTATTTTTCGACATTCACAATAAAGTATTTGCATTTGACCTTTGGTGGTATTATGATAAGGAAAAAACAAAACCGGTAAATATCAGCGTATCTGAAACCAGCGATCCTACCGGCGCATGGAATATTTATCCTGTATCAAGAACTGCGGAAGTAGATGGTGGTGGCATTGGGTATAGCAAAAAATGGATCGGCTATTCTTATCCCGGCGGAGAAGAAAATACTTTTATCATGCATATGGCTGATGCAATTGCTGGTAAACCCGCCACTATCTATCATTTTAAAGGAAGCCTTGGCCATCCTGTATTTGTGCAGGATAATATTGATGACCTTTATTTCTTCGACATCGAAGAAGGTGATTTTGTGGTACGTAAAGTTGCTGAAGATGCAGATGGAAAACCTTATTGCCAGGTCGTTTCAAGAAAAGCGCATAATTTAAAGTATATCGATTATCCGCCACAGTCACCTCAAAAAGGAACTACACAAAAAGTTTCCAGTGGTGACCGCAATCCAAAAAACCTGGTATTGCAAAATGGCAGTATCTGGTTTTCACAAGCCATTAATTGCGAAGGAAGGTCGGCTGTGCAATGGCATCAAATAAATGCTGCAGATGGTAAAATAATACAAACCGGAATTATTAAAAGCGATACTTCTAATTACATTCAAACCACGATAGCCGTAAATAAAAGGAAAGATGTGCTCATTGGTTTTCAGGAAGTCAATGGAAATTCTTTTATTAGCCCGAGATTTGCTTATAGAAAATATAAAGATCCATTAGGCACAGTAAGGGCAATTGAGAAAGCAGGCGAAGGTGAAGGCGCCGCAGATGGCGTTGCATGGGGAGATTATAGCGGGACTATCATTGATGGCGATAACCTGCTTGATCTATGGACTATACAAAGCAGGGCCAATCTAAAAGGGAAGGGAGAAACAGTAATTATAAAAGTACCTTTCAAAAAAAAGTAATTTAGTTTCAGTCCTGTTTATAAAATTAAAAACGAATGAGGTACTGCTTACACTGTATAATTTTTATTTTTTTTGCTGTTCCT
Organism: Chitinophagales bacterium; assembly: GCA_038205215.1. GTDB lineage: Bacteria > Bacteroidota > Bacteroidia > Chitinophagales > Chitinophagaceae > Ferruginibacter. The sequence continues at coordinate 35,704 of JBBRCB010000036.1, read as the reverse complement.
GCTTTTGCGCAACCAACAGCACATCACGATCTTGTTTTCGATTCAATGGCCAAACGTTGGGATGATGCCATTCCTCTTGGTAATGGATGGTTGGGTGCATTGATCTGGCAAAAAGAAAATAAGGTCAGGTTATCATTGGACAGGGTAGATCTTTGGGATGACCGTGCTATGCCCGAAATAAATAAATTGCGATTCAAGTGGGTTGTAGAACAGGTAAAGAAAGAGCAGTATGATACTGTTCAAAAAATTGGGGATGAGCCTTATGAAACTTATCCTGCACCAACAAAAATACCGGGAGCTGCCTTAGAGTTCGATCTTGGCAAATTAGGGAAAGTAATAAACAATACACTGGATATTACAACTGCGTTGAGTACTGTTCAATTTGAAAATGGCGTGATTTTTCATAATTACATCCATGCTACAAAACAGGTGGGTTATTTTAGTTTTGAAAATTGTATGGAAGATATTATTCCTGAAATACAAATTCCGGCTTATCATTCCCCCTCAAAAAAAACGATCGGCAGCAGTGTTGAAGGACAGGGCCTTGAAAAACTTGGTTATGCTGAAGGCAGCATTGAAAAAGGAAAAAACTTTTTATGCTATCACCAACCTACCTGGAACGGCAATTATTATGAAGTGCTGGTACAATGGACAAAACTTGCCAGGGGAATGATCGGCCAATGGACGATCACACAAAATAAAAAAGCACAACTTCCTTCGATAAATCTGGCATTGAAAGAACCAACAGGTTGGGATAATCATATTGCATGGTGGAAAGATTATTGGAGCCGCTCTTCTATTTCAATTCCTGATACCATTCTCGAAAAACAATATTACCTGGAGATGTATAAATTCGGTTGTGTTGCAAGAGCTAATACGCCACCTATTTCGTTGCAGGCTATCTGGACAGCAGACAATGGGAACCTGCCGCCATGGAAAGGCGACCTGCACCATGATCTGAACACGGAATTAAGTTACTGGCCCGGTTATACTGGAAACCATCTTGATCTTACAGCTTCTTTTACCAATTGGTTATGGAAAGTAAGGCCTGAAAATAAACGATGGACCAAACAATATTTTGAAGTGGAAGGATTGAATGTGCCGGGCGTTACTACGATCAGCGGAAAACCAATGGGCGGCTGGATACAATATTCTATGAGTCCAACAACAGCGGCCTGGATGGCGCAACATTTTTACTGGCAATGGAAGTATGGCATGGATAATAATTTTCTGAAAGAAAAATGTTTGCCTTACTTTAATGACGTTGAAAAATATTTTTCCGGTATCAGAATTAAAGATCCAGGTGCACCAGTTTACAAATTACCTCTCAGTTCTACTCCGGAGTATAATGATAACAGCATTAATGCCTGGTTTAAAAATTTCACCAGCTACGATCTTGCATTGGTAAAAAGTCTGGATAGTGAATATAAAGAGATATTGAACAATGCATCTTCACCGGCAAATAAAATAATAACCGGGGCATATCCTTCTTTGGATACCAATCAAACAGGCCTTACACTTTCAAAAGGGCAAAACCTCGATCAGTCCCACCGGCACCACGCACATTTAATGGCGATCTATCCTTTAGGATTATTGAATGCAGATGTAGCAACTGATAAAAATATAATGGATAAAAGTTTACGATGGTTGGAGAAAAAAGGAACGGGAGAATGGTGTGGTTATTCTTTCAGTTGGGCAGCCTGTTTGTATGCCCGTGCAAAAGAAGGCGACAATGCAGCCGGGATGCTGGGCATCTTCGCAAATAATTTTGTCTCCATAAATAGTTTTCATTTGAACGGCGATCAACGGGGCGGGCAATATTCTAATTTTACTTACCGGCCATTTACACTGGAAGGAAATTTTGCTTTTGCGCAGGGTATTCATGAAATGCTTTTGCAAAGCAATAATGGTTATGTGGAAATATTTCCTGCTATTCCCGCAAGTTGGAAAAATGTATCTTTTAAAACATTAAGGGCGGAAGGCGCATTTTTAGTTTCCGCAAAAAAAGAAAATGGGATCGTTGATGAAGTAAGTATTAAAACAGGGATAGCTGGGGAAATGAAATTAAAACTTCCTTTTAAAACTTTTTTTATCGCAGGAAATAAAAAAAAGTACCGGGTAACTGGCAATATACTGCATGTGATGATGAATAAAGGCGAATCAATAATTGTAAAAAATGGGTTTGAATAACAATGAAGCAATTAAAAGTTGAGCAATTGGAGAATATCGATTCCACGGCTGAAATTAAAGTAGTGTCCTTTCTTATGGACAGGGTTAAAAAAAATAAACTGGATCAGTTACCCTGGGAGAAATATCAATATCGTCCTTCAGTTCAATTTGCGATAGCTTATAATACGGACGCTGTTTTTTTAAAATATTATGTGACTGAAAAATTTATCAGGGCAACAAACAGTTCCATAAACAGTGCGGTTTGGGAGGATAGTTGCGTAGAGTTTTTTATCAGCTTTGATGATGAAAAGCGTTACTATAATTTCGAATTCAACTGTATTGGCACAGCTAGGGTAGGATATGGCCCCTCAAAAGATGAAAGAGAATTATTACCTGGAGCATTAATTAGCCAGATCAAATACCAAACGGTAATTGACAATCATACTGTAAATGGTATCCATTGGGAATTGGCTCTTATTATACCGAAAGACTTATTTTGCTTTACTGAAATAACAACATTGGAAGGAAAAAAATGCCGCGTTAATTTTTATAAATGCGGCGATAATTTACCAGCACCACATTTTATTGCATGGGCGGGTATCCTGTCTGCGGAACCCGATTTTCATTTGCCTGAATTTTTCGGCAAGTTAAATTTCATTTAACGATTGTTCATGGTTCATGGTCGGCCAGTTTTATCTTGAGCTATGAACAGATAGCTATAGACCATCAACTAAACTCACGCAACCGTTTGCTTAGATTTCCGATTGATAAATGCAGTATTTTTCTGCTGTAAAATCAATTCATTAATTCCAAATATTTTCATTCATGTCATCAAACCGCAGAAATTTTTTAAGAAATATAACTTTAGGTACCGGTGCATTGGTTACCGGGTCGCCTTCATTTGCAAGTGTAATTACTGATGAAAGCGAGCGTTCATTATTACCGCAAAGTAAAAGCGGCTCATTTAATATGTGCGGTTATGCAGCGCCTAAAATAGATAAAGTGAGAATTGGAATTATTGGTTTGGGCATGCGTGGCCCCGGTGCGGTACAAAGAATGTCGTTTATTGAAGGCGTAGAAATTAAAGCCTTGTGCGACCAGTATCCCGACAGAGTAGCAAAAGCACAAAAAATATTAGAAAAGCAAGGCTTGCCGAAAGCAACTGAATACAGCGGAAGTAAAGATGCTTGGAAAGAATTATGCAATCGCCCGGATATCGACCTCGTTTATATTACAACACCCTGGAGCTGGCATACTCCAATGGCTGTATATGCGATGAACCATGGTAAGCATGCAGCAACAGAAGTGCCAGCAGCAAGAACTATTGACGAATGCTGGCAATTGGTAGAAACTTCTGAAAAAACAAAAAAGCATTGCATGATGCTGGAGAATTGCTGTTATGATTTTTTTGAATTACTTACGATGAATATGGCACGCAATGGTATGTTTGGTGAACTGGTGCATGCTGAAGGCGCATACCTGCATAACCTGCTGGACCTGAATTTTGATAAGAATGGTTATGCTGAAATGTGGCGCTTAAAAGAAAATGCCAGCCGCAATGGAAATTTATATCCAACACATGGCTTGGGCCCGGTAGCACAATGCCTCAACATTAACCGTGGCGACCAGATGGATTATCTCGTATCAACATCTTCCAACGATTTTATGATGGCTGATACCGCTAAAGAAAGAGCCGCAAAGGATGGATTTTACAATGAGTTTAAGGACAAGCAATATCGGGGTAATATGAACACTACGGTAATAAAAACAATTAAAGGAAAAACAATAATGGTGCAGCATGACGTTACATCGCCAAGACCTTATTCAAGAATTCATTTGATTAGTGGTACCAAAGGCATAGCCAGTAAGTGGCCTGATCCTGCAAAGATTTCTTTTGGCGAAGGCTGGATAAAAGATGACGAATTGAAATCACTTGAAGAAAAATTTACATTGCCCATCGTAAAACATATTGGTGCTCTGGCAAAAAATATTGGCGGACATGGGGGAATGGATTTTATTATGGACTGGCGGTTGATCGATAATCTTCGTAATGGTTTAGCTCTTGACCAGGATGTGTACGATGCTGCATTATGGAGTTCAATTGCGCCGCTGAGTGAAAAGTCAGTAAGCAATCGCTCACGCAGTATGAATGTGCCGGATTTTACTAAAGGCGCATGGAAAACGAATAAGCCTGTAAACCTTACGCTCGATGGCGGTGGAAATACTACAGTAAGAACTATTATTACAGAAGGAACAAAACAAATGAAACTAAACTAAACTTAAAATATAATATAGCACTCTTCTTTGCCTGTCTTACATGGTCTGGCGGCAGGGCCTAACCATGTATGGCAGGCATTTTCGTTAAGCAATATGACCAACTTGATAGTAATCACGTCTCTATTATCAGGGTGGAATGTCAAATCATGCAAAAAAAATCGCCAGCGCTAAGCTGACGATTTTATAAACCCAACAAACTGCTATTATGAAAAAAAAAGATTATTTACGCTTTTTTAAAATTCTAATCCCTGGTATTTACTAAAACGGGCAGCAACATTTTTCCTGGTCAACTTCGCTGTTTTTTTGACCGAAATAAAATTACAACAAACAGCCGGGATAAAACTGCGGAAACGTTTGCGTAATTTTTACCAGAACAGATTGTTGTTTACGCACGCCCAAAAGCTGCTACAAAAAAATGAATTTAATATTGTAACGGGGCAAATCAGGTTTAAGTGTCTTAAACTTAAGTAAACGTTTATCAAAACAAGGTCAAAGGTTTGCGTAACCACTAATTTCGATACAGGCATTTTATTGTATTACTTTTTTGAAAATAATCGGCATTTTTGTGTAGTATTACTAAATAATTACCCGAAAAAACTGCAGCATTTTAAAAACAAATGATTCTCTTCCTCTTAAAAAAACTTAATTGTATAACCGAAACAAAGCAGTATGAAAAAAACAAACCCTTCGCAAAATTCCCGGAGAAGTTTTATTGGTAAACTTACAAAAGCAGCAGTGGTATCCACACTTGCTCCCGAAATACTTAGTGCTTCCGGCACAGCAAATAAAATCCAGTTATTAAGGCGTCCTCTTTACAGCCCCAATGATAATATACAGATTGCTGTAATTGGTGCAGGTGGTATGGGTACGGCAGATGCCAATACTGCCATTACCGTACCGGGTGTAAAATTAATTGCCGCCTGCGACCTCTATGATGGGCGTTTAGCTGAAGCAAAGAGATTATACGGCAACGATATTTTTACAACAAGGAATTATAAAGAGATATTACAGCGAAAAGATATTGATGCAGTAATAGTTGCTACACCCGACCATTGGCATAAAGATATTTCGGTACAAGCAATGAACAGCGGCAAAGCGGTGTACTGCGAAAAACCAATGGTGCATGATATTACCGAGGGTAATGCAGTTATTGAAGCACAAACAAGAAATAAAACTGTTTTCCAGGTGGGCAGCCAGGGCATGAGTTCGCTGGGTAATGAAAAAGCAAAAGAATTATTGGCCGCCGGTGCCATTGGCAAATTAAATTATGCTGAAGGTTTTTGGGCCCGTAATTCTCCCGGTGGTGCATGGCAATATGATATACCATTGGATGCATCGGAAAAAACTGTGGACTGGAAAATGTTTTTAAATAAATACCCCGACCGCCCATTTGATGCCAAACGTTTTTTCCGCTGGCGCTGTTATAAAGATTATGGCACCGGTGTTTCAGGCGACCTGTTTGTCCACCTTTTTTCAAGCCTGCATTTTATTACTAATGCTGTGGGGCCGCAAAAAATTATGGCTATGGGTGGGCTGCGTTTTTGGAAAGACGGACGTGAAGTACCTGATGTGCTGATGGGCATGTTTGATTATGCTGAAACAGAAAACCATCCTGCATTTAATTTATCATTACGTGTAAATTTTATTGATGGTACGGCCGACAATACTTATTTAAGGCTGGTAGGTAATGAAGGTTCTTTAAATGTAGAGTGGGATAAAGTAACCTTAACAAGAAATAAATCCTACGCAGCTGTAGACGATCCTTTACTGAAAACGAAACTTAACAGCAATAATATAGCCGGCTATGAAAGAAAGAAGATGGTGGCGCCGGACACTACCGTGTTTAAAGCCGAAGAAGGATATAAAGGTGCGCATTACGATCACTTCCATAATTTTTTTACCAACATACGCACTAAAACTTTGTCAAGAGAAGATGCTTTGTTTGGTTACAGGGCTGCTGCACCTGCTTTGCTTTGCAACGACAGTTATTTCCAGGAGAAGGCCATTCAATGGGATCCGCTAAAATTAAAACTTAACAGCTAAATCATAATTTATGAGTACAAAAAAAAATGCAGTATTACTTCTTTTACTAAGTACCTCCTTATTTTTATTTGGCCAGCAGCAAAAAGATAATACTTTAACTAAGGCCGAAAAAAAAGCAGGTTGGCAATTGTTATTTGATGGAAAAAAAATGACGGGGTGGAGAACTTATAAAAACATAAGTTCCACCAGCTGGGAAGTAAATAAAGCTGTACTGCATTGCAAAGGAAACGAAACTGATAAAACTGATAAACGATCTGACCTTATAACAATAAATCAATATGATAATTTTGAGTTATCAATTGAATGGGCAATTTCAAAAGCAGGCAACAGTGGTATTATGTACCATGTAACAGAAGCGTATGAGGCAGCTTATTTATCCGGCCCGGAGTACCAGATTATAGATGATGAGGGTTTTCCTGAAAAACTGGAAGAATGGCAAAAAACCGGCGCAGATTATGCCATGCATACCACCACATCACGGCCAACTAAACCCGTTGGTGAATTTAACCTTACAAAAATTATCGTAAAAAACGGGCATGTAGAACATTGGTTAAATGGCAATAAAATAGTAGAGTTTGAAGCCTGGACTGCCGATTGGAAAGATAGAAAAGCAAAGGGGAAATGGGTAGACGCGCCGGGTTATGGTATGGCAAAAACTGGATATATCTGTTTGCAGGATCATGGCAGCGAAGCATGGTTTAAGAATATTAAGATCAGAAAATTATAATACTGCAAAGCCTGTAAAAAATTACAGGCTTTTTTATTTCTTATATTTTCCCATTAGGATTTGCTGTTTTTTATCTTTACTTCTTCGTGCTTTCACATCTTCCTAACCACTAACAAAAAATTCATCCACCCTAAAATTACCTTGTAGCTTTACATAACCACTATTATAGATGACCTGCGTTAATTTTTCTTTTAAATAATAACAGGTCTTTACCGTAAGCTTAACTTGCTGCTCATTTCAGGAGTACTGATTCCCTTTATGCTTTATGTACTAAAAAGTATAATTGGACCTATTTAGGTAAATCAATTTTGCCTTACTGAAATAATGTGCCTGTTGTTGTATAATCTTTACGGCTCCATTTATTAAATGCTCCTGTATGGTCAAATTTCATTTTACTCCATTTGCATATTTGAATCCACAAAATTTTTATACCATTTTAAGGAATTTTAATTTACCGAATACTTTTGTTTTGTCTCAAAGTACTTTACAAAATCTATTAGGTTAATACGATTGCACATAGCATAACTATTAATTTTAGCTATTGTATTATTTATTTTAAAATGGCAGCGAAAAGCTTACTGCTATCAAATTAATATAAAACTATGTCAATAAGCCTTGATTGTTTAAAACTTACGCAAACGTTTGATTTGACGTACACAAAGGTTTGCGTAAGGCCTTATTGAAGGATGGTCATTTTTCGACAAAATATTTATTGAAAATAATCAGCACCTTAGTATTGTGTTACTAAACAATTACCAAACAAAAAATTGCCGAATGAAAAAAGACCGCTTCTTAAAAGGAATCTTCGGAACAATTTCAATCCTCATCTTTTCAATAACTGCTATGGCGCAGGAACGCCTGGTTACAGGTATTGTAAGGGATGAGAAAAATTCGCCGCTTAATGGAGCAACTGTATCAGTTAAAAATAATAAAGCGACTACTGTTACAAAACCCTTGGTGCCTTCCAGATAAAAGTGTTTGCAGGAAAGCTGACCCGGACTTTTTCTTATGTTGGTTACGATCCATTCATTGTTATCGTTGGTGAAAACCAAACTATCGTTACAGTGAAAATGAATGAACCCCGGGGCAAAAAAGAATAGGGAAGTAGATTGATTTAGGGGGGAGAAGTAAATAGGCAATTGTAGCTAGTGCCGATAAATTGCGGACTTCAATCTTCAACCTCAAGCCTTCTCCTTATCCACAAACTCCCTCCGGTACTGCGAAGCTGTGATTTGTTTGATCTGTTTGAACTGCTTACTAAAATGCGCCCAGCTGTTATAACCGCTTTCGTAACAGCAATCCATTACCGGCCTGTTGGTATTGGTCAACAGTTTACAGGCATGGCTGATACGCAGGTCCTGCAAAAAATTAAAATAAGTTTTCTTGATATTTTTTTTAAAGAAGCGGCAGAAAGTAGGGATACTCATTTCTGCAACGGTTGCAACCTGCTGTAATGTCAGCGGCTCTAAATAATGTTTAAAAGAGTACTCAATTATTTTTTCGATTGCAGGATTGATATTGTTATCCTGTGAAGAGAAGTCTTGTGTAAGCCTGCTGAAATTGGAGGAAGAACTCATCTTTTGTAAAGCATGCAGGAGTAAATTTATTCTTTCAAATCCCTTTGCCGTTTCCATAGCTACCAGCAGGGTAGTGACTTCTTTCCTGAGTTTTTTCGATAACTGGATCGCGTCATTCTTGTTCAAAAAACTAAATACATGTTTTATCTCAGGCAATAAAAAAAATGAATCCCCAAATACATCTTTCCTAAAATGTGCAACTATCGCATCACCGGTCATTTTATGATGACGTTTACGAAAAGAGTGGGGGATATTACTCGCAATAAAATAAATATCACCGGTCTTGTATTCACCCACAAAATCGCCGATCATTGCGGTGCCCTGTCCCTCGGTGATCACGATCAGTTCACATTCTTCGTGCTTATGCCAGCTGGTCTCAAAATCCGGCGTACGGTACCCGCGGCAGGCAAAGCAATATTGTTCTTCTACGTGTATCTTCTGGATTAATGTTTTCATTCTATTTTTTACAAAAATAATTTTAGGAACAAAGGCACTAAGGCATGAATGCAAAAAAGTAAACCTTTTCCCTTAATATCCTGGCGACTCTTTTGTTGCGGAGCGGAGCCTATAAAAGCCGTTATATTATCATTTTTGAGCCATTAATTTACAATAAATTGATAAGATAGCATATTTTATTTCGAAAATAGCGGTTGTATACCAGCTTAATTAAATACAAATTTGATATTGGGAGCGGTTGAAGAATTGAGCCTAAAATTGAAGTATGCTTTTACTCGGAATTGATCTTGGAACTTCGTCTGTTAAAACAGCTGTTATTGATACTGCCAATGGCAGCATCATTGCATGGGCTCAATATCCCGAAGTTGAAATGAATATAATTACTCCGCAACCGGGTTGGGCAGAACAATCTCCGGAAGAATGGTGGCAGCAGGTGCAGCAAGCCATACTTAAAGTTCATGCACAAAAAAAATACGATCCGGCAGATATAAAAGCAATCGGTATAAGTTACCAGATGCATGGTTTGGTGCTGGTGGATAAAGATCAAAATGTTTTGCGTAACAGCATCATCTGGTGTGATAGCCGCGCTGTTGAAATAGGCAACAAAGCTTTTGATGCCATCGGTCATGAAAAATGTTTATCACATTTATTGAATTCACCGGGCAATTTCACCGCTTCCAAACTGGCGTGGATCAAAACAAACGAACCCCAAATTTATAGCAGTATTGACAAGATCATGTTGCCCGGGGATTTTATCGCCATGAAATTAACAGGCGATGTTACTACATCTGTTTCCGCTTTATCAGAAGGTATGTTTTGGGATTTTCAGCAGCAGCAATTGTCAGCAGATGTATTTAATTACTTTGGGTTCAGTGCAGCAGTGATACCAACAATAAAAGAAGTGTTTGCTGTTCATGGGACCATAAAAAGAGATATAGCTACCCAACTTTCACTCGGTAAAAATGTAACCGTAAATTACAAGGCCGGCGACCAGCCCAACAATGCTTTATCATTGAATGTACTGGAGCCTGGTGAAGTAGCAGCTACTGCGGGCACTTCAGGTGTGATCTATGGAGTGATCGATAAACTGGCCTATGATAAAAGATCAAGAGTAAATACTTTCGCCCACGTTAATCATACGGGAACGCAAAAACGATTGGGAGTGTTGTTATGCATTAATGGGACGGGCAGCTTAAACCGCTGGTTAAAAAATATCTCGGGTAATAGTTTTTCTTATCAACAAATGAATGCAGCAGCAGCTGCTGTTGAACCCGGCAGCAACGGGTTGGTGATCTTACCTTTTGGTAACGGTGCTGAAAGGATGCTGGAAAACAGGATACTCAACAGCCACATTAAAAATATAGATTTCAATATTCATGCAACAGGGCACCTGCTAAGGGCAGGCCAGGAAGGTATTGCTTTTGCATTTCGTTTTGGTCTCGATATCATGAAAGAAAATGGTATACTGCCAACGGTTATAAGAGCAGGGAATGCGAATATGTTTTTAAGTGATGTATTCACCGAAAGTTTTGTAAATGCCACAAATGTCCCGGTAGAATTGTACAATTGCGATGGAAGTGCCGGCGCTGCTGCAGGTGCAGGTATTGGCGCGGGAATATATTCGTCTGCAAAAGATGCATTCAGAAATTTTAAACCTGTAAAATTAATTGAACCAACAAAAGAGAATTTATATGATGAATTGTATGAGAAATGGAAGGAAATTTTATTACACGAATTATAAACATTAAATACACGAAATCTAATCACGTATTACACTAATTAACCAATAAACTAATCAACATGTCAGTTATCTTAGGTGACAAAGAATTTTTTAATGGCATCGGGCAAATAAAATACGAAGGTCAGCAGTCAGATAATCCTTTGGCCTATCGTTGGTATGATGAAAATAAGATCGTGGCGGGTAAGCCCATGAAGGAATATTTGCGCTTTGCATGTGCTTACTGGCACAGCTTCTGCGGCAATGGAGCAGATCCGTTTGGAGCGCCAACACACTTACATCCATGGGATATTAAAACTGATCCTGTAGAAAGGGCAAAGGATAAAGCTGATGCCGCTTTTGAATTGATCACTAAATTAGGCTTACCTTATTATTGTTTTCATGATGTGGATGTGGTGGATTATACCAATGATATAGCTGACAATGAAAAAAGATTGCAATCCATCACGGTTTACCTGCAACAAAAACAACATGCAAGTGGCGTAAAATTATTGTGGGGCACGGCCAATTTATTTTCAAATCCAAGATATATGAATGGTGCTGCTACCAATCCTGATTTTCATGTACTCGCTCATGGCGGTGCCCAGGTAAAAGCGGCTTTGGATGCAACCATTGCTTTAAAAGGAGAAAATTATGTGTTTTGGGGTGGCCGTGAGGGTTATATGAGCCTCCTTAATACTAACGTTCAAAAAGAGAAGGAACATTTTGCAAAATTTTTACATACGGCAAAAGAATATGCCAGGCGCAATGGTTTTACAGGTACATTCTTTATTGAACCCAAACCCTGTGAGCCCAGCAAGCACCAATATGACTATGACAGCGAAACAGTGATCGGTTTTTTACGGCAGTTCGATCTTTTGAATGACTTTAAATTAAATATCGAGGTCAACCATGCTACCCTTGCAGGGCATACTTTCCAGCATGAACTGCAGGTGGCTGCAGATGCCGGTATGTTGGGCAGTATTGATGCCAACCGAGGCGATTATCAAAACGGATGGGATACCGACCAGTTCCCCAATAATATTAACGAATTGGTGGAAGCGATGCTCGTGATCGTTGAAGCCGGTGGATTCGCCGGGGGTGGAATAAATTTTGACGCCAGGATCCGCCGCAATTCTACCGATCTCGCAGACCTGTTCTATGCACATATTGGCGGCATGGATACATTTGCAAGGGCATTGATAGTGGCCGATAATATTATTCAAAAGTCAGGTTATAAAAAGATCCGACATGAACGTTATGCGAGCTTTAACAACGGTGCAGGAAAGGACTTTGAAAACGGTAAGTTAACTTTGGAAGATCTGAGAAATTATGCAGTTGCCAATGGTGAACCTGCAATAATCAGCGGCAAACAGGAATACATCGAGAACATAATAAACAGGTTTATTTAAAATATGGCACAACAGAAATCTTTTTTATTTGATCTGAATGGAACAGTGATCAACGACATGTCCTTTCATATTCAATCCTGGTACGAAATACTGAACCGGCTTGGCGCTGCTATTTCACTGGAAGAAACAAAATTACAGTGTTATGGAAAGAATGAAGAATTGCTGGAAAGAATTTTCCCGGGAAGATTTTCTGCTGACCTTATGAAGGAAATGATCATTGAAAAAGAAACCAGGTACCAGGAAAATTTCAGGCCTCATCTGAAATTAATTGATGGGCTGGCCGATTTTTTAGAACAGGCATACAACGCAAATATTAAAATGGCGATTGGCTCTGCAGCTATACCATTTAATATTGATTATATACTGGATGGTTTGAGCCTGCATAAATATTTTAGCGTGGTGGTGAGTGCTTATGATGTATTTGAAAGTAAACCGCACCCTGAAACATTTTTACAGTGTGCAGAAAAATTACAGGTGTTCCCGGCGGATTGTATTGTGTTTGAGGATTCACCAAAAGGCGTCGAGGCAGCTGCCAGAGCGGGGATGAAAGCGGTGGTGATCACTACAATGCATACTAAAGAAGAATTTTACGGCAATAATATTATTTGCTTTATAAAAGATTACCGTGATGCACAACTCCCTGAACTGGTAAAATAAATCGTAACGATGGCTGTTGAAAATAAATATGTGATAGGCGTGGATTATGGAACGGATTCTGTGCGTGCAGTTTTACTCAATGCCATGAATGGTGAAGAGATCGCTTCATCGGTTTTTTATTATCCACGATGGAAGGAAGGAAAATATTGTGATGCCATCAACAATCAATTCCGGCAACATCCATTGGATTACTTAGAAGGTTTGGAAGCCACTATTAGAGACATTGTACAAAAAGCAGGAGTAGTTATCGCGGCAAAAATAAAAGGCATTTCGGTAGATACTACCGGCTCTACTCCAGTCGCAGTGAATGCATCGGGTAATCCTTTGGCGTTAATGCCTGGATTTGAAAATAACCCCAATGCCATGTTCGTATTGTGGAAAGATCATACTGCTACAAAAGAAGCAGAAGAGATCAATGCACACGCCAGGAAATTCCCGGTTAATTATTTACAGTTTGTAGGCGGTATTTACAGCAGCGAATGGTTTTGGGCAAAACTCCTGTATATTTTAAGACAAGACGGATCGATACAAAAGAATATACATTCCTTCGTGGAGCATTGCGATTGGATACCTTTCGTTTTAACCGGGGGAGATGATGTTAGAAAATTAAAACGCGGTGTTTGCAGTGCGGGCCATAAAGCACTATGGTCGGCTGAATTTAATGGTTTGCCTCCCAACGAATTCTTTAAAACGCTGGATCCCGTACTGGATGGAATAACCGGTAAATTATTTACCGAAACCTATACTTCTGCCCAGCCGGTAGGTACTATCAGCAACGAGTGGGCGCAAAAATTGGGTTTGCCCAACGATGTGGTTATAGGTGCCGGCGCATTCGATTGCCATATGGGTGCAGTAGGCGGACAGATTGAACCGTATTACCTGAGTAAAGTAATGGGCACTTCCACCTGCGATATGCTGGTTGCACCGGTATCTGAAGTAAAAGATATTTTAGTAAAAGGCATCTGTGGCCAGGTGAATGGGTCCATTATTCCGGGTATGATCGGTATGGAAGCCGGCCAGTCTGCATTCGGCGATGTGTACGCATGGTTCAAAAATTTATTGAGCTGGCCCATCCATCAGTTTGTGAAAGATGAAAAAGAAAGAGAACAAATCAGCGATCAAATAATCGCACGCTTAGCAACCAAGGCAGCTGCGATTGAATTAAATGATAAAGATGAACTGGCACTCGACTGGATGAACGGCCGGCGCACGCCTGATGCCAACCAATTGTTAAAAGCTGTTATTGCCAATATTAATTTGGGCAGCGATGCACCAAGATTATTTAAAGCCCTGGTAGAAGGTACTTGTTTTGGAAGTAAAGCTATTGTTGAAAGATTCATCGCGGAAGGAGTTCCGGTAAAAGGAATTATTGCTTTAGGCGGTGTTGCAAAAAAATCAAATTACGTGATGCAGGTAATGGCAAACGTATTGAACATGCCTATCCGTATACACAGCAGTGAACAGACCTGTGCAAAAGGCGCTGCTATGTTTGCCGCAACTGCCGCTGGCCTTTACAGTAAAGTAGAAGATGCAATGAACGCTATGGGGCAAGGATTTGAAAAAATATACGAACCGGAGAAAGATAAAATAGATTATTACGCAAAACGATATAAAATGTATTTAGATCTTGGAAATAAAATTGAAACTAATTAGTAACAAATAAAACATAATCTTCTCCATTTCCTACTTTAGGGGATAGGGGCAGGGATTAGGATATGAATAAATACGCACACCTGCAACAGGAAGCTTACGAAGCCAACATGCAATTACCTAAATTGGGTTTGGTGCTTTTTACATTCGGTAATGTGAGTGCTGCCGATAGAAGCCTCGGCGTATTTGCCATTAAACCGAGTGGTGTTGCTTATGAAGAACTCACCCCTGCAAAAATGGTGATCGTTGATTTTGAAGGTAAAACTGTTGAAGGAGATCTTCGCCCTTCATCTGATACATTAACCCATGCGGTACTATACAAACACTGGGAAAAGATCGGCGGCATCGCACATACGCACTCTACTTACGCTACTGCATGGGCGCAGGCGCAAAGAGATATTCCCATCCTCGGAACAACGCATGCCGATTACAACACCGTTGATATTCCCTGTGCGCCAATGATGGATGATGAAATGATAAAAGGCAACTACGAATATGAAACAGGTTTCCAGATCATGAACTGCTTTAAAACAAATTACCTGAAATACGAAGAGGTGGAAATGGTATTGGTGGGCAGTCATGCACCTTTTACATGGGGAAACAACGCCGCCAAAGCGGTACACAACAGCGCTGTACTGGAATACATTGCAAAAATGGCGTTGTTAACGGAGCAGATCAATTTTAATGCACCAAGATTGAAAGACACATTGATCCGGAAACATTATCAACGTAAACACGGCCCGGATTCTTATTATGGGCAATGATTGATCCATTAACCCTGTCGGCGGTTGCAAACCCCGACAGCGGTTTAGATGAATAAAAAGACCTGGTATCTCTTAAATAAAACGACAGCTAATTATGAAACAAGTATCCACATTTATTCTCACAGCAGCGGTATTTTTATCCTCCTGTGATAACAGTACAGATAACAGCACTGCTACAAATACTCCTGTTAAAATAACTATTACGGAAAAACCCTTCGGTAGCTTTAATGGAGAAGCGGTTACACAATACACGCTAACCAACGCCAATGGCATGCAGGTAAGTATATTAAATTATGGTGGCACAGTTACAAAGATCATTACAAAAGATAAAGAAGGAAAAGACGGCGATGTGATACTGGGCTATGATTCATTAGCTGGTTATTTGCAAAAAGGCAACCCTTATTTCGGGTGTTTGGTAGGCCGTTATGGCAACCGCATCGCAAAAGGAAAATTTACTTTGGATGGAACTGCTTATACATTAGCAACAAATAATAACGGGCAATCCTTACATGGCGGTTTAAAAGGTTTTGATAAAGTGATGTGGACTGCAACAAAACAGGCAGGTGACAGCAGTTTAAAATTAACTTACCTCAGCAAAGATGGTGAAGAAGGTTATCCCGGAAACCTCTCTGTAGAAGTAGTGTATACTTTAACTGCAGATAACGCATTAAAGATTGATTATACGGCAACAACCGATAAAGCCACACCAGTTAATCTAACCAATCACTGTTATTTTAATTTATCAGCGGGTAAAGATTCAACGATATTGGACCATGAACTAATGCTAACGGCAGATAAATTCACTGAAGTAGATTCGGTATTGATACCAACCGGAAAGCTACCCGAGGTAAAAGGCACACCAATGGATTTTACTACTGCAAAAAAAATAGGCAATGATATTGCAGCTGTTAAAGGCGGCTACGATCATAACTGGGTAATTAACAGAAGCGGCAATTCATTGGAAAGCGTTGCCACCCTGTATGATCCTGCCAGCGGGCGTTTTATGGAAGTGTTCACCACCGAACCGGGCATCCAGTTTTATAGTGGTAATTTTTTAGATGGTACATTAACGAATACAAAAGGCGGAAAAAAATATGTATTGCATGCCGGCCTTTGCCTGGAAACACAGCATTTTCCCGATGGTCCCAATCAACCAACATTTCCCAATACTATTTTAAAACCCGGTGAAAAATACACGCATACCTCTTTGTATAAATTTTCAGTGAAGTGAATCGCAGGGAAGTCTTCTTTTTAAAACAAAACTTCCCTATAAAAATAATTGCATGAAAAATTATTTTGTAACAGCCGCATTTCTTTTAAGCCTGCCTGCATTGGCACAGCAAAAAGATTATGCTATTAAAGAAGTGAATTTTACACAGGTAAAACTATCTGATAATTTCTGGTTACCAAGAATTGAGATCAACCGCACCGTTACGATTCCTGCATCTTTTGAACGTTGTGAAAACACGGGCCGTGTAAAGAATTTTGTGATGGCGGCTCAAAAGCAGGGCAAGTTCTGCACCCGCTATCCTTTCGATGATACTGATATTTATAAAACTATTGAGGGCGCTTCATTTTCGTTGGCAGTGCATCCTGATAAAAAACTGGAAGCCTATGTAGATTCTTTGATCACGATCATTAAAGCTGCGCAGGAACCTGATGGTTATTTGTATACTGCAAGAACAATCGATCCTTTGCATGTAAGCAGTTGGGTAGGAAAAGAAAGATGGGAGAAAGAAAGAGAATTGAGCCACGAGTTGTACAACGCCGGCCATATGTATGAAGCCGCAGCAGCACATTTCCAGGCTACTAAAAAAAGGAATTTTTTAGATATCGCATTAAAAAATGCCGATCTCGTTTGCAGTGTGTTTGGGCCAGGTAAAAGAGCTGTGGCACCGGGACACGAGATCGTTGAAATGGGGTTGGTAAAATTATTCCGTATCACCGGCAAACTGGAGTATCTAAATACCGCGAAATTCTTTATTGAAGCAAGAGGGCATTATCCCGGTTACGATCCTAAAAGTAAAGACGCCTGGAAAAATGGCGCTTACTGGCAGGATGATAAACCGGTGGTGTTGCAGGATGAAGCAGTGGGCCATGCGGTGAGAGCCGGATATTTATATGCTGCAGTTGCAGATGTTGCAGCGCTTACAGGCGATGATAGTTTAACAAAAGCTATTGATAAGATATTTGAGAACGTAGTAACAAAGAAAATTTATGTACAGGGCGGCGTAGGCGCAATTGGAGATGGCGAGCGTTATGGTGCCAATTACGAATTGCCTAACAATACTGCTTACAATGAAACCTGTGCTTCCATTGCGGAAGTTTATTGGTACTACAGAATGTTTTTATTACATGGTGATGCTAAGTATATTGATGTGCTCGAAAAAACGTTGTACAACGGGTTAATATCAGGTATTGGTTTGGATGGCAAATCTTTTTTTTATACCAATGCCATGGAGATCAGCAATAGCTTTACACATCCGGATATTGAAAGGGAACGCTCCGGCTGGTTTGAATGCAGCTGTTGCCCCACTAACTTAACAAGATTAATTCCTTCTGTACCCGGTTACATGTATGCACAAAAAGAAGATAATTTATTTGTGAACCTTTTCATCAGCAGCACTGTTGACCTTAACATCAATAATAAACCCGTGCAGGTTATCCAGCAAAATAATTATCCCTGGGCAGGTAATTTAAAATTCACGATCAATACAGCAAAGCCCAATTCATTTAATATACTGGTGCGCATTCCGGGCTGGGCACAGAACACCGCTATTCCTTCTGATCTCTATAAATATGAAAGCAGTACTTCTTCAAAACCTGGAATAAAAATCAACGGCCAAAAGATAGATTACAATATCCAGCATGGTTATGCAGTGATCAAAAGGACATGGAAAAAAAATGACCTGGTGGAAGTAGACCTGCTTATGGAAGTCAAAAGGGTAGTAGCCAATGAAAATGTAAAAAGCGATATTGGCAAAGTGGCATTGCAACGCGGGCCCATCATGTATTGTGCGGAATGGGTAGACAATAATAGCAAGACCACTAACCTCATCATTCCGGCGAACACGGTTTTTACCAGTGAATTTAATCCCGCAATCTTAAATGGCGTGATGACATTAAAGGCTCAGGTACCGGCAGTGATCATCACTAATAATGATAATAGCTCAACACAAAAACAAAGTTTTACCGCGATACCCTATTACAGCTGGGCCAACAGGGGTAAGGGCGAGATGACGCTTTGGTTTCCAACACAGGTAAAAGATATTGAACGCTTAACTAAGTAACACCGTGCAATTTTTTTTTATTAAAAGATTGCTCTCCTAAAAAAATGAAATGAAAAACAGTATCAATACAAGAGGGTTAGAAGTTTGGTTTGCAACGGGCAGCCAGAATTTATATGGAGAAGAAACTTTGAAACAGGTAGCTAAACACGCTGCATTAGTTGCAAAAACACTGAATGATGCAGAAGCAATCCCTGTAAGAATTGTTTTTAAACCCATATTAAAATCAACTGAAGAGATATACAATTTATGTGTTGATGCCAACAGCAGCAGGAACTGTATCGGTATCATTACCTGGATGCATACTTTTTCTCCTGCAAAAATGTGGGTCAATGGATTGAAGATATTACACAAGCCATTGCTGCACCTGCACACACAATTCAACCGCGATATTCCATGGGCTGATATTGATATGGATTTTATGAACCTCAACCAATCGGCTCATGGTGACCGTGAGTTTGGTTTTATCATGAGCCGTATGCGTATGGAAAGAAAAGTGGTGGTGGGCCATTGGCAGGATAAGAAAGTGATTGCGCAAATCGCGGGATGGACGCGATCTGCATTGGGATGGAATGATTGGCAGGGAGCAAAGTTTGTTCGCTTTGGTGATAATATGCGGTACGTGGCCGTAACCGATGGCGATAAAGTGGAAGCAGAATTCAAGTTTGGTTACAGTGTCAATACCTGTGGCATCGGTGACCTTGCAGGGGTGATCAATGCTGTAAAGGAAACCGCCGTTACTAAATTATGTGATGAATATGCGGCATGCTATAAATTAATGCCCTCGTTGAAAAAAGGGAATAGCCAACATGAGTCATTACGTGATGCGGCAAGAATAGAGATCGGTATCCGTAAATTTTTAGAAGAAGGCAATTACAAAGGTTTCACCGATACATTTGAAGACTTACATGGCTTAAAACAATTGCCGGGCATAGCAGCACAACGCTTAATGGCCGACGGCTATGGCTTTGCCGGCGAAGGTGACTGGAAAACAGTTGCCTTGGTAAGAGCCATGAAAGTAATGGGCACTGGATTACCGGGTGGTAATTCTTTTATGGAAGATTACACGTATCATTTTGAACCGGGTAATGAAATGGTATTGGGCAGCCATATGCTGGAGATCTGCCCAAGTATTGCCGTTAACAAACCCAGTTGCGAAATTCATCCGCTGGGCATTGGTGGTAAAGCGGATCCTGTGCGTTTAGTGTTCAACGTTGGTGCAGGCCCCGCATTAAATGCTTCCATAATGGATATGGGTAGCCGCTTCAGGTTATTGGTGCATACCGTGGATGCAGTAAAAGCAATGAATGATCTGCCAAAACTACCGGTGGCAAGGGTTTTATGGAAGCCCCATCCCAATATGCAAACCGGCTGTGCCGCATGGATACATGCAGGCGGATCGCACCATACAGGCTTTAGCCAGAACTTAACTGCAGAAAATATGGAAGACTTTGCAGCCATGGCAGGCATTGAATTCGTTTGCATCAATAAGGATACGAACATGTACAATTTAAAGAACGAGTTAAGATGGAATGATGTATTTTACAAAATCAACAGCAAATAATATTTATCATTATAAAACAGCAACTTGCTTATGAAAGGTTTATCATCTTTAGACATGTTGATCTTCGTGATCTATTTTATCCTGGTTGCCGGTTACGGTTATTGGGTATATAATAAAAAGAAGAAAGCAACCATTACTGCATCCCATGACTATTTTTTGGCTGAGGGATCTCTCACCTGGTGGGCCATCGGTGCATCATTGATCGCCTCCAATATTTCTGCAGAGCAGTTCATTGGCATGAGCGGGAATGGTTATTTTGTTGGCGTTGCGGTGGCTGCTTACGAATGGATAGCCGCATTAGCACTGATCATTATTGCTGTTTGGTTTATTCCCATTTATTTAAAGAACAAGATCTACACCATGCCGCAGTTCTTAAAAACTCGGTATAATGAAACAGTGTCACTGATTATGGCCATTTTCTGGTTATTCCTTTATGTATTTGTAAACCTTACTTCAATTTTATACCTCGGTGCTATTGCTATCAGCGGATTGATAGGCCCGGAATATTTACACATTGTAATGATCGCGTTGGCTGTATTTGCATTGATCATCACCTTGGGTGGCATGAAAGTAATTGGCTACACCGACGTGATACAGGTAGCTGTTTTGATCATTGGTGGTTTTGCAACTATTTATTTTGCATTGACCATTGTAAGCGAAAAATTTGGTTTGGGAAGAGATGCGCTTGCCGGTTTTAAAACATTGATGAGCCAGGCGCCGGATCATTTTCATATGATATTAAATAAACCCACCGCAGCTACTCCGCAGGAAGACGTTAATAAATATTTGATTCTCCCCGGTATCGCCATGTATTTTGCGGGCCAGTGGATCGTGAATTTAAATTACTGGGGTTGCAACCAGTACATTACGCAGAGGGCATTGGGTGCTGACCTTCAAACCGCACGTAAAGGAATTTTATTCGCAGGATTTTTAAAACTGCTGATGCCCATCATCGTGATGTTGCCGGGCATTGCGGCTTATGTATTGCACAAGAACGGGCACCTGCCGGGTTTAAGCGGAATGGATGGTGCATATTCAGCGATCCTCGGTTTCCTTCCATCAGGTTTAAAAGGATTGGCCATCGCTGCTTTAACTGCAGCAATCGTTGCATCATTAGCCGGTAAATTAAATAGTATTGGTACCATCTTTACTTTAGATATCTATTTAAAATATTTTAGAAAAAAATCAGTTGAGCCTAACAGTAATGTTTCAAAAACCGATGTATTGGAATCTGTTACCAATGCAAACCTCGGAAGAGAAGCTGAAGAAAAAAATATGGTTTGGGTCGGCAGGATGGTGGCATTGGTTGCTATTGTATTGGCCGTAATATTTGAATGGAAAGATCTTTTAGGAATAAGCGGTGCAGGTGGATTTACTTTCATTCAAAAATATACCGGCTTTATCAGCCCCGGTGTATTTGCAATGTTTATCCTTGGAATGTTTTGGAAACGTACCACGGGAACAGCTGCGGTAGCGGGTTTGATCACTGGTTTTGCGATGGCTATTTTCTTTAACAGCTTTGCAGTTTCGGTATTGGGGCATGAGAATTTTATGTACACTGCATTTAAAAACAATGATGGTGTGTATGAGATTCCATTTCTGATCAACATGGGATGGGCCTTTGTGATCACTATGTTGGTAATGATCGGCATCAGCCTTTCTGGTCCTAAAGTTAACCCGAATGCATTTGAACTGGACAAGAGCATGTTTAAACTCAAACCATCTGTAGTTGCTATGATAGCGGCCACATTGCTGATCCTTGTAGCATTATATGTCAAATTCTGGTAACAGTATTTCAACTCTAACCAATAATAATGATGATCACTTCGCCAAAACGAAGTGATCATTTTTTAATGCTACCGTTTATATAAAACTGCATCAAAAAATAGGTTGCCCGTTTCTCTCTGCTTAATTTCAGCCCTTCTTAAAAATATATGCCATGAATAAAGTACTGTTTTTTCTATGCCTGTTTATTGTTACAGGCGCTGCCGCACAGCAGCCATTGTTTATGCCTCAAAATGTAAAAAAAGCATTTGATAACGGCACAAGAAGTGCCGATGGTAAGCCCGGAAATAAATACTGGCAAAACTACGGCCGCTATAATATTAAAGTAACCACAATGCCCCCTGCCAAAGGCGTAACGGGCACTGAAACCATTACCTATATCAATAACAGCCCGAATCCCCTGACAAGGTTGACCATTAAATTGATTGTGAACATTCATAACGCGGGTACTGCAAGGCAAGGGAATGCTTCGCCGGAATATTTAACTACCGGGATACATATTGATAAATATACAGAGAACGGAACCGTGAAGCCGTTTGGTGATCCACGCGGTTCTACCAACTTCGGTACAAGATTAACTAAAGCGGTAGCACCGGGAGATAGTGTGCAACTGGGCTTCGACTGGCATTATGATTTGAGTGAAGAAAGCGGGAGAGAAGGTAAACTGGACAGTACCAGTTTTTTCCTGGGCTATTTTTATCCTCGTGTAGCCGTAATGGATGATGTATTTGGGTGGGACAGGATGAACTTTACCGATGCACAGGAATTTTATAACGACTTTAATGATTATGAAGTTGCAGTAACTGTTCCTAAAAACTTTTTGGTATGGGGAACGGGCGACCTGTTGAATGCAAAAGAAGTTTTACAGGCGCCGTACCTGGATAAATTCAATAAAAGTTTTACCAGCAATGATGTGATCAACGTGGTAACACAAAAAGATATTGAAGCAAAAAATATCACCACACAAAATGCGACCAACACCTGGACCTGGAAAGCAACTAACGTGAGTGATATGGCGTATTGCATCAGTGATCATTATGTGTGGGATGCTGCAAGCGTGGTAGTGGATAAAAAATCAGGAAGAAGAGCAAGTTGCCAGTCGGCTTTTTTGGATAAGTCGGTAAATTTTCACAACCAGGTAAAACATATACAGCATTCGCTGGACTGGTACAGTAATAACTGGCCAGGTGTTCCTTACCCGTTCCCGAAAAGCACGATCATACAGGGCTTTGCTGATATGGAATACCCAATGATGGCCAATGACAGTAAACAGGATGACGACGTTATACAACGTTTTATTGCAGAGCACGAAGTGGGGCATAGTTACTTTCCATTTTACATGGGCATCAACGAACACCGTTATGGGTTTATGGATGAAGGCTGGACAACAGCATTCGAAAATATGATCGCAATTGCAGATCTTGGTAAAGAAAAAGCCGATAATTTTTTTAAACAGTTCAGGGTAAATGGCTGGGCCGTTAATCCATCAGATGAAACACAGGTGCCCATCATCACGCCGGTAAATATTTTAAGCGGCCAGGCCATGGGCCATAATGAATACGGCAAACCTGCGCTCGCCTATTTGGGATTGAAAGACATGCTGGGTGATGATCAATTCAGGAAATGCCTGCATGGGTTTATGGATCGCTGGCATGGCAAACATCCCATTCCATGGGATATGTTCAACAGCTTTTCCGATATCAATGGAAAAGACCTTAGCTGGTACTGGAACAATTGGTTCTTTACCAGTAATTATATGGATGTAGCAGCGGAAAAAGTGGAACCAAATAAACAGGGGTATACCGTTACTGTAAAAAATATTGGCGGCTTTGCCATCCCGTTAGATATTGTAATTGAATATAGTGATGGCAGTACGCAAACCATTCATAAAACCGCTGCCATTTGGGAAAAAGACCAGCAGACAGCAACCATTGATATCAGTACCGGCAAAAAGATCAGTTATTTAAAACTGGATGGCGGTATTTACGTAGATGCGGATGAAAAAAATAATAGTTGGGGCAAGACAAAAGAAAAAACGGTTTCATTAAGTAGTGAAGAGCTGGATAAATACACAGGCAGTTACAGCAGCAAACAAATTCCTATAAAAGTGGTTTTTACAAAAGGTACTGATGGTTTAATGGCGGAGCCAACAGGGCAGGATAAAATAGCCTTGACAAACTCCGGTAAGGATACCTTCAATTATCTAGCGGCTGGTGCCGAATTTATATTTGATACGGCAAAAAATGAGATGACCCTGAAACAGGGTGGTAGTACATTTCTTTTTACAAAAGATAAATAATAATATACTCTCAATATTTTTTAGGCACTGCAATTTTTAGCCGTGCCTTTACCCAGGTATTTTTTACAAGCAGGTCATCGAACAACTATCCAAAAAAAAATCCTGCCATTCCCGGCAGGATCCTTTCAGTTGTTTGGTTACAAAAATCAAAAAAGTATTTCGCTTATGGTTCATTGTTCGAAGAGTACTTACACTGAATGGATCTTTCATAAACCATCAACTATGCACTACGAACTTTCTATCTTAGGCCACTGCTTTATTTACCAGGGCAGCAGCTTCACTTAATAAAATAGCGCTTTGAACTTTAAGGCCGCTTTCATCAATTAATTTTTTTGCTACATCGGCATTGGTGCCCTGTAGGCGAACGATGATGGGGATACTGATATTGCCAATGCTCTGGTACGCATCAATAACGCCCTGTGCTACACGATCGCAACGAACGATACCACCGAATATGTTTATTAATATAGCTTTTACTTTCGGGTCTTTTAAAATGATACGGAAGCCTGCTTCTACCGTTTGCGCATTGGCCGTACCACCTACGTCTAAAAAGTTGGCAGGTTCACCACCGCTTAATTTGATCATATCCATTGTGGCCATGGCAAGGCCGGCGCCATTCACCATGCAACCCACATTGCCATCTAATTTCACAAAGTTTAAATTGAATTTACCTGCTTCTACTTCGGTAGGATCCTCTTCGCTGATATCCCTCATCGCAGCAAGATCAGGATGGCGCATCAAAGCATTGTCATCAATACTCATCTTACAATCCACCGCAATTATTTTTTCATCGCTGGTCTTGAACAATGGATTTATTTCCAGCATACCGCAATCCAAGCCAACATAGGCATTGTATAAGTTCGTTACAAATTTTACGCAGTTCTTAAAAGCATTACCGCTAAGGCCAAGGTTAAAAGCGATCTTCCTCGCCTGGAATCCCTGTAGCCCACCACCGGGGTGCACCCATTCTTTAAATATTTTTTCAGGCGTATCATGTGCCACATCTTCAATATTCATACCGCCTTCGGTACTGTACATAACTACATTCTGTCCCTTGCTTCGGTCCAATAAAATAGATAAGTAAAATTCTTTTACAGGAGTGAGGCCTTCATAATAAACATCCTGTGCTACGAGTACCTTATTCACCAGCTTACCTGTTTCACCGGTTTGAATGGTTACCAATATACCACCAATGATATTTTGTGCAATATTCTTTACGTCCTCCGCATTTTTACCAACGGCCACACCACGCTGTTCAGTACCGCGGATCTTGCCTTTACCACGCCCACCTGCATGTATCTGCGCTTTTACCACGGCAAACTTACTGCCGTATTGGGTGTGTATCTGGCGGTAAGCTTCTTCGGCTTCGCCGGGTGTATTGCAGGGGATGCCTTCCTGCACCGGTACATTGTATTTTTTCAATAATTCTTTAGCCTGGTATTCATGAAGATTCATAGTAAAAAAAGTTTTGGCGAAGATAATTTAAAAAGTGATAGGTTATAAGTGGTAAATTATAAGTCAAAATGCAAGAGGAGATTTTTTTGTTACCGGCATCATTTCATGGTGGAACTTCAGTGGCGACGCTCCATTTAAAAGTATGCCACTGCTGAGCTTTTTTCCAATGCTGCTATATGCCATTCAATAATGCATCGCCCGGCATACTTATAACTTAAAACTCATAACTTAATACTTATTAGCTACAACTTACAACTGCTTTAACACATCTTGCCTTACCTTTGGCGCACAAAAAACCAGGATTTGTTTATGATGCAAAAAATCAATGAAGCAGTGGCTTTTATCAAAAAACAGTACAGTGAAAAACCGGTGGTTGGTATAGTATTGGGTAGTGGCCTGGGCAGTTTTACAAGCGAGATAACGGTGGCAAAAGAAATTCCTTATAATACCATCCCGCATTTCCCGGTGAGTACGGTAGAAGGACATAGCGGTAAATTAATATTTGGCCAGATGGGGGGAAAGAATGTGGTGTGCATGGCCGGCCGTTTTCATTATTATGAAGGGTATTCCACACCAGAAGTGGTTTTCCCTATACGGGTGATGAAATTTTTGGGTATCGAAACATTGTTGATCAGCAATGCGGCGGGTGGTTCAACCAGGGCTTTTAAAGTGGGTGACCTGATGATCATCAAAGACCATGTGAGTTTTTTTACGCCCAATCCTTTGGTTGGACAAAATAGCAGTGAACTCGGGCCACGCTTCCCGGATATGAGTGAGCCGTATAAAAAATATTTGATCGATAAAGTAAAAGACATTGCGGCGAAAAAAAATATTGAATTAAAAGAAGGCGTGTACTGCGGTGTAACCGGCCCAACTTTTGAAACCAGGGCCGAGTATAAATTATTAAGCCTTATCGGCGGTGATGCAGTGGGTATGAGCACGGTGCAGGAAGTGATCGCCGCGGTGCATATGGGATTGCCGGTTTTTGCGATGAGCGTAATAACAGATATCGGTATCCGCGACGAAGAGAATACCATTACGCACGATGAAGTATTGCAGGCGGCAAAAGATGCTGAACCCAAATTGACTTATATTTTTAAAGAACTGGTAGCCCAACTGTAACCGCACACATGAAGTATTTATTTACGCTCTTACTGGTGGTTTTTGTTTGTAGTGTTTGCTGTGCGCAGGAGCCCACTATTTTAAAGAAGATGCCAAAATTTGGGGGTGTGGGCCAAACTAAAAAGGATACCAGCAAGTCAGGCAAAGAAAATGCAATGGGTTTTGAGCATCGTGATGATAGAAAAGATTCCATCAGCATCAGTTATAAATTCATTGATTCTGTGCGTATCAACCGCATCGATTCTTCTATCAATGATTTTGATAAATATTTCTCTGTTCCCTCGTCATGGCAATATTTGGGTAATAATGGCGCGGCCGCTTACCCGTTGATCTATAGGCCCAATCTCAAGCCCGGCTGGGATGCCGGTTTCCATGCTTTTGATGTATACCGTTTTAAATTAGAGGAAACAAAATTTTATAAAACTACCAAACCTTTTACACAACTCGGCTATCAACTGGCATCGGGCAAGGAGCAGATGATAAAAGTATTGCATACACAAAACCCGCGCCCCAACTGGAATTTTGGTTTTGATTACCGCCTGATCAGTGCACCCGGATTTTTTGTAACGCAGAATGCCAACCACAAAAGTTACCGCCTGTTCAGCAATTACCAGGGCAACAAAAAAAGGTATGCCGCATATATTGTACTGGTGGGTAATACAATTAAAAACTCCGAGAACGGGGGTATCGTCAATGACAGTTCTTTATCAGATCCCAATAAAAAGAAACGGTATGCAGTGAATGTAAACCTGGGTAATGCCGTGGCTTTTACACCCAATCCTTTTAATACCACCGTGAATACCGGAAATATCGATAAGGATTTTACTTTCTTTTTAAGGCAGACCTATGATATTGGTAAAAATGATTCCATTGCAGTGAATGATTCTACCACTGAGTATTTGTTTTATCCCAAATTAAGGGCACAGTATAGTTTTACCTACAGCCATTACGATTATTTATACCGTGACCTGGCTATTGATACTGCTACGAGCCGCCCTAATATTTACAAATTATGGTATGATAGTTTGCTGAATGGCCGCAATGATTCCTTATACGTGCATGAAAAATGGAGCGTCATCAGCAATGATTTTTCTCTGCTGCAGTTCCCGGATACAAAGAATGCCGCACAGTTTTTTTTAGCAGGGGCAAGGATAGAAAATATCAAAGCAGAATTTTACCGGGTAACCAATATTGAAACGAAACGGTATTACAATATTGTATTGCATAGCGAGTACCGCAATAAAACGCGGAATAAATTATGGGAGGTTTTGTTGAAAGGTGAATTTTATTTAAATGGATTGAACAGCGGAGATTATAGTGCTTATGCTACCATCGACCGGTATTTGAATAAGAAATTGGGTGACGTACGCCTGTTTTTTACTAATGTAAACCGTAGCCCTTCATTTATTTATAACAATTTGTCAGCATTTAATTTTAAGAATAGTAACAGCATTGGTAAGAAGGAAAATATCATTTCATTTGGCGCCGAAGCACATAACCAGTTCATCAACCTGGGTTTTAAAAATCATTTGATCACGAACCTCGCTTATTTTTCCGACTATCATCATACTGCTCAATATAGCAAGATCATCAACCTATTGCAGCTGTCTGCTTCTAAAAAAATAAAGTTAACGAAAAGACTGAATTGGTATGCTGAAGCAACAGCACAGCAGACGGATGGCAGTGCCCCGGTAAAAGTGCCCCTGCTTTTTACACGTAACCGCTTTGCATTTGAGGGTGTGTTTTATAAGAACCTTAATTTAAGTACGGGATTGGAGATACGGTATTATACGCCTTACGAAGGATATAATTATTCGCCGGTAATAGGACAGTTTACGCCGCAGGATACATTCAAGCTAAAGAACCTTCCTGATGTCACCGCCTTCTTCGATTTCAGGATCAAATCATTTACTGCTTATATCCGTGCAGAAAATTTAAATACGGCCAGCTTTGCCAATGGCTTTGGGTTCATCAACAATAATTTTGCGGCGCCGCATTATCCCACACAGGGATTGATCCTCAGGTTTGGGATACAATGGAATTTTGTGAATTGAGTACTGCCTTCTGTTGTGTCTTCCTTAATTATTTTAACATTATCAATTGAACGCTGATCTTCATTACTGAGTAACTTGCAATGTCAACCATCAACGTGAAAAAAATATTGCAATTCATATTATCTTTATTCAGGAAAAAAAACTGCTGTAAATGAAAAAATTAATTTTTATATGGGCGATTGCCTTATCGGCTTTGCCGGCTATGTCGCAGGTAAAAATAGGCACCCCCTTACCGGAAATAACTTTACCCAATGTAAATGATAGTATCGTAAACCTGTCATCATTTAAAGGCAAAGTAGTACTGGTAGATTTTTGGGCAAGTTGGTGCGGGCCCTGCAGGGCGTCTAACCCATCTGTAGTAAAATTGTACAAAAAGTATAAGGAAAGGGGCTTTGAAGTATTCGGTGTTTCTATTGATAATAAAAAGAATGCCTGGGTAAAAGCCATTAAACAGGATAAAATAAAATATACCCAGGTAAATGATACTGGTGGATGGAACAGTAAAGTGGCCCTGGCACTGGGCATTGAAGCGATACCCACCAGTTTTTTACTGGACAGGAACGGGAATATTGTTGCCATTGATGCAGAAGGCAAGGAATTGGATAAACTGGTGAACGACCTGCTGCAATAATTATTTACCGGTCTTAAAACGAAATGATACGCCTGCTGCAAAATAATCCGGTGGCGCATTATCATTTACTCCAACACCTGCGGATATATCCAGTTTTAAATTGTCATTTACATAGTAAGCTATTCCCGCATCCAGGTTATTGCAGGGTTGCTCATTTTGTACAAGAGCGCCAAAAGCTTCTGCATAAGCATACCACTTTTCGCCAAGGTTGAATCCAGTTGCAATGCTGTACACATAGGCGGGGGCTTCCGACAGTCTTTCCCATTCCATACCAATATTATAGCCCAGGCTAATTTTTTTGGTGATCGTATGTTGCAATGTAAGGCGGTAATTACAGGCAATTTCTTTGGTTTTTATAGTGCCGTTTTGACCGCTGTAACCGATATCCTGTAAAGCTCCATGAAGAATAAAAGAAGTTTTTGGCAACAAACCATGCGCTTCCCATAATGCCGTTTTAAAGCCTAATTGCAAAGGTGTATTTATTGTCGTCTCACCGAAGTTGTACAATTTATTGTCTGTAAAATTTAATTCGGTGATCAGCCGCAGTTCTGTTTTTTTTGAAAGTCCGTATTTCGTGAGTACAGTCGGGATGGTATAATTATGAGCATAAATATTTTGTTTTTCTGCTATAAATCCCCCTTCTACCTGGATATATTTTTTAGGAATAACAAAAGCGCTCTCCGTCTGGTCGGGGCGGTCGGTATCAATTTTTTCAATTTGAGCTGTTGCAGTAATAACTACAAGGAGCAGGCATGGCAATAAAATATTTTTTACCATTTAAAAAAATAAATTTAGTCTTGTCTAAAATTAAACAAAAATAAGTATTTCTTTTTAATGATGATACTATTTTAAAAAAAGTAATAAAGAGGAATGAAAATTATTTTGCAGCAACCGTACCAATGACAAGCTGTTCCAGGTTTTGTTCATCAAAGTAGGTGGTGCAAACAGCTGCTGCTTTTCGTAATATTTCCTGCAGCCGTGGCTGAGTTTCACCCAATATCCCGTAGGCTTTATTGTACGCGGCCTCATCTTTTACTTTGCCGGCCTGCTGTAAGGCTTCCTTAATGGCAATGATGCCAAGACCACTGTCTTTTAATTTACCCATCTCGGCGATCATCCAGCTCAGTGCATAAAAATGATCTTTACTCAGCAATAAAAAATATTTGCAGTCGCCGGCATCAGGCATTTTATTATAAGGCGAACCAACAATTTCCGGGGTAAGGTATGCAGTTAAGTCGGCTGAAGGATGTGCTGTTTTGCTCAATTGAATGCAGCCTTGAAATGCCTGCGGGTAAATGCTCAGCCACCTTAATTTTCTTCTTAATTCATGCACATCATTTTCCACATTGTCAAAATGCAATTTGTCAGCGCAGATAAATTCGGCGATCCCGTAAATGGCTTTGCCATAATAATCATTGAGTGCTTTTATTTCTTTGGCTTCTTTTAACCAGTCTGCCTTGCTTAACTTTTTTTGTATTTTTTTGATTCTATCAGCACCGTCTCCCAGCCATTTGTCTTCGGCAAGTACTTCGTTAAGACTCTGAATTTTTTCCCTTGTTTGCGCCTGTAAATAATTAACAATCGCAACAGGCACATTTGGATTGGCCGCAAAGGTTTTAGCAAAACCATCATAGTAATCAATAGTGCCCAACATATCTTCTAAAACTTTAAAATGCTCTTTTAATTTGCTGAACTTTTTGGCGTTGTGTATACCGCTATATACTTTTGATAATCCTTCCAGCATGAACAGCGGGGTACGCATGTTATTCTGGTACAACCACAATCCTGGATTTTTTTGTTTTTTAGCCGTGGCTAACAATACCTGCAACTGCGCTAAAAAGAATTCAAACCTGGCAGAACCATTTTTCATAATAGTATGTTTGTATTTTTATTGAACCTGGCTAGTTGAAAATTGAACATTGATTATTCTTTACTATAATGGTCACTGCTCAATATTCAATGTTTACTTTTCAAAGAATGCAACCGTTCCGCCTACCCATTCCTTATCTTTATTATACCTGGTGCCGATCATTTTTCCTTTACTTAACCTGGTGAGGTTATGTACCCCTATGGGCCTTGCCCAGCCATCTTTCCAAAAATAAAATAAACGGATCTCTGCTTTGGCGGGTACATCCGGCGTTGCTATCACATCGGCATATCTTACTTTACGCTGCAGTATCCAGTTTTCGGGATCCTTTACTTTATCAATATCGGCTTGCGTTACATCAATCACTACGCCCATACCTGCGAAAGAAAAGAGCGGTTTCAACACGTAATTCTCCAGGTCAGCAGGTACCTGCTTCAACTCGTTTAAAAAATAAGTCTTGGGCACATAGGGGTTATTGATAAAGGGCAGTGTGAATTTACTGATACGGTAAAACCAGTTGGGATGCGGTACCCATTCTACATCATAATCTTTTGTGAGGTCGATGATGTCTCCAATGCCTTCCTGTTTTTGCAGGTCATCAAAAATTAAGCGGTTGTAAATTCTTTTCACCTGCGTTTTTACACCATTGTTATCGTAAAATAATTTTTTGCCTTCTGCGGCGAGTTTAGTAAGGCAAACTGTT
Organism: Chitinophagales bacterium; assembly: GCA_038205215.1. Classification (GTDB taxonomy): domain Bacteria; phylum Bacteroidota; class Bacteroidia; order Chitinophagales; family Chitinophagaceae; genus Ferruginibacter. The sequence goes on along the minus strand of JBBRCB010000036.1, from coordinate 3,488 downwards.
TTGATGCCCAGGACATCTTCGGTACAATAAAAATCGATCCTTGTCTTTTGCTGCTCGGGATAGATCTCCAGCAGGATAACATTTTCAGGGTTGAGGTCACCCACAACAATTTCTTTAAATAATTCCAGATAAGAAACTTCATCATAGCCATTCAGGTATGCAGAAAAGTTAGAAGGAGGGTCAGCATAGTCGACAGTAAGTGCACTATGAAAAGCCTGGAATGCAAACAGTGTAGGGAAGCCCTGCATCTCTATCAGTTGCGGCTCCAGGTTACCGTTATCATCCTGGCAAACGCCAAAATCAAACGCTATAAAATGTGAGTGACTGTTTTGATTGGGTACTTTGGCATCGGCAGGGATACCTCTTTCGGTAAGCACCATAAATTTTTCATCAACGATCACATCGATGATGGAGTCGCAGGCATCCAGCATTTTTCTTGTAAAATCTTTGGGAACGAATATGGGTGTTTCCGCATTCCTGAAATCCAGAGTACCGGGATGCAGCCCTTCTATTTTTTTAACGTAAGCTTCGTATTTTTCCCTGCTGTAACTATTGTTGAACCGTTGCCTTAATTCTTTGATCATTGTACATTCAATTTGAAGATGAAGGGGTACATTAAAAATAAAGAATTAAATTGGATTGTAAGGTTGTCAAGCCTGGCTTTTCCCTTATTTTACACAGCAATATTTGCGGGGGTTGACAACCTTAGCTCAAATCTCCACTGGTTGCATACTTTCTACGGCGGAATATAAAAAGTTGGGAAGAATATGAGCGTAAGTCCACATGATCTTGTCGGGATCGTTCAAATGTTCTATCATTGATTCCCATTTCTGTTGGCCGTAATTTTCAATAACGGTCTTTTTTTTGTCTTCGGTTTGCAGGTGCATACTCATGCCTATGGCATCGGCCTCGGGGTGGAATTGGGTACCGATCATATTATCATCAAAACGCACCGCCATGATCGCTCTTTCCAGAGGAACATGAGGGCGTTCTTTTTCAATCGCAAGAATGGTAGCGCCCATCTGGTGCAGCTTATTATGATTGGGTGCTATCACCTGGTAATCCCTGCTGTCAACGGAATAGAATGGATTTTTTAAACCGGAGAAAACAGTTTCTTCGTTACCGCTGGGTAGCAGGTGAACGGGAAATACGCCAAAAGCTGTACTTTTTCTTTTGCAAACCGTGGCGACCTTTAAATAGCGGCAGGCTAACTGGTAAGAATGGCAAATGAAGAATATTTTTTTCTTCTGAACATGGGTATCACTGGCATTCCATTCCATCACGTTATCGAGCCATGAAAAATATACTTTTTCCCACTCACTGCCCTCACTTTCCAAAGGGCTTCCCGGTCCACCACTTGAAATATAAATATCGTATGTAAGGTCAGGGGTCTGCTGCTGGAGCCTCACTTCAAATTCATCCCATTCAAAGTCAAGCTGATTGGCATCGCCAAATTGGTTCAGGATCTCGCGGATACAGCGCATGCCCTGGTTGGGCCTGCCTTCGTTCATATCTAAAATTGCAACACGTACAGCCTTTTTCTCGGTCCAATTCATATGCAAACATAACAATTTTTTAAAAGACGGGATTTGTGTAATGGCTTTTAATTTACTAACGCTATGTGAATTAAACAGCCTATAAAACCTGGGACCTTAAAATGATGATATAATTACATGAATAGTATGATAAATCTCAGTTTTTTGACGCTTATTTTTTACCATCTTGCTTTATAGTAAAGTTAAGCCTATGCTCATGGATCAACAACACCTGCAGTCGCCGCAATTATTATTTAATTATTGCAGCAGTTGTGAACCCCCGCCCGGTTCAGCAGAAGAACTGCACCAGTTTGAAAAAATACAACAGGGTTTTTACAACCAATTCGAGCTTTTTTTTCCTGATAACCTGGCGAATAAAACTATTATTGTAATTCCAAGCCTTACGCTCGACCAGGAGGTGCTGAAAAAAGTGACCGGGGCATTGCATTACGAAGAAAGATTGTTGTGTTTACTGATGTTACTGCGCATGCCGCGTGCCCACGTGGTGTACATCAGTAGTGTACCCATTGACCCCATTATTATCGATTACTATTTGCATTTACTGCCCGGTATCACCGGCTATCATGCCAGGCAGAGACTGACCCTGCTCAGTTGTTATGATGCCACTGCGATCTCGCTTACGCAAAAAATTTTAGCGAGGCCCCGGTTAATAGAACGTATTAAACAAAGTGTCCCCCAGGGGCATATAGCGCATATTGCCTGTTTTAATACTACGGAATATGAAAGAACTTTATCAGTGAGATTAGGTATACCTATGTATGGTTGCGATCCTTCAGTAATGCACTGGGGAACGAAAAGCGGGGGCAGGAAAATTTTTTTAAAAGCAGGTATAACAATGCCTCCGGGAACCGGGGATTTGAAAACTTATGATGATATCGTCCACGCTGTTGCAGCATTAAAAGATATGCATCCGCAGATAAAAAAAGCGGTGATAAAATTAAATGATGGTTTTTCAGGAGAAGGGAATGCGATAATACACTACCCCGACCATATTGATAAAAAAGAATTGTTCAACTGGATACACCATAACCTGCATAAAAAAATAGAGCCGGTGGCTGATGACTTAACTGTAGAAATATTTTTAGAAAAATTCTATTCCATGGGAGGGATCGTGGAAGCATTTATAGAAGGCGCAGTTAAAAAGTCGCCCTCTGTGCAATGCAGGATAAATCCATTGGGTGACGTGGATATTATCTCTACCCATGAACAATTACTGAGTGGCATCAATGAACAGGTATTCGTGGGCGCTCATTTTCCTGCCGATGAAAGTTATAGAACTGAAGTGGGGGAATTGGGAAAAAATATTGCAAAGGAATTAAAGAAGTACGGTGTACTCGGGCGTTTCAGCATCGATTTTATTTCAGTAAAAGAAAATGATAGTTGGAAACATTACGCCATTGAAATCAACCTGCGTAAAGGCGGTACTACGCATCCGTTCTTAATGCTGCAGTTTTTAACTAACGGGCATTATGATGAAACAAGCGGGCTTTTTGAAACACCGAATAAACAGCATCGTTATTATTTTGCCTCAGATAATGTGCAGAGTAATGCTTACAAGGGCCTTACCCCACAGGACCTCATTGGCATTGCCATGTTCCATGGTTTGCACTTTGACGGGGCCGCCCAAACAGGTGTGGTCTTTCATATGATCGGCGCTTTATCACAATATGGAAAAATGGGTATAGTATGTATTGGCGCTTCACCGGAAGAAGCGGTTTTATTTTACAAAAGAACGATCGCCGTACTGGATGCAGAAACCACACTTCGATAAATTTTTAATAATGCCAACGAACAAAAGCTTCCATGGCTGCATATTGCGTTAATCCAAGATGTGCATATAGTTTTGCGGTATTGGCATTACGTTCTTCAGCCCTTTGCCAAAACTCCCGGTCATCACTTCCCTGGAAGGGTACACTGTCTTTTTGTGACTGG
>JBBRCB010000035.1:0-39067 GCA_038205215.1 Chitinophagales bacterium | reverse complement strand
TTCAGTATCGGGCATGGGGGTAATGATGCGCAAAAAGTTATGGGTATTATTGGCGCTGCATTAATTGCGAATGGTACCATCCAGAATTTTTCTGACCTGCCTTCATGGGTGCCTGTTGCCTGTTACCTCGCCATTGGCCTGGGTACTATGAGTGGTGGCTGGAAGATCATAAAAACAATGGGCACAAAAATTACCAAAGTTACCCCACTGGAAGGTGTGGCTGCGGAAACAGCAGGTGCCTTTACCTTATTCTTCACTGAGCAAATGGGTATCCCTGTTTCTACTACCCATACCATTACCGGTTGTATAATCGGAGTAGGAGCTACCAAGCGTTTAAGTGCTGTACGATGGGGCGTGACATTAAATCTTTTGTGGGCCTGGATCCTGACGATACCTGTAAGTGGTTTATTGGCAGCAGTAGTATATTATATTGTTTCGTTTTTTATCAAATAGCCACAAAATAATTATCGAATGTAAAATCACTCACGCAAGGGAGTGATTTTTTTATTTTCTTTGTATCATGGATAAAATATTAGTAACAGGTGGCTGCGGCTACATTGGCACACACACAATTGTAGACCTGGTGCAAAACGGGTTTGATGTTATTTGTGCAGATAATAATTCCCGCAGTAATGATACAATACTTACCGGGGTAGAAAAGATCATTGGACAAAAAATAAAGAATTATAAAGTTGATCTTTGCATCTATGACGATACCTATGCTATTTTCCAGGAAAATCCGGATATAAAAGGAATCATACATTTTGCAGCCTACAAAGCTGTGGGTGAGTCGGTTGAAAAACCCCTGCTCTACTTCGGGAATAATCTAAACTCCTTGATCAATATTTTAAAATGTGCCGAAGAGTTCAATGTACCCCATTTTGTTTTTTCTTCTTCATGTACAGTGTATGGCAATCCTGAATCAATTCCTGTAACGGAAGAAACACCACAAAAAAGGGCAGAATCCCCTTACGGTGCAACCAAACAAATGGGCGAACAAATCGTATCAGAAACTGTAAAAAGTAATACACTGGATGCTGTTTTGCTGCGGTATTTTAATCCGGTAGGCGCACACCCTTCCATACATATCGGGGAGTTGCCCATTGGCAAACCCGCTAACCTTGTTCCTGCAATAACCCAGACTGCAATTGGCAAATTACCTACGATGCAGGTATTTGGTACGGATTATAACACAAAGGATGGCAGCTGTGTAAGGGATTTTATACATGTATGCGATATTGCCCACGCACACACACTGGCGTTGCATTACCTTATTGCCAAAAAAAATAACAGCAACTGCGAAATATTTAACCTGGGAACAGGCAATGGATATACCGTACTGGAAGTTATTGCCGCTTTTGAAAAAGTAAGCGGGGTAAAATTAAATTATCAGCTTGGGCCCCGCCGGCCGGGCGATGTGATAGCCATTTATGCTAACAATAACAAAGCCAGGACCGACCTGGGCTGGATACCCGCCCTTGGCCTAAATGACATGATGGATACTGCCTGGAAATGGGAATTAAAACTAAAAAACGACCATAAAATTTTTGTTGGAAATACTACAGGACTGAATTGATTTTTCTACTTATCTTCGTCGCCTCCCCCTAAGTCCTCAACCCAAGAAGCCAATATCCTGTCTAAAGGCACCAGATAAAATAAACTTTTATGGCAAAAAATTTGGCTAAGGTATTATCTGCCTTATTGATCAGTACTGTATTGTTCAGTGGCTGTAAAAAATTCGAGAAGCAAGGGCATTTACCGGATCCCGGGGTTGTATTAACCTTTGACGATGACAGGATAAACAACTGGGTTGAATACTTACCATTACTGGATAGCTCTGGGGTTAGAGCTACTTTTTACATCTGTAAATACAACCGTTTTACAAACGAACAAAAAACAAAACTGGCGCTGCTTAGGGCTCATGGACACGAAATTGCCTTTCACACTACCAATCACTACAATATGGAGGACTATGTGTATAAAAGCAAGCATTCGATTGATGACCTCATGCGATGCGAAGTGGAAGCAGGGCTTAAGCAAATGAACCAGGATGGTTTTTACCCTAAAACATTTGCCTATCCTTACGGAGCGCATAATGGGGTGTTCGATAAGATACTGATGCGGTATTTTAAAAGTGTAAGGGCGCTCAATGGCACACAGGATTTCTCTAAAAGTGTAGTACCTACGAAGCAAAATGATGTATTGTATGGACTTGGTATTGATAAAAGCAGTAAGCGTAGCGACCAGGACATTACTGCCGTTCTGCAGTCTGCAAAAAATAATAATGGCTGCGTGGTTTTTGTGTCACATGATATTAATACCAGCAGCAAGTATAGTACAACATTAAGCAGGTTAAAGGCGATCATTTCATTTGTGAAAGTCAATAACATGAAATATTACACTGCTTCGGAAATCTCAGATTAAAGCGAAGTCCAGAACTTACTTTACTAATGTGGGCAACTTTTTAAATTGCCCATATTTTCAATCAAATCTTTCTTTTACTTTGCACTTCATTTAAACATTAAAGGGTTTCGCTATGCTCAGTCAAATACAGGTAACAGGTAATAAAGACACCCGTAGTGGTTTTGGAGATGGTATACTTGAAGCTGCCAGGAAAAATCCGAACATCATTGCATTAACAGCCGATCTTTTAGGTTCTATGAAATTGAACGGTTTTATAAAAGAGTTTCCTGATCGTTTTGTGCAGTGTGGTATTGCGGAAGCCAATATGATCGGCATTGCAGCGGGCTTAACTATCGGGGGTAAAATACCTTATACCACTACATTTGCAAATTTTTCTACCGGAAGGGTGTACGACCAGATACGGCAGAGTGTCGCCTATAGCGGTAAAAATGTAAAGATATGTGCTTCTCATGCGGGTTTAACTTTAGGTGAAGATGGTGCAACACACCAGATACTGGAAGATATTGGGCTGATGAAAATGTTGCCGGGTATGACGGTGATCGTGCCTGCGGATTATAATCAAACCAAAGCTGCCACACAGGCGATAGCAGATCATAACGGGCCGGTTTACCTGCGTTTCGGCCGCCCCGTTTGGCCCATATTTACCAAAGAAGAAGATTTTGTAATTGGCAAAGCGCAGCAAATTTCTGAAGGAACGGATGTAACCATTTTCGCCTGCGGCCACCTGGTGTGGAAAGCTATAGAAGCCGGGAAGATACTGGAAGCAAAGGGCATCAGCGTTGAAGTGATCAACATGCACACCATCAAACCACTGGACACTGAAGCGGTGCTGGCCTCGATCAAAAAAACAAAATGTGCGGTTACAGCAGAAGAACATAATATCATTGGAGGGCTTGGCGATAGCATCGCACAGGTAGCCGCTAAATTTTTTCCTATACCAATAGAATATGTAGGCACCAATGACACTTTTGGCGAAAGTGGCAAACCCATGGAATTACTTACAAAGTATGGTTTGGATACACCCAATATTGTAGCGGCAGCCGAAAAGGCGATTGCACGCAAATAGGTGTTGGAACGTTTTTGCAACAGGAGATGCTTTTAGATTAAACTTTTATAATAAAAACCAATCTTACGGTTGGTTTTTTTATTTTTACTGCCTCAAACCTTATATGGCCACACATCCAGATGATAAAGAACTCCTGATCCAGTTTGCCGAGCCTGTTACAAAAGAAAGGGCTTTTACTGCTATCATTAAAAAATACCAGGAAAAATTGTACTGGCATATCCGGCGAATGGTAGTAGCGCATGAAGATGCCAATGATGTACTCCAAAACATGTTCATCAAGGTTTGGAAAGGATTGGAGAATTTCAGGGAAGACAGCCAGTTGTATACCTGGTTATACCGCATCGCCACCAACGAATCCTTAACTTTTATTGAACAGCAAAAGAAAAGATCATCCGTGTCGCTGGGTGATATAGAGAATGGCCTGGGCAATAAACTGAAAGCCAGTGAACATTTTGATGCCAATAAGCTGGAATGGAAACTACAGGTTGCTATCCAGCAGTTGCCTGAAAAGCAGAAGCTGGTGTTTAGTTTAAGGTATTATGATGAAATGCCTTACGAAGAGATGAGCCGGGTTTTGGAAACCAGTGAAGGCGCATTGAAAGCCAGCTATCACCACGCGGTAAAAAAAATAGAAGAATTTATATTAAACAGTTAAACTTTAGTCAAAAAGGCATGTCTTAAAACAGTAATGGAAAGCAGTGTAGACATATTGAATGAATTAAAAGCAATCAGCCCGGTAGTTGCAGGCCTGGAAAAGGTAAATGTTTTTACTGTGCCTGGCGGTTATTTTGAAAGCCTGTGTGAAACTGTTTTAGTGTGCGTAAAAGAAGAAGCCGGTTTGTTTGGTGCTGTAACCGGCCATCCTTTAATGAACCCGCCACAAGGCTATTTTGAATCACTTGCTGATACTATTTTAAATAGGGTAAAAGCACAGGAAAACATTGCTGCAGAACTGAAGGAATTATCACCCATCCTGCACAGCATACCCAATAAAAATGTTTTTACAGTACCCCGGGGTTATTTTGATTCGTTAGCAGGTAATGTTTTAAATAAAACAAGAACACCCGATAGTGCTGCTACAGAATTGAAAGAATTATCACCGATGTTGTACCCTATTCAAAACGAAAATGTATTTACGGTTCCGCAGGGATATTTTGAATCACTGTCAAACCAGATACTGGTTAAAATAAAACCTGTGCAGGCTAAAGTAGTAACGATGCAAAGGCGTACCACTACCACTATTTTAAAGTATGCTGTAGCAGCAGTATTTACGGGGGTTATGGCATTGGGTGTATACAAATTTGTTAGTCCGGGAAAGCCGGCAATTGCAGCAGTACCTGGTTATGTTACCGATGGCCAGAAAATAAAAAATGTTGATGAAGAACTGGCAAAGATCTCTGAGGATGATATTATCAAATACCTGCAGGCAGATGGCAGTAATGTTGATGCTGCATTGGTAGCCAATAAAATGGATGAATCCGAATTGCCTTCCCAGGAAGACTACTTAACTGATGATAAGGCATTGGATAAATACCTTGACAATATTGATTTAAATGATTTAAAAAACTAGGAGGGTACAATGAAAAAATATTTACTGATAACGACGATTTTAATGAGCAGTCTGTTTGTTGCCAAAGCACAGGATACCCCGCCCGGCGATGAAATGAAGCGGCAGGAAAAGATCAAAGCATTATATGTTGCTTTTATAACTGAAAAGCTGGAACTGACGCCGGATGATGCACAAAAATTCTGGCCGGCACATACCCAATTTGAAAATGAGGTCCGAGGCGTTAATAAAGACCTTCCGGAACTGGAAAAACAACAGGCGGTACTGAACATCAAAAAGAAATACCAGGAAAATTTTAACCGGATATTGGGGCCTAAACGCTGCGAACGTTTTTTTAGAATGGATGGGGAATTTAAACGGAAACTTTTAGACCGTATCCGTAAGCAAAATGTAAATCCGCAGCGGCCGAGGTTAAGACGGGGCGTTTAAAAATTTCTTCTAATAAATTAAATAATAAAAGCCCAGACTAACTCCGGGCTTTTATTATTTAATATTATTTTTTATTTTATTGAGCTACAAAACCAGCACAAACATTTGTATAAAATGAAAATAGTTTTCCCTCTGCTATTCCTTAACTATTTTTTCAGACACTCCATTTTCAAATTTTAAAAGGTACACCCCATTGGAGTAATTACTCATATTAATAGTAAATGATAAGCTGCTTATTTTAATGGTGTTCAATACTCTTCCTGATACATCCAGCAATAACACTTTCTTATTCATTAAGTCGTTTCCTACTGATACAGTTACCATATCTTTTACAGGACTTGGATAAACCGAAATTAGCTGATTGATATCTGATAGTTTAACAATAGGTGAATTGGAGTACCTGCCATCTTTATCAATTTGCTTAATCCGGTAAAAAGCTTTACCCCTTAAAATAGCAGGCTCAATAAATTGGTAATTATTTTCTCCATCCCCTTTACTGCTTACATTCGCTATATTACTAAAATTTCTGCCATCAGTACTTTTCTCAATATCATATTGGGCTACCCCGTTTTCAACTACCCGCCAATTAATAATTGCCTGTTTTTGATTGTTAAGATTGCCATTTACCGATAACCATTTAATTGGCAAAAGAGAACTGATAGATATTTCCCACATACCCCGACCGTGGGTGGCAATTCTTAATACGTTGAGAGAAGTTATGGCCATACCAAAAACAGCTACCCTTGGTAAACCGGTTCCCAACGGATTCCATGTAACGCCGCCATTCTGCGAAACATATACGCCTATATCTGTACCAACAAAAACAGTATTGGAATTTAATGGAGCAACTACAATAGCGTTGATAGGAATTAATGGTAATGCAGTACCACCAGAGCCAGCAGCAGCTGTCCATGTTGGATTGGCGTTACTCAGGTTGGTGGTTTTCCAAACATTCACCACATTGAATGCTGAAATAGTAACATATGCAGTATTCACATTATTGGGGTCAATTACTGTACGGGCAATTCCATTATTAGGAACTGTATTGCCTGCATCAAGATTAGTTAGTGTAGTAGAGCCTGTTGTTGTTCCAAAAAGTCCGCCATCATTTCTTCCGATAATTCTTACATTGTCATTTTGAGGAGAGATACCAATTGCGCTGATAGGCGAAGCAAAAATCTGGCTCACTGTTGTATGATTTACACCAAGGTCTCCGGAGCGATACAGCCTGTCTGCACCATAATAAACGGAATTAGGCGAACCGGGGCCACGTTCTAAAGGGGCATAAAAATTAATGGTAGCTGTACAGGTAATGCCATTTGCTGGTACCCCCGAACATCCCCTGAAGGTCCATGCCCCACCAGTGGTGGTGGCAGATGAATAACCTGTTTGTGAGCTGGCATTAAAATAAGTATGATACATATTCACGTTCGTTGTATTTGCGGCATTTTGGTCAATGATGGTATAACCGCCATCGCCACCGTCGGCACGTATCCAGACACCCGCCGGATTCAGATATTCTGTTCCATTATCCTGTGTTCCGCCAATGGTATAATTGGGATCTGTTGGATGTACAGCAATACCCATGAACTGTGTAGCCCTGAAAGTGGTATTATTCAAAGACGCCCATGTACCACCACCATCAGTTGATTTATAGATACCTCCATCCGAACCGAAATAGATGGTAGTGGGTGTTGAGGGAGACACTGCGATCACATGCGAATCGGTATGCAGGTTGGCCTGTGATGCCACAAAAGTAGTGCCCCCATTGGTGGATCTGGAAAATGTATTTGCCAGGGTTCCCCCAATATAAACATTGTTTACATTGGTTGGGTCAACAGCAACTGCTATATTATAAAAACACTGTGCATTGCAAAAGGTAACGGCATTTACCTGTGTAAATGTAGCCCCACCATCGGTCGATTTTAAAATCCTTCCGGCACCATTACCTGCTGTGGTGTTACCTGTTGCTGCATAAAAAGTGGCATCCGGGTTTGCAACAGGGTGAATGGCTGCAAATTCTGTAGCTAAATTACTGGTTGAAGGTCCTGAAGTATATGCAAATGCTTGCACCCAGGTAGGTGTTGCTGCCAAAGCATTTGTAGTACGCATAATACCACCTGTGGTATTGACCACAAGATTAGCAATAAGAATATTTGGATTACTGGGGTCAATTGCAATATCTCGAACACTAAAATTGTTATTTGGCGATGCCAGTACACCAATTTGGGTGAATGTAGGAGATGCCGAAGTAGCATCAGTAGATCGATAAACGCCTCTATTGGGAAGTGGACTGGTTGCAGCGTTTATAATTCCACCAACCCCGGAAGTGGAAGCAACAAAAATAATTGCAGGGTTGGTTGGATGAACTATTATTTTACTGATTGCCCTGCCATTAAATGAACTGCCTCCAAGCGGACCAGTTATGGTTGGCGTAGCAGAATAAGCATTATCTATCCGGTAAATACCAACTCCAAAATAGCTGTCGGCTGAAAAATGTGGCTCTCCTGTCCCTACATAGATGGTAGTTGGTTGCGAAGGCGAAATGGCAACGGCTCCAATAGCCAGGCTCATTGCATTATCCAGTAATGGCGTCCAGGTGGTTCCCCCATCCATAGTGCGGTACAAACCGCCCTGGGCGGTACCTACAAAAACAATATTAGCGTTTACCGGGTTTATTGCAATGGAAATAGTTCTGCCCGAAACAGGCAGTTGTGCGCCACTAACTACCTGTCCATTTGGGATTGGATTTGGGCCAAGTTCTGTCCAGGCAGCTAAAAGTCCATTTGGACTTAAAGCCAGGCGCGTTTGTTGGTCTTCCATCTTTCTGATAGCATCAATACGAAATTTCGGATCAAAAGGCTTGTCTCTTTCAATACCACGAAATTTTGCAATGGCTTCTGCACGCAGTGTTAAGAATTGCTCCTTGGTCATCGTGCTGCCAGTAAAACTGGGCATATCCGGATCATTGGTGTTATCTATAGGCTGTTGAGCCGCTGCTTTTGAAAAGCTGGAAAAAAGCAGAAAAACTACAGTTAGAATTCTTAATCCATTTCTGTCCATTTTATTTTTTTTAGTATCGTAAAATACAAAATATTTTCTATTTTCTTAAACAATAATTTACCGGCAGGCTAAAAAAAAACTGGGTCAAAAATTATTTTGACCCAGTTCAACTATTTAAGTTTATGATTATTTATACTGTCCCGTCAACCCCTTTGCCAATTCGGCTACTTTTTTCAATGAATCATCCGCCAGGTTACCTTTTTTAAAGTCAGCTAATATCTCGGGATATTTATTTTCCATCTCCATTAAGAAATGCTCTTCAAATGCTTTCACATTTTTTACAGCTACATCTTTTAATAAACCCTGTGTACCCAAATAAATAATTGCTACCTGTTTTTCTACACTATAGGGCGTGTACTGTGGCTGTTTTAATATTTCTACATTCCTTGCACCCTTGTCAATTACGTTCTTTGTAGCAGCATCCAAATCGCCACCAAATTTAGAGAACGCTTCCAGCTCACGGTATAAAGCCTGGTCTAATTTAAGTGTACCTGCTACTTTCTTCATCGATTTGATCTGCGCATTACCACCCACACGGCTAACCGAAATACCTACGTTAATTGCAGGCCTGATACCGGCATTAAACAAGTTGCCTTCCAAAAATATCTGTCCGTCGGTAATTGAAATTACGTTGGTAGGGATGTATGCAGAAACATCACCCGCCTGTGTTTCAATAATGGGCAATGCTGTTAAAGAGCCGCCGCCTTTTACCAGGTGCCTGATAGATTCAGGAAGGTCATTCATTTGTTGGGCGATATCATCTTTAGCAATAACTTTTGCAGCTCTTTCTAATAAACGGCTATGTAAATAGAATACATCACCTGGATAAGCTTCACGTCCCGGCGGCCTTCTCAATAATAAAGAAACCTCACGGTAAGCCACAGCCTGTTTGGAAAGATCATCATAAATGATCAATGCAGGCCTTCCGGTATCACGGAAAAATTCACCGATAGCTGCACCGGCAAATGGAGCATAGAACTGTAAAGGAGCAGGGTCAGAAGCAGATGCTGCTACAATAGTAGTGTAAGCCATTGCACCATTCTCTTCCAGCGTTTTCATGATACCCGCAATGGTACTTGCTTTTTGCCCGATGGCCACATATATACAATAAACAGGTTTCCCTGCTGCAAAAAATTCTTTTTGATTGATGATTGTGTCAACGGCAATCGCAGTTTTACCGGTTTGTCGGTCGCCAATGATCAATTCACGCTGGCCGCGGCCGATGGGGATCATTGCATCAATAGCTTTAATACCGGTTTGAAGTGGTTCTTTTACCGGCTCCCTGAAAATTACACCCGGTGCTTTACGCTCCAGCGGCATTTCATATAATTCACCTTTGATAGGGCCTTTGCCGTCGATGGGCTGGCCAAGAGTATTAATAACGCGGCCGCTCATACCTTCGCCTACTTTAATTGAAGCAATCTGGCCGGTGCGCTTTACTTTATCTCCTTCTTTGATCTCGCTGCTGTCACCCATCAATACCACACCCACATTATCTTCTTCAAGATTAAGTGCAATAGCTTTTACGCCGTTATCAAACTCTACCAGTTCGCCACTGCGCACATTATTGAGGCCGTAAACACGGGCGATACCATCACCTACCTGCAATACTGTACCTACTTCTTCCAGGCTTGCAGAAGCATTAAAATTGCTTAACTGCTGGCGAAGGATCGCCGAAATCTCATCCGGTTTAATTTCTACCATAAAATATTAATTAATAAATTTTATTGAGGCTTATTTTTTCAGGCTGCAAAGGTAGGGATTGAATTTTGTAATGCAAAAATTGTAAGTAAAAAACTAGTTTAACCAGGTGATAAATTAGGAAATGAAACAGAATAGGCTGTTTGGCGGTTATGGGCGTATTTGCCTATTGAAAAACCTTTTTGAAAACAAACAAGACTGATCAATTATATATCATCGAAGAGCAGAGGATATATTTCCTGATCAAGTATTTTGTAGTAACCTTTAACCAACCAAAAGCTTTGCAACCCAGCCTGTTGTTATATCAGTATGCATTGATAAGGCAGCGGTTATTTCTTTTAGAACGGTTCAGCTGTTTTAACAAATTTGCTTTGCGGTAAATTAATTTGAAATCGTTCTCATTCATCCGGGTAATTCCAAGATAATTTTTGCATCAATATAAAAAATAATGCTGCCAACTTTTTTACTAATAATTTCTTATCTTGTGCATCCAAAAGCTCCTTTCTGAAGAAATTAACTGTTATATCATTCCTTATTGTTATGGCATTGAGCCAATTTGGCTATTACTGTTTTTGCAGTCTTCAGCTGTATTTAACAAGACAGTCGGCACGCGAAAAAATATTGGAGCAGATTCCTGAAAATTTATTAACTAAAATCTCTGCCAGCGATAATCAAATTAAAATTGAATGGATAGAAGAAGGTAAAGAACTAAGGTTAAATGGGGAGATGTTTGATGTAGTGAAGATGAAAAATGAAGGAGGGGAGCAGTACATATATTGCATCAACGATGGGCAGGAAGATTACTTGATCAAAGTAATTGAAAAGATTGTAAAAGCCAATACAGAGAATTCACCCGGTACCGGTAAACATAACAACACTGCAAAAATAACTATCCCAGAGTGGGTATTTGAATTGCCTGGTAGCGATCCGCTCAATGAAAGCACAGTCCTGGGGCAGAGAAAATATTTCAATTTTAAATCGGACTTATATTTCAGTTATCTTGAAATTAATTCGCCGCCGCCAAATTTTTACATTAACTAAAACAGAAATTTATGAGAAATTTTACAAGACTCTTACTCACGGGGTTTGTTCTCCTGTTCATTTCCAACTACGGAAATGCCCAAACAGGTAAGCAACAAATTACGTCAGTTGTAGGTAAGTTAATCAGGGTTACACCTAAACTTGCCGACATTGACCCCAAAACCATGTATGGGGAACCATTAAAAATTACCCGCGATATCAATGGAATTATTGGTATAAGCGAACGCGGCGAAGAAATTGTTGAAAGAACACAGAGAAAGCTCGCTAAAAAATTCATTGACCCCTTAAATCTATCACAAAGGGCTAATGCTCCGGTAACCCCTAATACCCCGATTACTTCAATCAACCAAAACTTTGATGGATTAAGCTGGAGTTCTTTTGATCCATCTGATAACAACCTTGCCGTAGGGCCAAACCACGTAATTCAAATCATTAATGACTTATCAGGTTCAAGATTTAAAATCTGGAACAAATCTGGCGTAGTGATTGGAAATGCAGCCGGTACGATTCTTTCAACAGTTACCGGTGTTAGTGGTGCTGGCGACCCTGTTGTAATGTACGATCAACTGGCAGACAGGTGGGTGTTAACGGAATTTGGGCCAAGTGCCTGCTGTAACAGCTTGATAATAGCTGTTTCAGTAACTGCTGATCCTACAGGAGGCTGGAAGGTCTATCAATATACCGATGCTACATTTTTTCCTGATTATCCTAAATATTCTGTTTGGCATAATGCATATTACGGAAGAACAAGTGATTTTAATGCAGCAGGAACAGCATACCTAGGAGCATCTATTTATGCCTTTGACCGTAACGCTATGCTTGCGGGTGCCGCCACAGCAACAATGGTGCGGGTGCGTTTATTTGACGCAGGGCCATTATCTTATTATAACATGAATACAATTGGATTGGACGGCAATACACCATCTGCTTCCAATGGCCTTTTTGCAGTACCGAATCAATCTAATTCGACTATAAACCTCTTTGAGTTTACCCCCGACTTTACTACTCCGGCTAACTCTGTTGTAGGCCCGCTTGTTCCGATAGCCGTTGCTCCTTATTCTCAGCCAGGCACCGGCGTTGTGCAGCAGGGCTCGGGTATTCAGCCTCAGACACTGGGTCAGAGATTAATGTATAGACTAAGTTATAGAAACAGGGCAGGTGTGGAATCTATTCTTATTGGACATACCATTGCAGGTAGCCCTGCAACTCTTGCTGCTGTAAGATGGTATGAATTTAGAAAAGTAGCAGGTAACTGGACCCTATACCAGCAGGGCACCGTTGCCGGATCTGATGGTAACAGCCGCTGGATGCCGGGCATCTCAATGGATGCCAACGGAAATATTGCGCTCATGTATAATATGGCGGGTACCACTGCGTTCCCGTCAATCAAATATACGGCTAGAAATGAATGTGATCCATTAGGTCAAATGACATTACCGGAACAAACTATTATTAATGGTACTGTTCCCCACACTATCGCTTCAAGATGGGGCGACTATAATACGCTTTGGGCAGATCCGAATATAATAGGTTCCTTCTGGAGTACTGCACAATACGGGGGCGGTTCTGGAAACGCAACACGCGTTGCAAACTTTACCGTTTCGGGTGGTGCGGCATCATTTACTTCGCAGCCTTCCAATTCAACTGTATGTGCCGGAACTACTGCTTCGTTTAGTGCAACAGCAGCCGGAAACCCACCAATTACTTATCAATGGCAGGTTAGCACCAATGGCGGTGGTACCTGGACTGATATTGCAGGTGCAACTGCATCAACCTATTCTTTTACAGCGGTTGCGGGTGATAACGGAAAGCAATTCCGTTGCGTAGCTACCAGTTCATGCGGTCCAGGAACAAGTACTGCAGCGCTGCTAACTATTACTACTTTATCACAGGGAGGATCCATTAACCCGGCATCAACTAATGCCTGCTCTGGTCCTAACTCTACTACGTTAACATTAACAGGTAGTATTGGTAATATCCTGCGTTGGGAATCATCAATTGATGGTGGTGTAACATGGGTCAATATTGCAAATACTTCTACAACACTAACAGCTACCAATTTAACCCAAACAACATTGTTCAGGGCTTATGTACAAAGTAGCGGTTGTACAGCTGCATATTCTGCAACTGCTTCGGTAAACTTTGTTACTCCTGGAGTAGGAAACCTGGTTATCACTGCTGATAACGGTACTACACTTTGCGCCGGAGATCCAACTTTATTAACCGCTTTGTCTGCAGCGCCAGGAAGTGTTTCTGTAAGCTCGGGACCAATAACAGTTGCCATACCAGATGGCAATGCAGCTGGCGTTAGTACACCACTTACTGTTAGTGGCGTACCGGCTACCGCAGTTGGTACAAGTGCAAGTGTAACTTTTAATATTACACATACCTGGGATGGTGACCTTACCCTTTTCTTAAAGGCACCAAACAATAATGTACTTAACCTGGTTAATGCCCGGGGAAGTTTGAATGATAATTTTGTTAATACGGTTATCAGTTCAACATCTGCTAATTCATTGGCTGCAGGAGCAGCACCATTCACAGGTACATTTGCACCCGATGCTTCATTGTCAGCACCTGCCCCTGCAGGTTTTGCACCACTTGTTGCAACATTTGGACAACTATATAATGTAGCTGGACAATTAAATGGTAACTGGTTATTTGGAGCAAGAGATAATGCAGGAGGTGATGTAGGAACCATAACAAGCTGGGGCTTAACACTTAATTATAACAGCCTGTCTGCTAACCCGGGTCTTACTTATGTATGGTCACCTGCAGCTGGCTTAAATGCTACTAATATTAATCCCGTTGCAGCATCACCGTTGGTATCTACTACTTATACGGTGGTAGCAACAGCAGGCAATGGCTGTACCGGAACTGCATCTGTAGCAATTACGGTTAACCAACTTCCTAAGGTTACAACGCAACCCGTAGCAGTAAGTTTGTGTGATAAATCTTCAGCCAGCTTTACTGTAACTGCAACCGGTACAAATATAACATACCAGTGGCAGGTAAGTACCAATGGTGGTACGAGCTACGCCAACTTGGCAAATGGAGCACCGTATTCTGGTGTGGCTACAGCAACGCTAACAGTAAATCCTGTTACTTTTGCAATGAACAATAACCTTTACCGTTGCGTAGTAAGTGGTACTTGTGCACCTCCCGCTAATTCAAACGGCGCTAAACTTACAGTTATAGCGTTACCTAATGTGGTTGTTACGCCTGCATCAGGTTGCGGCGGCGTGGCTGGTATCAATGGTTTACTGTTGACTGCCACAGGTGCTACCAGCTATGTATGGTCTCCTGTAACAGGTTTATATACTGACCCAACTGCAACTACAGCCTACACCGGTACTAATACAGCTATAGTATATGCAGCACCAACCGCTTATACCGTGTATACAGTTTCAGGTACCAGTTCAACTACAGGTTGTACAGGTACTGCAGTAGCACTTGTAAATTACACGCCACCTGCTCCAACAGTTACTCCTGCATCAGTACTAATGTGTTTGGGAGATCCGGCTGTAAAACTGAAGAGCTCTTCTTCAACAACAACAACAGTGAGTTTCGCGTCTGGTAATATACATATCCCTATCATAGATGATAATCCAGCAGGAACTTTACCAAATACCTTAAGTATAGCGGGTATACCGGCGAATGCAACTATTGCATCGGTTTCAGTTACACTGAATGTTACACATACGTACATCGCTGATATGTCATTTAATTTAAAAGCACCCAATGGTCAAATTTTAAATCTTGACAGGAACATGGGGGCAACGGGTAACCCTGGTGCTAATTTCACTAACACCGTGATCAGCTCTGCAGGAACTGCAGCCTTAAGCGGAGGAACGCAGCCATATACCGCTACGTTTAAAGCGGATATAATCAATGGCGCAATTACACCAGGTTATAATTCTGGTGACCCAACGGGCTATGTTGCTAATGCGCCTAATTGGGGAGCTTTGTATTCTGTTCCAAATGGTAACTGGACTTTAGCGGGTGCTGATAACGGTGCCGGCGATGTTGGGTTTATTGAAAACTGGACATTAAAAATCACTTATGTTCTGGGTGTACCGGCAACTCCTGCTGTATGGTCACCAGCTGCTGGCTTGTTCTCTGATGCGGCTGCACTTACTCCATATGTTGCTGGCACTGCAGTAGATTCAGTATGGGCAAGGCCAACACCATCTGGTGTATATCCTTACCAGGCAAATGTTAATAGCCTGCCACCTACGCCTACTACAGTTACACTGAACAATACAGCTACCACGTTCTTTACAACACTTACTTTTAATGTAAGGAATAATAATAATTACGCTGTTACATTAACTAATATTTCCAGCATGTGTAATGTAACTGGCGCAACCAATGTTAGTGCTTATTATAAAACTTCTGCTGTGAATGGTTTACCGGGGGCTATTACAACCGCCAATGGCTGGAACCAGTTTGGTAATGGTACTATCACGTCTATTGGCTTCCCTAATGTGCAGCCATTCCTTTCAGGTCTTAGCCTTGTAATACCTGCTAATGCTACTTACGGTATTTTGGTAAGTGCTGCAACTCCTGCAGGTACACCTAACCTGGTGTTCAGCAATGCAGGAACTAATCTTATTGCATCCGCAGGCGGTTGCGATATTATTACCGGCGCCAACATTGGTTACACTGGTCCGGCAGTTCCCGGAGCTCCAACATTCACTCCGTACTATTTCATCGGCAGCATAAGTGTTGTTCCAAGTGTTACAGCTTGTACTTCACCTGCGAGAACAGTAGTAGTAACAGTTAACCAGCCAATAGCATTTACCACCCAGCCTGTTGATGCAACTGTATGTACTGATAAAGTAGCCAGCTTTACGGCGGTTGCTACCGGTTCATCTATTGGTCATAACTGGAGAGTAAGTACTGATAACGGTAACACATGGACGGACGTTAATAATAGTGGTGTTTATGCAGGTGCTAAAACAGGTACCTTGACTATATCAGCTCCTCCTGTATCTATGAGCGGATACCTGTATAAAGATTCAGTTAGTACAACACCGTGTCCTGCTGTATCATCTGTCAGGGTTAAACTTACAGTCAATCCATTACCAACCATAGTGATTTCGGCTTCTCCTTACAAGAAACTGTTCCCTGGATTAACCACCACATTGTTCTCTACGGTTACTCCAGCAGCAGCTACCTATACATGGTTAAAAGGTGGTGTAGCGGTTCCGGGTGCTAATGCAAGTTCTTACCTGGTTACTGTAGATGCGTTAGGTGATTATACCTTAAGGGTTACTGACGTAAATGGTTGTACCAATACATCCAACCTCGTATCGCTCACTGATTCTGCAAGCGGAAGGGTATTCATCTATCCTACACCGAATGCGGGACAATTCCAGGTGAGGTACTACAGTATCATCAACAATACCAACCTGCCACGTGGTATCAATGTATTTGATGCAAGAGGCAAAAGGGTATTATCTCAAAACTATTCTATCTCGTCGCCTTACGCCAGGATGGATGTTGACCTGAGAAACCTTGGTACGGGTGTTTATTGGGTAGAGGTTGTAGATGTAGTAGGAAACCGTTTGGCTTTAGGAAGAACGGAAGTGTTAAGATAATTTCAGTTTTGTTTTCTGATAATTTTAAGTCCCCCGGATCCGGGGGACTTTTTTTTGCAATTTTGGCAGTTATCTAAATAGGAATACTTTTTGTCTTAACCTCTATAATAAATAGAGATCAACATGACATTCGGGATAATATTCATTTCAATTGCGTTTATGCTTTTAGGAATGTTCGTGCAATACCGGCTCAAAAGTAAATTTGCAGGATATGCAAAGGAACCTACAAGCTCCGGCATGAGTGGAAAAGAAATCGCAGAAAAAATGCTTAAACAAAATGGTATTTATGATGTTCAGGTAATATCTGTCGAGGGATTTTTATCCGACCATTACAATCCGCTTAATAAAACGGTCAATCTTAGTCCCGACGTTTATGAAGGAAAGAATATAGCTGCAGCGGCAGTTGCGGCCCATGAATGCGGTCACGCTGTGCAGCATGCAACATCATATGCTATGTTGATGCTGAGAAGCAGATTGGTGCCTGCTGTTAAGATCAGCAGTAACCTTTCTCAATGGGTAATCATTGCAGGATTGGGTATGTTTGGTTTTGGAAGAGGAAATACAACTGTTCTGCTGGTGGGTATTATTTTGTTTGCCATCAGCACATTCTTTTCTGTAATAACTTTGCCGGTAGAATTTGATGCGTCTGCAAGAGCCTTACGATGGCTTGAAACTGCCAATATTACAAGCAATAAAGAACACGATGAAGCAAAAGATGCGTTAAAATGGGCAGCACTAACTTATGTGGTCAGCGCTTTGGCGTCTATTGCAATGCTGGTGCAGTATATTTTAATTTACCAGTCACGCAGCAGGGATTAAAAAGCAATTTGGTATTTACCACTAATAACTATCAACTATATTTGTAACTACAATTAATATTTATCACTATGAATTTTGGAAAAGAGTTTGAAAAATTTGCTGTAAAGCATAAAGGAATCAGCAGTAATGCACTGGATGGATATATAAAACATAATGTAACTAACCTTACGCCAAATATTATTGAAGAGCGTCCTATGAATGTTGCTGTAATGGATGTTTATAGCAGGTTGATGATGGACAGGATCATTTTCCTCGGCTATCCTATCAGCGACGAAGTTGCTAATATAGTAACTGCCCAGTTGCTTTTTTTAGAAAGTACCGACAGGACACGCGATATCCAAATGTATATCAATAGTCCCGGTGGTAGCGTATATGCAGGCCTGGGAATGTACGATACCATGCAGTTCATAACACCTGATATCGCCACGATTTGTACAGGCATGGCAGCAAGCATGGGGGCAGTACTGATGTGCGCAGGAGCAAAAGGGAAAAGAACAGCGCTTAAGCATAGCCGTATTATGATGCACCAACCAAGCGCAGGCGCGGGTGGCCAGGCAAGTGATATCCAGATCACGGTAAATGAAGTGAGAAAAATTAAGAAAGAACTATATGATATCATTGCTTTTCATACGGGCCAGCCTCCTGAAAAAGTTGCAATAGATTGTGACAGGGATTACTGGATGACTTCAACAGAAGCAAAAGAATACGGGTTGATTGACGAAGTATTGGTCATGAATCCAAGAAAACAAAAAAAAGATAAATAAAAAAATTGAAAGGTAAAGGTTGAAATAAGTACACTGCTTACTAAACCTCTAAACATTTAAACATTTAATAAATGAACTTATACAATCGAACAACCAGGAACGAAGACGAAGAAGAAACGCCAAAAGAATTGCCGGAAAACCCGATGGAGAAAATGATGAGCGGCTGGCAATTTGACAAAAAATTTATTGAACAGCGTAAAATATTTTTGTGGGGAGTGGTGGATGATAAAAGCTCAAAGGATATCACTGCAAGATTACTTTATCTTGAAGCCATCGATCCCGGGAAGGAGATCACTTTTTACATCAACAGCCCGGGTGGCATGGTGGTTAGCGGCATGGTAGTTTATGATACCATGCAGATGATCAGTTCCCCTGTAAGTACTGTATGTATGGGCATGGCAGCAAGTATGGGTAGTATATTGTTGAGCGGTGGTACAAAAGGGCGCCGTTTTATATTTCCTCATGGAGAGGTAATGATACACCAACCCAGTGGGGGAGGACAGGGTACCAGCGCCGACCTCGAGATTATGGCAGAGCAGATAAGAAAGACAAAGGAAATGGGTGCCCGGATCCTTGCCGAAAATTGCGGCCAAACTTTTGAAAAAGTAATGAAGGATTTCGACAGGGATTACTGGATGGATGCGAAAGAATCTGTTGCCTACGGTATTGTAGACGGCACTCTGGATAAATTATAATTATTCCCCCAAATATATTTATTTGATGCTGCTCTTGTGGGCAGCATTTTTATTTTTGGGTACCGGAATTGTTTCAAACTGCCAAAAAGTAGAAACAGCTATCAAACCACTTAACTTTACAGTATGCAGTTTAACGAGATCATCAATGCAAAACTGAGCCAGGAAACAGATCGGCCTTTAATGAAAAAGGACCTCTTTCCAGTAAGCGAAGGCCTGCAGACATACCTGCGTCAATATGGAAGGGATATCAAATTGCCTATAGTGTATAAAGATTTGTTGAATTACCGGTACGCCACTTCATTAAAAGACAAAAAAGGAAAGTTTACCCATTGGGAAAATGCAGTGTATGATCTAAAGGAAATGGAGTTTTTAAAGGAAGGCCTTATAAAAACCTATGCTATCCTTAAAACCGAAGGTAACCTGAGCTTTATCAAACACCTGGATGTAGAGAGAATTGATTTTTGTGAATTTGGAAATAGTGTGCCTTTCAGGATCAGGATAATCAATAAAATAAACGATAATTACGATCATTATTACATCAAAGCCGCAGACGCATCACGCATCTATGGTCTGGAACTTGAGCATTTACTTTCGCCCAACCGCATAACTTTCCTGCACCATAAAAATACATTGGTAGAAGAACATATACCCGGCATACCCGGCGATCTTTTTTTAGAGGATTATATGCAGCTGCCCGAAACTAATAAAGTACGTATTGCAAAAGAATTTGTAAAATTTAATGAACGCTGTTTTGCCAGGTTACTTGGTGATATGCGCAGTTATAATTTTGTGGTGGATATCACGCCGGATATTGAAGATTATCAATACAGGTTAAGGGCAATCGATTTCGACCAGCAATGCTATGAAGGCAGGAAGAAACTTTACCTGCCACAGTTTTACAAAGAAAATTTTGAATATGTGGAACTGGTGCTCAAAAACCTGAGCCCGGATGTGATTGAACAGTATCAAACCGAGGAACGAACCACTATGGCTTACCGGGTAATAGCCAGCCGTAAGCAGTTGATGGAATTGCTGAATATTATGATGAAAGACGAACTTTCGGAGAATTACAAGGTGAAGATATTAAGGGAGGAACTCAATGAACATTATAAGAACAGCTATTTCTCCGGGTGCAAAACCATGGGCGCAATTGTAAAAAGACAATTAAAACAGATGCTTCAAAAGCATTTAAAGCAGGTGCAGGGCTTTTAAATGGCTTTCTACACCCTTTGAAAGATGTCTGGAGCATTGTAAAAGGTGGTAATAATGCAACATTTTCCGGTAGAATATTGTCTGGTAGAGTGGCGTTCTACATAATGCTTTTGTATCTTTGTATTTCAAAAGGGTAGGTTAAAGCAATCAACTTCAGCAATAATGGCAAAACAACAAACATTACATTGTTCTTTCTGCGGCCGTAGCCGGGATGAGGTAAAAATATTAATTGCCGGCCAGGATGGGCATATTTGTGAAAATTGTGTTGAACATGCTGAAGAAATCATCGAACAGGAACTGGGTAGCAATACAGACACTAAACTCTCTCATACATCCACACATAAACTAATCGTAAAAAAGCCAATCGAGATAAAGAATTTTTTAGACGAGTATGTAATCGGGCAGGATGATGCAAAAAAAATATTGGCAGTAGCTGTTTACAATCATTATAAAAGACTGAACCAGAAAATTGATAATGATGTAGAAATCGAGAAGAGTAATATCATCATGGTAGGAGAAACAGGTACAGGAAAAACATTATTGGCAAAATCAATTGCGCGTATGCTGAATGTGCCCTTTGCGATTGTAGATGCCACCGTTTTTACAGAAGCCGGTTATGTGGGAGAAGATGTAGAAAGTATGCTGAGCCGTTTATTGCAGGCCTGTAATTATGATGTAACTGCTGCAGAAAAAGGAATTGTGTTTATTGACGAGATAGATAAGATCGCCCGCAAAAGCGATAATCCTTCCATCACGAGAGACGTAAGTGGCGAGGGTGTACAACAGGGACTGCTAAAGTTACTGGAAGGCACAGAAGTGTTGGTACCACCACAGGGTGGAAGAAAACATCCCGAACAAAAACTGATCAAAGTAAACACACAAAATATATTGTTCATATGCGGAGGTGCCTTTGACGGTGTAGACAAAATTATTGCCCGCCGTGTAAATACCAACGCTATTGGTTTTAATGTAAACAAGGAATTGCAGGAATACCAGCACGATAACCTTTTACATTTTGTAAACGCTGTTGACCTTAAACATTTTGGCCTGATACCCGAATTGCTGGGCCGTTTACCTGTAGTTACTTATTTAAATCCTTTAGATGCCCCTACTTTACGCAGCATCCTAACAGAGCCTAAAAATGCATTAATAAAACAATTCACCCGTTTATTTGAGATAGAAGGGATAGAATTGAAATTCGATGCTGCCGTGTATGATTTCATGGTAGAGAAGGCTCTGGAATATAAATTGGGCGCCCGTGGTTTACGCAGTATCTGCGAAAGTATTTTAACCGACGCAATGTATGAATTACCCTCTCAAAAAGTAAAGACCTTTGAAGTGACTTTAGAATATGCCCAGCGTAAATTCAGCACCAGTAAGCTGAGTATGCTGAAAGTGGCATAGTGATAATGGATATTCGGTGATATATGCGTATTAAAATCGTCTTTATGCTGGTTATCGTTTTAGCTTCATTTTATGGCTTTTCTCAAACAATGTTTCCATTTATTATTTGGTTTTAGAAGTGGCGGATTAAATGGTAATGCTGAAAAAGGAGTTTTTCAGTTTTTTGCATATTCAATTTTTATTTTAAAGAGTTATGAATGGATTGGTACCTTCTTTTCCTGGTATTGTAAAACTGAATTCAACGGAATGTATACCAAACATGCAGATACGCTTTTTCCAAATAACGCTTCTTCAAAATTTTACCCATTTACAAAAAGAGGGCATTTATTTTAGGGCAGTTGCTAAAGATGCACATCTTAAGCTATTCCCTGCAAAAATTATTTTGAGTTGCAATCACGTATAATATATCAGTTATTTGGGAATAACTAAAGACAGGGAAATTCTAAATCATAGTTTGGCTACCAAAATTGAAATGGAATATGATAAAGCCCCAGTTGATTTATGATTGGTAATGCAAAGATTCTTTTCTCCCCAACTTTCAAACAAAAGCAATTCATTTTAGGTGGTTGTTAATTTTCAATTTATTTTTACACGGTTGCAATACACCGCCCAGGTAAATGATGAACGATGGTATGCGGTACAAGGGAGTGACACAACGATGCTCAATTGAAAAATAAAAGCCAGTCCCAAAAGAATAAAAGACGGGCAAAATCAACAATCGTAAATCTAAAATTTAAAATAGTAAATGGTTGACGTAATATTAGGCCTGCAATGGGGCGATGAAGGCAAGGGAAAAATAGTGGATTATTTTGCAGAAAACTACGATGTAGTGGCAAGGTTCCAGGGTGGGCCCAATGCAGGGCACACTTTGTATGTTGAGGGTAAAAAAATTGTATTGCACCAGATACCAAGTGGTATATTTCATGAAGAAAAAACCAATCTCATTGGCAACGGCGTAGTGCTTGATGCTGTTACGCTAAAAAGAGAATGTGGCAATGTGGCGGCTTTCGGCGTTAACTATAAAAAAAATTTATTTATCAGTGAAAGGGCTCATTTGATCTTACCTACACACAGGGCTATTGATAAAGCCAGCGAATTAAGCAAGGGCAATGAAAAGATAGGCAGTACCCTGAAAGGTATCGGGCCTGCTTATATGGATAAAACCGGCAGGAATGGCTTAAGGGTGGGTAATTTGCTGGATAAAAGTTTTACAACCGAATATATCAAGCTAAGGTTAAAGCACCAGAAGATTTTGGAGAGTTTTAATTTCCAGGAAGACATCAGTGCATGGGAGGAAGAGTTTTTTGAAGCGATAGAATTTTTAAAGGAATTTAAAATTGTGAATGGCGAATATTTCATCAATGAAAAAATTCAGCAGGGGCAGCGTGTTTTAGCAGAAGGTGCCCAGGGTAGTATGCTTGATGTAGACTTTGGTACATTTCCTTTTGTAACAAGCAGCAGTACAATATCCGCTGGTGTCTGTACTGGATTGGGGATTGCGCCTCAAAAGATCAAGGAGGTTTTTGGAGTATCAAAAGCATATTGTACAAGAGTCGGCAGCGGGCCTTTCCCTACAGAACTAAATGACGAGACCGGGGAATTGATTCGGAAGACAGGAAGCGAGTTTGGTGCCACTACAGGAAGGCCAAGGCGCTGTGGATGGATCGACCTGGTGGCATTGCAATTTGCCTGTATGATCAACGGGGTTACCCAAATAATAATGACAAAAGCGGATATTTTAGATAACTTAGATGAATTGAAGGTTTGTAACAGTTATATAGTGAATGGGGAAGAAAAAAATTATGTACCATTCCAGATGAATAAAGTTAATATTGAGCCCGTATACAAAAGTTTTGAGGGCTGGAAAACAGATATCACAGCAATGACCGCTTATAGCGAATTGCCACACCAGATGAAAAACTATATTGAATACCTGAATAACTTTTTAAAAGTGCCCGTTAAATATATCAGCAATGGGCCGGGCAGGGATCAAATTGTAGTAGCATAAAAAAAATAAAAAAAGTGGCCAATATTTTTGGCAATTTAAAAAACTCGTGGAAATTTTACAGTAATAACCTGTTTAATTTATGGCAATAAAATCCGAAAAAGAAAAAAAAGCTCCTGCAAAGAAAACTGCAGTTCCAGAAATCACTTCTGCAAAAAAATCTGCACCGAAGAAAGCAGATGATGATGACGACGATTTTGATGAAGAAGAAGAGGGGGATACCAAACCCGTAAAAGGAAAAAGTGCGTCTAAAAAGAAAGGCAAAGATGATGAGGATGATGATGAGGATGATGTAGAAGTAGAAGATGATTGGGAGAAGCCGGAAGAAGATGATAATTGGGACCCCGACTTTGATGAATTTGATGTTCCTAAATCAAAAGCTAAAAAGACCGGCGGTAAAAAACCTGCAAAAGGAGAAGAAGATGACTTTAAACTAGATGATGATTTTAAAGATCTTGGCCTGGATGATTTAGGTGGTGGCGGCTTTGATGACGAGGATGATTTTTAATTATCAGCGGCTTCTTTTAAAGGAGAATAAGAATTTAAGTGGTGAATAAAAACTCTGCAACTTTTCCGTTAGATAACTTTACTGAATTCAGGATACAAATGTTGAACTGGGCCAACCGGTTCAACATTTTTTGTTTATTGGATAACCAGCATTATAATTTTACAACACCGGCCTTTGAATGTTTGCTTGCGGTAGGCAGTAAGAAGAATATCGTCATGCAGGCTGGAAATGCTTATGAAACACTAAAAAGTTTTTACAATGAAAATAAGGGCTGGCTGTTTGGACATTTCTCCTATGACCTGAAAAATGAATCGGAAAAATTATCTTCCGGCAATTTCGATGGAATTGGATTTGAGGACATGCATTTTTTTGTACCGGAAATTGTATTAAAGGTCACTGATAAACAAGTCACTATTTTTTTTGCCGGGGACTCAAAAAAAATATTTGACGATATCATGTACGAATCCTCGACAGTTGCAGCAAATGCGTCACCAGGTATTGTTGTAAAAAACCGCATCACTAAAAACGATTACACCAGCATTGTACAAAAACTACAACAACACATTTTACGTGGAGATTGCTATGAAATAAATTTCTGCCAGGAGTACTTTGCAAAAAATGCTGTGATTGACCCTTTGTATATTTATCATAAATTAATACAGCTTTCGCCCAATCCTTTTGCGGCGTTGTATAAAATGGATGACAGGTTCTGCATTTGTGCAAGCCCGGAGCGGTTTTTAAAAAAGCAAGGAAAGAAAATACTTTCTCAACCTATTAAAGGAACTGCGACACGTGATTTGGCGAACAAAGAAAATGACCTCCTGAACAGGAACTATTTATCACAGAACGAAAAAGAGAAAAGTGAAAATGTAATGGTAGTTGACCTGGTGCGCAATGACCTGAGTAAAGTATGCAGGCAGGGAACGGTAAAAGTAGAAGAATTGTTTGGTGTATATAGTTTCCCGCAGGTACATCAAATGATAAGTACCATAAGCGGAGAAATAAAAGATGGTATTGATTGGATAGATATTATCAGGGCAACCTTTCCTATGGGCTCGATGACCGGCGCACCCAAAAAAAATGTAATGGAGTTAATTGAAAAGTATGAGCAAACCAAAAGGGCTCTTTTTTCCGGTTCCATTGGTTATGTTGACCCGGCAGGAGATTTTGATTTTAATGTAGTGATACGCAGTATATTTTATAATGCTTCTGCACACTATCTTTCTTTCCAAACGGGAGGAGCTATTACATTTTACAGCGATGCGGAAAAAGAATATGAAGAATGTTTGTTAAAAGCGGCAGCGATGATTAAAGTACTGCAATAATTATTTTCCTTTTTTCTTCTTAACCGTTTTTGTTTTAAACTCGGGATAAAAAGTTTGATTACTGGAGATCGTATTGTCGCCTAACAATACCTGTACACATTCATTTAAAATACTGTATTTGTTTACCAAAAAAAACTGCATCTTTTCCTGGGGTAAACGCAATTCATAGTTGCCATTATTGGCTATCGTGTTATCAAAATCGGGATTAAAATGGTTAAACTGGATAATATCCATTGCCAGGTTTTTAGCAATGATCAGGGAATTATATTTTCCCGAGATGCTTTGTGTTGAAGCAGTTTCCAATTCCTCAGCTGTAAGCTGCGGTTTGGTATCATAAGGATTAATACCCCCTGCTGCATTAATTTCTATACCGCTATTTTGATTAGTTACAGTTGTAACACCACCGTTACCCTCCATAATATAGTGCGTGGCAATAAATCTTTTTACATAAGTCCTGGATTCTTCAGGCAAATAATATTGAAGGTCCCAGAAATTCCTGCTACCGCTTTTTTTAATAGCACTAAACACCCTTCCGGCACCTCCATTGTATGCAGCCATCACCAAAAGCCAGTCATGGAATTGCTTGTACAAACTCAATAAATATTTTGAAGCCGCATGCGTGCTTTTATAATAATCCCTTCTTTCGTCGTAATAACCGCTCACAACCAAACCATAATTTCTTGCAGTATAAGGCATAAACTGCCATGGGCCGCCGGCGCCTTTATAGCTTGTAGCTCCGGTGCTGAGATTAGACTCTATCACCGCAATATATTTTAATTCCCTTGGTAAACCGTATTGGGTTAAGATGCTTTCAATTAATGTAAAATATGGCTGGCCCCAGCCTTTCATTTTTGAAAGATAGTTTCCATGAGATTTCATGTAATCCTGTATAAATGAAGTAGCACTTGGATTTACCTGTGATGAGTAAGCTAAGGAGGAGTTATAACTGTATTTAGAAAATAAATTCTTAAATCCATATTTTGTAACCTGGCTAAAGTATTGCACTTTGTCGGGTGTGGGCAAGGCTTTTGTTTTGATCACCTCGTCAATAAGCGTATTTTCTTTTTTCACTTCTTCAATACTGGTATCAATTAAAGGCGCCTGTTGCTGTACGCAATACATTTCGCCTGCTTTTGCTTTTTGCAAAAGAACAGCTGTAACCAGGAGTAGGGCGATAATATTTTTCATTAATTGTTATTGGTAGGTTGCAATGCTTTATTATAACGTTGCATCAAATGTTCCGATAGCTGCAGCAAAGTTAGTTCATCTGTTTTTGCCGTCATAATCTGCAGTCCAAAAGGCATTCCGTTACTATGCTCAAACAGTGGGATGGAGATCCCCGGCAGTCCTGTTAAATTGGCGAATACAGTATAGATATCTGCTAAATACATAGCGATCGGGTCATCTTTTTTTTCGCCAAAACTAAAAGCAGTGGTAGGGCTCGTTGGCTGTATAACCGCATCGTACTCAGCAAATATCGCCTTTGTTCTGTCAACCAGCAGCCTCCGAACCTGTTGCGCTTTGCTAAAATATGCATCATAATAACCAGCACTTAATACAAAAGTGCCCAGCATTATCCTGCGTTGCACTTCTATACCAAATCCTTCACTACGGGTATGCTTATAAAAATCTGTTAAATCTTTTAAACCTTCTTTACTGCGGTAGCCAAATCTTACACCATCAAAGCGGCTGAGGTTACTACTGGCTTCTGCGGTGGTCAGCACATAATATGCGGGTACAACATAGTCTAAAAGGTCAAAATCAATTTCTGTTATTAAATGGCCATCAGCCCTCAATTTATGGATGAGCGAAAAAATCTTTTCACTAATTTCTCTGTCAAGAGAGGGATGGTATAACGCTTCCTTAAAATAAGCGATCTTATATTTTTTCCTGGTCCCTGTCTTTACCAAAAGGCATTCAGAAAACTGCAAAGCTTTCTGAACAGTATCTTTTTCTCCAGCAGGCACAGGCCCCGAAAACATTGTACTATCATATTCATCAGCACCACTCATTACTTCCAATAATAAAGCGGCATCATAAACAGAATTGCTAAAAATGCCTATCTGATCAAATGAAGATGCATATGCAATTAAGCCATACCTCGATATGCGGCCATACGAAGGTTTAATACCTACTATCCCACAAAAATCGGCAGGCTGTCTTACAGAGCCTCCTGTATCGCTTCCAAGGCTAACCATGCAAAAGCCTGCCTGCACCGCTACAGCGCTTCCGCCTGAAGACCCGCCAGGAACTTTCGTTTCATCCGCAGCATTCAATACATTTCCATAAACTGAATTTTCATTGGTACTACCCATTGCAAACTCATCACAGTTGCAGCTACCAATAATGATAGCATCTTCGTCCAGCAGCCTTTGTACAGCTGTTGCAGTGTATATGCTTGTAAAATTTTCTAAAATCTTTGATGCGGCGGAAACCTTATGGTCTTTGTAACAAATGACGTCTTTAATTGCGATAACTACACCGTGTAATTTTTTTAAAGAGCCGCCTTTTTTTCTTTTATCGTCCAATTCTTTTGCCCTCAACAATGCTTCTGTAGCAAAAACCTCAACGAAGGCGTTCAGGTGTTTGTTTTCGTTTGCTTTATTAAGGTAATGGGTAACTGTAGCAATGCAGGTAGTGTTGCTTTGTAAAAGCTCCGAATGGTATTGTTTTATATTTTTGAAATCGGGCATTTCGATCTGTTCAATGAATATTATACAATCGGCTGAAATAATTAATACACGATTGCATTAATCATTTCAGCCGAATGATGATAACAATTTTATGCTAAAGCATCAAGAAGATTGCTTTTGCTGTTCCAGTTGTTGTTTTAGCTGCTTTATTTCTTCATCTTTGTCCTTCTCTTTCATTCCTTCTTCGATCTCATTCTTAACATTAGCTTTGGCATCATTAAATTCACGCATTCCTTTGCCTATACCTCTCATTAATTCAGGTATTTTCTTTCCGCCAAACATCAGCAATACAACAACAATGATCAATATCCATTCGCCTCCACCAGGAAGGGAGAACAAAAAAATGGCATTCATAAGTGATACTATCATACAAAAAATTTAGAAGGCAAAGATAATTCAAATATTTAGTTGTTGTAGTAAATACAACAACATTATTAACCTTGGGTTAACAGGATTTTAAGCGTAAAAAACTAACGAAGGTAATTTTTACCGCAGCGGGCTTTGCCGTTAGCGGCTTGTTCTACTGTGATACTTCTTGAGCAGGAAACCAGAATAGATATTGCAAACATGGCAATAAAAGACAATACAATACTTCTCATGATAAGTGGGTTTACGGTTAAAAAATAGAAATAAGTGTACTTCGGGGTAAATAGTTTAATCAGAGGTATTGCAGTTTGCAGTATACTCAACAACAATTATACCAGAAAACTTTTGACATAAAAAAACCTGCAAAAATCCTAGTTTTTTGCAGGTTCAATATCAAATCAGGCAACCTTATTTGGCAACAGCCATTCTTTTTTCCCTGATGCGGGCACTTTTTCCACTTCTATCACGCAGGTAATATAATTTAGCACGGCTAACTTTACCTACTTTGTTCAGCACAATGCTTTCGATGTTGGGCGAAAATATCGGGAATAAACGCTCAACGCCAACACCATCACTCATTTTGCGTACTGTAAAAGAAGCTGTTGCACCGGTACCCTGGCGTTTAATCACATCGCCTTTAAAGCTCTGGATACGCTCTTTGGTACCTTCTACAATTTTATAGTTAACAGTGATATTATCACCTGCTTTAAACTTAGGGAGCGTTGGTTTGGTTGTCAACTGCTCATGAACAAATGCTACTGCGTTCATAATTTCTTATTTTTTACGGACGGCAAAGGTAGGGGAAAAAATTGAAAGTAATAAGTTGTAAGTTGAAAGTTTTTTTGAATCAACCGTATTTATTTTAAAAGACTACTTAAATATCAGGGAACCTAGAAAAAGAGTACAAAACTGGAAAGTTGAACCCAGTTCCAGCTGTTCGAAAACAATATTGACCCATCAAAGTGGTTAGCCGACCTAAAAAATAAGTCAACTTTTATAAGTTGACTTATTTACTTAAAACTTAGTATTTAGAACCTAATACTTAAAATTATCTCGCTACATTCACGCTTCTCTTCTCCCTGATAACAGTAACCTTGATCTGCCCGGGGAAAGTCATTTCAGTTTGTATCTTCTGAGCTATTTCAAAGCTTAATTTATCACTATCGCCGTCGGTCACCTTATCAGCCTCAACGATCACCCTCAGCTCGCGGCCGGCCTGAATAGCATAGGCTTTTTCAACGCCGGTATAGGCCATGGCAAGATTTTCAAGATCTTTAATACGTTGTATATATTGCTGCATGATCTCACGCCTTGCGCCGGGCCTTGCGCCACTGATTGCGTCACAAGCCTGTATGATAGGGGAGATTACATACTGCATTTCCATTTCATCGTGGTGGGCTCCAATTGCATTTACCACCGCCGGGTTTTCACCATATTTTTCTGCAAGCTTGGCGCCCAGTAAAGCATGGCTTAATTCTGTTTCCTCATCAGGTACTTTACCAATATCATGCAAGAGCCCTGCACGTTTGGCCAGTTTTGGATTCATGCCTAGTTCTGCTGCCATGATAGCACAAAGATTAGCTGTTTCCCTGCTGTGCATTAATAAGTTCTGACCATAAGAAGAACGGAAGCGCATACGTCCTACCATTCTTATTAATTCTTTATGAAGACCGTGAACACCCAGCTCCATTGCAGTACGTTCACCAATCTCCATCACCTGGTCATCCAATTGTTTCTTGGTTTTCTCCACCACTTCTTCAATACGGGCAGGATGGATACGGCCATCTGCAACCAAACGTTGTAAAGACAAACGGGCAATCTCCCTGCGTAATGGATCAAACGAAGAAAGTACGATCGCTTCAGGGGTATCATCAACGATCAGGTCAACACCTGTTGCGGCTTCAATAGCACGGATATTCCTGCCCTCGCGGCCAATTATCGAACCTTTGATCTCATCACTTTCGAGGTTAAATACCGTGATCGCATTTTCAATTGCCGATTCGGCAGCTGTACGCTGGATGGTTTGGATGACTATTTTACGGGCCTCTTTATTTGCCTTTAACTTGGCATCTTCGATAATTTCCTGTTGTATAGCAATGGCTTTTGTCTGGGCCTCCTGTTTAAGGCTTTCTATCAATTGGGCTTTAGCATCCTCTGCAGAAAGGCCGGCTACTTTCTCCAGCCTGCGGATATGTTCTTCCTGGTGTTTTTCCAGTTCTGTGCGCTTGGTATTGACCACTTCTATCTGGCGGTTAAGCGTTTCCTTTATACCTTCATTTTCCTTGATCTGCTTTTCAAGATTCTGTTCCTTTTGATTGAGCGATTGCTCTTTTTGTTTGATGCGGCTTTCTCCCTCGATGATCTTCTGGTTGCGCTGCAACACCTCTTTATCATGCTCAGCTTTAAGCTGTACAAATTTTTCTTTGGCTTCTAAAAGCTTTTCTTTTTTAAGATTTTCGGCCTGTAACTGGCCATCGGCAACGATCTTGTGAGCTTGTTGTTCTGCTTCTTCTACCTGTTTTTGAGTGTTTTTGGCAAAAATGAGCTTACCCAGAATAAGTCCAATTACAAGGGCGGCTATACCAATTATGATGTAAATTATGGTTGGTTCCATTGAATGTTTTTGTTTTAAAACGGTTCACAATCTTATATTTCCTCTCTAAACCCATAAAAGTAAATGAGATAGTTAGTTGGCGAAGATACAAATTAGTTTTGTAGTTATACACAGCATTTGGTTGATGCTTGTGTTTTTTATAGTATGTAAATGCAGGCCGTTAAAAGGCTTTGTCCAGCTGTTCTTCCATCTTAAGGAGTGCAGTTGCCAGTTCCTTTTCCAACTCGGGGTTGCCATTAGGAGCCGTAGACTGGGTAGCATACCAAATGAGAACCATGGCGATATAATCCTGCATATCTTTTCCTGAAAACTGGGTTTTAAATTCAATGATTTTGTCATTGATGGTTTTTAGTGTCCGGCGTACTGCCTCTTCATCGCTGGCACTGGTTTTAATACGGTATGTCCTGTCGCCGATAACAATATTTATGGGGATTAACTCTTGCATATTTAAAATTAATGTATTATTTTGTAGCTCTTACCAAAGAAAGCACCAATTTTCCTAAAGCAAAACACACAAAGAAAGCGTTACTTTCAAAAGAAGTACTGCATCGGTATCGTTACCCCCTTTAATTCTGACCTTATAAACATTTGGGAAATTAAACGAACTTAACCATGTTTGCTAAAATCAAGGAAGCTTTTTTTACCGATTCACTAACTATTGAGTGGAATAGGATCACCACCAACCCCTTCACATTTGTATTAAAGAATGACCAGGGGGAAGTATGTTCAACACTGGAAACCATCCAGGCACACAACCAAAAGTACTTTAACTGGGGCGGGTTGAATGATCTCCCTTACGGCCGGTACTTTTTAGAACTGAGTAACATTGATGGCGACCAGTTGGTGAAGTTGGTTAAAAGGGTATAAATCACTCACTCAACAGCCCAATACATTTGTCAATCTCCTTGATGTATTGGGAAATGTGTTTTTCAAAGATTTTCTTATCTGCCGCGTTCATTTGGCCGGTCGACGCCTTTAAAATACCCGCCTGCTCCTGTAATTCTGCAATAGTTTGTATATGCTTTTCCTTTATTTCCTGTAATTCTTTTAAAAGCCTGCTTTGCCTTTCATTATCCTTTTGCAATTGCTGGTATTGCCTCAATAGTTTGAAAAGCTTATCATTGACCCGTTTGATATTTGATTCAAGTTCCGACATATGGTGTGCACAAATCCCGTAAGGGCTTTGTAATGATATTTAAATTAAATGCCTTTCTCTTACCAAAATACATAAACTTTCACAT
The DNA here is from genome assembly GCA_038205215.1 of Chitinophagales bacterium. Lineage (GTDB taxonomy): Bacteria > Bacteroidota > Bacteroidia > Chitinophagales > Chitinophagaceae > Ferruginibacter. The sequence continues at coordinate 6,527 of JBBRCB010000035.1, read as the reverse complement.
TAGTCGTCACTATTTCTGGTGCGGACCGGCGCAACTTATTTTCTTATCTCGGCATTGAGTTCTTTTTGATATGCCCCGATCAACTTAGTCATCATCGCATCGATCTCAATATCGGTCATTGTTTTTTCTTCATCTAAAAAAGTAAAACTTACCGCCATCGATTTTTTATTGGCGCCCAATTTTTCGCTTTCAAACACATCAAATAAACTAACATTTTTTAGTTTACCCAGTTTAACAGCAAAGCTGGTCTTTTCTATTTGTTGATAAGCGATGCTTTTATCCACTATAATGGCCAGGTCCCTGTGCACTGAAGGGAATTTTGGAATTTCTTTAAAGCTGATGCGGTTGTTTTTATTCAACTGCATTAGCCTATCCCAATTGATGTCTGCAACAAAAACCGGCTGTTTGCAATCAAATTTATCCATAGTTGTTTTGCTTACTTCCCCAATAATTGCTACCGGCTCATTTTTTATTTTTACTTCAACTGCCGTTGATAATTTTTCATTTTCAACAGTTGTAAATTCATTGATCGTTAAGCCTGTTGAAGTAATAATTTTCTCCAGTGCAGCCTTAATAAAATAAAAATCTGCTTTTTGTGCTTTGCTATTCCACCCGGCTTCTGATTTAGCACCGGTTACAAATAAGGATAGACGATTATTTTCCGTATAACTACCCACGCCATCAGTAGCGTAAATTTTGCCAAACTCGAAGAACCGGATATTGTTATTCCTCCTGTTTAAATTATGCGCAATGGTTTCCAAACCTGTTTCCAGCATGGAAGGCCGCATTACATTTAGCTCCTCACTTAAATTATTGATCATTTTTACAGTGTGCTGTAAAGCCGGTTCCGTAAAATAAGCACTGTTCGTTATACTATTGGTGAAGATCTCATTAAAACCAAGGCCCACTAAATACCCCGAAATTTTTTCCTGGTAAGCAGATTGATGTGCGAGGGTTTCTACTGCAGGAGCAATAGTGATCATCTGGGGGATATCCACATTATCTAATCCATCAATACGCATGATCTCTTCCACCAGGTCGGCTGCAATACTGATATCCGGTTTACTGAAAGGAACTTTAACCCAGAGCTCATCCAGGCCTTCTTTGATCATTTCAAACCCAAGGCTTATAAGAATATTTTTTATCGTATCGCCGTGATAATTCTTACCGCTTAATTTTTTGAGGTAAAAATATTTTAGCCCTACTTCTGTTTTTTGCCTCGGAGCCGGGTACACATCTACAATATCACTTGCGATGCTGCCCCCGGCAATTTCCTTTATCATAATTGCAGCCCTTTTCAACACCTTTACAGTATTGCTGATATCCACACCTTTTTCAAACCTCGTGGCCGCATCGGTACGTAACCCGTGGCGGAAGGACGTTTTGCGTATGGTTACCGGGTTAAACCATGCACTTTCTAAAAAAATATTTTTTGTGCCGGCCGTTACAGCACTGCTTAAACCACCAAATACACCAGCAATACACATGGGTGATTCCGCATTGCAGATCATTAGATCTTCAACCGATAATTTTCTTTCTTTTTCATCGAGTGTTACAAATGGTGTTCCCCCCGCCACATTTTTTATAATGATTTTTTTACCCAGCACTTTGTCAGCATCAAATGCATGTAAAGGCTGGCCGGTCTCGTGCAAAATAAAATTGGTGATGTCAACGATGTTATTAATGGGGCGAAGGCCAATACTTTTCAATTTTTGCTGCAGCCATTTAGGACTTTCTGCAATGGTTACCCCCTGCAAACTTACCCCACTGTAACGCTCACATGCAGAAGTGTTCTCAAGGATCACTTCCATTTGCAACCCCTGGTGGTCTACCTTAAAATTATTTTGAAAAGGAGATTTAACCTGGCTGTCTTTTTTATTATGATGGCTCAGGTAAGCACATACATCTTTAGCTACTCCCAAATGGCTCATGGCGTCCATTCGGTTGGGTGTAAGCCCAATTTCAAATATAATATCGCTGTAAGTATTAAAATATTCGGCGGCTGGAGTACCAACAATTGCGCTTGCCGGTAAAACCATTATCCCTGCATGGCTTTGGCCCAAACCTATCTCATCTTCGGCGCAGATCATACCATGGCTTTCTACACCACGTATCTTTGCTTTTTTCATCGTCAAAGGCTCACCGCCGGATGGATAGATGGTAGTGCCAATGGTAGCCACTACAACTTTTTGTCCTACGGCAACATTCGGGGCACCGCAAACGATCTGCAAAGGCTCCCCGTTACCGGTAGTTACTTTTGTAAGCCATAATTTATCCGCATCAGGATGTTTTTCACATTCCAGTACTTCGCCTACAACCAGTCCCTTTAACCCTCCCTTCACTTCTTCAAAAATTTCCATCGTTTCCACTTCAAGGCCGATAGCGGTAAGGATCTTGCTTAATTTTTCAGGTTCAACCTTCTCCGGCAAACCTGCCTGGCCGGCCGGCAGGTATTCACTCAGCCAGTTATAACTAATCGTCATTTATTAATTTATTTCTTATTGTTGAGTGAACAAAGATAATTGTTTGATAAAGAAGTATACAATAATCATAATCTAACAAATGATCTCGAAAATTGCAAGGGGCTTAAAAATTTAAAGGTGCAGAAAAAGAAATTTGGGCATTATTAAATTGTTAATAAAACTGGGGAGGTTGGCAATTTTATTGACTTTTTGGTTGTTAATTTGCTGGGGATAAGGGGTGGATAAGCCGGATTCCCTGTTAATGGGCTGTTGAAAAACTATTTAAAAGAAGTAAAACAGGTTGTGTGAATAAAAAAGAGCACTGATTTAATGTTCAATTGAATTTATCTTAGCCGCCCCTGTATAAATAATAACTCTTTCAAGAAACAAAACCATGGAACTTACTAACTATAACAAAGATAAAAAACTGCGTCGCAAAGCCCTGCCCGATCTCAGCTCGATGATGTATGGCAAAGTGCCGCCACAGGCTAAGGAATTGGAAGAAGCTGTATTAGGTGCCATCATGCTGGAAAAAAGTGCATTTGACACCGTTATTGAAATATTGAAACCCGAATGTTTTTATGTTGATGCCAACCAGAAAATTTTCAGGGCCATGCAGGGCCTTGCGATAAAAAGCCTGCCCATAGATCTCCTCACCGTTGTGGAAGAATTAAAATTCCGTGAAGAGCTGGATGCAGTGGGTGGTCCGTATTATGTAACCAAGCTCACCAATGCGGTCGTGTCTTCTGCCAATATTGATGCCCACAGCAGGATTGTACTGCAAAAATTCATACAAAGGGAATTGATACGTATCAGCGGGGAAATTATTGGCGACGCATACGAAGACAGTACCGATGTATTTGATATGCTCGACGAAGCTGAAGGAAAATTATTCGAGATCACCAATAGTCATCTCCGTAAAAATTTTGATAGTATCGATACCGTTTTGGTAAAAACCATTCAGCGTATCGAAGATATGCGTAACCGGCAGGAAGATATTTCCGGTGTGCCAACAGGTTTTCCATCACTGGATAAATTGACTTATGGATGGCAACCCACCGATTTAATTGTATTGGCGGCTAGGCCCTCGGTGGGTAAAACTGCTTTTGCATTAAACCTTGCCCGTAGCGCTTCACTTCACCCTACTAAACCTACAGCCGTTGGGTTCTTTAGTTTAGAGATGAGCAGCAGCCAGTTAGTACAGCGTATACTGAGTGCCGAGAGCGAGATATGGCTGGAGAAAATAGCCAGGGGAAAACTGGAAGAGCACGAAATGAAGCAGCTGTATAAAAGAGGTATTGAAAGATTAAGTAAGGCACCAATATTTATTGATGATACTGCAGCACTGAATATTTTTGAGCTGCGGGCCAAATGCCGCCGTTTAAAAAACAAACATAATGTAGGGTTGATCATCATCGACTATTTACAATTGATGAGTGGCGCCGGGGAGAACCGCAATGGCAACAGGGAACAGGAAATCAGTAAGATATCAAGGGACCTGAAAGGCCTCGCAAAGGAATTGCAGGTGCCGATCATTGCATTATCACAGTTAAGCCGTGAAGTGGAGAAAAGAAAAGAAGGTAATAAGATCCCGCAATTGAGTGATCTTAGGGAATCCGGTGCTATTGAGCAGGATGCAGACATGGTAATGTTTTTATACCGCCCCGAATATTATGATATCACCAGCAACGAAATGGGCGAAAGTAACAAGGGAGAAACTTATGTAAAAATTGCCAAGCACCGTAATGGTAGTTTGGATACCATTAAATTAAAAGCCCTGCTGCATATACAGAAATTTATTGAAGATGATGCCGGCAGCGATTTTGGTGGCAGCAAGCCTTCAGGTGGTAACTGGAAACCTGTTGCAGGATTGGATGGTGGCGATGGCGCAAAACTGTACATACAAAAAGGCAGCAAGATGAATGACGGCGAGTTTGATGACGATGCTCCTTTTTAATAATTGATAATTTTATAATGATAATGGGGAATGAATTTTTGATTTGTTCTCCATGCTGATTTTATGGCACTACCTTTTTTTTATGTAGCCGATATTGATCCAGCTGCGACTGATATCGTGCTGGATGAGGCCACCAGCAAACATATCGTACAGGTGCTTCGCATGCAAAATGGTGAACAACTGCAGTTAACCAATGGCAAAGGAAATTTATTTACTACTGAAATTACAGATGATAACAGGAAGAAGTGTGTTGTAACAGTTTTAACGACCAGAAACCATCAACCATCAACCATCAACGTTTCCATAGCTATCTCCCTTTTAAAAAGCACCACCCGCTTTGAATGGTTCTTAGAAAAAACTACCGAGATTGGTGTGTCAGAAATTATTCCCCTTCTTTGCACCCGCACTGAAAAACAAAATTTTAAAACTGAAAGGCTGCAGACCATTTTAATAAGTGCCATGTTGCAAAGTCAGCAATGCTGGTTACCCAAAATGGGGGAACCGGTGAAGTATAAAAATTTTATTGAAACAGCAAATGCGTCACAAAAATTTATTGCGCACTGCGGGGATGAAAATAATAAACAACTCCTAACGAATCAGCCAATAAACCAATTAATCAATAAACTTATCTTAATCGGGCCAGAAGGAGATTTTACAAATGAAGAAATTGAAATGGCAGTTAAGCACAACTTTATTTCTGTAAGTTTAGGCAATACCAGGTTAAGGACAGAAACTGCGGGGATAGCTGCAGCAGTGATAATTGCTAATTCAATTCCAGGATAAGTTTAAAATAATACGGGTGATATCCAGTAATATTTTTATCTAAAGACAGTGTATACTTATAGCAACTCCATATTTTTTTTCTGCATTGACGGTATTTTTTGGCAGCGTTTTATCAAACCATTCTATACCTGTACCACAAAGAAAGTCTGCTGATACAGGCACACCGGTATTAATTGCCACTTTCGGCATTTGCGCAAGGGTAGCCTCCAGGCAATGTTTTGCGATGTGTGGATTAGGATGTTCTTAATATTTTTTTATGGTAAATTTAAAACCGGCGTTATAGCCGGTTTTAAATTTAAGAATTGGCATTATCTTTTTTGTCAATACTTGGTGTGCGCAGCTCAATGGGTTTCTTGCTTCGTTTGCGTAATTGCAAATTCAACACTTCTACCCCCAATGAAAAAGCCATAGCGAAATATACATAGCCGTGAGGTATCTCGAATTTCTCCACGTGCACACCGTCAACAATTAGTGTAAAAGCGATCAGGATTAAAAAAGACAAAGCCAGCATTTTAAAAGTGGGGTGCTGGTTAATGAACCTGCTGATCCTTCTTGCAAAAAGAAACATCACTAACATAGACAGCACTACTGCTATTAACCGAACCATTTGCAATTTACTCATGCCTATAGAAGTGATGATACCATCAACGCTAAAGATCAGGTCCACAAATACGATCTGCCTGATGATCGCCCCTAAGCCATTGCCAGTTTTTTTATGTTCAATAGCTTCATTGGGGTCTTCACCTTCTAATTTATTATGAATCTCTAAAGTAGAGTTCACTAATAAAAATAATCCTCCTGCAACCATGATGATATCTTTTAACGACACAGGGTGTTCCCAAAGCTTGAACAATTCTTTGTCGCCGTTAAGTAAACTACCTAGTACATATAATAATGTGATCCGCATTATCATCCCCACGATCATCCAGGTAGTGCTGGCTCTTTTCTTTTCTTTTTCACTTTTAAGTTTCCCTAAAATGATAGAAACAAAAATTACATTATCAATGCCCAGCATTATTTCCATTAAGGTTAATGCGAGTAAGCCGGTTAACCCTTCAGTGGTAAATAACTGATTTAATTGTTCCATTATCTTTTGTTTATAACCCTTTACAAATATTTTTAACTATCGCGGGACCTTCATAAATAAAGCCCGTCCATACCTGTACCATTGAAGCGCCTGCCTGTATTTTTTCTTTTGCATCCCCGGCAGTAAATATACCGCCACTTGCAATAATGGGTATTCGTCCATTTGTTTTTTGGTGAATATATTGAACCACTTCGGTGCTGCGTTTTTTTACCGGCAGGCCACTTAAGCCTCCTGCACC
>JBBRCB010000034.1:0-39423 GCA_038205215.1 Chitinophagales bacterium | reverse complement strand
AAAACTCAAAACTGCATTTATCCTCCGGGTTATTCAACCGCGTACTTTTCCTGTTGCCCGCCACCGTTACATGAATGATGTCGATCTGCTCTTTTTTGTATTCGTATAAGATATTGTTGGTAATATCGATTCTATTCACTGCAGCAATATTATCGACCTGGTAATAACTTAGTATGCCTTCTTCGCGTTGCTCGTAACCGATAAATTGTAAGGCTGTTTTTTTTCCGTCAACAGTAATGGATAAATGTTTTTGCACATAATCGGATACCAGTTTATCCATGGCCGTTTTATCCTTTGGATTGATGAGGTCAACAGGTGTTTTATAAACCTGGCGCAATGTTTTTTCAAGATCATCGGTAAATATCTTACAGCTGATCTCCAGTGTTTTATCTTTGGCATTGTGCTCAATTTCGGTAACGCTCATAAAAATAGGATGGCTGCCATCCCGCGTTCCGGCTGTAGGGGAGAAGGAGGTTAAATTTATCATGCTTAATAAAAGCGACCACTTAAATAAAATTGATACCATTTAGCAAAGAGATTAGGTATTGAAAAACCGTTTAGAGATATTTGAACAGCAAAACTAACACAAACCTTCTAGCTTCAGGCAATGCATGAGTGATTTTACATTTTATTTTAAATGGGGTTGGGAACACATTATCAGCTGGGATGCACTGGACCATATTTTATTTGTGTTGGCATTAAGCGCTATTTACCTCCTGGGTAACTGGAAGCAGGTGTTGGTTTTGGTAACTGCCTTTACTATTGGCCATTCGCTTACATTGGCATTGAGTGTATATCAAATTGTAAAAGTAAAGGGTAGCCTGGTAGAATTTTTAATTCCCTGTACGATCATCGCTACAGCGGTGTTTAATTTTTTTCAGAAAGATTTTACACCCAGGTCCTTAAAATTAAATTATTTTTTGGCTTTGTTCTTTGGGTTGATCCATGGGCTAGGCTTTGCCAACACCATCAGGGAAAGCTTAGCAAAAGATCAAACCATCGGCTGGAGTTTATTTGCTTTTAATATTGGATTGGAAGCAGGGCAGGTTGTTGTGGTATTGTCCATCTTATTAGTGAGTTTTTTAATAGTAGATAAATTACATGTGAAAAGAAAAGGGTGGGTATGGACGCTGTCGGGAATAGCTTTTTGCATAGCTTTAAAAATGGTCATTGATCGCTGGATGTTTTAAAAGAATTTTGCACGCGGAGGTGCAGGGAACGCAGAGGAAAACTGCAGGCTAATTTAAAAATTATAAAACATAATCTGCTCCTTTTACCCCTTTAGGGGATAGGGGCTAATCTCTAACAATAAACAAAAGCATGAAACAATTAACAGCCTTAGTCATTTTATTTTGCCTCGCTTTTTGTGTTACTGCGCAGGATATTAAAAATAATCCCGGCAGCAATCACGGCAACAGGTTTGAACAATTGGGTACCATCCTGCCAACGCCCAATGAATACCGAACGGCAAGTGGTGCTCCAGGTCCAAAGTATTGGCAGCAGCGTTGTGATTATGATATCACCTGCGAACTGGATGAACCCAACCGTCGTTTAACCGGGAAAGAAACATTGACCTATTTCAACAATTCACCTGATGTGTTAACTTATCTCTGGCTGCAGCTGGATGAGAACGAACACAGCTCAGTAAACAATTCGGGTTATCAAACCAGTAACCCAATGTCCAACACAATAACGCCGGCAGACATTCAGCGTTTTACCGGGATAGTTGATCCGGAAAAGGAATATGGTGATAATATTACCCGTGTGGCAGATGCGGCAGGTAAATTATTGAAATATACCGTCAACAAAACCATGATGCGGGTGGAATTACCCATGCTCTTAAAACCGGGGCAACAATTTATATTTAAAGTAGACTGGAATTATAATATTTCCGACAGGATGAAATATGGCGGCAGGGGCGGATACGAATTTTTTCCGGGCGATGGGAATGACCTGTACACGATGACGCAGTGGTATCCACGTTTATGTGTGTACAGTGATTTCCAGGGATGGCAAAACCACCAGTTTGTGGGCAGCGGCGAATTTGCATTGACCTTCGGTAATTTTAAAGTGGCCATGACAGTTCCTGCAGACCATGTGGTGATGGCAACAGGCCAGGGACAAAATTATCAACAGGTATTATCGCCTGCACAATTTGCACGGTGGCAACAGGCACAAACGGCTACGGATGTAACAGAAATTGTAACATTTGATGAAGCAGTTGCAAGGGAAAAACAAAAATTGAAAGAAAAGAAGACCTGGGTCTTCAAGGCTGAGATGGTTCGTGATTTTGCATGGGGCAGCAGCCGGAAATTTATTTGGGATGCCATGCCCGCCATGGTAGAAGGTAAAAAAGTAATGTGCATGAGTGCTTATGGAAAAGAGGCATATGCTTTGTACCGCAAGTTCAGTACAAAAACTGTAGCACATACCATTAAGAGCTATTCTAAATTTACAATTCCTTACCCTTACCCTGTTGCACAAAGTCTGGAAGCTGCTAACGGTATGGAATATCCCATGATCTGTTTCAATAATGGCCGTTGCGAAAAAGATGATAATGGTACTTACGGGCCTAAAAGCACGTACAGCGAAGGTACCAAGCTGGGTATGCTGGGTGTGGTGATACATGAAGTGGGACATAACTTTTTCCCAATGATCATCAACAGTGATGAAAGGCAATGGACATGGATGGATGAAGGATTAAATTCTTTCGTAGAATACTTAACCGAAGAATTATATGATAATAAATACCCTGTAAGTAAAGGCCCGGCCTATAAGATTGTTGACTACATGAAATTGCCCAAAGACCAGCTGGAACCTATCATGACCAATAGCGAAAATATCATCCAGTTTGGCCCTAATGCCTACAGCAAACCGGCAACAGGGTTAAATATTTTAAGAGAAACTATTATGGGCAGGGATTTGTTTGACTATGCATTTAAAGAGTATGCAAGACGCTGGGCATTTAAACATCCCACTCCTGCAGACCTGTTCCGTACCATGGAAGATGCCAGCGGCGAAGACCTCGACTGGTATTGGAGAGGCTGGTTCTATGGCACTGATCCCTGCGATATTTCTTTGGATTCAGTAAGATGGTCGGTACTGGATACCGAAGTACCCAATGCACCAGTGGCCCGCCAGGGTGGTGGAAGAGGGGGATTCCAGGGAGGATTTCCAAAACCCATCCTCAATACATTTGATGATATATCGAAGATCCGTAACAGGGAAGATAAGAAGATCGTATTTGCAACTGATGCAGACCTGGCTTTGAGAGATTTCTACTGGAGATATGATAGAGGACTTGCAAAAGTAGACAGCACGCCTTTTGAAATAAAAGCACCGGTAGCTGTTACAGATACATTTACCGAAGCAGAACGTTATGCGGTTGGAGGTAAGAAAAATATGTATGAACTAACGTTTAGCAATAAAGGCGGATTGGTAATGCCCATCATTATTGAATGGACCTATAAAGATGGTACCAAAGAAGTTGACCGCATACCGGTACAGGTATGGCGCAAGAACGAGAATAAAGTGGTAAAAACTTTTATGAAAGATAAAGAAGTTGTTTCCATTAAACTTGACCCGATGAGAGAAACAGCGGATATCAATGAAAATAACAATAGCTGGCCTGCGGTTACAAGCCCCAGTAAATTCCAGTTGTTTAAAACCGGTGGCTTTGGTGGTCGTGGGCCAAGAGGTGGAGGAAGTGGCGCAGGCAATCCAATGCAGAGAGAGATAAAATAATTAACCACGAATTAAACGAATTGCACGAATCTAATCAGTAAAAATTCGTGTCATCCGTGGCAAAGTTCTTCAGGCTGCCCTAAGGCAGCCTTTTTTTATTGTTGATATTGTAACTTGCTTTATAAAATTTAAAAATGAAAAAAATTGAGCTTGCATTGATCAGCATATTGTTTTCACTTGCCGGCCTTGCCGCAACTGTAGATACCATTGTTGTTTTCAGTGAGGGTATGCATAAACCTATCAACTGCGTGCTGATAAAGCCGGAGAGTTATAAAAAGAAAAAAGAACAGTTCCCGGTGGTATACCTCTTGCATGGATACAGTGGCAAATACAGCGACTGGATCATTAAAGTACCCGCATTAAAAAAGATCGCGGACGATTATAAAATGATCATAGTTTGCCCTGACGGTGGTTTCAGCAGCTGGTATTTCGACAGTCCGATCGATAGTACTTATAAATACGAAAGTTATGTAGCAAAAGAAGTGGTGAATTTTATTGATAAACTGTACAGGACAATACCGGATAAAAATCACAGGGCCATCACAGGATTAAGCATGGGCGGGCATGGCGGATTATTTTTAGCATTACGCCACCCGGATATTTTTGGTGCTGCAGGTTCTATGAGCGGGGGCGTTGACCTTGCGGAAAGCAGGAACCGTTTCCAGATCATGAAACGCATTGGAGATACCACTATCAACGCACAAAACTGGCACGACTATTCGGTAGTGAACCTGGTAGAAAATTATACCAACACGCCTGTAAAGATGATCATTGATTGTGGTATCAAAGATATTTTTATTAAAGGCAACCGCCAGTTGCATCAAAAAATGTTGGAACTAAAAATACCGCACGATTATATTGAAAGGCCGGGAGAACATAACTGGGATTATTGGAAAAATGCGGTGCAATATCAATTATATTTTTTCAGGAATTTTTTTGATAAAAAGGAATAGAGCAGATCGGTCGAAAGGTAAGCATCCTTACATGCCTGTTTTCCCATCCCTCAGCACTTTCTTTTTCCCTTTATTCTTCTTTTCCCATTCGATCATCTCGGGAGTTTTATCGGGCTTTTTAGCTTTGTCTGTAGTGGTAGCTACCGGTGCAGCCTGCCCGCCGGGTTTTTGTAAAAAACCGCGGTCGTATTTTTCGTTTCTCACCAGCCGGCCAGTACCTGGATCAAAATATTTCCATTCACCATGTTTTACACTGTATTGTTCTGCTTTTACAATTTTATAATCTATTATTTCATTATTTCCGGAACCGTACACTGCAATGGTATCATAAGGCGCATCGGGGTTATAGCCGCGCCAGCTTTCTTCACGGTACAGGTCACCAAGATAAGTGTAGTACTGCTGTATACCATCCTTGCCGCCCAGTTTATAATTTTCAACAGCTATAAGGTCGCCGGTTAAATTATACTGGCGCCATACACCTTCTCTATTATTATCTTTAAAAATACCTTCTTCTTCATAGCCGGGCTCTCCGCGTACTTCCTCCACCCGGATTACCCATTTGCCCTGTTTCCGGTCTTTTTTATCAATCGCATTGATGGTATCACCCTTAGCCGATAAATTGTAAGTTTTATATTGTGCCATGCCATTCATCAAAAACAAGAATTGAATGATGATCAATAAATACAATTGACGTATTTTTAATAGCCTCATTTTAATAATTTTATTTTTTATTATAACCATTTTCTATGCTGCACAAACAAACGAACGCCTGTAAATCCTTCCGTCGCAAATTTACAATTTTACTTATTCTGGTAAATGTTAATATTGCCCTGGTCCTTTTGCCCACCAACTCCATTCACGCACAAATCAAGCCAACAACGGCTTCTGAAAGATTAAACGGTTTACAAAAAAGAAAATTGCTGGAGGATAAGTCCCTCCTAAAAAATATTTCGTTTCGTAATATTGGTCCTGTACAAATGAATGGTCGTGTAGTGGATGTAGAAGCTAATCCCAACGATCCTACAGAATTTTACGTAGCGTATGCAAGTGGCGGCTTGTGGTATACCAATACCAATGGCTTGAGTTTCACGCCCATTTTTGATAAGGAAGACGTAATGACCATCGGGGATGTGGCTGTAAACTGGTCACCTGCTACCGGTGGCAAAGCAAGGACGATTTGGGTGGGCACCGGTGAAGTGAACAGCAGCCGTTCTTCTTATGGCGGTATTGGAGTATATAAAAGTGTCGACAATGGTAAATCATGGCAGTACCTTGGCCTGCCCGAAAGCCAGCATATTGGTAAGATAGTATTACATCCTGCAAACGATAATATTGCGTGGGTGGCAGTGCTCGGCCACCTGTATTCTCCCAATAAAGAGCGTGGTGTTTATAAAACCATCGACGGCGGTAAAACATGGAAACAAACTTTGTTCATTGATGATAATACCGGAGCTGTAGAAATGGATATCAACAATAGAAATCCTGACGAATTATATGCTACCAGCTGGTACCGCGAAAGAAGGGCTTACGACTGGAAAGAGAGTGGTAAAACATCTGCCATTTATAAAAGCAGTGATGGCGGAGAAACCTGGAAAAATATTTCAGTACCCGGTAGCGGTTTTGCGGGAGGGGATAAACTGGGAAGGATCGGCGTGGCAGTTTTTCAAAAAGACCCCAATATTGTGTATGCGGTAATTGACAATAATAATTTAAAACCCGATACGGCTAAAAAGAAGATCGATACGGCAAAGTATAACATCGATAATTTTAAAAATATCGGCAAAGAGGATTTTGCAGCGCTCGACAATAAAAAATTAGACAGCTTTTTGATAAAAAATAATTTCGACGTGAAATACCGTGCTGCTTCTGTAAAAGAACTGGTGAAGAACGATAAAGTAAAACCCACTGCTGTTTACGAGTGGCTGGTAACGGATGATGGATTTCAAAATGCGGGTATCATTGGTTGTGAGGTATACCGAAGCGATGATGCCGGAAAGACATGGAAAAAAACCAATACTAAAGAAATCACTGCTTTCAGTACTTACGGGTATTATTTTGCCAAGCTTAGTCTATCCGCAACAGATGAGAATAAAATAGTGGTACTCGGTTTTAATTGCATATACAGCAGCGATGGCGGTAAAACATTCAAGTCTACTGATAAAAACGCTACACACCCCGACTGGCACGCCTGCTGGATCGATCCCAACCGCGACGGCCATTGGATAGCGGGTAATGACGGCGGTTGTAACATTACCTATGATTATGGCAAACACTGGTTCAAAGTGGCTACCATTCCTGTAGGGCAATTTTATAATATCACCGTGGATGATGCAAAACCCTACAATGTGTATGGTGGCTTGCAGGACAACGGCACCTGGTTTGGGAGCAGCAAATTGAATAATAATTTTTCTGCTGATGACGATGAGGATTCAACAGGCAGGGAAGATGGCCCCGATGCCTATACATGGAAAGCTATTGGCGGTGGCGATGGCATGCAGGTGCAGGTGGATACGCGGGATAATAAAACAGTATACGCGGGATCGCAATTTGGTTTTTATGGAAGAAGGACTACTGATGGCGGAAGAGGCATGAGCATACATCCTGTGAATGACCTGGGTGAACCCAAGCTGCGGTACAACTGGCAAACGCCGATCTGGCTGAGTAAACATAGCCAGGATATTTTTTATTATGGCACCAATAAATTCCATCGCAGTTTAAATAAGGGAGAAAAACTGGAAGCATTGAGTGGAGACCTTACCAATGGTAAACACGAAGGCAAAGTTCCCTTCGGCACACTAACTACTATCATGGAATCGCCGTTAAAATTCGGATTGATCTATGTGGGCACCGATGACGGTAATATACAGGTAACAAAAGACGGGGGTTACAACTGGACAAAAATAAACGTAAATATAAAAGCCATTCCGCAGGGCATGTATGTGAGCCGTGTAACGCCTTCCGCCTATAAAGAATCAAGAGTATATGCTACACTGAATGGCTATCGGAATGATAATTTTATGGCCTGGTTATTTGTGAGCGAAGATTATGGAGTTACCTGGATGCAGTTGGGTACCGACCTTCCGGCAGAACCATTAAATGTAATAAAGGAAGATCCAAAAAAAGAGGCTATCCTTTATGTAGGCAGCGATAATGGTTTATATGCATCTTTTGACATGGGCAAAACATTTATGACCATGGGGAGTAACCTTCCCCGTGTACCCGTTCATGATATTGCTATACAGGAAAGGGATAATGAACTGCTGGCTGGAACGCATGGGCGCAGTATCTTTATCACCAAACTGGATGCCGTTCAAAAAGCATATGAAAAAACAAAGCAATAAATATATTGCTATAATTTTGGGTTAATTAATTAATCAAGGATGAGCGAACCCGTAAAAGAAGAGATAAAGTTTTTAGAAGGCCCTCAAAGCCGTTGGGAAGAGTTTAAGTTTACTGTTAATGTATTGTTTGAATTTATAAAAGGTTTCAGGGCTTTACATTTTGTAGGGCCCTGCGTTACCGTATTTGGCTCGGCAAGATTTAAAGACGGCCATCCTTATTACGAAGCTGCAGAAGAACTTTCCGGTAAGATCGCACAATTAGGGTTTACCATAATGACAGGTGGCGGGCCTGGAATTATGGAAGCCGCAAACAAGGGTGCAAAAGCAGTAGGTGGAAGAAGTGTGGGCTGCAATATTGTTTTGCCCATAGAACAAGAGCCAAATCCCTACCTGGATAAATGGGTGAACATCCGCTACTTTTTCATTCGTAAAACTTTGTTGATCAAATATTCCTATGCCTTTGTGGTGATGCCCGGGGGCTTCGGTACGCTGGACGAATATTTTGAAGCGCTTACATTAATTCAAACCAGGAAGATCAGCGAATTTCCGATTGTTATTTTTGATAAGGCATTTCATAAAGACCTGCTGGCGCATATAGAATTCCTCAAAAGCAAAGCCACTATTTCTGCCGTTGATACCCAGCTTTTCCTCGTTACTGATTCTATTGATGAAGCGGTGGCGTATATCAAGCAGAACAGTGTGGTTAAATTCGGACTCAGTGCTAAAAAACCCCATAAACCTTTCCGCTGGCTTTTTGAAAAATAGTAGCTGCTTTCTTTTTTACCATCTTAATAAAAATACCAGCGTTGGCTTCCGGGCAGTATACGCCTAACTACTGATTAATATCATGTGGCCCTTTGATAAGGGTCATTTTAATTACAACTGGCTACGGCCATCTTTGTGTAGTAAATACAGCACCATGAATAAGCCACTGATATTAGACGAAGCGAAGTACAGGCTTTTTATGAGTGAAAATGCCGGTTGGCAGGATACCATTAAAGCACAGGTTAATGAAATACCGGCAATGCTGGAATCGGCTTTGCATGGCATTTCCGAAACTGTTAAAAAAGACAGGGATACCATACTGCGCCAGCTGCTGGTGAAACAAAAAAATGAAATGAAGCAACTGGACGATGACATTGAAACGCAGCAGCAAAGGCTTGTTAAGGATTGTGAATTAAGTAACCAGTATGATATTGATGCTTTTTGTACACAGGATATCCTGCGGGAGCGCATCAGGGCGATTGAAAAAGCTTATATCGATCTTAAATGTAATTTTCTGAATTATGTGACGATGATATCCTGAATGAATAACATTTCTATCAAGTTCTCTAAAACCAGGTGTAAAAACCTTTTAAATAAGTGTTCAATAGTTTCTGTCTAAACAAGCCGCTGCATAGTCTTATCCGGCGGCTACTTTTTTAATTAAACTTTTAATCATTATAACTCCTGCAGCCATACAAACCAAATGCTTTCATTGCGGCGACAACTGCGATAGTATTGACATTGAACTTGACAACAAACATTTTTGTTGCGAAGGTTGTAAGCAGGTATATTTATTACTGAATGAAAATGATCTTTGTGTTTACTACGACTTTGATAAAAACCCAGGCATAAAAGCAAAAGGTAAATTTGTTAGCGAAAAATTTGCCTACCTGGATGATGAGCTTACAGCCAGAAAATTAGTACAGTTTAACAGTACATCTCAAACCAATGTTACTTTCTTTTTACCTCAAATGCATTGCTCTTCCTGTATTTTTTTATTAGAAAACCTGCATCGTATTAATCCGGGAATAACAAAGTCCCAAACTGATTTTCAACGCAAAGAAGTATTCATCATCTTCGATCCCCAAAAAATTACTTTACGTAAAGTGGTAGAGCTGTTGGCTTTTATTGGATACGAACCCAATATCAGTTTAAAAGATACCGTCGCTAAAAAAAAAGCCGGTTTCAACAGGCAACGTATTTATAAAATAGGTGTTGCAGGCTTTTGCTTTGCAAATATTATGATGCTGAGTTTTCCTGAGTACTTTTCTTCCGGTAATATGGAGCAAAACGGGTTAAAAGAAACATTTACCTGGTTAAATTTTGGCCTATCGTTACCTGTGTTATTTTTTAGCGCTTCGGGTTTTTTTGTATCGGCATGGAAAGGTTTGCGCCAGCATTTTTTAAATATTGATACGCCTATTGCATTGGCAATTGTGGTAACTTATGCAAGAAGTTATTACGAAATCATCAGTGGCCACGGCGCAGGTTATTTAGATTCCGGAACCGGTATCGTATTCTTTATGTTGATAGGAAGATGGTTCCAGGATAAGACCTACGATTCTTTTTCATTCGACAGGGATTACCTGTCTTATTTTCCTTTGGGAGTAAGTGTGTTAAAAGATGGGATAGAAAAAAATATTCCTGTTACCCAATTGCAAAAGGGCAGCCGCATTATTATCCGTAACGAAGAAATGATACCTGCCGATGCTGTATTATTGAGCGGTAGGGCTAATGTAGATTATAGTTTTGTGAGTGGAGAAAATACGCCTGTACAAAAACAAATGGGGGAGCTGATTTATGCCGGCGGCAAACAGGTAGGCAGCGTAATTGAACTGGAAGTTGCCGGCGAAGTATCCCAGAGCTATATTACTCAACTCTGGAACAATGATATTTTTCACCATACAAAAAATAGCGAGAAATCTTTTATACATCCGTGGAGCAGATATTTTACGCTGGCATTATTTACAATAGCAACTGCCACATTGGTATTTTGGTGGATCAACGACCCTGCTAAAATTTTACCTGCTGTTGCTTCGGTTTTGATTGTTGCCTGCCCCTGCTCACTATTGCTTTCGGCAACATTCACTTACGGCAATATGCTCCGTATTTTTGGTAAGAATAAACTCTATCTTAAAAATGCCGGTGTAATGGAAGCCATGGCAAAAATAGATACAGTTGTATTTGATAAAACAGGAACCATTACACAAAATCATGCTTCGTCGGTTAAGTACGAGGGTACACCATTGACTGCAAAAGAATTAATGGCTATAAAAACAATTGCCCGTCAATCATCACATCCGCTGAGTAAAATTATTGCAGCATCTATACCTGTTGATATAAGCAAATCCCTGCCAGTAGAACAGTTTAAGGAATATACCGGTAAGGGTTTAGAAGCCCGCGTCAATAATGTTGATATTAAAATGGGTTCTGCTGCATTTATGCATCATTATAATCATGGCTTTGTAACTTACGATACAGGCTCACACGTAAATGTAATGATGAATAATGTGCATATGGGACTTTTTAAGGTAAGCAATCAATACAGGGATGGTGTACCAAAACTGGTAAAGGAACTTAAAAATAAAAACCTTGCGCTTTGCCTTTTATCAGGAGATAATAATTCGGAAAAAGATAATCTGAAGAAAATATTTGGGCAGGAGGTACGCCTGCAGTTCAACCAATCTCCACAACAAAAATTAGATTTTATTGAAAGCCTTCAGCAGGATAACAGAAAAGTTTTGATGCTTGGCGACGGGCTTAATGATGCCGGCGCATTAATGCAAAGTAATGTAGGTATCGCGGTTAGTGATAATACGGCACAATTTTCTCCTGCCTGTGATGCTATACTCGATGGGGAAAATGTACAGTTACTGGATAAATTTATCGCCTATGCCAAATCGGGCAAAACTATTGTTACTGCCAGTTTTGTCCTTTCTATTTTATACAATATTATCGGCTTGTCATTTGCTGTACAGGGGAAATTGTTTCCTATGGTGGCAGCCATATTAATGCCAGCCAGCAGTATCAGTATTGTGTTATTGGTGACGGTTTTGTCCTCCCTAAGTGCCCGCTCCAAAGGGCTATAGTTTAAACCTGACGAAAATCATATTGGCCTTTGATAGTCGTCACCTATAAAAAATAACTGTCCGGCTATTTTTGAAGCTACAAAATTCCATTTTCAATGAGTGCATTATTTATTTTAATCGGTGTCAGTATACTGGTAGCCGCAACTTTCTTAGGTGCCTTTTTATGGAGTGTAAAATCAGGTCAGTATGATGATGATTATACACCTTCTGTACGTATGCTGTTTGATGATGGAACAGCAAAAAAAACTTCCGAAACAAATCAAAACTCAATAAAATCCAAAAAGTAAACTATGCAGGTAGAAAAATTTTACTACGATAACAAGATTGTTAGAAACTTTGCCTATGCCACGGCTATCTGGGGTGCGGTAGGTATGCTGGTAGGCCTTTGGGTAGCATTGGAATTAGTTTTTCCATCCCTTAATATCACCCAGTATTTTTCTTTTGGAAGAATACGTCCCTTGCACACCAACGCGGTAATTTTTGCATTTGTAGGTAATGGGATTTTTATGGGGGTATATTATTCTTTACAGCGTTTGTGTAAAGCTAGAATGTTTAATGATAAACTGAGTAATATACATTTTTGGGGCTGGCAATTAATTATTGTCGCCGCAGCCATCACCCTTCCTCTTGGTTTGTCGCAGGGCGCAGAGTATGCGGAATTGATATGGCCGATAGACCTGGCCATTACTATTATCTGGATAATTTTTGGCTGGAACATGTTTGGTACCATCATTAAAAGAAGAGAAAAACATCTGTATGTGGCTATCTGGTTTTACATTGCCACTTTTGTTACGGTGGCAGTGTTGCATTTGGTTCGTTCCGGTGAATTGCCTTACACCTGGCTAAAAAGTTACAGTTGGTACTCAGGCGTTCAGGATGCATTGGTACAATGGTGGTACGGCCATAATGCAGTAGCCTTTTTCTTAACTACTCCTTATTTAGGTTTAATGTATTACTTCTTGCCAAAAGCGGCTAACCGTCCCATTTATTCTTATCGCCTTTCAATCGTTCACTTTTGGGCATTGATCTTTTTATATATTTGGGCAGGCCCTCACCATTTGTTATATACTGCATTGCCTAACTGGGCACAATCGCTGGGTATTGTATTTTCTTTTATGCTCATCTTTCCCAGCTGGGGTGGTATGATCAATGGCTTACTTACACTACGTGGCGCATGGGACAGGGTACGTGATGATGTGATTTTAAAATTTATGGTAGTGGCTGTTACTGCATATGGTATGGCCACATTTGAAGGACCGATGCTTTCTTTAAAATCGGTAAGTGCAGTAGCGCATTATACCGACTGGATCATTGCTCACGTGCACGTAGGCGCATTAGGGTGGAACGGCATGTTAACCTTTGGTGTATTATACTGGCTGGTACCAAGAATATATAAAACCAACCTGTATTCCAAAAAATTAGCCAACAACCATTTCTGGCTGGGTACACTGGGAATCCTGTTTTATGCTATCCCCATGTATTGGGCAGGCTTTCAACAGAGCTCTATGTGGAAACAATTTACAGAAGCCGGTCAGCTAAAATATACTTTCCTGGAAACAGTTACTTACATGCGTCCCTTCTACGCCATGCGTTCATTAGGCGGCACTTTGTACTTGCTGGGTGTAGTGTTTATGTTGTACAATCTTTACAAAACGGTTAAAGCAGGAAAATTGGTAGCCAACGAAGAAGCAGAAGCTGCACCGTTGGGTAAAGAATATGTTAAACAGGAAGGCGAACACTGGCACAGGTGGATTGAAAGAAAACCCGTACAGTTAATGCTTTTAAGTTTAGTGGTGATTTTAATCGGAGGGATTATCGAGTTGGTACCAACATTCCTTATAAAATCCAATGTACCTACTATCAGCAGTGTAAAACCATATACGCCCTTAGAATTGGAAGGACGGGATATTTATGTAAGAGAAGGCTGTTATGTATGCCATTCTCAAATGATCCGCCCGTTTAGAAGTGAGACCGAACGTTATGGTGAATATTCCAAAGCAGGCGAATTTATTTATGATCATCCATTTCAATGGGGAAGTAAACGTACAGGCCCGGATTTGGCAAGGGAAGGAACAGGCAATCTTAAAAAAACCGATGGCTGGCATTTTCGTCACTTCCGCGAACCTTCTTCCATGAGCCTTGGTTCTGTAATGCCGGCATACCCATTTCTGTTGGAAAACGACCTTGATCTTTCCAATACCGAAGCCAAGATAAATGCAATGCGTACACTGGGTGTACCCTACGAAAAGGGATATGAAAAAAATGCGATCGCAGACCTGGTTGTGCAATCACAACAAATAGCTGAAAACCTGGTAGGCGATAGTATCCGGATTTCTCCTAAAAAAGAAGTGATTGCATTAATTGCATACATCCAGCGTTTGGGCGTAGATATCAGTAAAAATAAAACTCCCACCACAAATAAATAAGCCATGTATAAATTCATAAAACAAAATGCCGAAACAATGACCAATGCGAATATCTATCCCATGATATCATTGTTTATATTTCTCCTTTTTTTTATTGTGCTATTGGTGCTGGTAAAAAAAATGGGAAAGGAAAGGGTAACCGAATTATCTAATATCCCTTTCGAAAAAGATGAACTGACTAACTCCACCTTATAAATTAAATCAGTATGCGTTTTATTCATTTAATAAAGAAAAAATTACTCCTTGCTGTGGCTGCTTTGTTTGCAGTAACAGGGGCGTTGGCGCAAACAACTGCGCCTGCACCGACAACCACTTCAGGCTATAATCAACTGGCTACATTATTGGTAGTAATGACCATTGTATTAGCCTTTGTAATATGGGGACTTGGCCAGGTACTGATAGTGCTGAGCAGGCAGGCAATGGAAAAAAGTAAAAAGGTTTCTACACCATTAACTGTGATACTGGCCATAGTATTTATGTTGGCCACACAGGTAGCATCGGCGCAAACTACGGCTGTAACCGATGCAGTAAAGGAGTTACCCAATTACGGGGGTCTTTCCGCGACTAATTTCTACATGTTTGTGGTAGTTATTGCTACTGAAGTAATAGCGGTATTATTTCTTGCATTTTCCATACGCAGGATTTATACGGAACTAATGCCTCAAAAAGAAGTAACAGCTCCGGTAAAAAAAGCCATGCTAAAAGAATGGTGGGCAAGGCTTGACCAAAAATTATTTACTAAAGCCATACCACTTGAAAGGGAAGCAGATCATTTATTAGATCATAACTATGATGGTATCCAGGAGCTGGATAATGCATTACCACCTTGGTGGAAATATGGTTTTTACATCACTATCCTGGTAGCGGTTGTCTACCTGCTTAATTTTCATGTGTTGGGTAATGGAAAAAATCCAACAGAAGAATATGCTGCAGAAATGGAAGATGCAAGAATACAAAAAGAAATATTTGAAGCCACCAATAAAGACAGGATAGATGAGAACAATGTACCAATGGCAGATGCTGCAGGATTAGCCACTGCAAAAGAAATTTTCCTCGCTAAATGCTGGGCTTGTCATGGTAAACTGGGAGAGGGTGGTGCAGGACCAAATTTGACGGATGATTTCTGGTTACATAAAGGATCGCTGAATGATATTTTTCATACCATTAAAAACGGTTATGCAGATAAAGGAATGCAATCATGGTCAAATGATTTTACACCAAAAGAAATCAGTTTTTTGGCAAGCTATGTTAAAACATTGCATGGTACTAATCCTCCCAATCCAAAAGCGCCGCAGGGAGATTTGTATGCTGAAGCTGCAACAGCAGATTCTGCCAGGGCAGCGATTAAACCCGATAGTACATCTGCTAAAAACTTTATTGCACGGTCAAATAAAAAGGATTCCACTAAAGCGTCGATAAAAAAGTAGCTAAGGGTTAACACTATGGAAGAAACTATTGTACAAGACAAAAGAGGAAGTTACCGAGACTCCGTTGCCACTATAAGTAAAGAGGGGAAGAGGAATTTTATCAACCCTAAAAAACCCAGGGGAAAACTATATAATTTAAGAACCTGGTTCAGTGTTTTTTATTTGATTGTTTTTTTTACACTTCCCTTTATTAAAGTGCACGGCGAGCCGTTACTGATGTTCAATGTACTCGAACGTAAGTTTATCATATTCGGTATGATATTCTGGCCACAGGATTTTTTCATTTTTGGTATTGGCATGCTGACGTTTGTTGTTTTTGTTATTCTGTTTACGGTTGTGTTTGGCCGCATATTCTGCGGTTGGGCTTGTCCGCAAACAATTTTTATGGAAATGGTTTTCCGTAAAATTGAATATTGGATTGATGGTGATGCTACTAAGCAAAAGCAATTAAAAGAAATGCCCTGGAATGCAGAAAAAGTAAGAAAACGGTTAATGAAATTGGTAATTTTCTTCAGCCTTTCATTTCTTATTGCCAATTTTTTCCTGGCTTATTTAATCAGTATGGATGCGTTGCTGGGATATTTAATAACGCCGGCAGCACATATTGGTACACTGGTTTCACTACTCATTTTTACTACGGTATTTTTCATTGTGTACTGGTGGTTCAGGGAGCAGGCCTGTATTGTGGTTTGTCCTTACGGAAGATTGCAGGGTGTGTTGTTAGATAAAAATTCTATCGTAGTGGCATACGATCGCAAGCGTGGTGAGCCTAGAGGAAAGTTGAAAAAGAAAGACGATCATGATTGTAAGTGTACTGATTGTAAAGAGGATGGTGCCTGTAAAAGTATAGCAGCAAAGTTTGCAGAACTGATACCCCAGGGCGATTGTATTGATTGCTTTGCCTGTGTCAGGGTTTGTCCTACAGGCATTGATATCAGGAACGGTACGCAATTGGAATGTGTGAATTGTACGGCATGTATTGATGCCTGCGATGCAATTATGACGAGTATTGAAAAGCCTGTAGGCTTAATTCGCTATGCATCAGAAAATAGTATTGCCAACGGGGTAAAATTAAAATTTTCTGCAAGGATAAAAGCATATACCGCGGTGCTATGCCTGTTAATGGCATTGCTTGTTTTTTTATTGGTAAGCCGTACAGATCTTGATGCCAGGTTAATGCGTACAGCTGGTATGACGTATACCTCTTTACCCGATGGCCGTGTGAGTAACCTGTACAATTTAAAGCTGGCCAATAAAACGCATGTAGACATTCCTTTTACATTGCAGCTGGAAAATTTAAAAGGCGAAATTGAATATGTAGGAAGTGTTAGCATGGTAGTTAAAAAAGAAGATTATTCTCACCTGCAGTTTTTTGTAAAGCTTAATCGTAATGAAATTAAAGGATGGAAAACTGAACTGCAAATCGGGATGTATGAAAACGGGAAAAAAATAAAAAGCATTACGGCAAACTTCATCGGCCCGGAAGTGTATAATTAGTTAACCTATAATAAAAAAAATATGAACTGGGGATATAAAATACTTTTGGTGTACTGCATTTTTATTGCCGGTATCATGTTTATGGTCTTCAAATCATCCAGCCAAAAGATGGACCTCGTAACTACAGATTACTATGCCAAAGAATTAAAATACCAGGAGCGAATTGATGCAACCACAAACGCCAATGCACTTTCCGAAGATATAAGATACGAGGTAAAAGATAATCAGATCATTGTATTTTTTCCAAAAAAATTTGCAGCAAAGAAAATTATTGGTAACGTACAATTGTATTGCCCTTCAGACGAGCGTAAAGATATAGTGAAAGATTTTACGGTGGAGAATGCACTGTTGACTATTGCATTGCCACTTACAAATAAAGGGCAACATGAATTGCATATCAGCTGGACGGTGGAGGCCGTGAATTATTATTTTGAAAAGAAGATTTTTATCAGGTAGCGGAACATAAAATGGGATTATGGTACAATTGATTGCGGCAGCATTTGCCCTGGGATTCCTGGGAAGCTTTCACTGCGTAGGCATGTGTGGGCCACTGGCTCTGTCATTGCCGTTAAGCAACGACAGCCCATGGGCGAAATTTTTTGGCGCCTTTTTATATAATGGCGGCAGGGTAGTAACTTATTCGGTATATGGACTGGTAGTGGGTACTGTTGGCAAAACCGTTAGCTTATTTGGTTACCAGCAATGGCTGGCTGTACTACTGGGGCTGGTAATTATTTTTTTTGTTATTCTTCCCAGGAGGATACAATCTTTTAATAATGACAATTTTGTAATGAATTTTTTTAAGAAAATTCGCTCGTCACTCGGACAGTTATTTTTAAAAAAGAATTATACTTCATTATTTTCTATTGGCTTATTAAATGGTTTGCTGCCTTGCGGGATGGTGTATATGGCCGCAGCCGGGGCGATAGCTACCGGCACTATTGTAAAAAGTGTATTGTTTATGGCATTTTTTGGTTTGGGTACTTTGCCCGTTATGTGGAGCCTGGCTTTCTTTGGTAATTTTGTTGGTATTGGTATCAGGCAAAAGATCCGTAAAGCTTATCCCTACCTGATGTTGCTGATGGCCTGCCTGCTTATTTTGAGGGGTATGGGTTTGGGTATCCCTTATGTAAGCCCTGCAATGAAGATGGAAAAAAAAGAAGTACAAAGTTGCTCCGTTAAACCTGACTAAGTTCAGTTATTGGCATGACGGCAAATGGCTAAAAAACGCTTGAGAAGAAATAAATTTATTTGTGTAATCAATAAAAAGGGGATGAACAACCCGTTATTTTTAATATGACCAGGAGTTATATTTTAAAAATAGACCAGTACCATCATGAACATGGAACGTGGCAAAGAATGCTTGAATTTTTTAAGCAGGAGAATACTTTTTTAAAAAACCGACTGTCTGAAGTGGTAGACCGAAATACCGATAAAGAGTTTCTTGCACTGGCTGAACATTTTCAAAACCAGTTTATCATTAAAGACGATTTTATCGGGGAACTTAAACATGATATCAATGAAATGGAAACAGGAATTAAAACAACTGCCAGCCTGCCTGATAAAAAACTGGAAGCAAAGCAAACGAAATTAAGGAACGAAATGGAGTACCTCGAAACAAATTTTCTGCAATTAAAAAATGAATTTAATAAATACCTGGTGTCGGTTTTAGAGGATAGCCGTTAATTGAGCAATGATGCCAACTTTTGTTCATTGATGATATAAATATTGCCGTCTTTGATCTCGATTAATTTTTCAGTTTTAAAATCACTCAAAGTGCGTATAAGTGATTCAGTAGCCGTTCCGGCAATATTGGCAAGATCTTCCCTTGAAATATGCATGGAGAAAACAGTATCACCTTCTTTTTTATATTTCTGCTGCAAAGTCATTAATGCATCCGCTACTCTTTTTCTTAAGGAATTATAGGCAATACCCAGTAACTGTTCTTCTTTCTCTGAAACATTTTTTGCCAGTAGCTGGATAAACTTTTTTTGTACAGGGATACTTGAATACATTAACTTTTCAAAATCTTCTTTTGGGATCACGGTTATTACAGCATCTTCAATTGCTTCTGCATGTTCTTTGTACACCGATTTTTCCAACAGTGCAGTATAGCCAAAAAAATCCCCTTCATTAAACAAGCCCACCGTTAATTCCTTTCCGTCATCATTGGTTTTAAAGATCTTTACTTTTCCTTTTTCAATATAGAACAGCCGTACAGGGTGGTTGCCTTCAGAGTAGATGAGCTGTTTCTTTTTGTAATGGTTGGTATTGCCGCTTTCGGCGAGGTATTGTAAGGGATCTTTTCCTCCAAACTCCTGCAGCATTTCCTGCAGCCCTGCAGCATTGGGCGGGTAATCTCTTTTTAAAAGCGCTGTTTTACGGAGCCGGCTTTCCACGGCATTTAATAATTCAATATCACTGAAAGGTTTTGTTATATAATCGTCGGCGCCCATTTCCATTCCCTTTCTAAAATCGTTGCGTTCAGCTTTAGCCGTTAAAAAAATAAACGGGATGCCGGTAAGTTCTGGATTTTTATTAATCAAATGCAATACGCCGTAACCATCGAGCACCGGCATCATCACATCGCAGATAATCAGGTCGACCTTCTTTTGCAGGGCGATCTCAATTCCTTTCTTTCCATTTTCGGCAGTAGCAACGGTATAACCGGCCAATTGCAATATCTCTGCGGTATTTTCCCTGATCTCGTTATTATCTTCAATAAGCAATAGGTGCTTCATACAAATGTTATTAGGCGGTCAATATTGTAGTTTGGTAAATTTAATAATAAATTCGCTACCATTTTCCAATTCACTGGTATAAGAGATCTGCCCGTCCATCAATTCAATATATTTACCTACAATATGGAGGCCGAGGCCGGTACCCTGGATATTGGAAACATTGGTACCCCTGAAAAAGCGTTCGAATAAATGTACCTGGTCGCCTTTTGAAATGCCCATGCCGCTGTCTTTGACGCTGATGACTATTTCATTTGCACCGGTAACACTGTTGATGATGATGCTGCTGTTTTCGGGCGAAAATTTAATGGCATTCGAAAGCAGGTTCAATATAATATTTCTTAATAAGGCCGGGTCGAGCTCAACGATGTTATCACCCGTATGGCAATACGATATTTGCTGATCCGATTTTACGAGGTGCTGCATTTCGGCGCAAACGGTTTCGAGCATTTCTTTAATATCAAACCGGCTGTAATGAGCAACGATCTTTCCATCTTCAATTTTCCCGATGGATAAAAATTCATTCAGCAGGTCGGTAAGATTGTTCACTGATGTTTTTATACGCTGTATATGTTTATCCCGGTTTTCCTGCTGGGTTGCTTCAGTATATTTTGCAACAAGTGAAGCCGAAGAAAGTATGGTGCTTAAAGGCGTGCGGAATTCGTGCGACGCCATAGATACGAACCGGCTTTTGAGGTCGCTCAATTCCTTTTCCTTGCTCAGCGCCTTGGTCAGTTCTTCTTTTGAATTTTGAAGCTGCAGTAAGGTTTCCTGTAATTGCAGGGTACGCAATTCCACTTTTTGTTCCAGGTCGTTATTGAGTTCCTCAATTTTTAAATTGATATCCGCCAGTTGCTCTTTTTGCTGAATTACCGAAGCATCAATTTCTTTACGCCTGGTAATATCACTTATGAATGCAATAGCAAAATTTCCTTCCTCAGACTCATAATGGCTTAAACTTATTTCAACCGCGAATTCTGTCCCGTTTTTTTTTATTCCAAAAAGGTCCTTACCGATACCCATCGGCCGTCGTTCCGGTTTCTCCTGATAATGGATTAAATGCTGGTGATGCTTATGATGGTACCTTGAAGGGATGAGCGCATCCACTTTTTTGCCGATCAATTCTTCAGCTGTATTATATCCAAACTGGCTCAGTAAAAAATTGTTGGCCAGCACGATTTCACCGGCGCCGTTAATTACTAATATTCCCATGGAGGCATACTGGAAAAGCGCTTCGAATTTTACCTGTTCATTTAAAAGGTTTTTTGCAGAAGAAGGCATGCTGTGTACTACTTTGATAGGCCTAAAATTACAACAACAGCGCCACAAAAAGTAAAATATTAAATAAGGTTGTAAAGGCGATAGTAGACGTCCGTACAATCATAAGCCACCATAATAATCATACCCTCTTTCATACCAGTAATCAGGGGGCCTTTCATTACTGAAGAAGATAGTGCCGATGCGTTTAATGTTTTTAACACCGTACTTAACGGGAATGATCAGCCGAAGTGGGTACCCCTGGTTCATGGGAAGAGGCTGGCCATTCATTTCATAGCACAACAAAGTTTGCGGGTGTAAAATACTTTTGGTATCGATGCCTACATAATATTTTTTATCGGGTGTGTTCAGGCCAACAAAATTCATCTGGCTTAGCTGTTCAAGCCCGTATTGCTTAACAAAGTCGGTAAATTTTACGCCTGCCCAGCGGGTAACCTGGCTCCAGCCTTCAATACATTTAAAATCAAAAACGATCTCGGTCTTTGGCAGGGTCTTTATTTCATCCATGGATATATAAAGGGTATCACCTGGCTTCCGTACGAGCTGCAGTTTCCATTTTGCAGCATCAAATTGATCAGTCATGCCTGCATCACCATTAACCCTTACCCGTGGCACTGCTTCTTGTAAAGGGAAGGATTTTGCCAGGTGATTATTGGCAAATAAGGTCATAAAGATCTTTTCGTTGGTATTTAAAATAGCCCTTAAAGGTTGTGGGGTGCCGTTATCTTCCGGTTGATGATGCAGCCATTTCCAACCTGCAATGCAGGCGGCTAAAAACAAAAAAAAGCATAAAAAAGAGATCAATGTTTTATTCCTGATCTTTTGCGTATCCACTATTTTTTCTTCCAGCGTTTGCATGATGAATTAGTTTGATGCAGTATTTTCCGTGGATAGGTTTTCTTCTGCAGGTACAACAGGCGTGATCTTTTTTGTCTCGAATCCCCGTACCATCGCCGCAAAATTATTCCAGCCTGCCAATGCTACCTGGACAATATGCACTAAAAAGAAAAGACAAAATAAAATGGTTAGAATAAAATGTTCCGCCCTTGCCCATTCGTAACCACCCAGCACGGTGCACAGCCAGTAAAACTGCACCGGTTTAAATATAGCGAGGCCGGTTAATAACGAACCGAGGCCCATAAATATTATGCCGGTGTAAGCAATGCGTTGCGCCGCATTATATTTTTTTTGCGGTGGCAGGCCTTTCCTGATATGCAGGTCGTGCAGCAATACCGACCACGCTTCTTTTAATGATCTGCTATTGGGAAAAATAAGTTTATATTCTTTGGAAAACAACAGGTACAAAACATAGATTAAACCGTTGATGGCAAAGAGCCACATAAACACAAAATGCAAGCTCATGCCTTCCGCCAGCCGGAAAGGAATGTTAAGCGCTTTATTGAATGAATCAGGGAAAAATTTAAGTACAGTGGTATTACCCCAGCCCAAACGATAAACATCGTTTGCCCAGTAAATAAGCATACCGCTCCAGATCATTATCCCCAACACCGGAAAATTGATCCAGTGCAGCCATCTTATGGCCAGCGGGTGTTTTTGTATAATCTTTTTTTCTGCCATTAATCGTCAATGGAACTTGCACCGGTAGTTATAACCACTGCAAGTGCTGAACCAGCATGCCCTTTATTTCTTTGGAACAAAGCTAAGGCTTGCAGAGTTCATACAATACCTTAAACCGGTTGGCTTTGGACCGTCTTCAAACACATGGCCGAGATGAGCGCCGCACCTGCTGCAGTTTACCTCGGTACGCCTCATGCCCAAACTATTATCTACTATGTCTTCTACATTGGCTTTTACCAATGGTTTCCAAAAACTTGGCCATCCTGTGCCACTTTCAAATTTAGTTTCGGAACCGAACAGTTCCTGGCCGCAGCAAATGCAATTATAGATACCGGCTTTATGATTATCCCAGTATTTACCGGTATAAGGGCTTTCCGTTCCTTTTTTACGTGTTACCTGGAATTGCTCTGCCGTTAAAAGTTTGCGCCATTCCGCATCAGTTTTTATTACGGCATAGGTTTTTGTTTGTGCTGAAGAACAGCTTGCTGCAGTAATTATGATTAAAGCGGCTAATGCAATATGTTTCATGTACTGTTATTTTCGAAAATATACGCAGGAGTAAGGAATTTAGTTTTTATGTAACAGAACTTTTAACAAAATCACTTGTTTACAAATTTACACTATAATTTCGTTATTCAAATGTAATTGCACCGACATGGGAATATTAAGACAGGTTGGAGAATACCTATTTATAAAAAAGAAAGACCCCAATGCGCCGCACACGTTCAATATAAGAGCCATGCATTTTATTAACCGGCTTTCTATATTACTTTTTATTTTGGCGATGATCATCCTGGCTGTTAAATTATTGCGCGGATAAAGTAAGGAAATTGTAAATACTTTTTGCGGCATTGGCTGATGCATGCCCGCCCTGGCTCAACAGCGCTTTTAATGCCGCATAATCCGCTGACAATTGCCCGCGTCTTTTTTCGTTAGTGAGTAATTGTTCCAATTCATTTACACAATTTTCAACGGTGAGTTCGTCCTGGATTAATTCTTTAACCACTTCTTTATCCATTATTAAATTAACCAGGCCGATGTATTTTATTTTTATAAGCCGCCTGGCGATCTGGTAGGAAATGGAACCAGCTTTATAGCAGATCACTTCGGGTACAGCGAATAAAGCTGTTTCCAGTGTAGCGGTACCACTGGTTACCAATGCTGCTTTTGATCGGGATAATAATTCATAGGTTTTATTTACAACCGAGGATACATTATTATAAGGGCCCAGTAAGTTGTTGTAAAAATTTTCATCAAGCCCGGGGGCCTTGGCAACAATGAACTGGTAAGATGGAAAATGTTTAGCCACTTCCAGCATGATCGGTAGTTTTTTTAATATTTCCTGTTGCCTGCTGCCAGGGAGTAAAGCCACTACGTTTTGGGTATCCAGTTTTGGGATTTCTGCTGCTACATTTAACGCCAAACTGTAAACTGAAGACTGGAAACGCTCAATGACTTCAACCAATGGATGCCCAACGTACTCTACTTCATAATCCCATTTTTTATAAAAATCTTTTTCAAAAGGGAGGATCACCAGCATCTTATCCACGTTCTCTTTAATGGCTTTTACCCTGTTCTCTTTCCATGCCCATACCTGCGGTGAAATATAGTACACTACTTTTATGCCCTGTTGCTTTGCCCATTTTGCAATTCGCAAATTAAAACCGGGGTAATCCACCAGGATCAATACATCAGGCCTGTTGGCAAGTATATCTTTTTTACAAAAATCAATATTGTGGAAAATTGTGCGCAGGTTTTTGACCACTTCCACAAAACCCATGAAAGCAAGGTCGCGGTAATGTTTTACCAACACGGCACCTGCTGCCTCCATTTTATCGCCGCCCCAGCACCGGATCATTGCTGCAGCATCCAGTTTACGCAGTTCTTTTACCAGGTTGCTGCCATGCAGGTCACCACTCGCTTCGCCGGCTATAATATAATACTGCATAAATAATAATTAGCGCTGTAATTTACCGTTGTTTATTTAATTAAAATCATTGCAACTTTCCCGCTAAGGCACAAAGCCCACGAAGCATTTAATTTATTGACGTTGTCCTTGTGCTCGTCATGTCTTTGCGGGAGAAAACTCAAATTGAAACATCACGCCTTTATTGCTTCAACGATCAAGCTTTCCATTTTTACCATTTTATCATTCAGTTCAACATCAGGTTCCTGCTGTTCTATAGACTGTACAATGGAGAAGCCGTGTTGCAAAAGCAGGTTTTCCACTTCTTCTTTATCAAACATTCTAAAGCCATATTCGGTAAAAGGATAATTGGCCATCAATCTCCTGGGGCGCAGGCAGAGCATGAATTTTCCCCGGGGTTTCAATACACGTTTTATTTCATTAAGAATTTTAACCGGGTTTTTCCAAAAGTAAATGGTGTTGATGGTAAATAATTTATTGAAAGACGCGTCATCAAAAGGTAGTGCAGCAACATCGGCGAACACAAATATTGCCTGCCCATTGTTGATCCATTTGGCATTTATTTTTTTGGCTTCTTCAACCATCACTTCGGAAAAATCGGCGCCCGTATATTTGATACTGCTGTCTTTTTGCAATATTTCTTTTACAAAAAATCCATTCCCCATACCGATCTCCAAAATACTGTCGCCTGCTGTTGCAGCTACTATTTTAAGGGTATCCATATTGATCTGCACGTTACCACGGTTCATCCACTCACCCGTTTGGATACCCGCTGCACCGTGAGGCTGGCGTAACTGTTCGGCAAGTTGCCGGTAAGAATTTTCGTCCATAATCATTTGTTGAAAAAATAAAATTAAAGTATTTCGGCATTGCTCAATGCGTGGTAAAGATAGGCTGTACAATGGTGCCCAGGGGCCAATGAAGTTGAAAAGAAATAATGCCTGGCGAAAAAAAATCACACCGTGGGTTTCACTGAAATCTGAGGGAGAAAAAAAAATCAACGCTCAAAAACCTCCACCGTTGCATTGATGCCTCTTTCAGTAATGGCATCGCATTGAGGCTTCAATGTTTCGTAGCTGCCTTCTTTTACGGCGTATTTGCCTTTGGTGTGAATGATCATGCTGCATTGCTCGGCCTGTTCCTGGGTATGGCCGCAAATCTCGATAAGCGTTTCTATCACCCATTGAAATGTATTCACTTCATCATTCCAAACAATCAGGGAACTGGTATCTCCTGTTGTGGTCAATACATCTGTTGATTCCCAGGTCCTGGTTGCCGTATCTGTTTGAACTGATTTCATGTCGTAACACAAAAATAATATGATTTTTTTAGAAAACCTTCAGCGTGCAACATTTGAGGCACAATAATTGTCAATTATGTATGTTTTAAATATGTAGTGAGATATGAATTCTGAGACGTGAGCTGGAGAGCAATACACCCTATCCAAATTTACCGGCATGCTGCGCATCTACAAAAAACGAAAGGAAGGAATTAACCCACCTGAAAAGCAGCAGGCCCTGGTATTGCCTTTGCATACCGGCAACCGCAGCCTCGATTTTTTGGTAGAGTTGATTAAAAAAATCCGCCCCGATAACCCAGGAAATATCCAGGACGCCGAAACGAAATTCAAAGCGTTACTATACCAGGTAGGACAGGAGCGAACGTCATTGTTCTCTTTGCGCAAAGCTTTGTTGAGCCTTTTCTTAAAAACCAATATTGTAACTGCGCTAACTGAAAGCGGTATAGTTAGCAGCCGTGGTTTTGTTCAGGAACTGTTAAGTAAACTGAAACATAAAATATTACCGGCGCTGCAAAGCCCTGATAATTTTTTGTATGTCATCAACAAAATATTTTACAAAAAGTCTGATCATACCTGGGTGGAAGGTATAGATCCCGTATTATGGAAACAGTTTTTTGAAATGCTCGGTATACAAATTAACCTTACCGAGCCGGCAATGATCAAACAATTACAACAATCATTGCAGTTACTGAGTTACCGTATTACCACCCTCGGGCTGGAAAAAGAAATGACGCATCGCTACGAGAATTTTGAAGATGCTATTTATCCTTTTTTAGAACAGAACCGTTTGGTGAACGACTATTTACAAGCTTACGGATCTGGTAAGGACCCACAATCGCAACGCATACTTTTGGGTAATGCTACCGAAGCCCTGCACAATTGCAACCAAAGTATACAGTGGATAAGGGACCAGCGTAAAACATATGGTACCAGCCTTGCACAAACTTATATTCTTACCAGGCTGCAGCAACAGGTCAACCGCATGTTCATCATTATA
Source organism: Chitinophagales bacterium (assembly GCA_038205215.1). Classification (GTDB taxonomy): domain Bacteria; phylum Bacteroidota; class Bacteroidia; order Chitinophagales; family Chitinophagaceae; genus Ferruginibacter. Next base: position 12,363 of record JBBRCB010000034.1, on the reverse strand, counting down.
GATGTACTTGACAGCGATAATGAGCTCAACACCGAACGCTTTGCTGATTATTTTAAAACAGTAGTGCATAATGAGAACCGTAAAAATTCAGTAATGGAATTTCTAAGCGAGAACACGGGTTATTTAGCTTACCAGATCGCGGAACATGGTGGCCGTACCGGGGAAAGATATATCAGCACAACGAGGAAAGAATTCTGGAAGATGTTCTGGAGTGCTGCAGGAGGCGGTATCATCATTTCTTTTATTGGCATCACCAAGAACCTGTTGGGTAAAATGAAGATGGCGCCCTTCTGGCACGGGTTTTTATACAGCACCAATTATTCGCTTGGATTTATTTTGATACAGGATACGGGTTCTACCCTGGCAACTAAACAGCCCGCATACACGGCCAACAATGTGGCGAGTTCTTTCGATGTAGAAAAGGTGGGTGAACAACCCGACCTGCGTAACCTGGCCATTACCGTTGCAAGAGTTAGCCGTACACAGTTAGCTTCCTTTGCGGGTAACCTGCTGGTAGTATTTCCGCTCACTTATATTTTAGCATTTTTATTTTTTGAGATCACCGGCACAAAGATCGCAGAAGGCGCAGCAGCACATCAGTTATTGGTAGACCAACAACCTTTTCACAGCCTTGCATTAGTATACGCCTGCTTTACCGGTTTTTTTTTATTTGCAAGTGGTTTGATAGCAGGTTATGTTGAAAATTACGTGGTGTATGGAAAAATGGGCGACCGGCTTCGCGGCCTCTCTTCTTTTAAACGTGCCTTCGCCGAAAAACGGCGTTATAAAATCATTCATTATATCGAAAATAATTTAGGCGCACTCATCGGCAATATTTCACTCGGTTTCTTTTTGGGTATGGCTGGTTTTTTTGGAAAAACATTTGGCCTGCCTTTCGATATACGCCATATTACTATCTCCGCCGCCAATACCGCCATTGGTTTTTTTGGGATGAACAATATCATCAGCACTAAAGAATTATGGTATACTTTGGCCGGCGTGTTTGGTATTGGGTTTTTAAATTTAGCGGTCAGCTTCAGCCTGGCATTTATCGTTGCCGTAAAAAGCCGTGGCATTCATTTAAGGGACTACCCCGAATTCCTGGGTATACTCTGGCGCTATATAAAAAAATATCCCCGTGATTTTATAAAAGCTCCTTCGGTGCGAACAGCAAACCAGTTGAAATGAGCCTGTTCCCGTTCGTGCACCTTATAATTGCAAAGTTGCACAATGGCTTTGTCAATCAGAAACGTTATTTTTTTAGCATAATCCAGTCAAACTTCAGCAGGTATAGCCCCGCCATTAGTGCAGCACTTCTATTTTTTGTATATTGTCGGTAATTAAAAAAGCATGTTCAATTATTGCTGTATGAAAAAAATTACCGCCCTGTTATTGGTTTCAATTTCCGCCAGTTTTGTTTTTGCGAATGTAACCTTACCAAAAATTTTTGGCGATAACATGGTATTGCAACGCAACAAACCGGTGAACATTTGGGGGTGGGCGTCAGCAGGAGAAAAGATCGCCGTGCAGTTCAACCATCAGAAAAGATCTACTGTAGCTAACCAATCAGGTAAATGGCAATTGATATTGCAACCTGAAAATGCCGGCGGCCCTTATCAATTAACTATCACCGGTAAAAATAAAATCAGCCTGGAAAATATTTTAGTAGGCGAAGTATGGGTATGCAGCGGCCAGTCGAATATGGAAATGCCCATTGCCGGTTGGGGAAAGATCAATGATTATGAAAAAGAAATTGCTGCAGCTGATTATCCCTTCATCCGTCATTTTAAAGTGCCCAACACCGTTAGTTCCACTTTAAAAGATGATATCACCGGCGGTGAATGGAAAGTCTGCAACCCCGTCAATGCAGGAGAATTCTCCGCAACTGCTTATTTTTTTGCAAGAGCACTGTACAAAAAATTAAAGGTCCCGATAGGATTAATAAATTCTTCCTGGGGTGGCACACAATCGGAAGCCTGGACCAGCCAGGCAGCATTTGAACACAGCGATATGTTTAAAGATATTGCTGATGAAATGAAAAAGACCAATATCGACGAGATCACAAAAAAACGTAGGGAATTAATTTTGAAAAATATAAAAAAAGCGCAGGGCAGCTTCGATGATAAAACAAATGCAGCTGATTGGAAGAACAGTAATTTTGATGACAGCAAATGGCCGCTGATGAAATTGCCGGGTGTATGGGAAGGCAATGGCTTCCCGGGCCTTGATGGCGTGGTATGGTTTAGAAAGACCTTCAACATTAGTGACGCAGATGCAGGGAAACCTGCAATACTCGAACTGGCCAAAATCGATGATATAGACGAAACTTTTATCAACGGCGAAAAGATCGGCGGCATGGATAAATGGGATGAACCGAGGAAGTATGCAATTGCTGCAGGTAGCTTAAAAGCAGGAAGAAATGTTATCGCTGTAAAAGTAACCGACAACCAGGGTGGCGGCGGTATCTATGGCGATGCCGATGCCATGAAAATTACCATTGCCAATACGGTATTGCCGCTTTCGGGTGACTGGTATTTCAGGATCGAATCAATACTACCTGGTAGTGCGAATGGTAGTGTTGGCCCAAACGATTTTCCTTCTTTGTTATTCAATGCCATGATCAATCCTTTATTACCTTATCCCATCAAAGGCGTGATCTGGTACCAGGGAGAAGCCAATGCCGAAAGGGCGTATCAATACCGCGCTGCTTTTCCATTGATGATAAAAGATTGGCGCCAACATTGGAGACTGGGTAATTTTCCTTTTTTATTCGTGCAGTTATCTACTTTTGGCAGCGCAGATGACAATAGTAATAAGGGTAGTACCTGGGCCGAACTGAGGGAAGCGCAGGCAATGACACTAAGCTTGCCCCATTCAGGAATGGCTGTAACCACAGATATCGGCAACCCGGTGGATATCCATCCAAAAAATAAACAGGAAGTAGGGAAGAGGCTGGCTGCAATTGCTTTGCATGATGTATACCGATTGGCGGGCGAATATACCGGACCGGTATACCGTTCGATGAAGCTAACAGGTGATAAAATTGAATTATCCTTTGATCATACAGCCCGTGGCTGGTTTGTTAAAGATGATTATATCAGTGGCTTTGAAATTGCTGGTGCAGATAAAAAATTTTATACTGCCCAAGCGATGATAAAAAACAACCGCATTATCGTATTTAATAATGAGGTTACACGGCCTGTAGCAGTACGCTATAACTGGGTTGATGATGCATCGAAAGGAAATCTTTTTAATAAAGAGCTTTTTCCAGCCGCACCATTCCGCACAGATAATTGGGATGCTGTAACTAAAAAAAATAAGTACAGTATCGCCCAATAGTAATTTAAATAAATTTCCGTACGAATAACATATCAGGTGATAAATAAACTTATTTGCTGAAAAATTTTGTCAAAAGTTATTAAACCTTATCTTTGCCGTCCGAAAATCCTGAGCATAGTCTAAGGAACAAGGGAGTTTAGCTCAGTTGGTTTAGAGCATCTGCCTTACAAGCAGAGGGTCGGCGGTTCGACCCCGTCAACTCCCACATAAAAGCCCTGCAGCAGCAGGGTTTTTTAGTTTATTCACTTGAGATCAACCTTCACCATAGCATGCCGCGGTTCCTGGCTTTCACTGGCCCAGGCAGAAATATTTAAAAATAAACTGGTGGCTTTATATCCCGGTATTACCATTAATACTACAATCATTGAAACTTCCGGCGATAAAGAACAAAGCATTCCTTTACACCTGGTGGAAGGCCGCGATTTTTTTACACAGGAAATACAGGATTATTTGAACCGCCACCAGGCCGATTTTGCCGTGCATTCCATGAAGGATGTGAGCAGCCTTGATTTTTTTGATGCCGGGCATTATGCCATTTTTAGCCGGGAATTACTGCATGATGTGGCTATTTTTAATGATACTGTTATCGATAAGATAAAGCTGGGGGAGAAAATCATCATCGGCACTTCTTCTCCCAGGCGCAGCAATATGGCGACTGACTTTTTACAAAAAGCATTACCTAAACTAAGTGAACAACCAGTAACTATAACAGCGCAATCAATAAGAGGTAACGTAGATTCGCGCCTGCAAAAATTACACAACGGTAATTACGACGGAATAATTTTAGCGGTAGCAGGTCTAAACCGTTTGCTGCATTACGAACCAGCTAAAGAAAAAGTAAGCTCACTGCTGAAAAATAAAAGATTGATGGTATTGCCTTTGTTTGAATGCCCGCCTGCAGCCGGTCAGGGTGCTATTGTTGCAGCAACAAATAAGGACAATACTGATGCTACTGAAATATTGAATGCCATCAATGATGAATCGCTCACCAATGCTATTACCAAAGAAAGAGTATATGCACAGCGTTATGGTTATGGCTGCTCCCAGCAATTTGGCGTTTTTCACCTGGACAGCCCTGCTGTTTCTTTTACTTACGCATCGGGAAAAGACGGCAATGCTGAACCTTTTACCGAATGGGATTTTACAACTACATTGACCACTTCCGGAAAAAAATTATTTGCCTGCACCGATCACATGAAGGATTTCTTTACCTATGATTTTATAGACGATGCTTGCCTTGATGAAGCCGCAAACATGTTTTTTATATCCAGCCACAAAGCCGTTCATTCGCAAAAAATAACAAATGAACTTTCGCAAAAGAGGGTTTGGGCTGCAGGCACGAAAAGCTGGTATGAGCTCGCACATAAAGGCATTTGGGTAGAAGGCTGCGCTGATGGATTAGGCTTTGAATTTTTATCTTCCACTTTTAAAAGTATATTAATAAATATTGCTGAAGATGCAATTCAAATTGTGACCAATGCTTCCAGTATGCTCAATTGGAGAGCAGCAGGCATCAATGCAGTGGGCACTTATGACTTAAGAAATAGTCTATCCCCCAAAATAAAGGACATGGTTGCTGATGCTGATATTATTTTCTGGACAAGTTTCCAGCAATACCAGTTATGTAAACTATTTTTGAAAACCAATGTACAGCATGTTTGCCCATCAGGTAAAACCGCAAAACTATTAATGGCAGAAGGGTTGCAGCCTATTATTTTTCCAAGTATTAAAGCATTTAATGATTGGAGAAGAAGTAGTAAGTAATAAGTTGTAAGTAACGTTTAAAAAAAGTGGTTAAATGCTTTAAACTGCCACTCACGGCTCACGCCTGGCTTTAATTCAATTGTAACGCCGGCAGCCTGTAGGTTTGCCCGTCATACACAAACAGTTCATCAATCTCTACCGTCCAGTATTTAAATAGAGGCGACAACTTCAGTATTTTTTCTACTTCTTTTTTATCCTCGGCATTAATGATCATCCAGCTTCTTAGTGTTTCCATGCTTACCGAATAATAATCGATCACATTTTTTTCGATCAGCGAATTAATATACACCCGGTGCGGCGGCACAAAGCTCATGAACGCATCATCCATTTCAAAGCGAATGGTTACCTGGTACTTATTTAATTCTTTCTCGTTTAAATAGTCCATGCTGTAATATTATTGACCCAATCTTTATTATATGGGACGGTTATTTTAATATAGTTGTCTGTATATCCTTCCATCATATTGTTCTTATCCTGTTTCTCAAACAATACTTTTCTTGTTTCGCCAATATGCTGCTGTGTAAAGTATTGCATCTTTTGGTAACTTAAATTGCGCAATTGTTTGTTTCTTTCATTACGTATGGAAATAGGGACAACTGGGTTTAAAGTCAGTGCATGCGTATTATCTCTTTCGGAATAAGTGAATACATGCAGGTAACTGATTTCGAGGCTATGTAAAAAATCAAATGTTTCTTTGAAGTCTTCGGCTGTTTCTCCGGGAAATCCCACGATCACATCCACACCAATACAACAATGGGGCATCAGTGTTTTTATCAGGCCAACCCTTTCGGCATACAATTCTCTTTTATACCTCCTGCGCATCATGCCCAATACCTTATTGCTGCCACTCTGCAATGGAATATGAAAATGCGGCATGAATCTTTTACTGTTACTTACAAATTCAATGATCTCGTTGGTGAGTAAATTGGGTTCAATAGAAGAAATGCGATAGCGTTCGATACCTTCAATGCTATCCAGTTCTTTAATTAAAGAAAAGAAATTTTGAGGAAGTTCTTTCGCTTCGGTCTTCTCCATTTCCCCCTTAAAGGGATAGCGGCGGCTTCTGAAATCACCCAGGTTTACACCGGTGAGCACAATTTCTTTAATACCAGTTGCCGCCAGTTCTTTTACATTCGCCATTACATTTTCAATACTGTCGCTCCTGCTTTTTCCCCTTGCCATGGGAATGGTACAGAAAGAGCAGTTGTAATCACAGCCATCCTGTACTTTTAAAAAAGTTCTTGTCCGTTCGTTTTTTGAATAAGAGGCGGTGAAAGTATGCACATCTTCAATATCGCAGCTGCATATTTTGGTGGCATCGCCTTTAGTGATCTCCTTTAAGTGATGAACGATATTAAATTTTTCCGCGGCGCCAAGAACGAGGTCCACACCGGGTATTGCAGCAATTTCTTTTGGTTTGAGCTGGGCATAGCAGCCGGTTATCACCACCATGGCTTGCGGTGCTTTATTTTGTATGCGGCGCACCAGGTAGCGGCATTCTTTATCAGCATTGTCGGTAACGCTGCAGGTGTTGATCACGTAAACATCAGCCACTTCATCAAAATCTTTTTTCACAAAGCCATCCTGTTCCAGTAACCTGCCTATGGAAGAGGTTTCGGAGAAATTAAGCTTGCAGCCCAAAGTGTGTAATGCGACGGATCTACTCATGCCCTGCAAAGATAAAACAGAGATCATAAATGGGGATAAATGATTTTACCCGCCTTTATTTAACGGCTTTCTATTATACCGCCTCTAAAACGGCTACTTTGAACAAAGACAAACGGTTAACAGTTGCTTTAAATAAAACAGCCACTGTTTTTATCCGTTAACCCTTTACTTTGCAACATTAAAAGAGGGCCATGTTAAAAAAATATCTTCCTTTTATATTTTTGATAGCAGCTGCAGGATTGCTGTGGTATATAAAAAATCACCAGCAGGGTAAACTGCCACCAACTCCTGCAACAGAACATACACAAACTATCCCTGTTCAACCACAAACCGGTGCAGGCAATAATTTGCCCTTTGACCGCCATTCGGGCCATTTGATCTATAGCAAACATGCCCGTTGCCGCATGGATTGCAGGCATATTGATGAAACTGAGGTACAGGAAATATTAGATAATGGTGTATTGAACAACAATAAAATAGAAGAGTCCGCTAAAGGCAGGAGTTATCCATTAGAAGGTATCACGCATGATAAACAACATGTGCGGATCGTGTTTGCGCCTAAAAATGAAAACCTGGTGGTAGTTACAGTAATTGATTTAGATAAAGATTGGTATTGTGATTGTAAATAATATTTTTTGAGATTGCACGAATTAAAGGCACGAAATACACGAATTAATGCTTTAATTTTATTACAGCATTCGTGAAATTAGTTTTGAAACTCGTGTTATAAATTGGCAATATGAAAATAAAATCTTTCCTGGCAAAGCCTTTTGCTTCTTACATATATAAACAAATAAAAAAAGGAATGGAAACGGCTGTGGAAGACCAGCAATCCATTTTTAACCAATTAATAAAAGTTGGTAGCAAAACAGATTTTGGAAAAGAACATGGCTTCGACAATATAAAGACTTACGAAGATTTTGTGAAGCAGGTACCTATCAGGGATTATGAGGCTTTTAAAGTTTATATAGAAAGAATTAAAGAAGGTAAACACAATGTACTCTGGAAAGGGCAGCCTATTTATTTTGCCAAAACAAGCGGTACCACCAGCGGTGTAAAATATATTCCCATTACAAAAGATTCTATTCCCAACCATATCAACACCGCACGCAATGCATTGTTGTGCTACATGGCTGAAACGGGCAATACACAGTTTGCTGATGGTAAACTGATCTTTTTAAGTGGCTCGCCCGAACTGGAACGAGTGGGCGGCATACCTACCGGAAGATTAAGCGGCATCGTTAATCATCACGTACCAAAATATTTACGGAGTAATCAATTACCATCTTATGAAACCAATTGTATAGATGAGTGGGAAGAAAAATTAGATAAGATAGTAGAAGAGACCATCAATCAAAATATGACATTGATCAGCGGTATACCACCCTGGATGCAAATGTATTTTGACCGGTTGGCTGAGAAGAGTGGCAAAAAGATCAGTGAATTGTTTCCCAATTTTAGTGTGATGGTACAAGGCGGTGTAAACTTTGAACCTTACAAAGCCAAACTGTACGAAAGCATCGGGAAGAAAATTGATTGTATTGAATTGTTCCCTGCAAGTGAAGGATTTTTTGCATTCCAGGATAGCCAAAATGCAGAAGGATTACTGTTAAATACGAACAGCGGCATATTTTTCGAGTTTGTTCCTGCTGCAGAGATCTTTAATGAAAACCCTGCAAGGCTTTCTCTCAAAGACGTGAAGGTAGGAGAGAACTATGCGCTCGTCATTAACAACAATGCAGGTTTATGGGGGTATAATATTGGTGACACGGTAAAATTTGTTTCTACTGATCCTTATCGTTTAGTCGTGACCGGTAGAACAAAACATTTTATCAGTGCCTTCGGCGAACATGTTATCGGCGAAGAAGTGGAAGCCGCATTATTAAAAGCTGCTGAAGAAGAACACGTAAAAGTAACGGAGTTTACTGTTGCGCCGATGATCGCAACGGATGCGGGTAAAAGTTACCACGAATGGTTTATTGAATTTGAGAATACACCCGGGGATATGAACCGTTTTGCAAAAAAAATAGATGAGAACCTGCGTTTAAAAAATGTTTATTACGACGACCTGATCGCCGGTAATATTTTACAGCAATTGCAAATATCCATGGTCAAGAAAAACGGGTTCATCGATTATATGAAAAGTATTGGCAAATTGGGCGGGCAGAATAAATTACCCAGGCTGAGTAATGACAGGAAGATCGCCGAAGCATTAGAGCCTTATGTTTCAAATTGAAATAAAGCTTTGCCCACAAAGGAGCAGACCTTGCAGAGAGTAGTTAAATTTTCCTCATGGTCCTCCTATATCTCTGCGTGCTATTTATCAGGCGTTCCGCACACCCGGTTTCAAATTTGTAACGCCTGCGATCTTCACCGGCTTACCACTATCACAACTTTTTCTTGGAGTAATAAAAAACCGCCAGCATCTTATTTGCTGGCTGGTTTCCTTAAATCATCTCTACCCGGAACAGTTGTTTTCTATTATGCTACCTGTTAAGTGGTTAATAAAATTTTGTTATTATTAGATCAGTGGATTGAGGTATTTCAAACTTTAATAGTTTTTTACCTATTTTATTTAAATAATGCTGTACATTTACATTGATTTTATAATTGAAGAAATTGAAACATAATCAACCATACAACATTTCGGTAGACAACAGCCCTGAAAGGGTAATGTTCTTTATTGGAAATGTCATCGAATCGCTCCCGCGACCCCGACGTGGTTGCTGATAGGCCGAGCAATTAAAACCTGCCCCTGTCAGTGAAAAAATCTCCGAAAGTTTTCTAAAAATATTTTTCACCTTATTTCAATTTATACAAATTGGAAAACAGTAACATTATCATTAGGGTAGCAACAGCAGCAGATAAACATTACGCAAAAACAATAACAGATGAGATGGAGTCATCTGCCAAAGCAAGAGGTACAGGCATTGCAAAACGTTCTCCCGAATACATCGAAAATAAAATGGAAGAAGGCAAAGCCGTAATTGCACATACCAAAGCAGGCGCATGGGTAGGGTTCTGTTATATTGAAGTTTGGAAAGGCGAATACGTTGCCAACAGCGGCCTGATCGTTGCACCGGAATACAGGAAAAGCGGTGTTGCCAAGGAGATCAAGAAGACCGTCTTCAACCTGAGCAGGGAGAAATATCCTGAAGCAAAAATATTTGGATTGACTACCGGCCTTGCCGTAATGAAGATCAATTCCGACCTGGGATATGAACCCGTTACTTATAGCGAATTAACAGACGATGAAGAATTTTGGGCAGGTTGCAAAAGCTGTGTCAACTACGAGATCTTAATGAGTAAGGACAGGAAGAATTGTATGTGTACTGCCATGCTTTACGATCCTAAAGATCATTACGAGCCCGCGGAAACGAAGCAGTTCTTCGAAGAAAATAAAAATATATTTGAAAGGCTGATCCGGTTCAAACAATGGAAATTATTGAGACCGTTTTTTGAAAAGCAACCAGCAGGCGGCAGCTCATCACACAAATCATTATTCAGGATTTTTTTTTAAATTTTTAAAAAAATGGAGGCCATTGCGCAGCAGTTGGAAAGCATTGTAAATTCTTATTCAGTTCAATTTTTAAATTTTTCTGAAGAGAGATTGTCATGTAAACCAGCTCCCGGTAAATGGAGTAAGAAAGAAATCATCGGCCACCTGGTTGATTCTGCACAAAATAATATCCGCCGTTTTATTGTGACACAGTATGAAACCAATCCTCATATAGCGTATGCACAAAATGAATGGGTGGACAGGCAACACTACCTGGCGTACAATAGTAAAGATCTCATAACATTGAGGCAGCTGATCAATAAGCATATTGCTGTTATTTTAAGAAATATGCCTGCAGAGAAATTGCAGCTGCAGTGCAACACAGGTAAGGGACAGGAAGAATTACATACTATTGAATTTCTTGCAAAAGATTATATAACACATCACCTTCATCATTTGAAACAAATTATACCGGAATGAAAAAAGTTGTTTTAGGTTTCAGCGGCGGATTGGATACCACCTACTGTGCAAAATATTTTACAGACGAGAAAGGATATGAAGTGCATTCGGTGATAGTGAATACCGGTGGCTTTAGCGAGGAAGAATTAAAAAAAATTGAGACACATGCTTACAAACTGGGTGTAAAAACGCATACTGCCATTGATGCGGTAAAAAGTTATTACGACAATATCATTAAGTATTTAATTTTTGGCAACTGTTTAAAAAATAATACCTACCCGCTAAGCGTAAGCGCCGAACGATTGAGCCAGGCTTTAAGTATTGCAGCGCATACCAAAAAATTAAATGCTCATGCCGTTGCACATGGCAGTACCGGTGCAGGTAACGACCAGGTAAGGTTTGATATGATTTTTAATATCATGATCCCGGGGGTAGAGATCATCACACCTATACGCGATATGAAATTGAGCCGGGAAGAAGAGATTGCATATTTGAAAAGTAAAGGCGTGGAAATGAATTTTGAAAAAAGTGCCTACTCTATAAATAAAGGTTTGTGGGGCACCAGCGTGGGCGGTAAAGAAACATTGAACAGTAAAGGCTTATTGCCCGAATCTGCATGGCCAACACAGGTTACAAAAAAAGGAACCGAAGAAGTGAAACTGGGTTTTGTAAAAGGAGAGTTATTTACAGTGAATGATAAAACATTTGATCATCCTTCAGAAGCGATACAATATTTGCAAAACATCGCAGGAGCATACGGAGTTGGAAGAGACATACATGTTGGCGATACGATCATCGGCATCAAGGGCCGTGTAGGTTTTGAAGCAGCAGCACCCATGGTAATTTTAAAAGCCCACCACGCTTTAGAAAAGCATGTACTCACCAAATGGCAACTCAACTGGAAAGACCAGTTAGCATTATTTTATGGCAACTGGTTGCACGAAGGCCAGATCATGGACCCGGTGATGCGTGATATCGAAGCGTATTTTACCAATAGTCAACAAACAGTAACAGGCAATGTATTTATACAATTGCAGCCTTACCATTTTCAAATTATAGGTATAGAATCTGATTATGATTTGATGAGCGCAAAATTTGGCAAGTATGGAGAAATGAATACCGGTTACACAGGAGATGATGTAAGAGGGTTTAGTAAGATATTCGGCAACCAGGTGTCTATTTATCACAAAGTAAATACAGGTGATGGCAAATAAAATCAAAGTAGGAATAATTGGAGGCGCTGGTTATACAGCAGGTGAACTGATAAGGATATTATTGCATCATCCTGGTGCTGCTATTAGTTTTGTGCACAGTAAAAGCAATGCGGGTAATTTTGTTTACAGTATTCACCAGGATTTGGTTGGAGAAACTGAATTGAAATTTGCTGCTGAATGGAATAGCGAGATCGACGTATTGTTCCTGTGCCTTGGACATGGGGAGTCAGCAAAATTTTTAACCCACAACAATATTGCCGATGCAGTAAAAATAATTGACCTCGCCAATGATTTCAGGTTAAATGAAAAATCATCCATTGGCAACCGCCACTTCGTTTATGGGTTACCGGAACTACAAAGCGAAAAAATAAAGATTTCAAACAATATTGCTAACCCCGGTTGTTTTGCTACCGCTATTCA
>JBBRCB010000033.1:0-39454 GCA_038205215.1 Chitinophagales bacterium | reverse complement strand
CGTTCTGTAAGGCAGTTAAGGATATTCTTCTTCACGCCGCAGTCCAGTACTGCAATCCTGATGGGACTATCCGGGTTGCCTAAATAATAAGCCTCGCTGGTAGATACGGCCGAAGCCAATTCTAACCCATCCATCGATGGTACTTTATCCAGTTCCGCCTGCAGTTGCCCCAGGTCAGTTACCTCAGAAGATATGATACAGTTCATAGCACCCTGTGTGCGTACGTGAGCTACCAAGGCCCTTGTATCCACATCATAAATGGCAACTACTCCCTGCTCCTCAAAATAGGCCTGTAATGAGCCGTCAGCAGCAAACCTCGAAAACTGCTCCTCCAGGTTTCTCCCAATTACACCTTTCACCTTTACATGGTCACTTTCTACCTCCGATTCCTTAATACCATAGTTACCAATATGCACATTGTTCATAATCAGTACCTGTCCAAAATAACTGGGATCGGTAAATACCTCCTGGTAACCGGTCATACCAGTGTTAAAACAAATTTCACCGGTGGTAGTACCGGTTTTACCAAAAGCTTTACCGTAAAACACGGTGCCATCTGCTAGCAACAGTATGGCTGTTTTTTTCTGAGCGGGTGTAGGCATTTTTATATAAAAGTTTTGCAAAGAAAACAATTCAACTGTTGATTCAACAAATAAATTCCCCACATTTTTTTCGAATGCCAACGGCAAAGGAGTAACCGGTTTAACGGGAAAGGGAAAATATAAAAAATAAAAAAAGGCTCCGATAATAAACCGGAGCCGATATAAACTAATTCATTGTCAATTTATCCTTCTTTTTTTTCTTCAGTAGCCGGAGTTTCCGTTGTTTCTTCCGCCTTCACTTCAACAGCCTCCTCCACTACAGAAGTATCAGCCGCCTTTTTCTTACCACCACTACGCCTGGTCTTTTTTGCTGGTTCAGCTGCTGCAGCAGTACCAACACCTTTACCGTATATTTCATTAAAGTCAACCAGTTCAATCATTGCTACTTCAGCAGCATCACCGGTTCTTTGACCTAATTTAATAATACGGGTATATCCACCCGGCCGACTAGCAACCTTTGGTGCTACCACAGTAAAAAGTTCTTTAACTGCGGCTTTATCGTTTAGATAACTAAACACAATACGGTGATTGTGCATAATGCTTTCCTTAGATTCAGTTGCCTTTGTTTTTGTAATCAATGGCTCAATATAGGTACGTAAAGCTTTTGCTTTAGCCAATGTGGTTGTGATTCTTTTAAAAGTAATCAACTGGCAACCAAGATTCATCAACAACGCTTTTCTATGAGAAGCCGTTCTGCTTAAATTATTATTCTTATTTCCGTGACGCATGACCTATTTGTTTTAAATTTCCTCTGCACCGTGTCAGGATTTGCAGAGTACTTATGATGAATTGCTCAATTTAAAAATGTGAAAATGCGAAAATGAAAATAGGCTACAACATTGAGCAATTGAGCCATTCGGTCATTTTCAAATTATTTATTCGTCATCCAATTTCAACTTGCTCAAATCCATTCCGAAACCTAACCCTCTTTCGTTCAGCACCTGCTCAATTTCACTCAAAGATTTTTGTCCAAAGTTTCTGAATTTCATCAAGTCTTCCTGCTCGTATTGTACCAATTCACTTAATGAATTGATTTTGGCTGCTTTCAAACAGTTAAAGGCACGTACCGAAAGATCCAAATCTTCCAATGGAGTCTTCAATACTTTACGCAATTGTAAAGTTTGTTCGTCAACCAGGTCTTCCTTCTTATCTTCTTTTGTGTCAAATGTGATGTTCTCATCAGTAATGATCATCAAATGCTGGATCAGAATGCGACTTGCTTGTTTAACAGCTTCTTCCGGATGAATGGTACCATCAGTGATTACTTCCATAATCAGCTTTTCGAAATCTGTCCGTTGTTCAACACGGGTATTTTCGATGGTGTATTTCACATTTTTGATTGGTGTATAGATGGCATCAACCGCAATGTATCCGAAATGATTGTTCTTTTCTTTATTGTCTTCTGCAGGTACATAACCCCTACCCTTGCCAATGGTAATTTCGATATCCAGCTTAGCGCTGCTATCCATTACACAAAGGATCAATTCAGGATTCATCACCTCAAAAGTAGGCGATGCTTCACCGATCATTGCAGCAGTAAATTCTGTTTTATTTTTAATAGAAAGGGAAATTTTTTCAGTACTAACTTCATGCTCTACTTTCTTCTTAAAACGAACCTGCTTCAGGTTCAATATAATTTCAGTTAAATCTTCAGTAATACCTTTGATCGTTGCAAACTCATGGTCAGCCCCAACAACGTTAATACCAATGATCGCATAACCCTCTAAAGAGTTAAGCAAAACACGACGCAGTGCATTACCAATTGTTACACCATAACCAGGTTCAAGCGGACGAAACTCAAACTGTGCTTCAAAATCATTTGCTTTCTGAAGTACGATTTTATCGGGCTTAACAAAATTTAAAATGGCCATTTGTATTTTGTTGTTTTTAGCCCCTATCCCCTGAAGGGGGACAAGGATGTTTAATTTAATATTTCTACAAATCCCTCTTCAGGGAATGGGATTACTTACTGTACAATTCCACGATCAATTGCTCCTTAATATTTTCAGGAACATTTTCTCTTTCAGGATATGCAATGAAGGTACCTTTCAATTCAGTTTCGTTGAAGTCAACCCAGCTAAATTTTGCATTTTTGCCTCTAACGTTACCAGTAATGGAAGTATTCACCGCACTCTTATTTTTCAAACCAACAGTTTCACCCGGCTTCATTGAATAAGAAGGAACGTTTAATACATCACCATTAACAGTAATGTGCTTGTGACTAACCAACTGGCGGGCAGCCTGGCGGCTTGGTGCAATTCCCATACGGAAAACCACATTGTCCAAACGTGCTTCAAGTAATTTGATCAGGTTTTCACCAGTAACACCTTTACGTCTTGCAGCCTCATCAAATGTTTTGCGGAATTGTTTTTCCAGCAAACCATATGTGTATTTTGCTTTTTGTTTTTCCCGTAATTGTAAAGCGTATTCGCCTAAAGTTTTACGTTTGCGGTTTGCACCGTGCATTCCCGGAGGGTTACTATTTTTAGTTAACCATTTGCCGTTACCTGTAATAGGCTCTCTGAAAATTCTGGAGATTTTTGTTTTAGGACCTGTGTACCTTGCCATTATTTAATTGGGATTTTTTAGTGACGATGCAACATTAAAAAATCATAAAATGAATATTGCACCCGTTTATAAATAGTATATAAATCATCAAACGCCGAAGTCCCCTGTAGGGGATTTAGGGGCATTATACTCTTCTCTTTTTGGGAGGACGACAACCGTTATGAGGTAAAGGTGTAACGTCTTTAATCATATTAATTTCAATACCAGATTGTGATAATGCTCTAATTGCACCTTCACGTCCTGAACCCGGACCTTTTACAAATACATCCACTCTTTTTAAACCTGCATCCATTGCGACTTTCGCCGCATCAGAAGCTGCCATTTGTGCTGCATAAGGTGTATTTTTCTTACTACCTCTAAAACCCATTTTTCCTGCACTAGCCCATGAAATAACCTGACCTTGTTTGTTGGTTAAACTGATAATAATGTTGTTGAAACTAGCCGTTACATGCGCATCTCCGTAACTGTCAACTTTTACAATTCTTTTCTTCGCTGCTGCTTTACCACCTGCTTTTCCGCCTTGTGATTTGCCTTGTGCTTTTGCCATAATTAATTAAATAGGTAATCTTTAAAAAAATTTCCGCTCGCTTTAAACTAACGGAACTGAACAAACCCTCCTGCTGACTTAGAAGCGATCCGGCGCTTGTTCAAAAGTTTGTAAGTCTATAAACAACTAAAACCAGGTACAAGCCCTGGTATCAGTTAATTATTTTTTAGCTACTTTCTTCTTACCTGCAACTGTCTTGCGTTTACCCTTACGAGTACGACTGTTGGTACGGGTGCGCTGACCACGCAACGGTAATCCCTTACGGTGACGTAAACCACGGTAACAGGCGATATCAAGCAAACGCTTAATATTCATCTGAACTTCACTACGCAAAGCACCTTCGGTTTTGAACTCCGTGTTGATTACATTACGAATGGCAGTTTGTTCGTCATCATTCCACTCATTTACTTTTTTATCAAAGCTGATACCAGCTTTATCTAAAATATACTGAGCCGTGGAGCGACCTATTCCAAATATGTAGGTTAAACCTATTTCGCCTCTTTTATTTTTTGGTAAATCTATACCGGCAATACGAGCCATAATTCTATTTTAGATTTTTAAATTTTTGATTTTTGATTTTGTAGCTGCATCTCGTATTTTAAATCCGAAGTCTACAATCTACCATCAAAGATTATCCCTGCTTTTGCTTAAAGCGTGGGTTCTTTTTGTTAATAACATACAGCCTTCCTTTCCTTCTCACGATCTTGCAATCTGCGCTGCGTTTTTTAATAGAAGCTCTTACCTTCATTGTATTTGTTTTACTTATTACTTAATATACTTAATAAACTATTTGTACCTGAATATAATCCTACCCCTTGTCAAGTCATAAGGACTCATTTCTACCCCTACTTTATCCCCTGGCAAAATACGTATATAGTGCATCCGCATCTTACCCGAAATTGTAGCTAAAATTTCGTGGCCGTTCTCTAACTTTACTTTGAACATAGCATTACTTAACGCTTCTACTATTGTTCCGTCCTGTTTAATAAGTGCCTGTTTAGCCATAAATTTGGGAGCGCAAAGATAAGAAGTTATATTTAATATTTATCAACAAAATTGGGATATTTACCAACAATCGGGCTATTTTTCCTATGAAGCAGGCCTTTTTGGGGGTTTGGCCGTATTTCAACAATAATTAAAGGCTGTTTCTCACCCCGGGAACCACAACAATTTTGTAGCAGGGGGCTCAAATAGGGTACCTGGCTTGTTAGCCCTGGGTCGGCCGGCCCGGAAATTCAAAGGGCAATGTTATCTTTATTTAAAAACGATCTTATAGGCTCGTTTTTCTTTATTCTGGAGATCGGTAACCGTTAAAGAATAGATACCAACTCCCATAGCTGCAGTCCTTGGGTATTCAATTAAAAGATCCTGCACATTGGTATATATCTTTGTTATTATTTTTTGGCCAACCATATCACTTAATTCAACAAGATAATTTTTAGGCGTAGCATTTTTGAGTACGATAAACAAATTATTTTCTACCGGGTTGGGGTAGATACCAACATTGAATTCGGCATGCTTTATTACAACTACGTTACTATATTTTACCTGGTTAGTTGAAGTAATAAATCTCAACCGGTAATAATTATTTCCTGGAAAAGGTTCTTTATCAATAAAAGTTTCCGGTTTGTTTTCGGCATAAGCGAAACTACTTATTGTTTCATACGCAGTACTATTCGCTGATTTCTGAAGACTGTATTGCCGGATACCCGCTACAGCTGTATTCCAATATAATTTATGGCCTTCAGGTAATTTGATCCCGTTGAGGGTAATATCGTTGGCTGGTAAAACAAACCCGCAGAAACCGGTCAATACATAATTCGCATATTTTACAAGGCAGCCATTATTCACCACTATCCGGCAAAAATACCTACCGGTATCCCGGAGCGCAAGGCTTGCAAAATATAAAGCAGGACCCGTGCCCACTACCACGCTATCGTTAGGCACAATCCTTTTATACCATGTATATACTGCGTTGGCGATCGAATCAACACGCAATGTAAGGCTATGCCCAAAACACTCCACCGTATCAGCAAACACTAAGAAATTTCCCAGGGGTAATACACTCACATCATATAAACTGGCATTGCCACAACCATCGACAACCCTTAGCCTTATCAATGAATAAACTGTGCCGTTATTAATGGAAAAGATAGGGCTCGACTGCGGCGGCGTGATGATGCTGGGCGAAGCAGGCACGCTGCCAATGATCTCGTAAGTATATGGGCCTACTCCTCCATTCACATTTACGCCTACACTGAAACTATTATTATCACATTGAAAGGCATTGGAGCCCGACAATACCGGGAACACATACTGTGTTACCACTACAGTATCGTATATATGTTTATTGCAATTTTCGATGTAAATATCAAAAACATAAGTTGCCGGGCCAAGGTCCAGGAAAGTATATTTATACCCGGCAATAGAGGACGCATTAATACTTACCACGGCACTGTTCTTCTTAATAATCTTTGGTGTGATGTTGCCGCCGATATTATTGTCGGTGAGGTTTACCAATATGTCCGCCGAGCCATTAGGCCAAATACCTGATGGGCATTTAGGAGTTGCAGTAACAACAGGATTCACAATACTCACCAGCGGTGTTACCAGAGTAGAGTCTTTATAACCACACTGGTCTGCTGCCACCACTTTATATTTTAAGGGCGTTGGTAAACCGGGGAGATTCGAAAAAGTATAGATACTGGCAGCCGTAGTTACCGATTGCAATAAAGCTCCGGCCGGAGAATACAATGAAAACGTATACAATGGTAAACCAGATGACACCGTAACCTTGATATCGGTATTGCCGATGGTTGTACAGGATTTTTTTGCCGATAAACTTATCACAGTGGGTGTGGGTATAACGGTAAAGCATCTTTTTATAATGGTATCATAGCAGGTAGAATCATTGTGCAGCAAAATGCAGTAATTACCAAACGAAAGGTTAGTAAATAAGCCGGTGGCATTGCAACCCAGCAATGTATTCAGGCTATCATAAATACAATACTGCGGGTTATTGATATTAACCTGCCCGGTGATGGACGCATTAAATGTGCTGCAGGTTCTATTGCTTATTGTAACTAAAGCTGCAATGGTGGGCACCGGACGGGTAACGGTAAAACAACGGCTTATCGTGGTATCATAGCAACTAGCGCTGTTGATTACATCAATACAATAGGATCCATAAGGCAGGCTGTCGAATATTCCCGTGCTGTTGCATATAATTAAAACATGGGCAGGCGTATATAAACAATACTGCGGGTTATTTAGATTGGCGGTATCGCCGATTATCGCTGTAAAAGTGGCACAGGATAAATTGGTAATAATAACATTTAATCCAGCAGACGGCACAGGTCTTTTTACTGTAAAGCACCTTACAATAGTAGTATCATAACAGGCTGTATCATTAAAGATCTTTATACAATAACTACCATACGCAAGGCCGGTAAAAATACCCGTGGTATTGCAATACATTAATGCACCAATGGAATCATAAATACAATAATTCGGATTGTTAAGATTCGTTTGCCCGGTAACGGTAGCTGCAAAAGTTTTACATGAGGTAGTGATTTTCACAATCGCGTCTGCATATGGAATTGGCGGGTTAACGGTAAAACAACGCGTAATAGTGGTGTCGTAACAATTATCTTTTATGCCGATACAATAACTGCCATAAGGTAACAAAGTAAAAACACCCGTAGTGTTACAGCTTAATACTATTTTGGCGCTATCATATAAACAATATACGGGCGCTGTAAGGTTTATCTGACCGGTGATAGTGGCCGTGAAAGTGGAACAGGCTTTATTGGTAATTGCAACGGCAGCGTCTACTTTTGGTACGGCGTTATCCGTCCAGGTAACCCACTTCAGGTTACCGCAATTGTCTTTTACAAATAATTTCACCGTATGCTTATTGCTTTTGTAGTATTTAAAACTGTTGGTACTAAACCAGGTGGTATCGCCGGGAATAATTGACGCCCCATATAAAAAACCATTGAAGATGCTGTTAGGTGAAACGTTACCTTTACTGTCCTTAAGATTAAGGACAACCATAACGCTGTCGCAACCAATTTTGGTAACAGAAAAACTATTGATCCACCAATCATAATTCTGAATAGTAACATTTCTTGTTTGTATCGCACCACAGGAATCACTTAACTGGATAAGATAATTCCCGCTTACCAGGCCGCCAAAGATGCCGGCAGCACTTACCGTACCGACACCTGAGGCAGAAGGTGCAATGATCTTATAAGAAAAGGGTGCACGGCCAAAATTCTGGCTGGTAACGGTTATCGTGCCATCGTTACCGTTATTACAGGTAACATCGGTGGAAATCATTGTAAAATTGGGTACCACGTAATTACCATCAATGGTAATACTATCATTGGCATATATACAATTGGTAGCTACGTCTTTTACAATTATCAGGTAGCGGCCTGCAGACAATCCGGTAATAAGGCTGCTGGATGTATAAGTTGTAACCACCGGGCCAACGGCTTTATATTGATACGTACCCGATCCGCCACTCGCATTGATCTGTACGGTACCGGTTGCGGCACAACGTGATTCTGTGGTGGTATAATTTGCTGTTAACAGGCTACAGTTTTGAGCAAAAATATTTTTTGGGAGAAGTGAAGTAACCGTTAATATAGAAAAGCAAAATACCGTTAGGTAGAGTTTTTTCATTCAGGAGGATTTGGTCTTATTGCACAACGCAATGCTCCCGGAGTTATTGCTGCTAAAAATAGTAATGTGCAGATTTAACATCAAATCAGGTTCTTTTACCCGGAAAAAGAAAATAGAATAGGATTTTTTCACGTTTATCCCCAATGGTTACTACGTGTTTTTACCAATGCTGATACGTACAAATTTGGATACTGATACATAACAAAAAGCCGCCATGCGGGCGGCTTTTATGATAAATAAAAATTTTATTGAAAAGTCTCGTCATTCAAATGCACTTTCGTCATCTCATAAAAATGATTTTGTAACTGGTGCAGCGATATGGGCTGCATGATATGCCTTCGTTCATCACGGTACCATATTTCAAATTTGGAAAATTCATTTTTACCGGGTAACAGCATCCTGAAAGCGCCCTTTAAATATTTTACCGTTCCATCCTCATTGTCCTGCTTTTGAAATTTAAGCTTTGTCAATTGATCATCGTCCAACGGTATGGGACTTAATTGTTCTGTCTCGAACCAAAAATCCTGCGCGCCCGTATTTACACAAACCTGTTTTTCATTGTGGTTCAGATCGGTTACTTCGCCCTGTTTTTTATCCCCGTCATTGTCTGCGATAAGGTAATCGCCCACTTTAATTTCATTGAATTTTATCATAGCAAGTTTTTTTTATTATGCCAATATAAGAAAAATTTCAAAACTCAGGTGCGTTTCCTATAACTAAAAACCGCCCAGCAGTTAAAAAACAGCGCGAACCCCAGCATCTTGAGGAGCTGGTATTTTATATCTGCCAATGAACTTCCTTTTAATACCACCATCCGCATCACTTCAATAAAATACGATACAGGATTAAAGCGGGTGATCCATTTGGCCCATTCGGGCATGCTGTCTATTGAAGTGTACAACCCTCCCAGTAAAATAAATATCATCATAATAAAAAAAGACAGGAGCATGGCCTGTTGCTGGTTGGAGCAATAGGTGGAAACGAGCAAGCCCAATCCTAAAACAGCCAGTAAGTAAACCGCTGCAAAAATATAAATGGTGGCAAAACTACCTGCAGGTACAATTCCATAAAACAATCTTGCAATGGTGAGCCCGATCGTTAAAACAATAAATCCCAATATCCAGAACGGGATCAGTTTACCCAGTATAAAATGATATTTTTTTATTGGCGTAACGTTGATCTGTTCAATGGTACCGATTTCTTTTTCTTTTACAATATTTATAGCCGTAAGATTTGTACCAATCATTGTCAATAAGATCACCAATATTCCCGGCACCATAAAATACTTATAATTCATCAAGGGGTTATACCAGTTGGCAGAAGTTATTGCTATTTGCGTTTCGGCATTGAATTTTGGAAACTGTATCCATTCCGTTCTCACCTGACGGTTGTAGTCCTGTATTATTGTTCTCAGGTAGGCACCACCCAAACTCGCTTTAACACCATTGATCGCGTTCATCGCCATAAAAAGCGTGGCTTCATTTTCTTTTACCAGCTCTTTCTCAAAATGGATGGGTATTTGCAATACCAGGTCAGCTTTATCCTGTTCAACCAGTTGCAGTGATTCGTTATAAGACGACGCGTAAGTTGCCAGGTTGAAATACCCCGAAGAGATAATTTTATTGATCAGCTGGCGGGAATACTCTGAATGGTCCTGGTCTACAACCGCGAGTTTGATATTTTTTATTTCATAGTCAGCAGCCCAGGGTAAAATGATCAATTGTATCACCGGCATTATAAGAATCAGCCGCAGGATCGCAGGATCCCTGAATATCTGCCGGAATTCTTTTTGTAATAAAAATTTTATTGTTCTCATGCCAGGCGAATTTTAAATTTTTTGATCGCCATAGTTAAAAGGAATACCATCATACCCGTGAGAATAAGTGTTTCTTTCCAGATGGCTTTTAAACCCAGGCCTTTTATCATTACCGATTTTACAATGATATAGTACCATTTTGCAGGCACAATGTTGGAAACCGTTCTTAATGGCAAAGGCATATTTTCGATTGGGAACATAAAACCACTGAGCATGATAGTGGGTAAAAACAATGCGACGAGGGAAATGAACATGGCTGATTGTTGTGAATCCACTCCCGCTGAAATTAATAGCCCCAGCGACAACGACACCAATGTAAATAAAATACTTTCGAAGGCTAACAACAGTATACTACCATTAATGGGTACTTCCAATACAAAAACGCTGAGCAATAAAATGGTAGTGATATTCACCATGGATAACAATAAATAAGGCACTGCTTTCGCAAGTACTACTATCTGCGGCCGCATGGGTGATACCAGCATGATCTCCATTGTACCCATTTCTTTTTCTTTTACAATAGTGATAGCCGTCATCATGGTACAAACCAATAACAACACCATTGCCATTACACCCGGCACAAAATTGAAAGCACCTTTTAATTGTGGATTATACAGCATGCGCAATTCAGTATTGATGGTATAAGGAAGTTTACGGTTGTTAGTAACGCGGTTTTGATAATCCATGATAATTGCAGCAGCATAACTGGTTAGTGTGTTGGCAACGTTAGGATCAGATGCATCGGCGATCAATTGCACCTGTGCCTTATTAAAATGCTGCAGGTCTTCATTAAAATGTTGGGGAAGAATTATTGCCAGTTTGATGGTCCCTTTTTTAAACGCTGATTCCACCTGGCTGTAATTGGTAAGATTATTCTCGATATCAAAATAACGGCTGGCACTAAATTCTGCAACCAGTGAAGAAGTAGCGGCGTCTTTCGAATAATCCAGCACAGCAATCTTTGCATTTTTTACTTCGTTGGTAAGTGCAAAGCCAAAAATTACAATCTGCACTACCGGCATACCGAGCAAAATAAACATAGTTCGTTTATCCCGCCAGATATGGAAGAATTCTTTTTTTACAAATGCGAAAAATTGTTTCATGATAAAGCTGTTAGCTATTAGCTGTTGCTGCTAGCCGTTTTAAGAAAGTATGAATCATTTTTATTTTTTCGCCAGGTATTGCACCTACTTCCCCGATAGCCTGGGCTTTTGCCAGGTTCATTTCATTGTCTATTACTAAATATATTTGTCTTTTAAAAACAGCATTCAAAGTAATTTGTAAAAATTCTGCATAATACTTATAGTTGTTTCTCGTGCTTCCTGCTGCAATATTTGCAGCAACAGAAACCGAAGCCCGGGTAACTTGAGCAATTACACCGCATTTTCCTTCAAAAGGAAATTGTTTTGCTAACCCGTATACTTTTTTAACTGGTGCTGTAGCTTCTTGCCAAATAATTAATTCTTTATAATTTTTCATACACTTGTATTTTGCTATTAACTAAAGGCTACCAGCTATTGACTTATTCATTTCGTTTTGCCTTTCGTGCCAGCTTCAAAAACACCTCATCCATTGATGCTGCACCATGTTTTATTTTTAATTGCGCCGGCGTATCCAGTGCTTCTATTCTTCCATCCACCATGATACTAACCCTGTTGCAATATTCTGCTTCGTCCATGTAGTGCGTGGTAACAAAAATGGTAATGCCTGATTCCGCTGCCTGGTAGATCATATTCCAGAATTCTCTTCTTGTAACAGGATCAACTCCACCGGTGGGTTCATCTAAAAAAACAATTCCGGGTTCATGAAAAATAGCCACCGAGAATGCCAATTTTTGTTTCCAGCCCAATGGTAAAGATTTCACCAGTTTATTTGCTTCCTGCTGTAAATGCAGTTGACCTAAAATAAAAGCTGTTTTGTTTTTAATAAATGTGTCAGTTTTTCCATAGATACCTCCATAGAACTGCATATTTTCTTTTACCGTTAAATCATCATACAAAGAAAATTTCTGGCTCATATAACCAATGCTTCTTTTTATTTTTTCATTGTCTTTATAAACGTCTAAACCTGCAACCGTGGCTTCGCCCGACGAGGGAAGCGAAAGGCCGCATAACATACGCATGGCAGTTGTTTTACCGGCCCCATTGGCACCAAGAAAACCAAAAATTTCGCCCCTGTACACATCAAAACTGATATGGTCAACGGCAACGAAATCACCAAAATGCTTGGTAAGTTGATTGGCAGTTATGACTTTATCGTTATTCATTTTTATTTTTCATCAATTCGATAAAGCAATCTTCAATATCCGCTTTCGTTTCATGCATCACTATATTTTCACCGGGGCGTTGCTGCACAAATTTTTCCAGCGCCAATTTACCTTGCCCATTTTTCATTAGCAGGTGATGGTATTCCCCAAAGGGATAAACATCTTTTACAAAATCGGTTGCCTTCAGGTCATTCAGCAGCTGAAGCATTTTTGAAGATTTCACCGCCCATAAAGGATTGGAAAAACCACTCACAATCCCTTCAGGTGTATTAATGGAAAGGATATTTCCATTTTGAAGCAGGGCCACCCTGTCGCATAATTTCGCTTCATCCATATAAGGGGTAGAAACCAAAATGCTAATACCCTGTTGTTTTAAACTTTTCAGCATTTCCCAGAATTCTTTTCTTGACACCGCATCAACGCCTGTGGTAGGTTCATCCAGGAACAATACTGATGGCCGGTGTATCAATGCACAGCACAATGCCAGTTTTTGTTTCATGCCACCGGAAAGCTTACCCGCTTTTCTTTTTTTGAAAGGCGCTATCTGGATATAAATATCTTTTATCAATTCATAATTCTCTTTGATGCTGGTATTAAAAATTGTAACAAAAAAGTTAAGGTTCTCCTCTACCGACAGGTCGGGGTATAATGAAAATTTACCGGGCATATAACCAACACGCTTACGAATGGCTTTATAGTCTTTAACTACATCTAATCCATCTACAGTTGCAGAACCGCTATCCGCCAGTAATAAAGTGGTCAATATCCTGAACAAAGAAGTTTTGCCTGCCCCATCTGGTCCGATGATTCCAAATAATTCCCCCTTATTCACAGCCAATGAAACAGCATTCAATGCCAGTACTTCTTTCTTTTTACCATAAGTTTTGACGATATTTTCTACTACAACACCTCCACCCTTTGGAGGGGAGGCCGCAGCATGCATATTGTTACCGATATTCAAAATTTGAAAATTTATTTTTTAAAATTTCAACCGAATCAACTGTTACTTCATTCGTTTCACACGCTATTAACTTTATTTACCTTATTTACTTTATTTACTTTTTACTTATTATTCCCCAACACTACTTCCCCATACATCCCGATCTTTAAAAAGCCATCGTTCTTTACTTTTATTTTTATTGCATACACGAGGTTTGCCCGTTCCTCTTTTGTTTGGATAGTTTTTGGAGTAAATTCTGCTTTGCCGGATATCCAGGTAATGGTACCGCTATATTCTTTGTATTTTTTTGCAGCATCGTCTATCAGCACTTTTACGGTTTGTCCCAATTTTACCTGTGGCAATTGTGTACCGGTGATATATGCACGCAGGTTTAATGAAGAAAGATCCGCAATTTTATACAGCGCCTTACCTGCAGCAGTTACTTCACCCTGTTCTGCATACTTTGCAATAACGGTACCGGCTACCGGGTTAATGATACTGCCCTTCAGTGCCTGCTCCTGCAGTTGCGCTACTCTTTTTTTCAATGGGTCTCCTTCACTTAAAATGCTACGGTTCTGGGTGGCGGTATTGTTTCTTTGCACATTGATCTGTTGCCGCGTAACGTCTAATTGTTTACGTGCCACATCAATTTGTGCATTCATATCATCTAATTGTTTGCCTGTGGCCGCATCCGCCTTTATCAAATTTTCGATCCTGGCTTTTTCATGCAATAAGTTATTTAACTGCGATTGCTGTACTGCCAGCTGATCCTGCAGTAATGCAACCTGTGGTGCTACATTCGCCGTCTTTTCATTCAATGCTTTGATACTTGCTTCCACCTGCTCCTGTTGCAGCGAAATATTTTTTGCATCAACAGTACCGATAATACTGTCCTTCGCAATCTCCTGCCCTTCCTGCACATTAAAGAACATGATCTTTCCGGCGAGTTCTGAAGAAACAATGACTTCTTCCGCCTCAAAAGTACCCGACGCATCATAACTGTTTTCTGTATTCCTGCAAGCTGCAACTGCAATGAATAAAAATGATGCTGTGATAAAGTTTATACGCTTCATAAAAATATTTTATTGTTTTCCTGAAATGGCCTGGTAATTTATTTGTGCCTGTAATAACTGCACCTGGTGTGTAATTAAGGATTGCCTTGCCTGGTCTTCCGCATTTACTTCCCGTAAATAATCGTTGGCTGTAATTACACTATTCTCCAATTGTGCTTTTGCAGCATCTTTTACTTTTACCCGTAGCTCGATAATGGCATTATCTTTTTCTATCAGTTGCAACAGTTTGTCCATCTCTGCCTGCTGTTGTTGCAAAGCTGCATTGGTATTCAATAAAAAAGTCTCTCGCTGTACCTCCACTGATCGTTTGTTGATATCAACCAGTTGCCGGTCATTTTTTTTGGTATACCATTCACCAAAATTCCAGTTCAGCCGGATACCGGTAGTATAAAAAAAAGCAAATTCGTTTTTAAGAAAATTCAATCCCGGCCTGCCATAACCAGTTTGTAAAAAAATACTTGCCCTGGGTTTGAGGCGGGAGCCGATCAATTTATATTGTCCATCCAATAACTGTTCCTGCATGGAATAGAATTTTAATTCGGGCCGCTGTATACCGGGGGTAACCGCTGTTGCAACAACTGGCTTTTCCAATTGCACATTTGCAGGCAGCGGTTGGTTGATGAATAAACCCAACACATCGGTCAACCCCTTCCTGGAGGATTGTAATTCAATTTCCCGCTGCTCGGCCTTGAGCAATTCTGCTTTTAATGTATTGAGATTGGAGCGGAAAGCAACGCCGTTATTTACCTGGGCTTCTGTTCTGTTGATACCGTTACCGAGATCTTCTTTTACCAGGTTCAGCTGTTTTAACTGTGCATCTAAAAACAAAACTCCGAGGAATAACTGGTTGATCCTTTCTTTAAGTTTATATAATTCTATGGCTATTTTTTCCTGCTCCGTATTGTCGTTAAATTGCTGAATGCTCTTTTGCGATGCAATGGCGCCGCCATCATAGATCAATTGGTTAATGTCGGCAATAATTTTATATTGATCTTTCGAAGCAGGATTAATGCTGACACCGGGAATGGGAATATTAACCTGCGTAACATCTGATTGGTAAGTGGCCTGGCCGCTTACGCTGAACTGTGGTAAAAACCCTTTGCTTAAATTATCGATATTGATATTGCTGGTTTGCGTAAGCAATTGCTTTTGTTTTATCAACGGATAATTTTGGGTTGCCAGTTCATAAGCTTTCGCAAGACTAAGTACCGGCTGCTGGGCCGGCAGTAACAGCGGCCCCATTAACAGCAGTAACAGTAAGCTTTTCATTACAAAATTATTTTTTTATTGAGTCAATTATAAACTTAGGTATTTCCTTACGCCGCTGTTCGATCACCTGGTTAAACTGCTGTTCCGTCATGCGCAGGTTTTTCAGGATCATCGGTTTTGCTACAAAGGGAAATATCGTCATGGACAATAAATTGAGTAAGAGGTGCAGGGGGTCGATCCTTTTTATCGTTCCTTTCTTTACTTCCCGCTCTATCTGTTCCAAAAATTTTAGAGGCCTGGGGTGCCGGCTCCTGTTCCATAGTTTTCCGAAGAACTGTTCGGCGTCGCGGTTCACTTCGTTCATTATGAACCAGGGCAGGTAAGGATTTTCCACCATCTCGTCGATATATTCATTCACAAATAATTCGATCTTTTCAAACAGGGGCGCTTCCGATTCAAATATGATGTTGATCTTGGGAAAGAATTTATGCGCTTCCTGCAAAAAGATCACTTCAAATAATTTATCCTTATCCCTGAAATAATAATGCAGCATGGCTTTGTTGATGCCCGCTTCGTCGGCAATATCCTGCATACGGGCACCGGCCATGCCCTGGGTGGTGAATACTTTCCTAGCGGCGGCAAGTATCTTTTCTTCAGTTGTGTCTTTTTTCTTTTGCTTAACCATATAGTTTAACCAAATGGTTAACAAAAGTAGTCCTATTTATTTCTTCAGCAAATTTTTGTTTATTGAACTACCTTTTCTAATCAGAAAAATGGTAAAAAAAAGGCGCTAAGGGCACCATTAGTTAGTGCATGTTGATGAAATAAAATAAAGACAATTGAGGGCACGCAGACACGCTGAGAAAACAGAGAAAATACATTTTTCCTCAGCGCACTCTGCACCCCTGCGTGCCAAACTACTCCGCCCAGCTCATGATATAATTATCATTTTCTATCTCCAATGCCTGCTTCGTCAACATCAATGGTTTGAAGGTATCTACCATCACTGCCAGTTCCTTTGTTTCCTTTGCACCAATACTTTTTGCAACGGCGCCGGGATGCGGTCCATGAGGAATACCTGCTGGATGCAGCGTGATCATTCCCCTGGTTACGTTCTTACGGCTCATGAAATCACCATCAACATAATACAATACTTCATCGCTGTCAATATTACTATGGTTATAGGGTGCTGGAATAGCATCCGGATGATAGTCGTATAACCTCGGCACAAAAGAACAAACGACGAATGCATTGGTCTCGAATGTTTGATGCACGGGTGGCGGCTGGTGCACACGGCCCGTTATCGGTTCAAAATCATGAATAGAAAAAATATAAGGATAACAACAGCCATCCCAGCCTACCACATCAAATGGATGTGTACCATAATGAAGGCCATACAACATACCTTTCTTTTTTGCCTTGATCAAAAAGTCTCCCTTCTCATCGATCGTCTTTAAATTTTGCGGCGTGCGGATATCTCTTTCACAATAAGGGGCATGTTCCATCAACTGGCCGTATTTACTCAGGTATCTTTTTGGAAAACGCAATGGAGAAAAGGATTCTACAATAAATAACCGGTTGTGCTCATCGTTGAATTCAATTTGATAGATGGTTCCCCTTGGCAATACAATATAATCGCCATAACCAAAAGTTAATTCACCATACTGCGTGTATACAGTGCCGCTACCTTCATGCACAAATATCATTTCGTCGGCATCAGTATTCTTATAAAAATAACTGCCGGTACCTGATTGTGGCGCAGCCAATACAATATGGCAATCACTGTTGACCAATATCGGTATGCGGCTTTGTAAAAATTCCCCACCAGGTTTTAGGTTGAAGCCTTCAAAGCAGCGGTGCTGCAGCATTTTTTCTTCCGCTATTTGCGGGCTTACATCCAGCTGCGGTTCAGTTTTTATGATCTGTGTAGGTGGATGGCAATGATAAAGTAGCGAATAGTCATTGCTGAACCCTTCGGTAGAAAATAATTGTTCGCTGTACAAACCGCCGTCAGGCTTACGAAATTGTGTGTGCCGCTTGTGCGGGATCTTTCCTAAAGTATGATAATGTGACATGTAATTGATAATTAATAATGGATAATTAATAATTCCCTGGAACAGAAATTACTCACTGACACAGAGTGCTAATGAAGAGAGCAGGAAAATATATTTCCACTTTCTTTTATCAATATAATAAGTGAAATTGCGGAAGAATAACATAAGCTTAAATCGAACATGAAGTTAATGAATCAAAATGGTAAATCAGCAATAATCGTATTGCCCTGTGCAGGGCTTATTTATACCAGGGACATGAAATTATTGCTGGCCTTCAGCAATAACAAACAATGTTTTTATTTGCCCGGCGGAAAGATCGGTCCTCATGAAACGGCTGCTATTGCGTTATGCCGGGAGATCGCTGAAGAAATGAATGTAATGATACAACCGGGGGACCTGGAATTTTATACCCATATTTCCGCTGCTGCATACGGCGAGCAGGAAGGCAGCATTATGGAACAGGATTGTTTTATTGTACATCATACTATTGATCCGGTTGCAGCTGCAGAAATAGGCCGCTTACAATATTTTTCGCTGGAAGATTATCTGCAGGAAAAGGAGCAGGCGCCCGGTGCAATAATGATATTGAAACAATTACAAAAAGATGGCCTCATCAATTAATTATGACACGTATTGGACTAATAGCAGATACACATGGCTTTTTGGATGAAGCCGTTTTTGAACATTTTAAAAACTGCGATGAGGTATGGCATGCCGGTGATTTTGGGGAAGCCGTTGCAGAGCTGCTACATACCGGTCTTCAACATGGTGGCAAGGGACGCGAGACCATGTTGCGGGGCGTTTATGGAAATATTGATGGGCATGATACCAGGCGCATTTACCCCGAACAACTGGTTTTTATGTGTGAAGAAATAAAAGTAATGATGCGGCATATCGGCGGCTATCCCCCACGGTATAATCCCGAAACCAAAAAAGAATTACTGGTGCATCAGCCACAATTGTTCATCAGCGGCCATAGCCATATTTTAAAGATCATGTACGACGATCAATTGCAATGTTTGCACATGAACCCCGGCGCTGCAGGTAAACAGGGCTGGCACACGATGAGAACTTTGATACGCTTTAATATTGATGGAAAAGAAATGAAGGATTGCGAAGTGATCGAGCTGGGAAGGAAATAAATTTATTACACGAATTATAAACACGCATTACATAAATTGGTAAAAACGAGCCTGCATTTTATTCCAATAAAAGCTACAAGCTTCAAGGGATAATCATGCTTCGCAAAACAGCATGCTTATCCCTTGAAGCTTTCCCCCCTGCGGCTTATAAAATTTTGATTTGATTAAAAATTGATACAATTATTTCCCCCCATTTGCCTGCAGGTCGGCCTTGCAATTGGCATCCAGGGTAGGTATCGCACCATTCATTAATGTACCTATCATGCCAGTAGTTTGGGTTTGATAATACATCAGGCAGTTGGTATTGCTGCAGTGTTTTTCATGAGCAACATCTTCATGCTGGGTTTGCATGGGAGATCCCAAATTCACCAGTCCTAAAATGTGCCCCATTTCATGTTCAAGTATGGTTGATTCTAATTTAGTCCTGCTCACTTGCCCTAACCCTCCTGAATTATCAGTTACTTTTTTTGCAAAAATGCACATTGAAGTATTGCGGTAGGCAAAACCTAAAACATTAGTCTGGGTATAAGTACCATCAACATATAAAAAATTGATCGCTATCTGTGCGCCTGAAGTATATTTTGTACGGTTTGTTTTTTCGATCGCTGCAACATCATCAAGCGTGTAAACTGTTTTTCCGCCTGATGCAACCTGGCTTTGTATAACTGTTATACCTGCAGGTTTATTAGCCATTACATTAATAAAATTCACCAGATTATTTATTGAAGCCGCATCAGGCTGGTAGCCGGGCATATATTGCACCTCGATAATTATGGATGTATATTCCGAACCGGTCAGCAGGTTTTTTGCCGAAGCACCAACTGCCTTGGTATTCTCGGTATTGCCTACAGTTATACCTGAGAGTGCATCTTTTTTAGAACAGGAGTTTACTACTGAAAGAAGGAAAATCACCGCGAAGAAATGCTTCAACTTGTTGGTCATAAGGATAGGTTTATATTTTATACGAAAATATCATGCCAACAGTTTGCTTATTCAACCCAATCCGCTACAAAAATATTGGTGTCATGTGTTCCGCCGTTGTTACGGTTACTGCAAAACACCAGTTTTTTTCCATTGGGTGAGAACATAGCAAATGCATCGAATATTTTTTCAGCAGTTATCTTTTCCAGGTGTGTTCCGTCTTCATGTATAGTAAAAAGATTAAAAGGATAACCTCTTTTACTTTGATGGTTGCTGGCAAATATAATGCGCTTGCCGTCGTGCATAAAACTTGGCGCCCAGTTGGCATTACCAAAATTAGTAACCTGTTTTACGTTACTGCCATCAGCATTGGCAACAAATACTTCCATATTGGTGGGAGCCACCAGCCCTTCTGCCAAAAAATCCTTATATTCTTTTACGTCTGCATCTGTGGTGGGCCGGCTTGCACGCCAGATAATTTTTTTTCCATCAGGGCTAAACCATGCGCCGCCGTCATATCCCAAAGTATTGGTCACTCTTTTTTCCTTTCCCGTTTTAATATCCATAATGTACAGGTCAATATCTCCATCCTTATCGCTGGTATAGATCATTTTTTTTCCATCAGGAGAAAGGGTTGCTTCTGCATCATATCCTTTACTATTGGTCAGTTGCTTTACGATTTTGCCATTAAGGTCGGCCATAAAAATATCATAGCTATCATACAAAGGCCAGATATATTTGTTGCCATATTTTTTCCTGTCGGGTACCGGCGGGCAAGTGTCGGCACCTAAATGTGTGCTGGCATAAATAATATGCTTACCATCTTTCATAAAAAAACCGCAGGTGGTTCTTCCTTTTCCACTGCTTATTTTTTTATACTCAAATTTTTCGCCGGGTTTAGTGGGCACTTTACCAATGAACATCTCATCGCACATAATACCTTCTTTTGGATTAGTGCGCTGGAAAATCAGCCATTTGCCATCAAAACTGAAATAAGCTTCCGCATTGTCACCGCCAAAAGTCAGTTGCTGTATATTTTTAAAATGCTTTTCGCCGGGGAAGAGAATGGTATCTGTGAAGTTGATGGTTGATGGTTGGTTGTTGAAACGTGAGCCGAGAGAGGTGAGACGTGAGTCGTGAATCGTGAGCCGTGAATCGTGAGTCGTAAGACGTGAGTCGGGAGTCGGGAGTCGTGAATCGTGGGTTGGAGACTTTGCTTTGTAAGAACTTATAACAACCATTAAAGCCAGCAAAATTGTTACAACAAGTGCATATCTTTTCATCAATTTTATTTTAGAAGGCAAAGGTACGCAGCTCTAAATTTTAATTGTCAGAAAAATGTCAGGACGTTAACAAGTATCCGCTTAATTTTGCGCCAGCAACCATTTATGAAGCTATTAGTCCCCATTTTTTTCCTGAGTATTTTTTTTGCAGCCTGTAATAACGCGGTAAAAGAACAACCCGTTACACAACCGGGAATACCGGTGCAGGAAAAGGAAATGAAAGATGCCATTGGTAAATACCCCGATTCGATGCCGCTGAGAGATGAGCTCATTGGATATTATTATGCCAATGGCAATTTGGATATGGCGCTGGCTGAACTGAATAATGCAATTCTGAAAGACAGCAATAATGCTTCTCTATGGGACAGAAAGGGTAGGCTGTATGCAGAAAACGGCGATACCACTAACGCCATAAGGTCATATGAAAAAGCTATTACTATTTTTCCAGATCCCCAGTTTATCATGTCGGCGGGATGGCTATATGCACAAAAAAAAGACAGCAATGCGCTTATAATGGCCGATGCGTTGCTCATTGGAAATAAAGCAAAGGCCGAGAAGGAGGCTTTATTAATCAAAGGAATATATTTTGCCGCCAGGGGAGATAAAGAAAAAGCACTACATTTTTTTAACGATTGCCTTGCACTCGATTACACTTTTATGCTGGCTTATCGTGAAAAATCCATTGTACTCTACGACCTGGGAAAATATGAAGAAGCCCTTAAAGTGTTAGACAGGGCCCTTGCAGTACAAAATAAATTCGCTGAAGGCTATTACCTGATGGGCCGTTGTTTTGAAAAATTAAACCGAACCAATGACGCGATTGAGAGCTACCGGTCAGCATTATTATATGACGATGAGCTTAGTGAAGCAAAAGATGCGTTGGGAAGATTGGGAGTTAAATAGTGCTTAGTTGCGTCTCCAATAATTTGAATATTGTTTTAATTAACTTTGCCGTTTAAAACTAAAAACTAAGAACTAATAAACTTATAAACTTATAAACAACAATGCCCATCATCGCACCATCCTTACTTGCATCAAACTTTTTAAATTTAGAAGCAGCCTGCAAAATGCTGAACGAAAGCCAGGCCGACTGGTTTCATTTAGATGTAATGGACGGCCGCTTTGTACCTAATATTAGTTTTGGCCCCATGCTCATCGAATTTTTCAGGAAAGCCACTACCAAAGTTTGTGATGTGCATTTAATGATCGAAGAACCCGAAAAATATACCGAAGCATTTAAAAAAGCAGGTGCCGATCATCTGACTGTACATATTGAAGCCTGCAGGAACCTGCACCGTAATATTCAACAGATAAAAGAACTGGGTATGAAAGCAGGTGTGGCCATTAACCCGCATACACCCGTTGAAAGTTTAAAAGATATTTTAGCGGATATCGACCAGGTTTGTATGATGAGTGTGAATCCCGGATTCGGGGGGCAATCTTTTATTCCTTACACGCTCACCAAAATAAAAGAATTACGTAAGATGATCGATGAACGGTCATTGCATGTACTGATTGAAATTGACGGTGGTGTTACGCTTGCCAATGCCAAATCAATAATTGATGCGGGCGCTGATGTACTTGTGGCAGGCAATACTGTATTTAAAGCAGCGGACCCTAAAGCAGTTATTGCGCAGCTAAAAGCTATTTAGCAGCAGACAGCGTATCATAGATCTGTTGTACAACATCACCGTCTTTCTTTAACCAGTTAGACTCAGTCTTTTCCCATTTGTATTTTTTGCCAATGATATTTTCGAGCATGGCCTGTGCTTTATAAGCCTGCTCCCTGTTATAAAAACAATTCACCCACTTGTCCATTAATTTATCTTTCCCTGTAACAGTGATCACACCATTGTACCAATTGAAAACGGGTGGCAGCCCCGTGAATACAGCAGGAGAGGTAGTTTGCCTGGCTACTTTATCTTTCAATAACTTATTGTAAAAATTAACGCACCCCAACAACCTTTTTTTTATCGCTTCGTCCGTTTCAGGTTTGGATGGTTTGATACGCCATTGGTTATTGGTACCATAAAAGGGATCATCCGCCAATACTTTTTCCACTTTACCATCCCCCCTGTACGCTATTTTCTTTTTGTCTGCAATCGTTGTCATCAGTAAATCTTTCCCTTCAATCTTGTCAATGCTGTATTGGGCTTTACCACCATTGTCATAAGTAATCGTTACCAGTTTACCCGCATCATCTACTACCCATTTGCCAAATTTTATCGCATCGCGTGGATTTTGTACCACGGTACCATCACTAAAAAAAGAAAATCCCCGGTAAGGCATTTCAAATGCGGCACTGCCTCCCGAAAGTTCCGCTTCCTGCGCATCATCTTTATTCTCCCAGTTTTGCGATAATAACATTTTTACGTCTTTTGAAGTGCTGATATCAGTAAGTGTTGTAACCGCAACAGTTTTGCTCCCCGCAGGTTTATCTTCTTTACCTGCAGTTGCGGGGTTGCTGTTGTTACAACCAGCCGTAATTATTGCTGCCATTACGATCATAAAAAGTATCCGCTTCATAAACAATATTTTTTCAAAAATATCAATAAGAAATAAGATTATGGAAGGAAATTTTAAAGTGTTGCATTCGCGGTAGCATTTCCAGCCTTAAAGTATTGGAAATCCTGCAACGCAAGTAACCATAAAATATTTTATCTTCATTGTATGAGAATATTTTGGATACTACTGTTGTCACTGCTTTCCCTAACCACTGCTGCTCAAAAGAAAACCGCCTTTGTAGTGGGTAAAGTAACGGATGAAAATGAAAAGCCGTTACAAAATGTATCCGTAACGATATTGGGCAAAACCACGGGTACACTAACCAACGACAGCGGCAACTTTAAAATAAAAGTCAGTGCCGAAAAAGCTTTTGCGTTAGTATTTAGTTTTTCGGGATATAAAGATGTGCAAAAGAATTTTTACCTCAGTAATAATGAAGAAGAAAGCACTTCGATACAAATGGAATTAGGCGGCAAAACTTTAGAGGCCGTTACAGTTACAGATGACAACCAGCGCAAAGAAACAGGGCTCACCAGGATCAATCCTAAAAATGCCATTACCTTACCCAGCACCATTGGCGGTGTAGAAGGTTTGATAAAAATATTGGTGGGGAGTAATAATGAACTCACCTCGCAGTACAGTGTGCGTGGCGGTAATTATGATGAGAATTTAATTTACATTAACGACTTTGAAATATTCCGTCCCTACCTTGTAAGGAGCGGGCAACAGGAAGGGTTAAGTTTTATCAATCCTGAAATGGCAAAGAATGTAAATTTTTACAACGGTGGCTTCCAGGCAAAATACGGCGACAAGATGAGTAGCGTACTCGACATTCAATACAAAAAACCTACAGCATTTGGAGGAACAGTTTATATAAGTTTGCTGGAACAGGGCTTACACCTGGAAGGCAGCAATAAAAAAAGAAATGTTACTTACCTTTTTGGCGTACGCAACAAAAGCAATAAAAATTTATTGAAGAGCCAGGAAACCGTTGGCGCTTACATTCCTTCTTCGTCAGATTTTCAAACTTTCATTACCTGGAAGGCCAGTGATAAATTACAGTTCGAATTACTGGGAAATTATTCTTCCACCAGGTTCACCCTCTTTCCTCAATCGGCTCAAAAAACAACATCAGTCTTTTCACCTTTATTTACGGCTAACCTGGGCCTCGACATTTTCTTTGAGGGGAAAGAACAGGATGGCTACAAAACCAATTTGTTGGGTTTAAGCATGCTGTATAATCCCAACAAAAAATTAAAACTAAAGTGGATGCTTAGCCGCTTTCAAAATAAAGAAACGGAGAATTTTGATATCGCGGGTGCTTATCTTTTTGGTGACCGTGATTTTGATAATACCAGCAGTACCTTTGGGCAGATCGTAAATCCACTGGGCGCAGGCTATTACCAAAATTATGGCCGCAACAGTTTGGATATCGCTGTGTACAATGCCGCTGTTAAAGGCAGTATTGATCAGGGCAAACATTTTATCCAGTTTGGCAACAGTATTGAGCAAACCAATATCAACGATAAATTAAAGGAATGGGAATACCAGGACAGTGCCGGCTATTCTTTACCGCATAATCCTGCCAATTTGAATTTATTTAAAGTATTGAATTCTGCAGCGGACCTTTCTATTCAAAAATTCAGCGGTTATGTACAGGATAATATACGCCTGGGCGGTACAGCGAAAGATATCAGCTTACAGGCGGGCATACGCTACAATTATAATTCGCTCAACAAAGAATTTTTAATAAGCCCCCGTATGCAGCTGAGTTTTAAACCGCGGTGGAAAAAAGATATGTTGTTGAAATTTGCAGCGGGCGTTTATGACCAGCCGCCTTTTTACAGGGAACTCAGGAAGTATGACGGCACAATAAACACTACTGTAAAAGCACAAAAAAGTTATCAGGTAGTGGCGGGTATGGATTATAATTTTAAAGGTTCCGGCTCAAGGCCATTCCGCGTAACAACAGAAGCGTATTACAAAAGCATGAGCAATGTAGATGTGTATGATGTAGACAATGTAAAGATCCGTTACGAGGGTAACAACGATGCCAAAGCCTATGCCACCGGTGTTGAAGCAAGGCTGTTTGGCGAACTGGTAAAAGATGCAGAAAGCTGGCTCAGCATTGGTTTCATGCGTACCAAAGAAAATCTGAACAACGATTTCTATTACCAGTATAAAAATGCAGCAGGCGAGATCATCAATGCAAAGAGTACTGACCAGGTGCCGGTAGACAGTATAAAAAATGAAGTGGGTTGGGTACGCCGCCCTACCGACCGTTTAATAACTGTTGGTTTGTATATGGAAGATTATTTGCCGACCAATAAAAATTTTAAAGTGCATTTGAATATGCTCTACGGCAGCAACATGAGTTATAATATTCCCAACAGTGTAAAGTACCGCAATGCGCTCATCATTGATCCCTACATAAGAATTGATATTGGCTTCAGTGCGCAACTCCTGAGCCAAAAAAGCGAACGACGCAGCCACAGTCCTTTTAAAGATTTTGAAAATATCTGGGCAAGCTTTGAGGTATTTAACCTGATTGACCGGCCCAATACAATCTCTTACCAGTTGATAAAAGATTTTTCCAACACGGTATACAGTATTCCTAACCGTTTAACACCAAGGCTGGTGAATTTTAAAATTGTAGGGAGGTTTTGAGGAGGGAAACTTATTTTTTAATCCACCGCGGGCATATTTTTATCAACGCCCACCTCCTGTAACAATACATAACTTCTTGACAGCGCTTCTTCAAAACTCTTTGTTACATTCGCTTTACCAATAGAAAAAAGCAACCTTGCATCCTGCAATGCGGCCATCAGTTGCTGGCTGTGTACTTCAGATAACACCAGTTTTGTTCCCCGGTGTTTTGATTCTTTATAGACTTCTTCCAAAGTTCGTATGCCGGTAGCATCAATGATGGGTACCTGCCTCATTCTTAAGATCAATACTTTGGGTGGCTGCTCAATAAACCGCATCGCGTCTTTGAATTTATAAGCGGCTCCAAAAAATAATGGCCCTGTAATTTCAAATACTTCTACATTTTCCGGGATGATAAAATTTCCTACTGCATTTTCATCTTTCCCGTTTCCATTGTCATCAATATCTTTTGTGAGTATATTTACGCCGCTAAATTGTATCATCTTACGCATAAACAGGAAAACGGCCAATACCATTCCTATCTCTATTGCAACGGTAAGGTCAACTAAAACAGTTAATACAAAAGTGGTGAGTAACACGGCTACATCACTTCTCGGGCCTTTAAATACCGACACAAAACTTTCCCACTCACTCATATTATAAGCCACCACTACTAAAATACCAGCCAGCGTTGCCATGGGTATTAATGCAACCCATTTACCAACAAACAACATGATCAGTAACAACGTGACCGCATGAACGATGCCCGCAACGGGCGTACGGCCGCCATTCTTTACATTAGTAGCAGTACGGGCAATTGCACCGGTGGCGGGGATACCCCCGAAAATGGAGGAAAAAATATTTGCTGTTCCCTGTGCGATCAGTTCCACATTCGATTTGTGGTTTCCGCCAATCATACCATCCGAAACCACTGCCGATAATAAGGATTCAATACCTCCCAGCAATGCAATGGTAAAAGCAGGTTGAATTAAATTTTTGATCGTGGTAAAATCTACATGGGGAATTACCGGCATAGGTAAAGACGAAGGAATACTACCGAACCTGCTGCCAATAGTATCTGCAGGAAGATGAAGCAGCTGCATGGCTGCGGTTGTTAAAAATATCGCGATGAGTGAGCCCGGTATTTTATGCGTGACCTTTGGCCACCATAAAATAATAATTACTGTTGCCGCAGCGATAAGCACAGCATAAATATTAACCGATCCAAATTCTGCTACATAAGATTTCCACTTTTCCAAAAAATCTGCGGGCACTACACCCATCTTCAGTCCAAAAAAATCTTTTACCTGCGAGGAGAATATCAAAAGTGCAATACCGCTGGTAAATCCAATGATCAACGGGTGGGGAATAAATTTTATTACGGCACCCAACCGGGCAAAGCCCATAATAATGAGCATTACCCCCGCCATGAAAGTGGCTATGATCAAACCATTTACGCCATTCACCTGTACTATGCCGTACACTATTACGATGAATGCCCCTGTGGGTCCGCCAATTTGTACACGGCTACCCCCCATTGCCGATATAATAAATCCTGCAATAACGGCTGTATATAAACCTTTTTCCGGCGACACGCCGGAAGCAATGGCAAAAGCGATCGCTAAGGGCAATGCCACAATACCCACTATCAAACCCGCCATTACATCCTTACCAAATTGCCGGCGGTTATAATTTTTTAGCGTTTCAAATATTTTGGGTGTAAACATTTTAAGTGGATTTATTTACCGGCTGTTGTATTTTAATTTTAATGCGGTAAAACAGGATACTGGCCATCCTTATATTGCTCCAGTGTTGTGCATCATTATTCATTGGACTGAACGCATCCAGCTCTCCTATTGTTTTGTCAACAAACCTTGCAATAATATGCCCTTTTACCCAATTTTGTTCCAGTGCATTTATTGCTGCATCAATAAGCCTGGTCACTTCTTCCTGTGATTTTGCATAAAGGATATCTTTGATCATTTTTGCCCTGTATTCAGGTAGTGACAATAGCATAGTAAATTATTTTTATTGGTAAGGACGAAAGTTTTAATCAACTAAAAAATAGGTTACTCCAATATTTTTTCTTTCTTTTTTCTATTCAAAGTTTCCGGTACTATTAAATTTATACCTTGATCCAAAACTTTAGCCGTTCATTCATTTCAGTACCTACAATATGGTAGCCTTCCGGCATTTCATCTTCCAGGCTATGAAAAGAAGCCAGCCTGGTGCCCGGTGGTTTTTGCTCCAGTTGTTTATACAAATAGCGATTATAATAATTAAACAATTCTAAAGAATAATCAATGCTGTTGTCTATTTTAACAGTGCCCTTCATATTTTCATAAAATGAATTATAGAAATAAAAGTGGTCGAAGTTCCTGAAATTGATTTGGGTAAAATTCCCATTCACAAAAGAAACGTTTTCGGTGTGGAGCATTACTTTTGCAGCCTCCGCATGGTTAACCAATCTCTTTCTTTGTTCAATGCCATAATAAAATGCACTTGGTTTGTAATGAGCAGCGGCTAAACAAAATTTGCCAACACCACTTCCAATGTCTAATATCTTTACCTGATTTTCAGCAGCTAAAAAATCAGCAGCTTTTTTTGCAACATCCAATGGCGTCCAGTGCCGCTGTGCCAGCAACTGTATGGAAGAAGGATAAAGTTGGTTAAACTTTTCATCAGTGCTAAACCATTTTCCTGTATTAATTCTTTTTTCGAGTAGGGGCATATTTTTATTTGTACAATTTCAGGTGGTTATTTTGCATAGGTAACTTTATAATTCACCTGGTATTGTTTAGGTAGCAATAAATGCGCTCTTTCCTGCGGTACTGAAGGCGCAATTTTGGCTATCCATGCAGTTTCCGCATCTTTCAACAAAAGGCTGTCGTCGCCATAAATTAAATTGGTGTTTATCTCCAGCAGTTTTCCGTCAACGGGCATATGGGCTTCAATGATATAATCGTTATATATTATCGTGGCGATCAGGTCGCCTCTTTTTTTAAAGCCCAATGACTCATTAAAAATAACCTGTTGGATTGCCCTGAAACCAGTGAGCTTAAAACTGCAAACACCTGTATAAGCTACGGTA
Source organism: Chitinophagales bacterium (assembly GCA_038205215.1). GTDB lineage: Bacteria > Bacteroidota > Bacteroidia > Chitinophagales > Chitinophagaceae > Ferruginibacter. The sequence goes on along the minus strand of JBBRCB010000033.1, from coordinate 10,102 downwards.
CCCTGGAAGTGAATCCATTCATGATCGTTGGTGTAATACTGTTCTTTTTTGGCTAGTTGTTGTGTATTCATGCTGCAAAGCTATCTCAACTACGCTGCGATTGCGGTAAACTTGCTCAATTCAAAAAGTGAGTTTTATCAATTTTTAAAAAGGTAAATTGCAATTACCATGAGTATAAAAGGCGTATTTCTAATAGATAATTGGGATTTTAAAAGTGAATCCGTTCTTGCAGACCTGCCTTTGGATGACCTGGAAATATTAATGGCCAACAAATCGGAACAGGTTTATAAAAAAGGAGAAATCATCTTCAGGGAAGGCGCTTTTCCAACGGGTATATTTTACATTGTAGATGGGAAAGTAAAAAAATACAAACTGGATAAAGATGCCCGGGAGCAAATTATTTATGTAGCCAACAAAGGCGAATTATTCGGATATCACGCGATCCTTTCAGAAGACCGCTATCCCGATTGTGCAGCAGCACTGGAAGAAACCAGGATCGCATTTATCCCGAAAGAAGATTTTTTAGAAACCTTGCACCGCTCAAAAGTATTAAGCAAACGGTTGTTAAAAACCTTGAGCCATGAATTTGCCGTATTGGCAAACAGCCTCAGCATGTTTGCACAAAAAACGGTAAGGGAAAGATTAGCATTGCAATTAATTGTGCTCAGGGAAAAATACAAAATAAATTTCCAGGCCGGCATGCCTGTAGAAATCAATATGAGCAGGGATGACCTGGCAAGCCTTGTTGGCACGGCAAGAGAAAATGTAGTAAGAGTACTTTCTGAATTTAAGGCGGATAAAATTCTCGAAACAAAAGGCAGAAAAATTATTGTACTCAATGTAACCAAACTAATAAAAATCGCCGATTATAAATAATGCGATTACAGTTGTATCTCCCGCCCGGTTCGTGTCACACGAAGAGCTGCTCAACCCGAAGCGTGGCGCTACACAAACGATAGTTATAATACTAACTGCCACGAAAATTCAATTAACATCATTTTTGCCTGCAAGCAACTTTATATCTTTTGCAATACCAGAAGTTATTAATCCAAAAAGGTCAACACTTAAAGTAAGCAGGTACAAGAATCCGTAATTAGAAAAACTATACCCATTGGGGCGACCAATAGAAAATCCTTTTGTATTCAGTTCCTCACTTTCTTCTGCTGTTAAATCAGCTAAAAATCGCAAATGAAGAAATATTGTATCGCCTAAAAGCGCTATGTCATGCTCTTCCACCTGTTTTTCATTTGTATAAATTAATAAAGTATTATTTATGATGCCAATAAATTTTCCTTTATTGGTATCACACCCAACATAAAGAAAAAGAGATTGATAATACGATTTCATAATGATAAGTAAAATACCAAATATAAATAACTTATACATCAAATTATACAAAGTCTACATCGGGTACTGAATTTTCAACTGCACAGCAGCAATAATTATTGGTATATTAAAACTACCCAAAAAAATGCAGGTCAAAATGATTAATACAGGGGCAATATTTCTACAATTGTTTAAGTGCTTTGTTATACATAGCGTTCCAAAAACATGGCAACATTCTTATATAATGATTCCTGAACTGGATACCAAACCATTTTTATTTTCGTTATTAATTAACAGTCTGTTGATAAATAGTTTTGTTATTCATCAAATGTTATTCGTTAAATTTGAATAGCAAGTTTAGAAGTACCAACACCATTTAATTGTTAACTAAGTGCTGCTATGTTTGGTTGGTTTTTCACAACAGCAGAAACAGTGCGTAAAACTGGAAACCATTGACAGAGACGATCATCAACCTCGAAACCGTGAACCCCATTGAATTCTTTGGCGTAAACAACGGAAAGTTAGACATCTTAAAAAAGAAATTCCCTCTCGTAAAAATTCTCAGCCGCGGTACACAAATTAAATTAAGCGGCGCCCCCGAACAGATTGAAGGAGCAAAAGAAAAAATCGATCTAATCCTGCAGTACCTGGAACGTAATGGCCACATGAGCGCCAATTACTTTGAACAGATACTCGGCGGTGATGATGAAAAAGTGATCGACAATTTTATGGACCGCAATCCCAATGATGTATTGGTGTTTGGCCCCAATGGTAAAACGGTAAGGGCACGTACCAGCAACCAGAAACGAATGGTGGAAGCCTGCGATAAGAATGATATCTTATTTGCGATCGGCCCCGCGGGTACCGGTAAAACCTATACTGCCGTTGCACTGGCGGTAAGGGCGTTAAAAAATAAAACGGTCAAGAAAATTATTTTAACCAGGCCCGCTGTGGAAGCAGGAGAAAGCCTTGGTTTTTTACCCGGCGATCTTAAAGAAAAGATCGATCCCTATTTAAGGCCATTGTATGATGCACTGGATGATATGATACCCGCGGATAAATTGGGGTATTATATGACTACGCGTACCATCGAGATTGCACCACTCGCTTATATGAGGGGGCGAACACTGGATAATGCATTTATCATTTTGGATGAAGCACAAAATACGAATGACCTGCAGATAAAAATGTTCTTAACACGTATCGGGCCCAATGCCAAAGCCATTATCACCGGTGACCCTACGCAGATCGACCTGCCGAAGAATCAACAGAGCGGTTTGTTCAAAGCCACGCGTATCTTAAAAAATATCGAAGGCATAGCACATATCGAACTGGATGAAGAAGATGTAGTAAGGCACCGTTTGGTAAAATCAATTATCAAGGCCTATAATAAAGATGATGTGTCGAAAACGGAAGAAAATAAAAAGAGTTGATTAGTTTTGATCAATGGCTTTCGTAAACAATACTAACCTTTCGAATATAATGAGGTGGCTGATGAGCTGCCTCATTTTTTTATGCACAGCATCCTGCGGATTATCCTCCTGCGACCGCGGTGGTAATTACAATAGTTATACAGTAAGCAAAGAAGACAGTACCCGGCAAATGCAGAAAGTTGAACGTGCCTTCCTGCAAATTGACTCCGTGAAAAAATCAATCGCTACCGGCGATCTTATTGTTAGAACCGGCAATGATTTTACCAGTGAAAGTTTACGCAGCCTCAACCAGCGGGATAAAACCTATTCGCATTGCGGGATTGCAAGCATTGAAAACGATACGCTGTTTATTTATCATGCATTGGGCGGTGAATGGAATCCCGATCAGAAAATACGCCGTGACCGCTTTGAATTTTTTGCTGAACCCTACAGCAACCGCGGCATCGGCATCTACCGGTTCCAGCTTGCGGAAACAGACATCAAAACCCTGATGGTAACAGTAAAAAATCTATACCGGATGGGTATCATGTTTGACATGAAATTTGACCTGAAGAGCAACGACCATATGTATTGCGCCGAGTTTGTGTATAAATGCTACCTGATGGGCACTAATGGAAAATTACAATTTACTACCAGCCATTTGGGCGATTTTGAGTTTATTGGCGTCGACGACCTTTTCCTGGAGCCATTGTGCAAAGAACAAAAAAAAATTTTGTACCAATAATAGTTTGAAACATAGAAAATAAAACTAATTTTGAAACCTACTCAAACTAAAAATACTTTTTATGAAAAAAATTTTATTAGCCGTAGCGGTAACTACTACTCTGCTTTTTGTTAGTTGCAATACCGGCGGCGGCGGCGATCCCAAAACTGTACTGATGGCTTTCTTTGAAGCTTTAACAAAGAAAGATATTGAAGGTGCAAAAAAATTAGCTACCAAAGACAGTGAATCTATGTTCAGTATGTTAGAAATGGGAATGAAAATGAATACTGATAATAAAGACATGGAAAAATTTGATAAAAGCCGGATGGAATTTGGAGAAACAAAGATTGATGGCGACAGGGCAACGGTGGCAGTTAAAGATACCAAGAGCAGCGAGAGCACAAATTTTATTTTGAAAAAAGAAAGTGGTAACTGGAAAGTTGCGTTTGATAAAGCTACCATGATGCAGATGGGTGCAGATAAAATGAAAGAGCACGGAATGGATAGTAAAGACATGATGGACTCTGTAAGTACCGGGCTGGATAAAATGAAAAATATGAATACTGATTCTTTGGCAGATAAAATGAAAGAAGGTATGGATAAGCTGAAAGAATTCCAGGAAAAAAATCCTGATGCGGTTAAAAAAATGGAAGAAGCCATGAAGAAAATGGAGGAAGCACAAAAGACAAACCATTAAAAAAAACAGTTTTGGTAATAGAAAGCATCGGCCGGTTGGTGGATGCTTTTTTATTTGCATTAACCGAAAGATGTTTAACTTTAATTATGATTACAAGATTAAGCTGCTTTTTTTTCCTGATCGTATTGCTGTTTTCCTGTAACACTGCAACAAAAAAAGAACCGGTTACAGATATAGAAGTGGCCACTGCCTTTATACGAGGTGCATTGGACAATGATTTTAAAACTGCCGGTAAATACCTGCTTAAAGATGAAACCAATCAACAGTTTTTTGAAACTTTTGAGCGGCAACATCATTCTATGAGCAGTGATGAACTGGAAAAATATAAGTCGGCAGATATTGTTATCAACGAGATAAAACCAGAAAGTGATTCTGTACATCTGGTTAATTATACCAACACTTATAAAAAAGAACAACAAACCAACCTGAAGCTGGTTTGGGTAAAGAGCCAATGGCTGGTTGACCTGAAATATACTTTTGAAAAACAGTGATCCATGGTAAAGAATTTTCTTTTGGTGGGATTGGGAGGCAGCATCGGTTCTATGTTGCGCTATGCAGCCTACCTGTTTCTAAGTAATAAAAATTTTCCTTTCGCCACTTTTACTGTAAACATCATTGGCAGTTTTATTATTGGCCTGGCATTGGCGCTTAGTTTTAAAGATGAAAATTTTTTAAATAACTGGAGATTATTTTTAGCCACGGGTATCTGCGGCGGCTTCACCACGTTCTCTGCACTGTCAGTAGAAAATGTTGCGCTTTTACAAAACGGGAAATATTTTGTTGCCATTATCTATATTGCAGCAAGTATTGTATTGGGCATTGCTGCAGCATGGCTCGGCTTTAAACTGGTAACTCATAACACATAACCTATTATTTACAACTTATAACCTACCACTTTTATGTACGTACTTCATCCATGGCACGGCGCCCATTACGGAGATAAAGCACCGCAAATTGTAAATGGCCTCATCGAAATACCACAGGGCAGCAGGGCCAAATACGAGATCGATAAAACTACTGGCTTGTTAAAATTAGACAGGGTTATCTATTCTTCGTTTCACTATCCTGTCAATTATGGTTTTATCCCGCAAACATTAGGGCAGGACGGTGATCCGCTCGATATCCTGGTGATGTGCAGCGAAAGCATCCAGTCGCTCTGCCTGGTAGAAGCCACCGTTATCGGCAATATGCAAATGATCGATAACGGTGAAAAAGATGATAAGATTATCGCAGTAGCCACACAGGATCCGGGGGTAAATTATATTACCAACGTGGACGAATTACCCAAACACTTTATCGCGGTGCTGAGGAATTATTTTGAAAATTATAAAGTGCTTGAAAATAAAGTGGTGGAGATAGATGAATTCCAGGATAAAGCTGCTGCTTATAAAGTTATTGATGAAGCCATCGCTTTTTATAAAAAACAAGTTTTTCCACATGATCATTAAAAAAAATAACATGGACACTCAAACTGTTCTCATCATTATACTGATCGGGATCGCAGCCGGCACATTAAGTGGACTGGTTGGCGTTGGTGGTGGTATTATCATTGTTCCTGCATTGGTATATTTTATCAGCTTTACGCAAAAAGCGGCGCAGGGTACTTCTCTTGGTGTATTATTATTGCCCGTGGGTATTTTAGGTGTGTTGCAATATTACAAACACGGCTATATTGATATGAAAGTGGTGGGCTATCTCTCCATTGGTTTTATTGTGGGTGGTTATCTTGGAAGTAAAGTAGCATTAACACTGTCGCAGGAAACAGCAAAAAAAATATTCGCCATATTGATGATCGTCATTGCTGTTAAGATGTTGTTCTTCGATAAACCAAAGAAAGCAGCAATCGCTGATAACAGGGAAAGCTATGTACAAAATACCATGAGCGATAACGACAGCTGATCAAAAATATCTTTTAATGATCCGTAACCGGTGAGTTCTTTCACCGGTACTGGTATTGATGATACCACCGCTGTCAATATTATCGATGCGCACTTTCGCTGAAGCGTGGATAATAGTTTTATCATTCAGCAAGATACCCACGTGAATGATCTCTCCCGCTTCATCATCAAAAAATGCAAGGTCGCCGCAACGGGCCTGCTGTAAAAAATCCACCAGTTCTCCCTGTGTAGCCTGCAGGTGAGCATCCCGCAGTATTGGAATGTTTAAAAATTTATACACAGCCTGCGCAAACCCGCTGCAATCGATACCGAATACCGAACGGCCGCCCCATAAGTAAGCCGTATTTAAAAACTGGAAAGCGACCTGTTGTATCGCAGCTGCATCCCGTTTGGCGGCTGATGAATTCCAGTATTTACCGGTAAATGTTATAGACTTATTTTTTTCATCGATCAAACTACCCAGGGGGATAAACATGGGATGGCCATCAATGCTGATCTCATTCTTCCAATCAGCGGCAAATACGTTATCGTTCCGGCTATAACGTGCTTCGTCAATTTCCTGCAGTTGTGCCAACTGGCACCAGCCTTCATATCCATCTGCTTTACCACTGGCTTTAATCCACCCTTTTTTATCGCTGCCGGTTACCCTTATCTTTTCACCAAATAATAACTGGCTGCACATTTCTGCCCGGTGATCGGGTGATATACGAATGTGTGCTACAGGTACATTACAAATTGCATACATCATAAAAACATTTTTGCATCAGTCTAAATTATGGAATTTACAGTATGTTTACATCTCAATAGCAAACTTAGCATAAAAGTTTTGACCCCTGCACAATACCACCATATTGATGACAATGAACTGCTGCAAAAATTTTATGCCGACCATGATAATGAATGGCTGGGCATTTTACTGCAGCGCTACACCCTGCTGCTGTTGGGTGTATGCATGAAGTATTTAAAAAATGAAGAAGAAGCAAAAGACGCTGTGCAACAGGTTTTTTTAAAAGCGATCAACGAGCTGCACAAATACAAAGTAGATTATTTTAAAAGCTGGATATACATGGTAGCAAAGAACCATTGCCTGATGAAGTTGAGGGATAAAGGCAAATACACTTTTGAAATAAACGAACGGTTAATGGCCACAGCTGATGAAATAACAGATAAAAATAATTATATTGAAAAAGATAAAGCCCTCACCAATATGGCAGAAGCTTTATTACAACTGAACAAAGAACAGCAGGTATGCATAACTTTGTTCTATCTTGAAAAGAAAAGCTACCAGGAAATCACTGATCAAACACAGTTTTCTTTAATGCAGGTAAAAAGCTATATTCAAAACGGTAAACGGAATTTAAAATTATTGATGGAGAGAAAACAGTAGTTGATAGTTGATAGTTTAGGTTATAGTTCTTAGTTTTTAGTTCATAGTTAATACAGGCGCCCCATCAACCACCACCAACCATCAACCGCAACCAACACCATGAGCGAGGATCTAAAAAACATATTGAACAACAGCAATAAAGATATTGATAACCAAAAGCTGATGGATTACCTCAGTAAACAGTTATCAAAACAGGATACCCATGACCTGGAAAAGATGATGACAGAAGATGCATTTATCAATGATGCGGTAGAAGGGCTGGAGCAATTTGATAGTGTAAAAAAATTACCGCTTTCTGTAGAGCAATTGAACAGGGAACTGCAAAAACAAATTGCCAAAAAGAAAAACCGCAAGGAAAAACGCAGGATAAAAGACCAGCCCTGGGTATATTTTACCATTATATTATTGCTGCTGCTTTCAATTATCTGTTACGTGATAATTAAAAAAAGAATGGATAATCAAAAGCGGGTGAACAAGACGGTTGTTTCGCAAAAAAGTTCCTTATTGATGCGCTTCTAAAGGAACATGAATGGCCACCAGCGTACCATTGCCCGGTGCCGAATCAAAATCAACCGTTCCTTTCAGGTACGCAATCCTCGTTCTGATATTCTTCAACCCAATACCTTCGGTTTTAGTTTTATCCCCCACTGCAAATCCCTTACCGTTATCTTCAATAGTAGCTGCGATACCATCGGCATCTTTAATTAGGGAGATATCCAGTTCATTGGCGCCGCTGTGTTTGATCACGTTATTCACACATTCCTGAATGATACGGTACAATACTGTTTCCACGTTGCTGTCAATTCTTTCATTCAACCCCTCACTGTATAAATTCACTTTTAAAACCCTGCTGTCGATCTTATCAATAAATTCTTTTACAGCACTGCTTAATCCACTTTTTAATAATGCGTTCGGCATCATGTTATGGCTTACACTTCTAACTTCTTTACAACTTTCATCAACAAGGTTAACAATTTTTTCAAACGCCAGTTTATCCTCATCATTATTGAAACCCAGCCTGCTTTCTAAACTGGATAAGTTCATTTTTGCTGCACTCATAATCTGGCCAACGCCATCATGCAGGTCGCCGGCAATTCTTTTGCGTTCATTTTCTTCAGCATGGATAACCGCTTTAGTCGCGATATCTTGTTGCTGCAATATGGCTGCCTGCATTTTTTTGGCCTGCTTTAATTTATTGCTCCGGTAAAAAGAAAAACCCGCTAATCCTCCCAGCAATAATAAACCTATTGCCCCGCCGATCCAGTAATTCTTTTTCGTCAGTTCAAATTGCTGCTGCCCGATCTGTTGCTCTTTTTTTACCGTCTCGTATTTAGTCTGCATTTCCGCGATACTGGATTGCATGTTGGCATTAAAAACACTGTCATTTAAAATCGTGTACCGGTTAAGGTTTTCATAACCCGATCTAAAATCCTGCAGCGCAAAATTAATTTCGGCTTTGGATTTATAGGATTGCGACAGTACTAATTTATCCCCTGTTTGTTTGCTGTAAAAGATCGCGGAATCCTGCGCTGCAAGCGCTTCACTGTTTTTATGTTCTCTTCCGAAAGTAACACCAAGAGTATGGTATAATGTGCCGAGGCTTTGTGCATCTTCAATTTGTTTGGAGTAGCCGATGGCAAGTTCCGCATATTTTTGAGCAGAATCCGGTAAATGATTATCGGAATAAATCTCGCTAAGGTTAATCGTGGTGGATGCAAGCCCTTTTAAATTTTTTATTTCGCCGTATATAGTATAAGCCATTACCGCGTACACCAACTCAAGTGAATCTTTACCCTGCTCTCCATAAATCGTAGCTAATGTGTTATAGGAATTTGCTTCAAGTCGTTTGTCTTTTCTTCTTATCGCAAAATCAACGGCCTTCCCGCACAATTCAATTGCTTTAGGGTATTGCTTCAGCCGCGTATAATTATTAGCGAGGTTGCCGTATGCACCCGCAATCCCCGGCGAGTCTTTCATTGTTTCAAAAATTTCGAGGGCCTTATAATTATAATTAACCGCCTTTTGAAAATCTGCAGTGTACTGGCATACATTACCCAGGTTGTTATAACCTTTAGCCGTAATCAGTTGATCGCCGTATTTTTTTCCCAGTTCCAGTGAACGGTTGTAATAATAATTGGCGCTATCATAATTGCCGGTGTACATAAAATAAATTCCGCACACATTATTGGTCATCGATCTAAATTTGACATAACTGCCATTGTAATTTTCACCCAGCAGTTTATATACAGCGACAGTGTAAGGCAAAGCGGTTGAATCGCCTGCCAATGCCAGGGGAAATCCTTTATCGATCAATGATTTTATTTTAACGGTATCTGCTTCTTTGCCTGCAAGGATACTGTTTATATTACCAGTAGCCTCCTGCGCTATAGCAGTAAAGCCCCAAAAGAAAAGCAATCCTGAACAGGTGACCATTTTTAAAAACCGTTTCATAACCAGCATTGTTTTTACAATATTATACATAAAACAATTGATCCCTGTACCCAAGCCAAGGTATTTTAGAAGAATGTATATGCACCTGTCCCGGATATATTCCCTGGATTGTACTGGGGACATTTTGATTATTATATCATCAGTGGAAAAAAAGCCCACTCTATCTCTCCGCCAGCTGGCGGAGAGGAAATGGAGAAGACCGGTGCG
>JBBRCB010000032.1:0-42416 GCA_038205215.1 Chitinophagales bacterium | reverse complement strand
GTTTTCTTTCCCTCTTTTTCTTTTTGCCTCACCAGTTCAGCGATCTGCTGTGCAACAAAAGCCGAGCCTTCGCTGGAATTGCGGAATATTTTTACGGGGATTTTTTCTAAAGAATCGGTAAGGTCTATTTTATTCATAATTTATATGTGATCGGTTAATGTAAAAATATGCTATTATATTTTTTAAAAGACAATAAGTCTAAGACTTAAGACCATAACATCCTCGTCAGAGACGAGGACGACTAAGGCCACAAAGAATTTAATATTTTCTTTGTGCTCTTTGTGGCTTAGTGGGAATAAATTTGAACTGGTACATCTATATGAAGTACAGCAAAAACAATATTTGTAACGTTGAACGATCTCTTTTTTCTTTTAAGTGGAAAAGCTGCAAGGAATATGTATGCTGTTCAACTCTTATGCTTCTCCCTTGGGGCATATAGCTCGTTTCTCGATTTATTTACTTTAAAAGCAAGCCAAATATCAATTGAAAGCTGATCGTTCTTTTCATCACTTTTATCGCCTGGTAGATCAGGTTGCGGGCCGCCTGGTAATTGATCTGCATGATCTCGCTTACTTCTTCATAACTCAGGTCCTGATAAAATTTTAAATAGATGATCTCTTTTTGTCTCGGTGATAATTCCTGCAGTGCAGCCAGTATCTTTTCTTTTTTTATCGCACTTATTTCTTTGTCGATGATAAAATTATCATGGCTCAGTTCAAAATCATTTTCACCTGGAGTAAAACTTTGTACTTTATTGTTTTTAGTGATCAGCCTTACCAGTTTAAATTTAAAAGCTTTAAATATATACGCCCTCATCGACAGGATATCTGCCTTCCCATTCGACCGCCACATTTCTAAAAATAATTCCTGGATGCAGTCTTCCACAAGGTCATTATCACTGGTGATCTTGCAACCGTAATTAAAAAGGCCGGAGTAATAATTGCGGAACAACCTTACAAAAGCCGCTTCATCACCATTTTTAAATTGGTTCCAAAGTGCGAGGTTTCTTTCGTTGTCAGTTATTCCCATAAAAAATATTCAGGCAGTGCTGAGGCAGCAGTTGATTTAGCAAGCAGTTCAAGTAATTGGTGTTACAAATAAACAAAAGGTTTAGCTCTGTGCGCTAAAAAAAATAAAAAACTTTGAAAATACTGGTTACAAAATATTCAACTGCTGCACTTGTTGATGTATATATACAATTTTATGAATAAAGATTATAACCAGTTAGAAGACTTTATATCCGATGACAGCTTCTTGTCATGGGTTTATAAAACAGGCGAATCAAACACGGCAATTTGGGAAGCCTGGCTCGCCAATAATCCCGGTAAACAGGTATTGGCAGAAGAAGCGGCAACTTTTGTATTGCAACTTCGCTTAACTGAGGCCTCACTAAGCGATCAGCAATTAACTGCTGCTGAAGCAAGACTTAAAAATGCTATTGAGGCGGAGAAGCAGGGTAATCCTGCAAAAGTCATCCCTATACAGCGCAGAAAAATATGGTACAGCGTTGCTGCTGCCGTTATTTTGATTGGGGTATTGACCTTTAGCCTGCAGTATTTATTTAATGGCACTACAAAACCTCAACTGGCAACAACTTACGGACAGATCAGGCAGGATAAATTGCCCGATGGTACAGAAGTAACCCTGAATGCCAATAGTAAAATCACTTATCCAAAGCAATGGAAGGAAGGAACAGACCGCGAAGTATGGATTAATGGTGAAGCATTTTTTCATGTTAAGAAAACGCCACGGCATGATAAATTTATTGTACACACCGATGCATTTGACATTGAGGTTACCGGTACATCATTTGATGTGATCAACCGCAATGGTAAAAGCAGTATCATTTTAAAAGAAGGCAGTGTTAAGATACACCGCTCGGGGGAAGCGGTAATATTTATGAAGCCCGGCGATTTGGTTGAGTTTACAGAAAAACAAATTCAAAAGAAGACCATTGCTAAACAGGATTACCTGGCATGGACAGAAAATAAACTGGTATTTGATAATACAACGCTTACTGAATTTGCAGCGATCGTTAAAGATCACTACGGCATTGACGTAAAACTGCAGGGCGATGTGCTTTCAGAAAAGACACTCAATGGGATCATGCCTAATGATAACCTGGAAATATTGCTGCAATCATTGGAAGCCACACAGGAATATAGTATACAACGTTCAAAAACTGTTATCACCATTACTAATAAAGTAAATAATCAGTAACGAAATTAATTAATCAACTTTTAAATGCTGCTAAAAATGAGAAAACTAAAAGTTAATTTAATGGTCCTGCTGCCCATGTGCTTTTCCTTTGGGATCAGCCAGGCATATGCACAGGATTATTATGCACTGAATACTAAAATGACCAGCCAGCCCGGCGGTAAAATTACTCTTCAAACAGACGAAAAGAATGAAAAGAACAGACTGATCAATGTTTTAAAGGAACTGAACAAGATCAAGGGTGTTTATTTTATGTTCTCCAACCAGGCATTGAGTACAAAAATTGTGAACCCTGTTACCGATATGCAGGAAGAGGTAGAGCTGATATTGGGTAAGATGCTTAAGAATACTGGCCTCACTTTTAAAAAGGTAAATGCAAAAACATTCGTAATACTTTCTGTTAAAGAGGCAGAAAAAAATAAACCGGGGCTCCCGGGTTATTCCCAGGTGATCCCCGAAGTAAATGACATGTCTTCTTCCAGGCCCGTGGCGCTGGAAGATATTATTACAGGTAAGATAACTGATAAAAATGGTAATCCTGTTTCGGGGGTAAGCGTTACAGTAAAAGGAAAAACCAGGGGCACATCTACCAATAGCAATGGACAGTTTAGTATTGAAGCGAATAAGGGAGATGTGCTCATCTTTACTTCTGTAGGTTATGAGATGCAGGAAGTAACTGTTGGTACAGAAAATAATTTTGCCGTTCAACTGGTAGAAAAAAATAACCAGATGAATGAAGTGGTGGTTACTGCTTTGGGTATACAACGCAAAGCAAAGAGTTTAACTTATTCTACTCAAAAAGTAAGTAACTCGGATCTTACCACAGTGAAAGATGCAAATGTGATCAATAATATCAATGGCAGGATTGCAGGTGTTACAGTTAACAAAAGCGCATCCGGTGCCGGAGGTTCTGCAAGGGTAATTCTCCGTGGACAAAAATCTACCAGGGAAAACCAACCTTTATATGTTATCGATGGTGTACCGATGTCGAACTATTCACCCGCACAGCCAACAGATGTATGGGGGCAAGGCAGTGGTTCAGGTAGTGGAGGAAGAGACGGTGGTGACGGGATCTCCAATATCAACCCGGATGATATTGAAACGATCAGTGTTTTAAAAGGCGCAGCCGCGTCGGCGTTATATGGTTCACAGGGTAATAACGGCGTGATACTGATCACCACAAAAAAAGGGAAATCAGGACAGGTAAAAGTAGATTTTTCTTCATCTATCACTGCAGATAAAGCTGCTTATTTGCCTAAACTGCAATGGGATTATTTGCAGGGTAATGCAAGTGCTGCATCTGCTGGAAGTTTCAGCTGGGGAGCTGCAGGAAGTTCTCCTGACCATGTGAAGGACTTTTTCCGTACCGGTTCTACCTGGATTAATAGTCTATCGGTTAGCGGGGGTACAGATAAAGCGCAAACTTATTTTTCTTACAGCAATACCAGCAGCAATGGCATACTACCTACCAATACTTTTAACCGGCATAATTTTTCTGTAAGGGAAACGATGAAGATGCTCGATGACAGGCTGACCCTGGATGCGAACGTGATCGTTGCTTCTCAAAAAGTACATAACAGGGCTACCAGTGGTTTATACTATAATCCTTTAACGGGTTTATACATCATGCCTCGTGGCCTGGATTTCAATAAATTCAAAAACAACTTCGAATATTTTAGCCCAACCCGTAACGTTATGTTACAGAACTGGTGGAATATTAATGCAGATGCCGGCTTAACCGGTGACGATAACCAGCAAAATCCTTACTGGATATTGAACAGGGACAAGACAGACGATAAATTATTCAGGGTCTTTGGTTCATTAGTCTTAAAATATAAATTAAGCAAAGACTTTTCTGTACAGGTTCGTGGTAACGTAGATAAATCTACTACCAATTACGAATTGAAAGCTTATGCCGGCACACAGGGAACTTTAGCTGATGCCAACGGCCGCTATACTTTGGACAGGCAGGATAACACGCAATTGTATGGTGATATCATTGCTACCTACAATACACAGATCACCAATAAAATTGGCGTGGTAGCTTCGGTTGGTTCAAGTATACAGGACCTGCATACGGGCTACCAGGACTTTTATGATTCAAAAGGCGGCGGATTAACTTTTGCCAATGTGTTCAATGTAGGCAATATCAATTTGGCACCCGGCAGTGGCTCCACTTATTTCCAGGCCGGTAACCGCAAACAACTGCAATCCATTTTTGCAAGTGTGAATCTTAATTTCGATAGTAAATATTATATCGATTTAACCGCACGGAACGACTGGTCGTCTGCACTCGCCTTCACACCTAAGAACAATTATTTTTATCCATCTGTAGGCGGTAATGCTATACTGAGTGATATCTTTAAGTTACCCACTGCCGTTAGCTTCGCAAAAATAAGAGCAGCTTATGCACAGGTGGGTAGTGATGTAGCTACATATTCTACTAACCCATTGAATTTAATTCGTAACGGCCAATTAGTTTCTAATGACAAAGGGCCTTTACCCGGCACTTATTTAAAACCTGAATTATCTACTTCTACAGAGATAGGAACAGAGTGGCGTTTCATGAATAATCGTTTGGGATTTGACATTACCTGGTATAAATCGAATACAAAGAACCAGTACTTCGAATTGACCTCTACATCTTTGGGAACCGGTTTAAGTACTTTTTATTTGAATGCGGGCAATATTCAAAATTCCGGAATTGAAGCCACGGTTGATTTTAATAGCAACTTAACTAAAAACTTAAAATGGGCCACTTCATTAAATGTCACGGCCAATAAAAACAAGATCGTTGAACTGGCATCACAGATACCACCCAATGTAAATTATAAGATCACTGATGGTGGTGTAAATAATTACAATTTAGTGATACGTAAAGGTGGAAGTTTCGGAGATATTACCGGCATGCAGTTCTTAAGAGATGCAGCAGGGAATATAGTAGTAGATGCAACTACCGGTGCACCGCAGGCGGGAACTTTTGGAGTGGTAGGTAATCCAAATCCAAAATTAATTTTAGGGTGGAGCAATACATTTACTATAAAAAATAATTTATCACTTAGCTTCCTGGTCAATGGCCGTTTTGGTGGAAAAGTAATGAGTATCACACAGGCTGTTTTGGATCAATACGGCGCAAGCAAGGCAAGTGCTGATGCAAGAAAAGATGGCGGTGTTGCTATTGCTGCATCAAAAGTTGGCGGCGGTGCATACAGCGGAAAGATTCCTGCTGAGGTTTTCTTTACCACAGTTGGTGGCAGGGCAGGTATCACCGAATACTACATGTACGATGCAACCAATGTCAGGCTACAGGAATTAGCGATTGGATACCGGGTAAAAATAAATAGTCATGTGGTTAAAGACCTACATGTTTCATTAGTTGGAAAGAATTTATTTTTCTTTAGTAAGAAAGCGCCATTTGACCCCGAAACAAGTATGAGCACCGGCAACGGCTTACAGGGTGTAGATGTTTTTGGCCTGCCCTCTGTAAGAAGCTTTGGGTTAAATATTCAAATGTCATTGTAAATTTTAAAACAACCTTCTGTATGAAAAAATATATTTATAAAAACTGCATCATCGCTTTGATCATTGCCCTGATCTTCTTATGCGGGTTAAGCAGTTGTACAAAAAAGTTTGATGAGTATAACACCAATCCTTTTGGTGTAAGCGATAAAGACCTTGATCCCGATGGCGCATTGATCGTTGCATCTTTGCAAAATGCACAAAAGAATATCTATGTTAATTCCCCTGCGTGGATCACACAATTGCAGCAGAATTTAATGGGTGATGTTTACTCCGGTTATATGATGCCACCTACACCTTTTGCAGGCAACAGCAATAACATGACCTATAACCTGGTAGATGGATGGAATACCTGGGCATGGCAACCCGCTTATACCGGTGTGATGTTGCCGATATCAAAAGTAGAACCATTAACCAAAACAGCGGCACCGGAGATTTATGCTATGGCAAAGATCATCAAGGTAGAAGCAATGCACAGGGTGAGCGATATCTTTGGACCCATCATTTACACAAAATACCGTCAGCCAAATGACGACCTCGGTGTTGACTTCGACACACAACAGGCTGCATACAATGCATTCTTTGCAGACCTGAATGAAGCTATTGGTATTCTTACGCCAAAGATCGGCCAGGCAGCAAGTGCCAACTTTACTAAATCTGATTTGGTTTATGCTGGCAATTATGGCAAATGGGTACGCTTTGCCAATACCTTACGGTTACGGTTAGCCCTTCGTATTGTAAAAGTTGATGCAGCAAAAGCAAAAACAGAAGGTGAAGCGGCGTTGGCCAACAGCGCAGGTTTATTAACTAACAGCACTGATAATTTTAATGTAGACCTTGGCAGCAATCATCCATTGAATGTAATGAATAATGAATGGGGTGATATCAGGATGGGAGCGCCGATGGAATCGATATTGACGGGTTACACCGATCCGAGACTAGCTAAATATTTTGTACCTGCGGTTGATCCTGCAGTGGTGGGGCAATACAAAGGTATACGCCAGGGCATCAATATCGATGCAAAAAGCCGCTACGGTGATTTTTCAAAATTAGCAACCTTCACCAATTTTGCACAGGTGATGACGGCTGCAGAAGCATCCTTCTTAAAAGCAGAAGCCGCCTTACGGGGATGGGCAGGAGCAGGATCTGCACAGGTTAATTACGAAGCGGGCATCCAGCGATCATTCGATCAGTATGGATTAGCAGGTGCACCAGGCTATTATGGCAATGCAGTTTTAAAACCTGCACAGTATATAGATCCAAAAGCGATCACGGCAGGACAGAATAATGTTTTGACCGGATCAGCATACCTCAGCACCATCACCATTAAATGGAATGCTGCAGGAACATTTGATGAGAACTTAGAACGCATCATTACGCAAAAATGGATCAGCATGTATCCTGATGGCCAGGAAGCCTGGAGCGAGTTCAGGAGAACAGGCTATCCAAAATTATTCCCTGTAATTGTAAATAACAGTGGCGGAAAGATATCTTCTACAACGTTCATACGCCGAATCAATATGCCTGCTGCCGAAGCAAACAACCCGGCCCTGGCTGCAGCGATAGCAGGATTGGGTGGGCCCGACAATGGTGGAACAAGATTGTGGTGGGACAAACCTTAAACTGATTTTTTTTCAATCATGTAGTATGTTTGGTAAGCCACTCAAATTTTTGGGTGGCTTTTTTTAGATTAACTTGTATAAAATACATCCTGTGCGTTTATCAATGACCTGCTGCCGGTATTTTTTTGTGATTGTTTTATTTGCATCATGCAACGCAGACAAACAAAAATTGTTTACAAAACTTGACACTGAAAGGACCGGTATTGATTTTAGAAACCTGCTTAAAGAAGATAACCCACAATTCAATATTGTGCTGTATCCTTATTTCTACAACGGCGGTGGCGTTGCAGTGGGCGATATCAATAATGATGGGTTACCGGATATTTGTTTTACCGGTAATATGGTAAAGAACAGGCTGTACCTGAACAAAGGCAATTTTAAATTTGAAGATATTACCGAGCAGTCTGGCATAGCCGCAAAAGAAGGCTGGTGTACCGGTGTTACAATGGCTGATATCAATGGCGACGGTAAACTCGATATTTATATCTGCAGGTCTGGTTTATCTAATACTGCTTTCAGGAAAAATCTATTGTTCATCAATAACGGCGATCTGACTTTTAGCGAAAAAGCTGCTGAATACGGAATCGACGATGCAGGGTATTCTACACAAGCTTCGTTTTTTGATTACGATAAGGATGGCGATCTCGACATGGTGCTCATCAATCAATCCACACCTGAATTTTCAAAAGGTAAGATAGAATATGTACAGATGCGCAATCAAAAAGCGGATAGCTCATTGAGCAATAAATTATTCAGGAACGATAACGGGCATTTTACCAATGTATCTGCAACAGCAGGTATCACTTCGAATGTATTGAGCTTCAGCTTAGGAGTTAGTACAGCAGATATCAATAAAGATGGCTGGCCTGATATATATGTTGCCAATGATTTTAAAGAGCCGGACTATTATTTTGTCAATAACCACGATGGCACTTTTTCAGAACAATTAAATAAAAGTATTTCCCACACATCATTGTACGCAATGGGCATTGATGTGGCAGATTACAATAATGATGCTTTGCCCGATATCATGGAACTCGATATGCTTCCTGAAAGCAACCATGCGCAAAAAATGCATATGGGCACAGATGGGTTCGACCAGTATGATCCTTTGTTTAAAAAAGGGATGCCTTATCAATACATGAAGAATAGTTTACAAAAAAATAATGGCGATGGCAGCTTCAGCGAGATAGGGCAGTTGGCAGGCGTATCAAATACTGATTGGAGCTGGAGCCCCTTACTTTGCGACTTTGATAATGACGGAATGAAAGATCTATTTATCAGCAATGGGTATAAAAGAGATAATACTGATATACAGTTCGTAAAATATTCTATGGATCAATCCATGAAGATGCAGCAAGGCGGCGCAGCAGTGAGTGCAGCAGAATATATTTCACATATGCCGGGAATAAAAACGGCAAATTATATCTATAAAAATGCGGGCAAGGATAAATTCACCAATGAAATTGAAGGCTGGGGGTTCACTGAAAAAACGTTATCACATGGTGCGGTGTATGCTGACCTGGATAATGATGGAGATATGGATATTATCACCAACAACACGGATGATTATGCAGGTGTTTATAGGAACAATGCCGAAGCAATAGAAAAAAATAATTTTCTTAAAATAAAATTACAGGGAGAGAAAGGGAATAGCCTGGGCTTTGGTGCAAAGGTCATGATCATGCAGGGCGGGCAAACATTTTACCAGGAACAAAACCCGGTAAGAGGTTATTGCTCTTCAGTTGACCCCGTATTAAATTTTGGATTGGGAAAAAATGATGTTGTTGATTCAGTAAGAATAATATGGAATGATAATAAGGCACAGGTGCTTAAGAATGTAAAAGCCAATCAAACGATTACCCTTAATCAATCAGATGCAAAAGAAAAGTGGAATTATTCATCAAACAATAGCTCAAAACTATTTGTTGAGGATACAACGGCACTCAATTTTACTCATGTAGAAAATGAGTTCAACGATTTTACAATACAAAGTCTATTGCCCGCTTATTTATCAAGGCAGGGGCCATGCATGGCAAAGGCTGATGTGAATAAAGATGGGAGAGAAGATATTTTTATTGGGGGAGCCAGCGGGCATCCGGGGCAATTGTTCTTACAAAATGAGGCTGGAAATTTTGTAGTAACAACACAGCCTGCTGTTGTTAAAGATGCTACAAGTGAAGATGTGGCGGCTGTCTTTTTTGACGCCGACGGAGATGGTGATATGGATCTTTATGTTGGAAGTGGTGGCTATGAATTTATGCCCGGTGATCCCGCATTACAGGACAGGTTGTATATCAACGATGGTAAAGGCAATTTTTCCAAAAAAGAAAATACATTGCCCATCATGCTGAGTTGCACAGGTTGTGTAAGTGTTGCCGATATTGATGGCGATGGCGATATGGATATCTTTGTTGGAGGAAGATGTATGCCCGGACAATATCCTCTGGCACCCGAATGCAAAATATTACTCAATGATGGCGAAGGAAATTTTACTGATGCTACTGCCAATGTTTGTCCTGCAATTGCTAAAGCCGGCATGACCACAGGAGCTGTATTTGCAGATATCAACAAAGATGGGCGGCCGGATCTAATTGTTGTGGGAGAATGGATGCCGCCTAAAATTTTTATCAATGAGGATAGAAAATTAATTGATGCTTCATCAACTTACATAAAATTTCCTGCCAATGGTTGGTGGAATACTGTCTATGCTGCTGATATGGATAATGACGGTGATATTGATTTGATATTGGGGAACCAGGGATTGAATAACCAGTTTATGGCAGATGATCAGTATCCTATGAGTATGTACTATAAAGATTTTGATGGTAACGGTTCTGTTGACCCGTTCCTGTTCTATTGTATTGACAAAATATCTTACCCCGCTTTTTCAAGAGACGATATTGTGCAGCAGGTGCCGATGCTCAATAAAAAATATTTAGATTATAATGCTTATGCAGATGTTACAAAGGAAAATATGTTTACCAAAGAACAATTGAATAATGCGGGCGAACTGAAGGCCAGTAACCTTTCAACTGTTTACCTGGAGAATACAGGAAAAGGGTTTACCGCAAAACCATTACCAATAGAAGCACAGTATGCACCGGTGTACGCTGTATTGGCAACTGATGTAAATAAAGACGGCAATAAAGATTTGGTACTCGCAGGTAACAATACCTTCACACGAATAAAATTCAGCCGCTATGATGCCAGCCATGCAACGTTATTGTTGGGAGATGGGAAAGGAAATTTTACTTTCTCACCGCAATGGCAATCTGGGTTAAATGTAACCGGTAATTGCAGGGCTGCCGTAACAACCGGGAACAAAATATTTTTTGGGATGAATAATAGTAAAGTGCTAACTTATACTTTCAAATAGGTGATTTTTAACGGGGGAATGACCACTCTATTTGGCACTTAATTGTTATCATGAGAAAGAAAGTTATAATAATTGCTTTGCTTTTTTGCTGTGCGGTCAGCAGTTTTATTTCCTGCTTTAGAAAAAAAGAAAATGCGGATAACAACTTACCACAAACCGTCAGTTATAATTATCATATCCGCCCCATTCTATCCGATAAATGTTTTAAATGCCACGGCCCCGACGTTAATAAAAGAGCGGCACATTTAAGACTGGACATCGCAGATAGTGCTTATGCACCGCTTACAGAGACCAAGGGCGCTTTCGCTATTATACCTGGCAAACCGGAAGCATCAGAATTATTTAAACGCATCAGCTCCAATGATACATCTTATATGATGCCCTCTCCTGAAGGGCATTTAGGCGTATTGACTCCTTATGAAATTGCTTTATTTAAAAAATGGATCCGGCAGGGTGCCCGGTACGAAACGCATTGGGCATTTACAGTGCCGCAAAAAAAGCCATTGCCTGCAATCGATGATAAGTCATGGGTTAAAAATGAGATCGATTATTTTGTAAAAGAAAAACTTAACGAAAAAGGATTAATCCCAAATGAAGAAGCTGACAAAGAACGTTTATTAAAAAGAGTATCTCTGGATATTACCGGCTTACTCCCATCAATTGAACTGATGGATAAATTTGTAAATGACAATTCAGCCAACGCATTTGAAAAGATAGTGGATGAGTTGCTGGCCACAGCACAGTACGGCGAAAAGATGGCCGTGCATTGGCTGGACATAGCACGATATGCTGATAGTTATGGCTACCAGGATGATAATATACGAACACAATGGCCATGGAGGGATTGGGTAATTCATGCGTTCAATAATAATATGCCGTACAACCAGTTTCTCACCTGGCAAATAGCCGGTGATATGTTGCCGAATGCTACAAAAGAGCAAATATTGGCAACAGGTTTTTTCCGCAACCACAAATACACTGAAGAGGGTGGTGTGATTCCTGAAGAATACCGGATGGAATACCTGATCGACAAAACAAAAACATTTGGCAAAGGGATCGAAGGGATAACCATTGAATGTGCACAATGCCACGACCATAAATACGATCCTTTCAAACAAAAAGATTATTATTCATTGCTCGCTTTTTTCAACAACACTAAAGAAAAGGGCTATGAAGGCGACGTAAGTGTTTCAAAACCGGCTAAATACCCGCTCTTAAAAATAAGCGATGATGAAGTAAAAAACCTCCTGTCTTTTATTAATAAGAAAGATACTGGTACGATGACGGTATCAGTAATGAATGAAGATACGCTGCGTAAAACGTATGTCCTCAACCGTGGGCAATATGATAAACCTACGGATGAGGTAATGCCTTCTGCAATCCCCGCAGTAATGAAATTTGATGATAATAAATATCCACGCAACCGCATTGGTTTGGCGCAGTGGACTACTGATAGAAACAACCCGCTTACTGCAAGGGTTTTTGTAAATCAAATATGGCAGGAACTTTTTGGGCGGGGCATTGTAAAAACATCCGGCGATTTTGGTATGCAGGGCGAATTGCCTTCGCACCCCGAATTACTCGATTGGCTGGCAGTTGATTTTATGGAGCATGGATGGGATATCAAACGGCTGGTTAAAAAAATTGTATCGTCAGCCACTTACCGTCAATCAGTAAAAACTACTGCAGAAAAACAAAAAGCAGATCCCGATAATATTTATTTATCAAGAGGCCCGAGAAACCGTTTGCCTGCAGAGTTTGTTCGCGATGTGATATTAAGCAGCAGCGGGCTATTGGTAAAAACAATTGGTGGCCCTAGTGTTAAGCCTTATCAACCGAAAGGTTTGTGGGAAGCTGCTACATCAGGCAGGGGAGTTTTGGCAACATACAAACAGGATAGGGGTGAAAACCTATACCGCAGGGGTATGTATACTTTTATTAAATTAACACTTCCGCCGCCGGGTATGGCATTGTTTGATGCCAGCAACCGTGACCAATGCGAGGTAAAACGTTCAAAAACCAATACGCCATTGCAGGCATTGGTAATGATGAACGATCCCACGGTGCTGGAGGCATCAAGGGTGCTGGCGCAACAATTAATGAGTGAACAGTTATCAATACCCGAAAAAATACAAAAAGCATTCCGCCTGATCATTTGCCGCAAAGTAAGTACAAAAGAAAAAGATATTTTAACGGGCTATTTCAATGACCAGTTACAATTGTTCCGGCAAAAAAAATTAGATGCAAAGGCCACCGTAAAAGCAGGAGAGTTCCCGGTAAAAGAAATAACGGACAGCGATAGTTTTGCGGCACTAATGAAAACCATCAACACTATTTATAACATGGAAGAAGCCATTACAAAAAGTTAACCATGGATAAACAGCTTTTAGAACATAGCCTTCATTTGAACCGCCGCAAATTTTTATCGCGGCTGAGTTTGGGTATTGGTAGTGTGGCATTGGGTTCTTTACTCATCCCCGATTTATTTGGTGGCAAGAGCGATGAAGAAATGTTGATGGCCGGGCTTCCACATTTTGCACCAAAGGCAAAGCGTATCATTTATTTATTTCAGAATGGAGCGCCTTCTCAATTAGACCTGTTTGATCACAAGCCTAAGTTGCAGGAAATGTTTGGGCAGGACCTTCCTGAATCAATACGAATGGGCCAGCGTTTAACCGGCATGACATCCGATCAGAAAAAATTTCCGCTTGCAGGAAGTATCTTTAATTTTCAACAATACGGCAGGGCCGGCGCATGGATAAGCGAGCTGCTGCCTTACACTGCAGGCATTGCAGATGACCTCTGCTTTGTTAGATCAATTTTTACAGAAGCTATCAATCATGATCCCGCATTAACTTTTTTTCAAACCGGGGCACAGGTGGGCAATCGCCCAAGTATGGGATCCTGGTTAAGTTATGGTTTGGGAAGTGAGAATAAAAACCTGCCGGCATTTTGTGTGTTACTCTCCAAAGGAAAAGGGAATGGGCAAGGGGTATATTCAAAATTATGGACCAATGGATTTTTAGATTCCATTCACCAGGGCGTGCAATTCAGCAGTGGTGATAACCCGGTGTTATACCTCAACAACCCTGAAAGTATCAGCAAAGACGACAGGAGAAAAATGCTCGACAAAGTGGACGCATTAAATGAAGAAGCTTACAAAGAGTTTGGAGACCCCGAGATCAACACCAAGATCCAACAGTATGAAATGGCTTACCGTATGCAAACAGCGGTACCCGAAATTACCGATATGAGTAAAGAACCCGAAAGCATTATTAAATTATACGGCCCCGAATGTTTGATACCCGGTACGTATGCGGCTAATTGTTTACTGGCAAGAAAATTATCAGAGAACGGCGTACGCTTTGTGCAATTATATCACCAGGGTTGGGATGGCCATAATAATTTACCCGGCGAAATTAAAGGCCAGTGTAAAGATGTTGACCAGGCAAGCGCTGCATTGATCACCGATCTTAAGCAACGTGGCCTGCTAGACGAAACACTGGTGATCTGGGGTGGTGAGTTTGGCAGGACGAATTATTGCCAGGGAACATTAACAAAAGATAATTACGGCAGGGACCATCACCCAAGATGTTTCACCATTTGGATGGCAGGCGGCGGCGTAAAACCCGGCGTGTACGGTCAAACCGATGAGTTTGGTTACAATATTGTAAAAGATCCGGTACACGTGCATGATTTTCATGCTACGGTTTTAAACCTGATGGGATTAAATCATGAACAACTTACTTATAAACATTTGGGAAGGCGCTATCGCTTAACAGATGTTTCAGGAGAAGTGATAAAAGGATTGATCGCATAATTGGTATGGATCTACTCAACTATTTTGAAAAATCTTTATGAACCGTAGAAAATTCATTCAGCAATCAGCAATTGTTACAACAGGGCTTGCCTGCATGCCCTCTTTACTTTCCGCTAAAGAAAGGGATGAAATTATTTTGGGACATAACAATAAGCGATACCGCATCGATACCAAATGGGGTACATTGGATTTTAACCGTTACCCTGTAAAAGATTGTCATGAAATGGTGCAGGATAGTAAGGGAAGGATCATCCTGTTGACCAATGAAATAAAGAACAACGTGATCATCTACGATAAAAAAGGAAAACTCCTTACCACCTGGGGTAGTGACTATCCCGGGGCGCATGGTTTAACAATCTTCAATGAAAATGGAGCGGAAGTTTTATTTATTTGTGATAATAACCGGCACCAGGTAATTAAAACTGACTTGCAGGGAAAAGTTTTGCTTACGTTGGATTATCCAAAAGAAACCCGTGAATACAACAAGGCAGAAGAATACATACCTACTGAAACCAGTATTGCACCTAACGGCGATATTTATGTAGCTGATGGTTATGGAAAAGATTTTATAATACAGTACGATAGCAAAGGTAATTATATCAGGCATTGGGGCGGAAGAGGTACAGAAGAAAAACATCTAAAGAATGCACACGGTGTTTGTTATGATAACAGGGATAAAAATAACCCGGTGCTGATCATTACATCAAGAGAACAGAATGCCTTTAAACGCTATACACTGGAGGGAAAATATATTGATACGATTGCATTACCGGGTGCATGGGTTTGCCGGCCTGTTATACGCGGCGAATATTTATACGCTGCGGTATTGCAGAGCCAGAGCCGGTTATGGCAACAGTCTGGGTTTGTAACTATTTTGGATAAGGATAATAAAGTAGTGTCAAATATCGGCGGCAGTACACCGGCATATAACAATAATCAACTTGATGAAATGTACCAAACCGTAAAGGCATTTCAGTACCCGCATGATGTATGTATTGACGATGAAGAAAATTTGTATGTGGCACAATGGAATTCCGGGCATGTTTACCCCTACAAATTAACTCCTGTAGTATGATAAAAAATTTACTGTTTGTATTTTCCTGTATTGTCTCATACCCGCTTTTTGCGCAGGATACTTTTCAATTGGCACCACCCTTGCTGCAATACCAGTCTGTTTTCTTTACCGGGAAAACAATTCTTAAAATAAAATTTGCCCAGGAAGGGACTGCTGTTCATTACAATCTTAATGGCATAGAGCCAACAGTAAAGGATCCAGTGTATAAAAAACCGCTCAGCATTACCAATAATTTTATCACTGTAAAAGCAAAAGCCTTCGGCAATAATTTTCATCCATCAGAAACAGTTTCAGTTACTTTTATTAAAGACGGAAAGCAGATTAAATCCATTGAGCAAACAACGCCCAATGTAAAATACCCGGGCAGTGGTACCTCTACTTTAATAGACAATAAAGGGGGCAATACACAAACGGGTAGTAATACATGGATGGGGTATAACTGCGATACTGTTACTATCACATTGAATTTGGCGAAGCAGGAAAGGGTAAATAATGTATTGCTTGATTTTTTGCAGAATGAAGGCGGTTGGATATTCCTGCCGGAACAGATAGTGGTATACTGGTATGATAAAAAGTCAAAAAGGTTTTATCCTTTTGGCAAGGAAATAATATTTATGGATGCGGCTACAACCGGAGCCAACTGCAATTACCGTATCATCAATCCCAAAGAAAAGATCAACACTGACAAAATTTTAATAAGGCTTTATCCTGTGAAAAATATGCCTGCCTGGCATTCCAACAAGGGTGAACATGCCTGGATGTTTATTGATGAAATAAAAGTATACTGATATGCAGCGCAGTAAAAATATCCTCTTCAATATTTGTTTTGGCCTCAATTGTATGCTGGTATTTTTTTTGGTATTTGAGAACCGTCTTGTATTGCCTGCGTGGATACAGGTGATAGGGCGTATGCATCCGCTGCTGCTTCATTTGCCTATAACTTTATTGTTACTGTTTATTTTTTGGACTTTATTCATTGACAGAAAAAATAATAATAATGAGCTGGTAAAAATTATAGGTAGCTGGTTATTGTTGCTGGCAGCATTTACTTCCGCATTAACTGCATTGATGGGTTTATTGCTTTCTAAAGAAGTCGGTTATGATGCAGATGCATTGCAATGGCATAAGTGGGCTGGTTTTGCTGTTGCTATTGTTACTTCAATGTGGTATGCTTACCGGGAAAAACTAAGTACTATTAACTGGCTGAATAGATCTGTTGCAGTAATAAGTTTAGCCATTATAATTTTTACGGGCCACCAGGGAGCAATGATCTCCCATGGCAAAGATTATTTACTGGCTCCCCTGATGCCTGAAAAAAAGCAGCAAAAAGTATTACTGGAAAATGCAGTAGTATATGCTGATATGGTTCAACCGATCTTACAGGCAAAATGTTACAATTGCCACAATGAAAAAAAAGCAAAGGGGCAATTGGTAATGGAAACGGAAGCTTTATTATTAAAGGGTGGCAAGAATGGAAAGCTTTGGGACAGCACCGCTGCTAACTACGGTTTATTATTAAGCAGGATACATTTACCTGCAGATGCAAAAAAACATATGCCGCCCGCAGGCAAACCACAATTGACAGCGCAGGAGGTACAAATTTTATATTCATGGGTAAAAAGCGGTGCTGATTTTAATAGCAAAGTAATGGAGCTTGCAGCAACTGATACGCTGCGTGTAATTGCCAATTCCATTTTTAATACTATTGAAACGGATGACTATGATTTTGCGGCAGCAGATGAAAAGACAATAAAGGAGCTGAATACAAATTACAGGATGGTTGCTCCATTGGCCGGAGGATCACCGGCATTGGGGGTGGAGTTTTTTAGTGCCCAGGCATACCAGCCCGAACAACTGAAAGAACTGCTGAAAGTAAAAGAACAGGTAGTAAGCCTTAGCTTAAATAAAATGCCGGTAAAAGATGAAGAACTTAAAATTATCGGCCAATTCAGTAACTTAAGAAAACTCAATCTTTCATTTACTAATATTACCGGGAAAAGTTTGGATAAATTAAATGCATTGAAAGAATTAAAACAGCTTTCTTTATCCGGTACCTCAATAAAAAAAGAAGATATTATTACACTTTCGCCACTTAAAAAATTATCCCACCTCTTTATCTGGAATGCGCCATTATCAGGGGCAGATATTGATGCTGTAAAGAATGCGATGAAGGATGTTGTAATAGAAAAAGGATTTACCGGGGATACTACAATACTGAAATTAACGCCGCCCATACTTTTAAATGAAGAGCAAATTATCAATACAGCTATCACCCTGCAGTTAAAGCATTATATCAATGGTGTTACTATCCGCTATACCCTGGATGGTACCGAACCTGATAGTATAAATTCACCTCAATACAATAATAATATTGTGCTTGCACACAATGTAAATGTAAAAGCCAAAGCATTTAAACGGGGTTGGATCAGCAGCGAAGTGATGGAAAACTATTTTTACAGTTCGAAGTATAAGGCTGATTCGATTTTTCACTTGTCGTTTCCTGAAGAAAAATATAAAGGGGATGGTGCCAAAACATTAATTGACCAGGTGAAGGGAGAGACCACCAATTTCGGGAATGGTAAATGGCTTGGTTTCAGAAAGGATAAAATGGGGACCTTACTATTATTTACTTCACCAATAGAAGTAAGAAGCGTTACGCTGAGTACATTGATCAACATCGGTGGTTATATTATGCCACCGGTATCAGTAGAAGTATGGGGAGGGAATGACGAAAAACATTTAAAATTACTCGGGCATATTAGCCCTGAACAACCAACTAAAGTGGAACCGGTATATACTAAAGCTTTTGAATTAAGTTTTGCACCAGTTACAATAAAATATTTAAAAGTAATTGCAGTGCCCGTTGCAAAATTACCGAAATGGCATCCCGGCAAAGGGGAGAAGGGCTGGGTGTTCACTGATGAAGTGTTTGTGAATTGATTTTTACACGGTCTGACGCTCTCGTCTGACCGTGTAAAAAGCCTGCGTATTGCGCATATTACAACAGTTTTTGTTTAGCCACACATGATCAGACGTGGGCGTCAGATCATGTTACAGCAATTTTTTTGCAACCACATGGTCAGACGGGGAAGTCAGACCATGTAGTCATTTCACCAATTTAAATACAACAGCATGTTGCAGGTTCCTGATACCTTCATCATTTTTGAATTCAAGTTGCAGCATATGCGATCCTTTGGTATCGGTATATTTTTTCACCGGAATTTTTATTTTGGTACCTAATATTTGTACGTGGTTGAATTTTCCATCATAAAGATCCTCGACCTGGAATACAGCACCCTTAGTAAACTGAGTATCCTTTTCTTTTAGCAATACTAAAATATAGGCAGCAGTTTTATCTTTCGAAACAGTAAAATAAGTTTGGTTATAAATGGGGTGGGGTAATGGCTTAGTGTTATAGATGGCTTCTCCATTTATTTTCATCCATTCACCTATCTCTTTTAACCTGCTGTAAGCAGCAGTATCCCATTCGCCGTTGGCATCGGGTCCGATATTCAATAATAGATTACCGCCCATGCCTACAATCTTCACTAATGTATGAATAAGTTCATTGGTAGATTTGTATTTATCATGCGGCACATAACTCCAGCTGCCTGCCATCGTCATACAGGTTTCCCATGGATAAGGTAATATAGAGGAAGGAAGTTGTTGTTCCGGCGTTACATAGTTCTCATATTCATAACCCACACTTCTGTCAACTACTAAAAGCCCGGGCTGATAACGCCGCGCCATAGCCGCAATTCTGGGCATATCGATATCCTGGTCATCTTTGATGGTGCGCTGCCATTCAATAGCTGTGTCAATAGTGCTTTTGGGCCGCACCCAGCCACCATCGAGCCAAAGAATATCTATCTTTCCATATTCGCTCATCAACTCTTTGACCTGGTTGTAAGTAAAATCTTTGAAAGCATTCCAGCGCTGCGGGTATTTCGTTGGGTCGTAATTTACATTCCTGTCTTTAGCAGGAAAGTAAGGCCACCAGTAATTTTCTGTGTGCCAGTCGGGCTTACTGAAATAAGCGCCTGCAGCAAGCCCTTCTTTGCGAAAAGCATTGAATACTTCTTTTGCGATATTGCTTTTAGCGTTTGTAGAAAACGGCGTTTTGGAAGAAGTGACTTTATAGTCAGTTTGTTTGGTATCGAACATGCAAAAGCCATCATGGTGCTTGGTAGTAAACACCACATACTTCATCCCGGCATCTTTGGCTGCAGCCGCCCATTTTTCCGGGTTAAAATTTTTTGGGTTGAAAGTCGTTTGCAGGGCTTCGTAATTCTTTTTGTAATCATTGTATGTTATACCATGGAGGGAATCTCGTTGTGTCCAGCCTTCATCTTCAGGACAAATGCTCCAACTCTCTACAACACCCCATTGACTGTAAGTGCCCCAGTGCATGAGTAAGCCAAATTTCCAATCCTGCCACTGCGATAATTTTTTTATTACCAACGAATCGGTTGGGGGAATGTAATGTTGCTGTGCTGAAACGTTACAAAATGAAAACAATAAAATATATACAAAATTTTTTTTCATTTATCCTTTTAATCTTTACAATCCATTTAATCCCCGTTCTGACAATTTATTCCGCTTCTATCTCATCCACAAACAACCACGCCGCTGTGCCTGCACCGGGATTTCCGGAAGGAATGATGCCATAGTTCACGATCTTAAAATTGATTGCATTCATTTGCGTTTCGGCACCAAGGTCTATCTCATATATAATATTGCCGTCTTTAATTTCAAGAGGGCTTTCAACACGAAGCAATCTTTTAGCGGTTAGCGAACCGGTATAACTCACTTCAATATATTTAGGCGGGTATATCCAGCTGCCGTTTTGATTCAAACAATGAAAACGCAATTTTCTTATTTTTTCCATTTTGCCCAACTCAATCGTTCCTTCGCAATCGTTACCTAAAAAACCAAGGAACTCATTGCCTTTGGATAAACCCTTGTCATTTTGTACACCATTCACTAAAGTAAACGCACCATCACCGGGATAGTTCTTTGATGGTTCATTGATAAGTGTTATTTTTTTACCGGTGACTTTATTAAAGAAAAATTCCTGAATAACCGGGTTACTGTTTTTTATTTTGGCCGAATAGGTAGCCTGCTTGGTAATTTTTATTGGTTTCGTGTAATCATAATTTGTTTTCGCAACAGGATCATGGTGTAAATCATTTGCCCACTTTATCTTTTCTGTTTTTATTTTTGATTCCAGCTTCCACAATACTCCATCATAATTATTCGCAGGAATAACCGTTGCCTGCAGGTCATAATACGCCTTACTGTACTTCACTTTTTTTTTATCAAGCCTGTCTAAAATAGCAGGCAACCTTCTTTCAAAATCTTTCCAGTTCCTTTTTTCTTTCGGGCTCCACAACACTTCGCTCAATGCCATCATTCTTGGAAAGATCATGTAGTCAACTTTAGAGGGATAAGCCATATATTCTGTCCATACATTGCCCTGCGCACCCAATATATGTTTAGCCTGTCCGGCATTTAACATTGCAGGAACAGGTTCATATCCATAAACTTTTTCCAATGGTAAATAACCTCCGATGGTTACACTGTCTTCATTTTTTGATTGTGCATGATCGAGATAACAATAAGTGCCGGGTGTCATGATCACATCATGGTTTTGTTTGGCTGCTTCAATGCCGCCTTCTTCGCCGCGCCAGCTCATCACTGTTGCGTTAGGAGCAAGGCCGCCTTCTAAAATTTCATCCCAGCCAATGATCTTTTTGCCCTTGCCGTTAATATATTTTTCTATCCGCTGTATAAAATAACTTTGGAGACCATGTTCATCTTTTAAATTATTGTCCCTGATCAATTGCTGGCAGAATGGTGAACGCTTCCACGCTTCCTTCGGGCATTCGTCACCGCCAATATGTACATATTTTGAAGGGAACAAAGGCATCGCTTCATCCAACACATCCTGTAAAAAATTAAACGTGTATTCACTCGGACAAAATACATCTTCAAAAACGCCCCAGGTCTGTTGTACCTGTTTACCTTCTTTGGTGCCTGCCCATGGCGTTTTACCGGTTTGGGTACTTTCATCGGGGAAACAGCTAAGTTGTGGGTAAGCTGCAATAGCTGCAGAAGCATGCCCCGGCATTTCTATTTCAGGGATCACGTCGATATATCTATCTGCCGCATATTTCACCACCTCTTTTATTTCATCCTGCGTATAAAAGCCACCGTAATGAAGGCTGTCATTGCCCTTACCGGGATAGCGGCCAATAATGGTGCCGTTTCGGTATCCGCCTACTGATGTGAGTAAAGGATATTTTTTTATTTCAATGCGCCAGCCCTGGTCGTCCGTTAAATGCCAGTGAAAAGTATTGAATTTGTAAGCGGCTAAATAATCAATATATTTTTTAATAAAATCAACGGGAAAGAAATGACGGCATACATCGAGGTGCATACCACGGTAAGCGAAACGGGGGTAATCGGTAATGGATAATTGGGGAATGGATAATGGCCCTTTCTTCTGCACAGGAAACAATTGGATCAAAGTTTGAATACCATAAAGCACGCCTTCTGCATTATCTCCTGCGATATAAACACCTTTTTTATCCACGGTTAAATTATAAGCACCGGGGATTGCATGATCTGATCTTTCAAAATTCAGTGTTATAGAATTAGCATTGCTGTATTTGGTTACTACCTTTAATTTAAAGCCATAGCTGGCGGATAAGTAATCATTTAAAAGGGAGGCCGTATTTTCAAGGCCGCTGCCTTCCAATACGATCTCAGTGTTGATGTTGATACTGATATTACCCGTGTCCATTTTTACTTCGGCAGGAGCGGGCACAAGGTTCAATTTGGTTTGCGCTAAAACAGGTAATGACGATACCAGTATACACAGCAATGCAATTCTCTTCATAATATTTTTCTTTATAAGTGTACGTAAATCATTTTTTGTAACCACTATTTTAAAACAGGTAGTACGATTTTACTTGCATGTTCAGTATCATGGTAGATCCTTATCGTTACTTTTTGGAAATCTTTTTCTTCAGCATCCGGTATGCGCATGAATTGTTGTGGGTTCCTGTCTACTAAAGGGAACCAGCTGCTTTGTACCTGCACCATGATCTTATGGCCTTTTTTAAAAGTATGTGCTACATCATTCAGGTCGAATTTTACTTCGCTTATTTTGTTGGGTATAAATGCTTCGGGCTTTTCCCCACCGGGTCCTGCGGAATAAATGTTACGGAATTTTCCCCGCATCACTTCAGCCCTTACCAATCTCTGGAAGCCCGCCATGCTAAAACCTCTTGGTGAACCTTTTGGCGTTGCTGCGGTATCAGGCAATACATCGATGAGCTTTACAATAAAATCCGCATCGGTACCGGTAATGCTTACATAGAGATCAGCATTGATCCTGCCGGATAGTGTAAGGTCTTCAGTTAGTTCTTCCGTTTCAAAAACCACTACATCGGGCCTCAATGCAGCAAAGCGCTGGTCTTCGGCCATGTATTCGTTATTGCGGCGGCCGAATGTGCCGTTGGTATAAGGAACCGGTTTTGCAGGATCACTCAGGTATTCATCAAAACTATTTTTATTGTTTGTTTTTTGCAGGGAGAGTTTGTTGGCATCATTAAAATAATAGTCAACAGCACGGGAGTTCTTTGGCGGCCATGATGAATAACTTTTCCATTGGTTGCTGCCCGTTTCAAATACGGTGGCTTCTGCTGCAGTAAAATTGCCTTTATCTTTTAAATAAAAATTAAAGAAAGTAGTTTCCAAACTATCCTGGAAATATTTGCTGGTATTGCTGCCAAATTCATGGGTGGCAAATTTTGTCCAATCGCCGCCGGCCCAAGCGCCATGCGTCCATGGGCCCATCACTAAACGGTTGTTATTATTCGGGCTTTGTTTTTCTATCGCTTCATAAGTATGCAGCGCGCCAAAAAGATCTTCTGCATCAAACCAGCCACCCACCACTAAAACTGGTGTGTTTATATTTTTTAAAGCTGTGCGGATATTCCTTGCTTTCCAATAAGCGTCATAAGTATCGTGCTGCAGATATTCGTTCCAGATCACGCTCTTGTTATTATAATATTTAGCGCCATTGGTATTTTTAATGGTAGCCATTTTTAAATAGAACTGGTAAGCATCTTTTGAACCTGCACTGAAAACAGGCTTTGCATAATCTTTCACCGGCCCATTCCTTTCCATATCGAAGAAATTCATGAAACTGAAATTATCGAGTAAAAAGAAGGCGCCGTTATGGTTGGCGTCATCCCCAACAAATTCATCAGTAACAGGTGCCTGCGGGCTAACGGCTTTTATAGCCGGGTGAGCGCCAGGCAAACAGGCAGTAGCATAAAAGCCGGGATAGGAGATACCTGCAAGGCCTACACGGCCGTTATTATTTTTGATGTTCTTTAGCAACCAGTCAACAGTATCATATGTATCGCTGCTTTCATCCACATCCTTTTTTGTTTTCCTGTTCGGGATGTAAGGGGTTACTTCGAGGTTGGTACCTTCACTCATATAGCGGCCACGTACATCCTGGTAAACAAAAATATATTTCTCCTTCAGTAAATTATCGTTCGGCCCCAATGAACGTGGATAATTATTGGCGCCATAAGGGCCCGCAGAATAAGGTGTACGCTCCATCAAAAAAGGGTAGCGCTGCGATTCATCTTTTGGAATATAGATCACCGTATACAATTTAATACCATCCCGCATCGCGATCGTGGTATCTACCTTTGTAAAATTATCTTTTACAAAATTTTGTGCAGATACCATTGAATGGAATAATGCAATGCTTAAAAGACTTAAAATTATTTTTTTCATTTGTTTAATATTGGCAGTATGAATCTGGTTCGATTTACCACATCATGGTAAACCCGGATGGTTGATTTCTGAAAATCACTGTCACTGCAGTGATAGATATCGGTAAAGATTTGCGGGTTCCTGTCTGCAATTGGAAACCAGCTGCTTTGAATTTGTATCATGATCTTGTGGCCTTTTTTAAAAGTATGCGCCACATCCGGTAATGTATATTTTACTTCGGTGATCTTGCCGGGAACGAAAGGCTCAGGTTTCTCAAAGCTATTTCTAAATTTACCTCTGAATATCTCACCTCGAACTAACATTTGATATCCACCCATGGGATAGCTGTTACCGTTACCTTTCCCCATTTCCTTTTCATCGTATTTAAAATCATCAGGAAAAACATCAATAAGTTTTACCACAAAATCCGCATCAGTGGTAGAGAGGCTTACCATCAAATCTGCAACCACTGGCCCGGCTAATGTTACGTCATCATACAATATATCCGTACCAAATGTAAGTACATCCGGTCTGCGGCTGGCAAAGCGCTGGTCATCGGTCATATATTCTCTTGTTCTTCCTAAATGTACATCTTCGGTGTAAGGAACAGGGTGCGCCGGATCGCTAATGTATTCGCTAAATGATTGCGGTCTTTTTGGCCTGTCTTCAGGTTTAAAAAGATTTGCTCCATTTTGGAAAGATAATCTGCCATCCCATTTAGCGTATAAATTTTTGTACTCCACATTTTCGGGTGGCCATTGGGTAAATGTTTTCCATTCATTTTGTCCACTGAAGAAAATATTCGCTTCTGCAATATCATGTACCGTGCCTTTTAATTTCAAATAAAAATTAAAGAAAGGGATCTCGATATTCTTTTGATAATATTCACTTGTCTTACTGCCAAAACGTACATTGCCTAAATAACTGCCATCGCTTCTGCCCCCCCAGCCACCATGAAACCATGGGCCCATAACCAAACGGTTATCCGTATGCTTACTTTTTTCTTCAATGGCCTTGTATAAATTCCATGCACCAAAGCAATCTTCTGCATCAAACAAACCACCCACTTCAAGCATCGCGGGCTTTACATTGGTAACAAAGTTTCTTGGGTTCCTGGCTTTCCACCATTCATCATAGTTCGGGTGATTCATCAGGTCATTCCAGAAAGCAATGCTATCGCCCATTATTTTACTGAAATTTTTTAAAGCGCCGGTCCTCAAAAAGAAATCATAATTATCCTGTGACGGAATGTTAAAGCCCGGGCTTCCAACCATTGTTGGCTTTGGGCGGGGCTTACCAAAACCACTGTAAAAATTAAATGCATCCATGATCATTAATGCACCACCATGATGGAAGTCGTCACCAATGAACCAATCGGTAACCGGCGCCTGCGGGCTTACGGCTTTTAATGCAGGATGATTGCTCAATGCCGCCATCGTACTGTAAAAGCCGGGATAAGAAATTCCGAATACGCCCACACGTTTATTATTGCCGGGAATATTATTGATCATCCAGTCGATCGCATCATAGGTATCGCTGGCTTCATCGATCTCTTTTCCCTTTTTATTGGGATTGAAAGGCCTTACATCAACATACTCACCTTCACTCATCCATTTACCACGCACATCCTGGATGGCAATGATATACCCTTCTTTTAAATAATTGATCCAGTAACTTTCATATAAGCGGGTATTGAATTTATCTTCTCCATAAGGCTGACAGGTGTACGGTGTACGGTTAAAGATGATGGGGTGTTTTACCGAACTGTCTTTTGGAATATAAAAAGCAGTGAATAGATTTATGCCGTCGCGCATAGTGATCATGCGTTCGGTCTTGTAATAATTTTCTCTTACCCACATTGAATCTGCATTCTGGGCGCTAAGTTTTATTACTATTAAGGAAAAAAGTAAGATGAGCAGGAAATATTTTTTCATTTTATATTTATTTGAATGCTAAATTTAACGAATCTAAACTGTTTTCAATGGCAAATAATGAGGAACTCATCAATAAATTTTATACTGCATTTAAGAAGCTGGATTACTCAACGATGAACAGTTGTTATAGTGAGGACATTATTTTTTTTGACCCGGTCTTTGGCTTATTAAAAGGAGACCAGGTAGGGTTGATGTGGGAAATGCTTTGTAAAAATGCTAAAGAATTTTCGTTGACTTATGGTAATATTATCCAATTAGATGAAGAATACTGCACCTGTGATTGGGTAGCAACCTATACTTTCAGCAAGACCGGTAAAAAAGTAATTAATAAAGTAAGGGCCAATATGAAATTTGCGGGTGCGAAAATTATTGAGCACAGTGATGCATTCAGTTTACATAAATGGAGTGCACAGGCACTTGGCTTCAGCGGATGGTTATTGGGATGGAATAAATTTTTCCAGAATAAAATAAAAAATACCGCGAAAAGGAATTTACTGAAGTTTATGGAGAATAAAGGGTTGAAGTTGGAAGGTTGAAGGTTGAAGGTTGAAGGTTGAAGGTGGATGGTGGATGGATGCCGCAGCCGGCGTGGATTATTGTTCTTTCTATAACCAGTATTTGACAGGCTCAACCTGGCCTGCTGCTTCAACTTCTTCCAACATTCGTTCCGGTTTGCAATTTGTAAAAATTATTTCTATTTTGTTTGAAATAATTCCTTTAACCAAAACAACTTATCATGTCAACTCTTTTTGATTACCTGAACTGGCCGGCAATAGCAGCAGCGGCATTGGCCTATTTTGCATTGGGCGCATTGTGGTATTCCAAAGTTCTTTTTGCCAAACGCTGGATAGCTGACCTGAAAATTGATGTCAATAATCCTGATGCAAA
Source organism: Chitinophagales bacterium (assembly GCA_038205215.1). GTDB lineage: Bacteria > Bacteroidota > Bacteroidia > Chitinophagales > Chitinophagaceae > Ferruginibacter. The sequence goes on along the minus strand of JBBRCB010000032.1, from coordinate 15,163 downwards.
AAAAGGGATGGGGGCCATGTTTGGCGGATCTTTGTTATTGATGTTCATTCAATGCCTTGCCATCGCAATCATTGCCGAACGTATTGGCATACGCGGTGAAGGTTGGATGAGCGGCCTTAAATTGGGAGCGCTTACCGGCTGTTGCTTTTGTGCCGCTTCCACAGGGGTAAATTACCTGTACGAAAAAAAGCCGTTCAGCCTTTTTTTGATCAACGGGGGATATGCTATTGTGGGTAATATTATTGCCGCAATAATCATCTGTTCCTGGAAATAAATTATAAAGCCTGTAAGAACATTGAACGCTTACAGGCTTTATGATAATTATTTTGTTGGGTAACTTATTCTACTTTACTCACTTTAATGACATTCGTTGGCAAATGTTGGTCAACCGGTGTACTGCCGGTATTCACCACTACATCTCCCGCTTTTAAAAATCCCCTTTGTTTTAATATCTCTATTTCATCAGATAGAATATCGTCAAGACTTTCTTCTTCGGCATAATAAATGGCCCTTACGCCCCAGCTTAGACTAAGTTGATTGATCAACGTTCTTTCTTTACTGAAAATGTATAGCAAAGATTTAGGGCGGTAACTGCTCAACATAAATCCTGTATAACCGCTTTGCGTCATCCCGATCAATGCCTTTGCATGGGTATCCTCTGCCAGTTTACAGGCACTGTAACAAATAGCATCGCTTAAAAAAGAAGGCGAGTGCGGCTGCGGTTTTAAAATATCATCCCTGTTGTAATCATACACAGTGTTCTCTACTTCGGAAATGATCTTACTCATCATTTCCACTACCAGCGTAGGGTAATGGCCCATCGCTGTTTCACCGCTGAGCATTACTGCGTCTGCGCCTTCCAGTACTGCGTTAGCCACATCGGTTACTTCACTGCGGTTGGGTTTGGTACGTTCCATCATGCTTTCCATCATTTGCGTAGCCACAATTACGGGCTTGGCCCGGTGCATACATTTGCGGATGATCTCTTTTTGTATAATGGGTACCTGCTCTACGGGAACTTCCACGCCCAGGTCGCCACGTGCCACCATAATGCCATCGCTTTCTACGATGATATCCCTGATATTCTTCAGCGCTTCAGGCATTTCGATTTTAGCGATCACTTTTATTTTACTGTTCTTTGCTTTAATTCTTTTTTTAAGATCGGTGATATCAACAGCCTTTCTTACAAAGGAAAGTGCTACCCAGTCGAGGTCATTGTCGATGATGAATTCAAGGTCCTCAATGTCTTTTACGGTAAGAGAAGGCATGGTGAGTTCACTATCGGGAAGGTTTACCCCTTTTTTTGGAAGCAATGTGCCGCCTAAGCTCACCTTTATCAGCACTTCTTTATCATTCAATACTTTCTTTAATTCTACTTCCATTTTCCCGTCATCAAAAAAAATACGCTCGCCGGGTTTTACATCGGTAGCAAGGTTTTGATAACTTACATAGATCTTATCCTTATTACCGGTAATTTTTTCGGTGGTCAGGATAATTTCATCGCCTTCTTTTAATTCCAGGCTGCCGCCTTCCAGTTCGCCTACTCTTAATTTAGGGCCCTGCAGGTCGCCGAGTATTGCAATATTGTAAGGTTCTTTTTTATTGATCTCGCGGATGTATTCGATGATCTGTTTTTTACTGTCATAACCCCCGTGGGAAAAGTTCAAACGAAAAACATTAACACCTGCTTTTACCAGTTCCAGCAGTTTATCGTAGGTGTCGCAAGCCGGGCCAACGGTGGCCACGATCTTGGTTCTTTTTTGCGAATGTACAATTCCTGCCTGCTTGTCCATGTGGTGGTGCAGGTATTGCTTGAGGTTTTTGCTCATATTATTTTCGGTTTACTGTTTTGTGTTTACTGTTATTGCAGCCTTTATGATTAACACTAAGCGGATGATTGATTTTTTTTATCGGGCATGTTCTTTTCTGTCAGCTGTTATGACGATCTTTAAAATACTAGCGAGTTTAAATTATAATTCTGCAACTGAGGCAAGGTCTCTTCAACTTTAAAAAACCGGAAACCCGAAACTGGAAACAGAAAACCTTTAACTCGACAATATCTTTACGATCTTCATCCATTCTTCACTGATCCGTTGTTTTTTCTTTACGGCTTCATTCAAAGGTGTATAATTCATTTTATTGTTTACGATGCCTACAAATACATTGTGCCTTCCTTCCATTAAACATTCCACTGCGTGGTATCCCATCCGGCTTGCGATCAAACGGTCGGAACAACTGGGACTGCCGCCTCTTTGTATATGGCCGAGGATACATACCCGCACTTCCTGCTGCGGTAAACGTTCTTTAATAATTTTTGCAACTTCGTTGGCACCGCCAAATTCATCACCTTCTGCAACCACAATTAAATTTACTAATTTATGCCGGCGCTCTTTTTCTTCCAGCGCATGAATGATATCGTTAATGATCGTTTTTCTTTCCGGTATTAAAATGTTTTCAGCACCGGTGGCGATCCCGCTATGCAAAGCAATATACCCTGCGTCGCGGCCCATTACTTCAATAATAAATAAACGGTCGTGTGCATCTGCGGTATCCCTGATCTTATCGATCGCTTCTACTGCGGTATTCACCGCGGTATCAAAACCAATTGTAAAATCAGTGCCGGCAATATCTTTATCAATAGTTCCGGGTAAACCGATACAGGGGATATCAAATTCATTGCTGAAAGTTTGTGCACCCCTGAAACTGCCGTCGCCACCAATGATCACGAGGCCATTGATGCCCAGTTTTTTTAAATTCTCATAAGCGGTCTGCCTGCCTTCCTTGGTAAAAAATTCTTTACAGCGGGAGGTCTTTAAAATGGTACCGCCACGTTGAATAATATTGGCTACACTTTTACTCTCCATGCGAAAAATATCATTTTCCACCATACCACTGTACCCTCTCAAAATGCCATATACTTCCAAACCCTGGTAAATACCGGTACGTACTACCGCCCTAATGGCCGCATTCATACCCGGACTATCACCACCGGAAGTAAGTACACCAACTTTTGTTACTTTCTTTTCCATCTGCCAAAGATAAGTTAAAGACTTGATTTTTTGTTGTGTCCAGCTTACACATTAAGTTATTGCTATACCTTTTTAATAGAGTATTGATATTTTTTAGTGAGCGGGCTGCATAAATATACCCTCCAGGTGGTAGAATTTAATTAGTACAACGGCCTACATTTATAAAAATTTTACGGCATGAAAAACTGTTGTGTATTTATTGGTTGTTGTTGCTTCGCATTGCAGTTACAGGCACAAACCGTTAAAAAAGACATTTTTGCTTTCCCTATAACCGCCTATACCGTTTCCGCAAACGATAGCATAAGGATAGTACAGGTAGCATTGCCTTTGGCCAGCAGTGCCCTTATCGATAAAGGAGCGCTGTTTATCATGCGGTATAATTATTCCAATAATAAAGAAGATACCGCTGCAATGGGATGGGGACGTTGCCAGCTGATAAAAAATAATTATTACTATTTTGGGATGCATTCGTATACTACAACCGGTAAGCCGCAAAAAGACGACCTGCTTTACACGCTGTGTAATTACCCGGCCAGTTTTAAAGGCAGGATATATGGCCTTGTACAAAACGCCGTTTATTTTGAACACCTGAGTGGCGGTAATTTTTATGATTTTAATACTGCTTCCCTTGTAGATCAACAAAAAGAAAATAGCCTGGTGGATTCGCTGTCAGCTGATATTAAATTTACAGGAAAGGAAATGCAGCAGCAAAATAGCGGCCAGGACCAGGATATCAAAGGCGGCATATTCGATGGCAAAAAATTATTTGCAGCTATGCAAACCGTAACAGCGGCGCAGGTAAAGGATTTTTTAGATTACGTGATCGCAAGGCCACGCAGGTATGCCGGCAATACCTGGAAGATATCGGAAACATTTGCCTCCTGGATGGTGAGTGCCACACCCACTGTTATTAAAAAAGGATAGGAGGAATTTCAGTACCTTAGTAAAAAATATTTTTTATGAAATTATGCTTGCTGATAACCAGTCTTACTTTGATGAATACAATTACAGCGCAATTAACTTATCCTTCCCCTAAAAAAGTAGAGCAAACCGATATTTATTTTGGAACTTCCGTTAGTGATCCTTACCGCTGGATGGAAGATGACAAGAGTGAAGCAACAAAGGCCTGGGTAGGCGAAGAAAATAAAGTCACTTTCAGTTACCTGGACAAGATCCCCTACAGGAAAAATTTTAAAGATGCGATAGAAAAAGTATTTAACTATCCAAAGTATACAGCGCCTTCCCACAAAGCAGGCTGGTTTTATTTTTATAAGAATGATGGCTTACAGAATCAATCTGTGCTCTACCGCCAAAAAGGATTGGATGGTTCACCCGAAGAAGTAATTGATCCCAATAAATTAAGTAAAGACGGTACGACCAGGCTTACCGTTTTCCGGTTGAGTAAAGACGGTGCTTATGCCGTGGTAGGCTTAAGCGAGGGTGGCAGCGACTGGCAAACTTATTATGTACGGGATATGGCTACAGGAAAAAATTTAGATGATAAAATAGAATGGGTTAAAGTAAGCGGCGCGGCTTGGGAAGGCCATGGCTTTTATTACAGCCGTTACCCGGCACCTGAAAAAAATGCCAGCGCATTGAGTGTAAAAAATGAGCACCACCAGGTATGGTTTCATAAAGTGGGTACGGCGCAGTCGGAAGATAAACTGATTTATGAAGACAAGAATAATCCGCAACGGTTTCACAATGCGGCTACCAGCGAAGATGAAAAATTCTTATTCCTTAATATCAGCGACAGGGGAAAAGGTTTAGATGGCAATGCCTTGTATGCAATGGATCTTACGGGGGATAGAAAATTTTACCCTGTTGTTGCGGCTATTACCAACAGCCATTATAGTATTATAGAGAACACTGCTGATAAATTTTTATTACAAACCAATGCAGGTGCACCCAATGGGAAAGTGATCGCAGTGGATATTAAACATCCGGACCTGGCCAAAGCCACCATAATCATTCCTGAAAAAAAAGAAGCCCTGCAAAATGCCAATGTGGGTGGCGGTAATTTATTCGTTGATTATCTAAAAGATGTAAGTACCAATACTTACGTGTACGACCTTCATGGAAAATTAATAAGAGCAATTAAATATCCTGCTTTGGGTAATGGGGGTAACCTGGCTGGTGAGCGTGATGATAAATTTTTATTTTATGTGTTTACTTCTTTTACCATTCCACCTACCATTTATAAATATGATGTGGCAAGTGGTAAAAGCGAATTGTTCCGAAAACCCGAAGTGGCTTTTAATCCTGCAGATTACGAGACCAAACAGGTGTTCTACACTTCAAAGGATGGCACTAAGATACCCATGTTCATCATTAATAAAAAAGGTATCAAAAAAGACGGTAACAATGTAACGTTGCTATATGGTTACGGTGGGTTTAATATTAACCTGGAGCCGGGTTTCAGTGCAACATTATTACCTTTCTTAAATGCGGGAGGAGTTTATGCCCAGGCAAATTTGCGCGGCGGTGGCGAATACGGGGAAGCCTGGCATAAGGCGGGGATGTTGCTGAATAAACAAAACGTATTCGATGATTTTATTGCTGCAGGAGAATATTTGATCAAAGAAAAATATACCAACAGCAGTAAACTTGCGGTAAGAGGCGGTAGTAATGGCGGTTTATTGGTAGGCGCCGTAATTAACCAGCGCCCCGATCTTTTCCGCGTAGCCATACCGCAGGTAGGCGTAATGGATATGTTGCGTTTTCATAAATTCACCATTGGCTGGAACTGGATAGCAGATTACGGCAGTAGTGAAATGGATGCCGCTAATTTTAAGAACCTGTACGCGTATTCGCCACTGCATAATATCAGTGCTGCTGCTAATTATCCTTCTGCTTTGGTAACTACAGCAGACCACGATGACAGGGTGGTGCCGGCGCATTCTTTTAAATACATGGCTACTTTACAGGAAAAATATAAAGGGAAGAACCCGGTATTGATCAGGATCGATACCAACAGCGGCCATGGCGCCAGCAATACCAAAAAGAATATTGAGACCACGGCGGATATCTATTCGTTCATCTTTTATGAAATGGGGGTAACGCCGTCATTTTAATAAAACAAAATATGCTGTTTCGGTAACGGTTACATCCCCGTTTATTTTTTACATTCTTTCCGGCACGGCAATACCCAACAAGTTCATGCCGCTTTTAATAATATTGGCCGTCATGGAAGCCAGTTGTAAACGAAGCTGTTTTTTCTCTTCTGTTTCCGCACCTGCAATAGAATGTTCGGTATAAAACGAGCTGAAGGTTTTTGCAATATGGTACACGTAGATCGCAATGGCCGACGGATTCATTTCATCGCATGCCTGCTGGATAATAGTGGGATATTGTTCCAATGCCACCATCAATTCTTTTTCGAGGGGCAAAAACCCTCCAGGGGTTCCAAACCCCTGGAGGGTTGAGCCTGGCGCTTTACGTAAAATAGATTTTATCCTCGCATGATTGAATTGTATAAACGGCCCCGTAAATCCATGAAAATCGATGCTCTCTTCAGGATTGAATATCATTTTCTTTTTAGGATCAACCCTTAATAAAAAAAACTTTAAAGCACCTAGCCCGATATTGTGATAGAGTGCTACTAATTCTTCCGCAGTAAAATCTTTCACTTTACCTAACTCCTCAGTTTTTTCTTTGGCTACCCTTTCCATCTCATCCACGATCTCATCGGCATCCACCACATTGCCTTCACGGCTTTTCATTTTGCCATTGGGCAGTTCTACCATACCATAACTTAAATGATAGATATTTTCAGCATTGGGTAATTGTAGTTTTTCAGCGATCAACTTCAATACTTTCATATGGTAATTCTGTTCATCACCGATCACGTAAATGCTGCGGTCGATTTTATATTCATCATATTTCTGTTCTGCCAAACCAATATCCTGCGTCATATACACTGAAGTGCCATCCCTGCGCTGCACGATCTTTTTATCCAGGCCGTCGGTGGTGAGATCGATCCAGACGCTGTTATCGGCTTCCTGTACAAAAACATTTTTTTGTAATCCCTCTGCTACGATCTTTTTACCCAGTAAGTAAGTATTACTTTCATAATAGGTCTTGTCGAAATCGCTGCCAATTTTTTTGTAAGTGATATCAAAACCTGCATATACCCAGTTATTCATTTTTTTCCAAAGCGCCATCACATCGGTTTTACCGGCTTCCCAATCCAGTAACATCTGCTGGGTAGCTTTCATTATCGGCGCTTCTTTTTCTGCTTCCTCTTGCGTTAAGCCTTCCGCTTTCAGCGTTTCAACCTGCCTTTTATATTCGTCATTGAACTTCACATAGTAATTACCCACAAAATGATCGCCTTTTATACCCGTAGTTTCGGGCGTAGCGCCATTGGCAAACAATTGCCATGCGATCATGCTCTTGCAGATATGGATACCACGGTCATTCACGATACAGGTCTTTATCACGTCATAACCCGATGCTTTAAAGATCTCGGCAACGCTCCATCCTAAAAAATTATTTCTTAAATGCCCGAGGTGAATGGGTTTATTGGTATTGGGTGAAGAATATTCCACCATCAGCTTCTGCCCGTTCATTTTTTTCTTGCCAAAACATTCATCGTTATGATACTTTGATAATAACTCCATCCAGTAACTATCGCTGACAGTTAAGTTCAAAAAACCTTTGATGATATTGTATGCAGTGAACAGCGAAGGATTGTTCCGGATCAAATGATCGCCCAGCTTTGTGCCGATTGCATCGGGTGATAACTTTAATGATTTCACCAATGAAAATAACACGACCGTATAATCGCCTTCAAATTCGGGTTTGGTTTGATTTACCTGGAAATCTTTTTCGGTAAATGCCTGGCCAAATATCGTGGTCAGACTTGCTGTTGCAGCCTGCTGTAAATTTTCTACTACTGACATGCGGCAAAAATAACTTTACTTGTGGTAATAAAAAAAGATTGTCAGCCCATTGAGACGTTGTCATGTCGACGAAAGGAGACAGCTATTTACGCAACCAGCCATGTATTTCCTATCTTCAACAACACCGGCAACTTTTCAAACTGGCCAACCGGCTCAGCCTGAACTGGCGGGAAGTTATATTAAATTACAAGCTGCCTTCTACGTCCGCCTACTGGCGGAGACAATATTCACGCGTTTTACTCGCTAATGATCTTTAAGAGGAATAGGAGCGTTTTCCTAATAGGCATTTGTATAGAAATCCTTTTAATAACTCCAATTATCCCATTTAAAAGTCAAAATAAAAGGTAAAATTTATTACAGGGTTTACAAATCTCAAATCGCCAATCTAAAATCGAAAATCGATCCCTATCTTTGCAGCCTTTTTTACAACTATGATAAGTGCAAATAATATAACGCTGGCTTACGGCAAAAGGGTTTTGTTTGATGAGGTCAACATCAATTTTACGAAGGGAAACTGTTACGGTATCATTGGTGCCAATGGCGCCGGGAAATCTACTTTTTTAAAGATATTGAGTGGAGAGATCGACCCCAACAAAGGTACAGTAGACATTACGCCTGGCGAACGCCTTGCCGTATTGAACCAGAACCAGTTTGCTTTTGATGAACAGACCGTGTTGAACACCGTGATGATGGGCCACAGTAAAATGTGGAAGATAATGCATGAAAGGGATGCGATCTATGCCAAGGAAGATTTTACAGAGGCAGATGGTATCAAAGCAGGAGAACTGGAAGAGCAGTTCGGTGAAATGGGTGGCTATACTTCGGAAAGCGATTCGGCTACCATGCTGAGCGAACTGGGAGTGAAGGACGAACTTCATCAAACACTGATGAAAGATGTGGCTGCCAACATTAAAGTAAGGGTATTGCTTGCACAGGCCATCTTTGGTAACCCTGATATTTTGTTGCTGGATGAGCCTACCAATAACCTGGATGTGGAAACCATCAGCTGGCTGGAGAATTTTTTAGCAGATTATGAAAATATTGTTTTAGTGGTGAGTCACGACAGGCACTTTTTAGATGCAGTTTGTACACATGTGGCCGACGTTGATAAAAATAAAATTAAGATCTATACCGGTAACTATACGTTCTGGTACGAAAGTTCACAGCTGGCAGCAAGGCAGGCGGGGGATAAGAATAAGAAGATGGAGGAAAAGAAAAAAGACCTTTTGGAATTCATTGCCCGGTTTAGTGCCAACGCCTCTAAAAGCAAGCAGGCCACCAGCCGAAAAAAGGCATTGGATAAACTGGTGTTTGAAGATATTACAGCAAGCAGCAGGAAATACCCCGGTATTATTTTTAAGCAGGAAAGAGAAGTAGGCAATGAAATATTAAAAGTAGAAGATCTTTCTAAATCATTTGAAGGAAAGCCTTTATTCAGTAAAGTGCGCTTTGATATTCAGAAGGGAGACAAGATCGCTTTTGTAAGTAAAGACCCGATGGCGCTTACCACATTTTTCGAGATACTTAATGGAAGGATCAAGGCAGATAAGGGCACGTATGAGTGGGGCACTACAGTTACAACGGCGTATTTACCCAATGATAACAGCGAATATTTTACAGGTAGCAGTTTTAATTTAATGGACTGGTTACGCCAGTATGTACCCCCGGGTACCAAAGATGTGGACGAAGATTTTTTACGTGGCTTCCTCGGTAAAATGTTATTCACCGGCGACGAGATCATGAAAAAGACCAATGTACTGAGCGGTGGAGAAAAAGTGCGCTGCATGGTGAGCAAGATGATGTTGCAAAATCCCAATGTGTTGATGCTGGATGAACCAACCAACCACCTGGACCTGGAAAGCATCACTGCTTTTAATGACAGCATGATGGCTTATACGGGGATTGTGTTAGTGACCACGCATGATCACCAGTTCATGCAAACTGTTGCCAACCGCATCATTGAGTTAACACCGAAAGGTATCATCGATAAACTAATGACCTACGATGAGTACCTGGGAGATGAAAGAGTGAAGGCAAGTAAGGAGGAGTTGTATAGTTGATATTTTAAAGTTGCAAGTATAAAATAAACCAGATAAAAGTTCTTAGTTTTTAGTTCGGGCATTTAGTACAAGCGCCCTGTTGTCAGCTAAGAACTAAAAATTAAGAACTGAGCACTAAAATGCCAAAATCAGTAATCATAAAATTCATCGATTTCTTTTATCCACCGTTCCGTAAACTGATGCCCGAACAAACCTTTCGTTATGCAGCCTGCGGCGGATCGAATACTTTACTGGCGATAATTGTCTTTAACATCAGCCATCAATATATTTTTGAAGGAGATAATGTAAGTGTAGGGCCATTGGTGATGAAATCATATAATGCCGCATTGTTCCTTTCGTTTTGTGTAAGTTTTATCACCGGGTTTTTACTCATGAAATTTGTTGTTTTTGTCGATTCTAATTTAAGGGGCCGCATACAATTATTCCGGTACCTGTTGGCTTACCTGGTAAACCTTATGCTGAGTTATTTTTTAATGAAATTCTTTGTAGAGTATGCCGCGATCAATGCCACAGTTGCACAATTGATCACTACTGCTGTAGTAATCACAATAAGTTATTTAACCCAGAAACATTTTAGTTTTAAAGTAAAGCCGGAAGGGAAGTAGTAATTACACTAATCAGACAAATTACACGAATTTAAAATAATTTGTTGCTTTTATTCGTGTAATTGCTGTTTTATAATTCGTATAATAATTTCTTAAAAAAGCATAAATTGCTAAAAAAATAGCCCCTCTATAGAAATAGAGCGGCTTTAACGATTGCTTGCTATATGAAAATTCTTAAAGTAGTTCTTGTTGTTTGCTAAAAGTTTTTTCAGTCTTCCTGCATCTTCATTCAATGCAGTTTCGTAACGATTGATTGCCCCTTTAACGATTGCCTGCTATTGCATAACTCATCCTCGTTTGTAAAGGTAGGATGAATTTTGATTTTGATAAATCCAACTTAATATTGGTTTTATCATGGTAAAATCTATTTTTGAAATATAAAAGCGATACCGGGATTGACTTTTATAATAAATTATCTATGATGCCCAACCGTTTTACTGATACGTTATTCCAACTGGTCCGCTCCCTTGAAAAGGCGGAAAAGCGGCATTTTAAGCTCTACATTAAACGAAGTTCGGGGAATGAAGACCTCAAGATTATTGAATTATTTGATGCACTTGATAAGTTACCGGAGTATGACGAAGCCATGCTGCTGAAAAAATTAACTTCTATTAAAAAGCCACAGCTATCCAATGTAAAAGTGCATCTATACAAACAGCTATTGGCAAGTCTTCGATTGCTTAAAAGTGCCGATAGTATCGACCTGCAGCTGAACGAGCAATTTGATTATGCCCATATTTTATATAAGAAAGGATTATTTTCTCAAAGCCTCAAAATATTAGACAAGGCTAAAGAAACGGCCAAAGCAAACCATAAGGTCAATTTTTTATTGCAGGCCATTGCACTCGAAAAAAGGATCGAGACCCTGCATATCAGCCGTACCATGCAAACCCGTGCGGAACAACTTTCGGCAGAGATCAACGAAGTAAATCACCGTATTGATACCCTGGCAAGGCTCTCAAATTTAGCGATGTTGCTGTACAGCTGGTTCATAAAAAACGGCCATGCCCGCAATGAAAAAGATGAAAAAGGTGTGAGGGAATATTTGAAGGAGCACCTGCCCAAAGATGCATTGAGCCAGACTGGTTTTTATGAAAGATTATACCTTTATCAAAGCTATACCTGGTATGCATTTATACGGCAGGATTTTTTGATGTACTACCGTTATGCACAAAAATGGGTAGATATCTTTGATCATGTGCCGTTAATGATAAGAGTGGAAACGGGGCACTATATTAAGGGCCTGCATACTTTACTGAATGCGCATTTCGACCTGCGCAATTACCATAAATTTGATGAGACCTTAAAGAAGTTTGAAAAATTTGCATTGACAGACAGGGTACGCCTGCACGATAACTTCCGAACGCAGGCCTTTGTATATATCTACAGCGCTAAAATAAACCAGCACAATATGCTGGGGACTTTTAAGGAAGGTGTGAAATTAGTGCCCCACTTGCTCGAGAAACTAAAAGAATACGAATTGTTTATTGACGAACACCGCATCATGGTGTTCAATTATAAAATTGCATCGATGTATTTCGGGAGCGGCGATTTTGCTACCTGTATCGATTACCTGCAAAAGATCATCAATGAAAATACCGAGGTAAGAAATGACCTGCAGAGCTATTCCCGTTTGCTGCATCTGATGGCGCACTACGAAATGGGTAATTATGAACTGATGGAATACCTTACCAAATCGGTGTACCGATTTATGGAGAAAAAAGAAAACCTAACCGTGGTGGAAGAAGAAATGTTTAAGTTTTTGCGCAAATCATTTCATATCTCCCGTGTAAAATTGCAGCAGGAGCTGGAGAAATTTCTTTCTAAAATAAAAGGGCTGGAGAAAAACCGGTTTGAAACAAGGGCATTTGCCTACCTGGATATTATCTCCTGGGTGGAAAGTAAAGTAAATAGAAAGACCATGAGCGAAATATTGCAGGAAAAATACAGGGAGAGTAAGAAGAGGATTTATAAATAGGGTGAAGGTTAGAGGTTGAAGGTACATTTTATTGTATTCCTTATGCTTTACACCTTACTCCGTTTCCACCTTTCGCCTTCCACCTTTCGCCTTCCACCCCACAGCTTACTCCAAATTTGTCTAACTTAGCGCTCAATATTATAGTATTCATGAAATATACCTTTTTATATCTTGATCCCGGAAGCGGCAGTTATTTGTTGCAGGTGATCATTGCTGCGGTATTGGGCGGATTAATGTTCTTTAAAAATTCCTGGATCAAAATAAAATCATTTTTTATTAAACCAAAACCGGGAGAAGAAGAACCAAAAGAACCTGAAGAAGAACAACAATAATTACTCAATCTTTATAAAATAAAACCAGTTATTGAACCCCGATATTGCAAAACATGCTGCTTCATATAAAGACAGGGATGGCTTTGTATTTAAGCACTGCGATAAATATTACCGTTACATCAATGCAAGCTATAATGACAATTACCGGCAATTGATGCAAAACGGGCTTTATGCCCTGCTCACCAAAAATAAATGGCTGGTGCCCCACGAAGAAATTACCAACGAACCGGGGCTGGATTTCCACAATGCTGTTGTGATTTTACCTCAGCAGATCGAACGGATCAGTTATCCCTACGAATGGCCTTTCGCCATGTGGCAGGATGCTGCATTATTAACGCTTAATATCGCTAAGCAATCAATCGAACACGGAATGCTGCTTAAAGATGCTACACCATTCAATATCCAGTTCGTGAATGGCAAATCCATTTTTATTGATACGCTGTCTTTTGAAAAATACGATGAGAAGAAACCGTGGGTGGCTTACCGCCAGTTTTGTGAAAGTTTTTTAGCACCGCTTTTGTTGCAGCAATATTGTCATGTAGAGATGGGTAAGCTCTTCACGCTGTATCCCAATGGTATCCCATTGGAAATATTAAAATCATTATTGCCGGAAAAGGCAAAATGGAACCTGCACAATTACCTGCACGTGTACCTGCAGGCAACTATCAAACCGGGCAAGACAAAAAATGATATAGCAGCAAAAGATTTCTCTAAACAAAAAATGCTGTTATTACTGAACGGGCTTTTAAATTATGTTGCAAAGCTACAGGTAAAAAAAAGTAAAACCACCTGGGATGATTATTATAAAGAAACCATTTTAAGTAATGATTATTTAACCGAAAAAACCAGGCTGGTACAATTATTTTTAAAAAGTGTTTCTTTTTCTTCAGTGATTGACCTTGGCGCCAACGACGGTTATTTTAGTTTGTTGTATAAGAATACGGATAAGCAGATCGTGGCAATTGATAGTGATGCCAATTGTATCAATGACCTTTACCGCACCGTTCGCAGCCAGAAGATCAATAATATCTTACCATTGATCAATGAACTCAATAATCCTTCACCGGCTATTGGGTGGAATAATATAGAAAGAACAGCTTTTTGGGAACGCATGAAAGCTGATATGGTGTTTGCACTGGCACTCGTACACCATCTCGCCATTGCAGGCAATGTGCCGCTGGAATTAATTGCAGACTGGTTACTGCCAATGGGAAAATATTTATTGGTAGAATTCATTCCGAAGTCAGATGAAAAAGTGAAGCTGCTTTTACAAAACAGGGAAGATATTTTTGATGCATACTCCAAAGAAAATTTTGAAGCTGTGTTTGTAAAAAAATACCAAATACTGTTACAGGAAAAAATAACCGGCACCGAACGCATACTTTATTTAATGCAAAGAATATAATGAAACAGCTTAAAAATAAACCCTGGTTCCTTTTCCTGCTGGTCTTTTTTTTTGTTGTACACGGTGCGGTGGAGCATTTCGGTTTTATTTATTTTAAAGAAGTGATGAAGATTGGCCTTACAATCCTGTGCATGGTAGCCTTATTCTTTTTGATCACCCGGTTCGTTGTAAAAAATACCCTTCAGGCCGCACTCATCGTTTTTTTTATCAGCACCTTTCTGTTATTCTTCGGTGCCATTTTCGACTGGGTGAGAAGCGTTCGCTTTTTATCCTGGTTGCACAGTTACAGCATATTTGTTCCTTTGATGCTGCTCAGTTTTATTCTTTTCATTGTATTCATCTGCAAGAGAACAGCCTTACAAAATAAACTTTGTTTTTATTTAAACACATTGCTGCTGATCTATTGTGTATATGATCTCGCTGTGCTAGGTTTTAAATCTGTGAGCACCGATAAGATCACTGCATTACGCACGGTTAATTTTGATACAGCCCTTGTAAAAACAAAACCCAATATCTATTTATTGCTTTTTGATGGGTATCCCGGTTATAAAAGTTTGAAGGACAGTTTTGCATTTGACAACGCCAGCATTTATCGTTTCCTGCAACAAAATCAATTTAAAATTTTACCGGTTGTTTCCAACTACAATATGACCTATTATTCAATGTCTTCCATGCTCAACATGCAATATATCAATAAGCCGTACACGCCGTTGGCCAATACCGCAGCCAATGACCAGGAGCGGATCAGGGAAATAAAAAATGCAGGAGTAGTGCACCAGCTTACAACAATTGGCTACCAGTTTACCAATTACTCCATCTTCGATATCGCCGACAAGCCTTCGGTAAAAGG
>JBBRCB010000031.1:0-43967 GCA_038205215.1 Chitinophagales bacterium | reverse complement strand
AATTGCAATGCTGCTTTAATTTTAACAGGAGCAAGCAGGCCAAACAACAACACAAGTACTATGGCCAGTGCTAAAGAAGAATAATTACCAACAACGAAAAAGCAGATACAGCAAAACAGGCAGGGCCCTTCAATCATGGCCCATTGCACAATACAGGCGGCCCGGTATTTAGTAAATTTTTCGGCTACAGCAGTATCAGCGCCTTCATCTCTTATGGCAAGTAATTTCTTTTTAAAAATATTTGTTCCAAAAAAAAATCCTGCCGCAGAAAGCAGCACTGCAATAATTTGTAATGGTTTATCCAGCTCAGGAACAAGCGGGGTAATTCTTTTACTGTAAGCCATAAAGAACAATATTGCTATGAACAATACCTGTCCCACAAGCATAGCAGTATGTACAATTTTCAAAGCAGCAAAATCGCCCGTTTTTTTCATGGCCGAATGATTTATTTGTAATAGGGATTTATCATCAGGTATACGATCACGCCTGTTATGGCCACATATAACCATATTGGAAAAATAACACGAACCAGTTTTTTATGTTTTTCATAATCGCCGGTCAAAGCACGGTATGCCGCAAATAATATAAATGGAAGGGCAAGGCCTGCCAGCGGAATATGTGTAATTAAAATGGCCAGGTAAACAAAACGCATACTACCCGCTGCTGCTTTTTCGGCATCGCTCAATCCTTTTACAGCATCTGTATCGCCATAAATAGCTTCACCTGCAAATAAATGGTGACAGATATAAGAAACTAAAAATAATATCGATAAGAACATTGCAAACAACATGATCTTTTTATGCAGTAAATAACTTTTATTTTTAACTGTAATTAACCCGGCAATCAACAAAATGGCTACCAGGGAATTGATCACTGCATTGGTAAAAGCAAAGAGGTGTACATCAAAAGGGAAAGTCACTTTGCCTGCTAAATTATACCTGCCTAAAACCGATATCGCCAGGAATACAATTATTGAAAAGACCGTAATAAGCCTTTTTGCTTTGGTATCATTTTTTTCCAGAGAAGGTTTTAATAACATCTATACCTGTTTATTTTTGGCCCTGTTGAGCAGGAGCGTGATGATGAAAACAATGCCCATTGCAATAAATATCAATGGTAAAATCGGAATGAAATCCCTGAATACAGATGGGGAAGTTTTATCTTTTTCCAGCATCAGCAAAGGAATATCCCGTACCAGGGTTTCCTGCCTGGCAGTATCAAAACCATTATAAAAACCACGGACGATACGGTTACTGTCTAATAAAAAGAAATTCTCTGTATGAATAAATGCAGTGTCCACGCCGGGGTCAGCCACATTCGCTTTTATTTCATTTAAAGCAAAATCATAGATCTCTTTTTTATCGCCGGTTACCAGCCACCAGGTGTCATGATTAATATTATACCGGTCGGCAAATTTTCTTAGTTGCTGCACTGAGTCATGCTCAGGGTCAATACTTATTGAAATGAACTGAACTATACTGTCATTCTTTACGAATGAATCCTGCAGGCGTTTCATGCTTCTTGCCAGACCGGGGCAAATAGAAGGGCAGCGGGTAAAAAAGAAATCCAGTACAATTATTTTTCCATGCAGGTCATCGAGGCTAACCTTTTTACCTAACTGGTTGGTAAAGCTGATGTTTTTTACTTTATGCCAAACTGTGTCTACAACAAATTTTCCATTTTTTTCCTTTGTAACAACGCTATCGGGTACATAGTATTTACCCGGCAGGTGCACCGCATCTTTACCGAAATACTTTACCAGCCAATAACTGCATAAAGGCAATAATATGGCCAGCATTAAAGATAGTATCGCTTTTTTATTCATAAGTTCCTCCTGAATATTTCCCAAAAGGGGGGACTTTTATCACCTTGCTAATTTGATGCTTTTTCATTTTCCCCCATTTAAATAATCCGCAAATTTACATCAAGCAAAATCAAAAAAAGTATTTTAGAGCTATTAGTATTAATAATAAAAAAGCCATTGCAAAGACAATGGCTCATAGTAATATTTTCTATCCCTGTTAGTCTTTAGCTCCTTTTTCAGGCGGCGTGAGTTTCTCCACTTTTTCTATTTTCTTATATTCCCTGCTGCCGGCATCTGTATTTCTTAAATTCTTCCAGCTGGTGCCATCCCATAAAAAGGCTATGATAAACCAGATGAATAAACATAAAGGCACTACAATGGTCATGATCATATTTCTAATTTCATCACCCAGGTGCATAAAGATGGAAACGATATAATATGCTTTGGCAAGCGTTAAGATACAAACCACCCCTTTAAACATTAAAACCAATGTTGCATTTGGATGTTCGCCTTTGTGAATAGTGTATATGGACAGTCCGATGCCTAGTTCAATTAATGTGATAACCGATAACAACCAAAAGGTTCTCCAGATTTTTTTTGTCCCGACGGTATGCTCGGGATGAAAAGTTATTTCCGGTGATGCTGAATGTGCTGACATAATTATTTTTAAATGTTTAGACGTTTAGATGTTTAGACGTTTAGATGTTTAGAAAAGATGTTACCACTGAACTTTCTAAACCGATAAAATTCTAAACTAGATAAGATAGAAGCAAAGGAATACAAACACCCAAACCAGGTCCACAAAGTGCCAGTATAACCCGGCCTTTTCAATCATTTCATAATGGCCACGTAATTCAAAGTGACGTAACCTTGTTTTAAAGTACATTACTATATTGATAATAACACCACTAAATACGTGAAAGCCGTGGAAGCCTGTAATTTCGAAGAAATAACTACCGAAAGCGATTGGGCCAGGGGTTGCATATTCATGCCCGTTAACTGTAATTTCCGGGCCAAAAGGATTATGTGATACGGTTGTATTCCACAATTCTGCGTGCCCTGCTGCACCATTTATTCCATTTATCCAAACCTCATGTTCGTGCGTTAATAAATGCGTCCATTCCCATGCCTGGCAACTTAAGAAGGCCAAACCACCGATGATGGTCAATATCATATATTTTTCTACTCCTTTCCTGTTCATGTTATGTCCTTCATGCACTGCCAATACCATGGTAACAGAACTGAAGATCAAAATAAATGTCATCAAACTCACGAATGCCAGCGGCAGGTTCGCTGATCCGGCCAATGGAAAAGAATTGAATACATGGTTAGGGTCAACCCAATCATTTAAACTAAACCGCAATGTGGCATAGCTGATCAAAAATGCACCGAATGTAAATGCATCACTCATTAAAAAGTACCACATCATCACTTTACCATAACTGGCATTGAACGGGCTTCTTCCCCCGTTCCACCATTTGGTATTTGTTGGCATTGCTGTTGTTGACATATAAAATTTTAAGTTCTAAGTTTTAAGTTCTAAGTCCGGGTTTTAAGTGTTGAATTGCTTACAACTTATTACTTAAAACCTGTCACTTCTAACGTATCATTAATAAAAAAAACAACAAATAGATCCACAGCATGTCCACAAAGTGCCAGTAAGTACTGGTTACTTCTACCGGAACTGAGTTATACATTCTTGTTTTTGTACTGAATGCTTTTGCAAAAAGAACAATCAGGGCTATTACCCCACCAATAACATGCACTGCATGCAGGCCAACTATAACATACAAAAAAGAAAACGACACATTTTTTTGCAGGGTTATTCCGATCTTCCACAATTGTGTAAACCCGACCACCTGTAATACAATAAAAAGAACTCCTAAGACTATGGTTGCCGTCATTAACCGTCGGTACTTTGCCATTTCTCTTTCTTTAAAAGAGCGCCCTGCAAGAAACAGTGTTATACTGCTCAATACAATTATTGCAGTACTGTACCAGAATGCCAGAGGCAGATCAAACGTAACCCATTTTGGCTGGTTGCGTTTAACAATGTATGCACTGGTTAACCCTGCAAACATCATTAAAATGCTTCCAATACCCACCCACAACGTAAATTTATGCGGATGTATTTTTTTTCGTTGTTCCATTGCCACTATACTCATTCAAAATATTTTTCTTCAAATAAAACATGATCAATTTGAAGGCATAACCCTGTTGGCAAACAATGCCAGCAAAACGATCATTAAATAAAAGTAAGAACTGAACATCACCTTTCTTGCACTTCCCGCATCCATTTTTATAAACAATACTACGCTCACATACACCATCCACAGGTTACACGCTAATAATACCCACATACTTATTGACCCACTTATACCTGAATAGTAAGGCAAAAATCCTACAGGAACCATCAATGCGCTGTATATAATGCTTTGCACAGCTGTAAACCTTGTAGGCCCTTTATCTGCCGGCAAAAGTTTGAATCCTGCCGATGCGTAATCTTTATGAGCCAGCCAGGCAATTGCCCAGAAATGAGGAAACTGCCATAAGAACTGGATTGCAAATAAAACCCATCCGCCGATGCTGAAATTATCTGTCGCTGCCACCCAACCGATCAAACAGGGTAATGCGCCTGGTATAGCGCCTACCAATACGGAAATGGAATTAACTTTTTTAAGTGGTGTGTAA
Source organism: Chitinophagales bacterium (assembly GCA_038205215.1). Lineage (GTDB taxonomy): Bacteria > Bacteroidota > Bacteroidia > Chitinophagales > Chitinophagaceae > Ferruginibacter. The sequence continues at coordinate 39,472 of JBBRCB010000031.1, read as the reverse complement.
ATAAAGCCATATATAAACAGGCTGAATAAACCTACCATCGCACTTTGAAAGTTAAAAAAATACCACATCATCGCAACGCCCAGTAACCCTGCGATCACGGCAAAAGCTACTGCCTCATTTTCACTCATCCGTCCACTTGCAACGGGCCTTTTAGCGGTACGTTTCATCAGGGCATCCGAATTTTTTTCCAATACCTGGTTAATGGCATTGGCCGATCCGGTAATAAGCATTCCTGCAACAAAAAGTAAAAGAACTGATACTATTTTATTTCTTACGTAATACAATTCGTTAGGCGCAATCAAAAAACTAACCACTGTACTGAACACCACCATAAAACTTAAAGTGAATTTGATCAGCTGAAAATAATCTTTCACTTTACTGGCCAAACCAAACGATGTTGATCTGTTTATGTTACTATTTTCCTCCATGGTCATTGGTTCTTGGCTAATGGTTCATTGCAAAGCTGCAACCAGTACCAATTCCCTCAATATTATTTTAACACTCCAGGGTATCACACCCCTCATCATCAATTATCCATTATTTATTTTCCTATCAGTGATGTGTTTCATCGTCTCCTACAGGTATATTTTGCGGTATAAACTCATGACCATCTTTTGCATAGTCATAAGCACCCCGGTATACTTCCGGTATTTCGCCGGGCCAGTTACCGTGCCCGGGATTGATCGGGGTTGTCCACTCCAGCGTATTTGATTCCCACGGATTGGCTACAGTTACTTTTCTTCCTTTATACATGCTGTAAAAAAAGTTGAACACGAATAATAACTGAACAGCGAATACGATCATCGCCACAAAACTTATAAATTCATTCAATCCACCAAAATGTTTGAACGATTCCCAGTTAGAAAAGTCATAATACCGGCGCGGCATACCCGCCAGGCCTTCGTAATGCATGGGCCAAAAGATCAAATAGGCGCCGACGATGGTCACCCAGAAATGAATATAGGCCATGGTATTGTTTAAATAGCGGCCAAACATTTTAGGGAACCAGTGATAGATACCGGCAAACATGCCAAAGAAAGATGCCACACCCATTACAATATGGAAGTGAGCAATTACAAAATAAGTATCGTGTAAATGAAGATCTAACCCGGAGTTACCTAAGAAGATACCGGTTAAACCCCCGCTGATAAATAAACTTACAAAGCCAATTGCAAACAACATACCCGGAGTAAAACGGATACTACCGCGCCATAATGTAGTGAGCCAGTTAAATACTTTAATAGCTGATGGAACCGCGATCAGTAAAGTTAGTAACACAAACACTGAACCCAGGAAGGGGTTAAGCCCTGTTACAAACATATGGTGCGCCCATACGAGGAATGCCAATATTGCAATAGCAAATAATGAGCCTACCATTGCCATGTACCCGAAAATAGGTTTACGGCTGTTGACGCTTATGATTTCTGAACTCATGCCCATTGCAGGTAACAGGATGATATATACTTCGGGGTGGCCCAGGAACCAGAATAAATGCTGGAACAAAATAGCGCTACCGCCTTCATTTGGTAATATTTTTCCTGCTACATAAATATCGCTTAAGAAGAAGCTGGTACCCAGGTTCCTGTCAAACAGTAATAAAATAGCGCCTGATAATAAAACGGGGAAACTCAATACACCCAGCACTGCAGTAAAGAACAAAGCCCATATTGTTAAAGGCAGCCTTGTCATGCTCATTCCTTTTGTGCGAAGGTTTAATATAGTGCTGATATAGTTCAAGCCACCCAGTAATGAACTTACAATAAACATGGCCATGCTCACCAGCCAAAGGTCCATACCAATTTTACTGCCATCAGATGCGTCTCCCAAAGCACTTAATGGGGGATAGATCGTCCAGCCGCCGCTTGCAGGCCCTGTTTGTACAAATAATGAAGAGAACATTATAACAGAGGCAGTAAAGAAGAACCAATAGCTCATCATATTCAACATTGGCGATGCCATATCCCTGGCGCCAATCTGCAATGGAATTAAAAAGTTAGCAAAGGTTCCGCTAAGGCCGGCCGTTAATACAAAGAATACAAGGATAGTTCCATGCATGGTTACCAGCGCATAATAAAATTCAGGATCTAATTTGCCGCCTTTAGCCCAATGCCCTAAAAAATCTTCCAGCCATGGAAAAGTAGATTCGGGGTATCCCAATTGTAAACGGAATATTACAGAGAACAGGCCACCGATTATGGCCCATATCATACCCGTCACCAAAAATTGTTTGGCGATCATTTTATGATCCTGGCTAAAAACGTATTTTGTGATAAACGTTTCGTGATGATGGTGTTCGTGATGGGCATCATGTGCTGCATGAACATCTTGTACTTGTAATGTGGCTGCGCTACTCATATTCTTGTATTTTTTCTAGAGTCTTTTTTAAATTATTATTTCCCGGGTACAACTGCAGCTACTATAATAGCTTTTGCTGTATCTGTCTTTGGCGCCCTGTCGGGATACACCGTAAAATATTCTGGTTTTTGTGTGGCCAGCCATGCTTTATACTGCGCTTCGCTTTCAACAACGATAATACCCCTCATGGAAAAATGGCCTTTACCGCACATCTGGTCACAACTGATCTCGTATACAAAATCGGGATTGTGGGTTTTCTCTTTCATTTCTTCTGTGGTATACAATGGTGTGAACCATTGTGTAGTTGGAATTCCAGGAACCGCATCCATCTTCATCCTGAAATGAGGCAATCCCACATCATGTATCACATCCTGTGCATTGATCACCAATTTAATTGGTTTGCCTACCGGCACGTGCATGGTGGTGGCAACGTGGATATCATCTAAACTGGCCGGGTCGTCAAAATCAACACCGAGGCTATTAGCACCTTTCGTTAATTTAAAATTCTTTTTACCTAAAACCTTATCCGGTCCGGGGTACCTGAACTCCCAGCCAAACTGGTGGCCGGTTACTTCAATAACGATTGAATCTTTCGGCGCATCACCGGTAACCCTGAACCAGTATTTTAATCCAAAAACTACCAGCGCACAAAGTACAATGGCCGGAATGATCGTCCATATCAATTCCAGTTTTGTACTATGGGCAAAATAATAAGCCTTCGTGTTATCTTTTTCCTGGTACTTGAATGAGAACCAGAATAAAGCTACCTGTGTGATCACAAAAACGATACCCGTTATCACTACCGTAAGCATAAACATCCAGTCCCATTCTTTTCCTTCTTTAGATGCAGAACCCATTGGAAATAATGTTTTGCCGTAGTACAACTCGTTGCAGTACCATGCCCCGATCAAGCCAAATATTAAAAATCCTAAAAGCAAAAATGCATTGATCCGGTTATTTTGCCTGCGGGTCTTTTCTTCTCCTTTTAAAACGCTTACATACTCACTTGCCTTCGCAATCTGGAAAATGACTACGAAAACCAAAGCACCTAAAGCAACCAGTAAAAACTCCTTCATGATTCAAAGTTATTTTCAGTAAATATTATTCTTGTTTCTTTTTAAATCTTTTTTGCCACTACAGTAATAAAACATTTTATGTGTGATGTATCATACTCTCTTTGAGGAAAGGATGATTTTTTATCAATAAAGAATGTTTGCTTAGATACCTTCCTGTTCCCCACATGATCAATCCAATAAACAGGCAGGCTACACCAAATTCAAAAGGCATTAAGTGCCAGTTTTCATGCACAGTGCCCGGCATCACCATCTGGAAAACATCTATCCAATGGCCAAAGATGATCAGCACTGCCATGTAAGTTACCAGCGTCCAGTTTCTTTTGGTACCTTTTTTCATCAATATCAATATCGGGCAAAGGAAATTTACAAACAGGTTAAAAAAGAACAGGCCATAATAAGCGCCACTCTTTTCTGCAGTACCAATTCTTTGAACAAAATATTTTGTTTCTTCCGGCTGATTACTATACCAGATCAGCATGTATTGTGAAAACCATAAGTAAGTCCAGAAAATAGAGAACGCAAACATGAATTTACCCAAGTCATGTAAATGCTCCTCGGTAACATAACTCAATTGTCCGCGGTTCTTAAGATAAACAACAAATATTGCGATTAACGAGATACCTGAAACAAATGTGCTGGCAAAAGTGTACCAGCTATACATTGTGCTGTACCAGTGTGCATCGATACTCATTAACCATAACCATGGAATTGTAGATGCTACCGTTAATCCAAATACCACGCAAAACAAAGAAGCATATACGGTACTGTCCCATATAAATTTCTTTCCTGTTTCATAGTCCATCGGCCCTTCCGCATCGCTTTTAATGGTCATGCTACGCATTTTTTTTCCTAAGAGCCACCATAATAAAGTGCTGATAGCGGACCATACTAAAAAAAAGGTTGGGTTTAAAAAACCATGTTTGCCATTAAGAATGTGGTCAAATGAAGGTGAACCTTTTACATATAAATCGGGGTTAAGCCAGGGGTAAATATCTGTACGTTGTAAAACCACCAATGCCACTAATATCAAAAAGTTAACAACCCCTAAAATGGGCACTACGCTTGAGATAGCTTCGGATACCCTGCGGAAGGCAATTACAAAACCAGCCATTGCCATTGTTGTAACACAGATAAAGAACATAACAGCATTTACCACCAGTAAAAAGAACACACTGTTTTGTAATAACACTGCCCAAAAACGGGTACCATCTACACCCTCATGTCCTTCGCCATGCGCCACAGGTGCAAAAGGGTGGTATACGGCCATCCCGTAAACCAATGCTAAAACACCGGCAATGATCAAGCCATACGTCCACTTTTTATAATTGCCCGGTAATTCAAATTGATGGTTCATCTAAACTTTATTTTGTGTTAATACTTTTATTTTTTTACTACTGCGCTGTCTGCTTTAGGTGCAGCAGTGGTTGTAGCTGCTGCAGCTTTTGGTTCCAATGACCTGATATATTGTACTATCATCCATCTTTGTTTCCTGTCTAACTGCGAAGCATAACTGCCCATGTTATTTTGTCCGTAGGTCAACACATAAAAGATCCTGCCATCGCTGTAACCCGGTGAAGCGGCAACGATATTTTTTACGCCGCCAATTTTGGCAGCCACCGGACCATTTGCTTCTGCTTTTGCACCGTGGCAAACCGCGCAGTTGATATTAAACAACCTTGATGCTTCCAGGCTGTCAGCTTTGTTGAGCGGTCCTAATGGGTTTTTAACCTGCCCGCTTAAATTAACCAGAGCATTGCTGTCTACCACGCCATTTGTATTGTTAGGCGTTACAGCAAAAGGAAACAGCTCGCCTCTTTTTATGGTGCCGATTACCGGCTCTGCATTGTAGTATATTTTATGTGCGTTGTAAGCATCTGCTATATTCATCGAAAATACCGCGGAGTCTCTCAATGCATAAGTTTCGTAGGCCCTGCTGTACACCATATCGGGCATGTATATTTTGCCGGGTTCACGCTTACTATCGCAACTGCTCGCTGTTACAATAATTGTTGCAATTACAATGGCGCTTAAATAAGTAATTCGTTTCATTTATCAATTATCATTAAACAATTATCAATTAATATCCCTTCTCTTCTTTATATAATTTTTGTTCTTTGTGATACCTGCCGATCCACCAACCGGTTTCCGCCACCTGCACATTCACTTCTTTTGCCCCGGCATTTTGTAAAAAAGCCTGCGCCTCTGCCTCATTGGTTTTATCGGTACACTCGATGGCCATCACAAAAAGATCATCTGTAGCTCTTGGATGAAAATGATGTTTCTTTACAAATGGCGCGAGGTTACACAGGTAACAAAAAGTAAGCACCATTCCTATTGCAGAAAAAAGCACAGTCAATTCAAATGTAATAGGTATCCAGGCCGGTAAGGCGAAATGTGGCTTACCGCCTATATTCAAAGGCCAGTCGTAAACCAGGATATAGCTGATACCGCTTAATGCCGTAGTCGTTCCGGCAATAGCGTAAATAAATCCTGCCGTATGAAGGCTTGTTTCCCTTAAACCCATGGCATGATCCAAACCGTGCACAGGATAAGGGGTATACACGTCGTGTATTTTATAACCTGCCTTGCGCACCTTTTTCACCGCAGGGAATAATACCGCCTCGTCATCAAAACAGCCTACAACAAATTTTTTAATTCCTCCAGCCATATCAATTATTAATTAGTGCTCCAACCCCCTGAAGGGGCTTTCGGCGTATTAAAATTTATAATTCTTTTCTTTATCAAAAATCTTCTCCTTGTCCCTCTTTCCCTCCAGAGTGCTACGTAAACCGATAGCGGCTAATGTGCATGTTCATGTTCTACTTCTTCAATATAAAATTTCTCCGCATCAGCTTTTTCTAAATCAGTCATCTTCACTTTATAATTTTCACCACTGGTTTTTAGTACTGCTTTGATTTCCGCAATAGCTATTACCGGGAAGTATTTGGCAAAGAGGAAGAAGCAGGTAAAGAATAAACCGAATGTACCGAGATAAAAACCGATCTCATAGATACTGGGGCTATAATAAGTACTCCAGCTTGATGGTAAGTAATCCCTGTATACTGAAGTAACAATAATTACAAAACGCTCGAACCACATACCAATGTTCACGATCACGCTCATAAAGAAAGTAACCGTAATATTCCTTCTTAATTTTCGGCTCCAGAATAATTGCGGTGATACCACGTTACAGAACATCATTAACCAGTAACTCCAACCATAAGGGCTGAAAAGGTTCGCCCTGTTCTGGCTGAATGCATACCACTCGTATGGATTTTGGCCGTACCAGGCAATGAACAATTCGGTTAAATACGCACAGCCCACAATGCTACCTGTTAGTACAATTACTTTATTCATCGCCTCAATGTGGCCAAGGGTAATATAATCCTGGAGATTTAAAACTTTTCTTAGAACAATCATCAGTGTTTGCACCATGGCGAATCCGCTGAATACCGCACCCGCCACAAAATAAGGTGGAAAGATGGTGGTATGCCATCCCGGAACAATTGAAGTTGCAAAGTCAAAAGATACAATAGTATGTACAGAAAGTACCAGCGGTGTACTTAAACCCGCCAATACCAATGACAATGATTCATGACGCTGCCAGTGCTTGGTACTGCCGCTCCATCCAAAGGAAGCCACACCGTAAAACATTTTCCTGAACTTTGTTTTAGCCCTGTCGCGAACTGTTGCCAGGTCGGGCAGTAAACCTGAATACCAGAATAATAATGATACTGTGAAATAAGTTGATATCGCAAATACGTCCCACAATAAAGGAGAGTTGAAGTTCACCCACAATGGGCCTCTTGAGTTAGGGTAAGGCATTACGAAGAAAGCCATCCATACGCGGCCCATATGCCAGATCGGGAACTGACCCGCACACATTACAGCAAAGATTGTCATTGCTTCAGCCGCACGGTTCACCCCTGTTCTCCATCCCTGGCGGAATAATAATAAGATCGCAGAGATCAGCGTTCCCGCATGACCGATACCTACCCACCACACGAAGTTGGTAATATCCCAACCCCATCCAATGGTCTTGTTCAGGTTCCATTGCCCGATACCGTAAGTAACTTCACGGTAAACACTGTACACACCAAATAACAATAAGCCCACGCTGATGAAAAAACCAATGTACCAAAGACGGCTTGGTTTCATCTCGATGGGGCGTACTATATCTTCCGTTATCTGGTGGTAATCCTTATCACCATCTACCAACGGTTCCCTTAGTTGCGATTCGTACTTGAGTAATGACATATCTTTTTAAAGTCAAAAGTGAAAAGTCAAAAGTGAATTTGTTTGTTCCCTGATTGCTTTTCTTTCTTTTTATTTTTTACTTGTTTGTTATCGTCAATATTTAATGCCCTTCGGTTTTTAATTAAGCGTGCGCCTTTTCGTCTTTTTTCGCTTCGCCTTTTTGCTCTTCATGCTCTTCCATCACTGCAGCTATTGACCTGTCTGTATTCCTGATTTTAGCCAGGTAACTTACATTAGGCAAAACGTGCAATTGCTCCATAACATAGAAGCTACGGTGTTTTTGCTCCATGTGCCTGATCTTATATACATCGCTTTCTTTATCGTTAACATTACCAAAACTGATAGCATTGGTAGGGCAGGCCTGCATACAGGCTGTTTTTACATTACGCACCAGTGCAGGATCCTGCGCTTTTTTAGCGTTTAGTTTAGTTTCCTGCAGGCGTTGTACACAGAAAGAACACTTTTCAATAACCCCTCTTGAACGAACAGTTACATCCGGGTTCAATACCATCCTGGTAAGGTCATCATTCATCTGTAATACCGATTCATCCATGTCTACACCTATCAATGGATTTTGGTTGTCCTTGAAACTATCAGCACCTGTATAATCCAGCCAGTTAAAACGGCGTACTTTATAAGGACAGTTGTTGGCGCAATATCTTGTACCGATACAACGGTTGTAGGTCATCTGGTTCAAACCTTCGCTGCTATGGTTGGTTGCCGCAACAGGGCAAACATTCTCACAGGGTGCATTATCGCAGTGCTGGCAAAGCATGGGTTGAAATACCACATCGGGGTTTAGTGGATCTTCGCCGGTAAAATAACGGTCGATACGCAACCAGTGCATTTCGTGTGCTCTTTGTACCTGGGTTTTGCCTACTACGCTTACATTATTTTCAGCAGTACAAGCTACAACGCAGGCGCTGCAACCGGTACAGGTACTTAGGTCAATACTCATTCCCCATTTAATACCCGGCTTGTCGAAGTTGGGATACATGGTAGCATCTTTTACAAAGTCGTTACTTTCATGGGCAGTGATCTCTAAACGCTCTTTCACCACTTCTTCCAAAAGTGCTTCAGGATTTTTTACAAAAGCAGCGAGGCTGGTTTCGTATACCACCGGGCGATTTTCGTTGGAGCCATGCACCTGCGTTTGTGCTAAAGGGTAAGTATCGGAAGTTTTTTCAATGGTTACAACAGCTGAATACAAGTTGCTTACTCCATCAAAACTTATTAAAGGGTATACATTTTTTCCGGCGCCTACTGCCGACCTTCCAATATTTGCAGTAACCTGTTCTTTTGTTGCACCTTTAGTTCCTCTCCCGTATCCTACTGCGATAGCTATTGTGTTTTTTTGAACACCTGGTATCAGCAACACCGGTAAGTCTATAGGTTCTTTACCATTAACTTTAATTCTTACTACAGGTTTTTCGGGATGCACTTCGTAGGCATCTGAGGCCCCTTTATCCAGGATCACATCTTTGTTATACAAAGTCTTGTACATTTCAGTGCCCATCATCACATAATTGTCCCAGGTTACTTTCGTAACAGGATCAGGTAATTCCTGTAACCAGGGGTTGTTGGCCTGGCTGCCGTCACCTATTGATATCTTTTGGTAAAATACTACTTCGGTATCACCGCCTTTAACCGCGGCAATTTTAGTTTTGGCTTCTTCCACCTTAGCACCGCTAAAAGTTGCGCCGGCAGCAGCTAACGGTGTGGCAGGCTCGATAACTCCATCCTGTAAAACTTTATCAAAATTATCAGCAGAAGCTACCTTAGTTAACCAGTAATTTTTAAAATAGCTTTCGTAATCGGCAGATTTTGAGGTAGCCATTATTCCTGCATGAGCTACGCCTGCTGAATCCATTTTATTTGGCTGCATTGCAACTGCGGTTGCGCTGCCACCCCATTTTAATAAAGAGGTTTGGAAAGCCCTTGTTTTAAATAAAGGATTGATAGCGGGTTGTATTATGCTGATATAGCCGGTTTTAGGTTCTGCATCACCCCAGCTTTCCAGCCAATGGTGACTAGGTATAATATACTTACAATGTTCAGTGGTTTCATCCATGGTACCGTTGAAAGAAATACCCGCTGCTTTGTTTAACCCATCAATGAATTTTTTACTGTCCGAGTAGGAAAAAGCAGGGTTTACACCGTATATCAATACTGCGCCCACCGTACCGCTATTCATATCGTCTACCAGCTTTACCATATCAGCATCTATACCTTTGCGGTAGTTGGAGGTAATAGCCCAGTTGATCGTTTTTCCGTTGGCGCCAATGGCTTCGTTAATGGCATTTACAATTACCTGTACACTTACATCATTGCTGCCGCTAACCACTAATGCATTACCGCCGGCAGCTTTTAATTTATCTGCAGCTAGCTTAATGCCTTCATTTAATTTCTTATCTGCAAAAGATGCAGCGGTACCATTCAATGCATTTAAAATTGCAACTGCTACTGCACCAGTTTCAGAAGGCTTATGCATGATACGGTCATCGGCATTACTGCCGGTTAAGCTCATCATACTTTCAAAATGGATATGACGGCTGATATCTGGTTTTTCACCAGTGATCTTTCTATTTTCTGAGTATTGTTTGCTGAATTCCGTAGGGCTCAGCCAGGTACCTAAAAAATCTGCACCCAGGCTTACGATCACTTTGGCATTTTCAAAATGATAAGAAGGCAATACCCTTTTACCATAAGTAGCTTCATTGGCCAAAAGCATACCGCTATAACTTACTGCATCGTATTGTACGTGGCGGCTACCGGGGTATTTTGCTAAAAATCCGTTGATGATCTCCTGTGTGGATGGAGAATTAATGGTGGCAGTTAATAATGCAAGTGTTTTACCTGCAATAGCGGCTGCTACCAGTTTATCAATAGCATCAAAGCTGGGCGATTCTTTAAAATCATTACCTTCTTTCTGCATTGGGTAACGAAGGCGGGTATTGTCATAAAGATCCAGTACAGAAGCCTGCGCCTGTGCGTTGGTACCTCCTTTGGTAATGCTGGATAATTCATTTCCCTCAATCTTGATCGGGCGGCCATCTCTTTGTTTAACCACTACAGCAATGGCATCTCCGCCATTTACATAAGTAGAAGCATAATAATTTGCAATACCCGGTATGAGATTGTCTGGCCTTTGTAAATAAGGTACAGCTTTGCGAACAGGCATTTCACAACTGGCTGCAATAGTAGCGGCCGCGGTACTAAAACCTAGGTATTTTAAAAAATCCCTGCGGGGAGTCTTGGCATCCAAAATGCCCTTATCATCCAGGTCGGCCAATGGCAGCAACTCTTCCCTGAATTCCTTTTCAGCAGATTGCTGGAAATTTTCCGTTTGATTGAGTTCTCCAAAACTTTGCCAGTACTTTTTATTACTCATAATATGCTTGTGTGCTAATGATAAATAATCCGAATCACTTTCCTTCCGGGTGCAGGAATTAATAGTGACATTTTTGACATTCTGTTCCTCCGATCTTTTCTACAGTTACGCTATCCATCTTAGGTTTCCTGATCTCTTTAATATTACCATATTTATCTTTAATGGTATCTGCCTTCAGGTCATTGTGGAATTTTTCGTAAATGCTGTAGAACTTATTGCCTGAGCTGTCTGCGCCGTTGTAAAAATCAACTTTCGTTTGCCTGTGGCAATTGATACACCAACCCATGCTCAGGTCTGCAAACTGGTATACTTCCGGCATTTCCTGGATATTACCATGGCATGTCTGGCATTGTTGTTTGCCCACTTTTACGTGCTGGCTGTGATTAAAGTAAACATGGTCGGGCAGGTTATGGATCTTTGTCCATTGTATTTCGTGAGCCCCGTCTGGCAGGCCGTCGCCATTATTATCGGGGTTATATGTTTTAGAAGCAGCATTAAATCCTGCATACTGGTATATCTTTTGAATTTCCGCCGTGCCATCAACAGCAGTGCCATCTTCTCTTACCAATTTATCAGGGCCTTCGTATTTATTAATGCCTTTGTGGCAATTCATACAAACATTCACCGAAGGAATATTGGCATGCTTACTATCCTGTGCACCACCATGACAATACAAACAGCTGATCTGGTTGGTGCCGGCATGTACCTGGTGAGAATAATAGATAGGTTGTTCGGGCTGGTAATTTTTCATACGGCCCAGGCCAATAGCTGCATTGGTAAAGAAGTAGCCCGCTACGCAAAACAGTACTAACACACCCACCATTAAATAAGTCTTGTTTTTATAAACCGGTACCGGTTCGCCACGCTGTACACCATCTTTTTCATCGGATAACTTGCGCAGGTTGGTGTTTACCTGTAATAATATAAAGGCTATAAGTGCCAAAACCAACGTAAGAATACCGAAGAGAAGAGAGTTGTCTTCCGGAACCGGTGTTTTACCATCCCCGCCAACCGGCACGCCACCACCCGGTTTAAAATCATCTACATATTTAAGTATCGCATCAACTTCATCTTTTTTTAACTGAGCAAAATTTGACATCATGCCATTATTCTTCCACTTTCCATATAATTCATTGGCATATTTATCTCCGCTGGCAATTAATGCCGAAGGTCCGGCTATCCATTTGTATACAAACCCCGCAGGTTGTCTTTCCTTCCAACCTTGTAATGCCGGTCCGGTAAAATCTTTATCAGGTTTATGACAACTGGCGCAGTTAGCTTTAAAAAGTGCTTCGCCGTTCTGAGCAAAAATATTGTTGGTAGATAAAAGTAATGCAACGAAGAAAATAATTGCAAATACGTTATGAAAGATTTTTCTATGCCGACTCATACAATTATAACGGGGCTAATGTGGAAAAATATCCGGTTTCGGCTGCAAATTTAAGTCAGGATGTTGACATAATATCAACATTGTTAATTTTTTTTTTCACTTATCTGGCGTGGGTTTCAGCCGATTGCAAAAGATTTTATATTGTTATTGTCACATATTTGTAAACAATATTTATAGCGCAATATTTTTTGTGTTACAGTCTCATTTCACAAATTTTTGCTTCACATTTGCCAAATGTTTCAAAAGCTCAAACAGCGCTGGAAGGTGAACGGGCTAAACCTGGCACTCATAATTACCACTTTTGCATTGGGGGGAAGCCTCTGTGCTTATGTGGGAAGAAAGTTGTTGATTTTGATGGATATTGATAAAACCAGTGTAGCCGGATTGGTACTTTACATAATCCTGATCACCCTGTTATGGCCTTTGGCGGTCTTACTGGTTAGCTTTCCTTTTGGGCAGTTTGCCTTTTTTAAAAAATATTTAGGAAGGGTCTTTAAAAGATTTGGTGGTACAGGTCAGACGGTTGAAACCTCGAAGACCCGCACCCGTATCGCCATTTTTGCAAGCGGTGCCGGCAGCAATGCGGGAAAGATCATTCAATACTTTACGGCCAATCCAGACATCAGCATACAAATGATCGTTTGCAATAAACCCGGTGCGGGTGTATTGACGATTGCTGGCAATGCAGGTATCCCTTCTTTATTAATTGAGAAAGAAAGGTTCTTTAACGGTGACCATTATCTGCCTGAATTACAACAACACCACATCGATCTAATTGTACTTGCAGGTTTTTTATGGAAGGTACCTGCCGCGGTCATTCAGGCTTATCCTAAAAAAATAATTAATATACACCCCGCCTTATTACCCAAATATGGCGGCAAAGGTATGTTTGGCAATAACGTACATGATGCAGTCATCAGCAATAGGGAAACGCAGAGCGGCATTACCATCCATTACGTGGATGAATTATATGATCATGGTGCGGTGATTTTCCAGGCTACCTGTGCCGTTGACGCAAATGATACCGCCGAAACACTGGCGCAAAAAATCCACCTGCTGGAGCATCGGCATTATCCAACAGTGATCGGGAAGCTCGTACAAAAGTAAAATTGCAGTTAAAAGAAACGCTGATCGCTTTTGTATACATTTACTGGCGTAATATTATCCTTTTAAATCTTTGTTGTTGCGTATACCTTTAAAAATATTTTTATTGTTGTTGTGTTTCCAGTCATTGGTCAAAACTTCGGGTGCACAGTTCGTTCTCAGCGGTACTGTTTTCGATTCTTCAAAAATAAATTATGTTCCCGGTGTAACCGTGGTAAATAAAGAAGGAAAATTTACACAGACTGATTCCATGGGCAGGTACAGCCTCCCCGTTACAGAAAGAGATTCTGTTTCGTTTATTTTCCGTAACAAAGCCACGCAAAGTTTTTCAGTAGTATCCATACCTGACCCGTCGCATTTTGATATCTCCCTTCGTGTAAATTACAAAGGCAAATACAGTACCTTAAAAGAAGTGATCGTGTTTGGAAAAACATTTAAGCAGGATTCGATAGAGAACAGGGAGACCTATGCCAAGATCTTTAATTTTGAAAAGCCAACGCTCAGAACCTCCATTTCACCCTCGGGCGTACCCGGCGCGGATGTGGATGAGCTGATCAATATCTTCCGCTTCAAAAGAAATAAAAGACTGAAGTCATTCCAGGTGCGGCTTGAAAAAGATGAACAGGAAAAATATGTGAACTTCCGCTTTAATAAAACTTTCGTAAAAAGGCTTACCCATCTTGAAGGCAAAGAGCTCGACGTGTTCATGATAAAATACAGACCCGGTTATGAATTTGCCAGCAATGCGGGCGAGCTCGATTTTAGCCAGTACATTTTAAACTGCAGTTATAAATACCGTATAGAATTATTGCAGCAAAGCGCCCCAAAATAAAAAATGTAAAAAAAGAACAGTACTTTTCAACTTCAAAAGCACTGTTATGAAAAAACTCTTTTTAATTTTCCCCGTCTTAATTTCCTTCGCGGCGCCGGCACAAAACGACAGCCTCCCTTCTTTTGTAAAAGACAGTATAGATCAATACGTAAACAAAGCCCTTACCGACTGGCAGATCCCCGGTGCAGCCGTTTGCATTGTGAAAAATGGCAAGATCGTTTTAATAAAAGGATATGGTGTAAAGGAAATTAATGGCGTTGATAAGGTTGATGAAAATACCTTGTTCATGATCGGCAGCAACAGCAAAGCTTTTACAGCAACCGCGTTGGCGATGCTGGATGCAGATAAAAAAATTTCACTTGATGATAAAGTAACGAAGTGGATACCCCAATTTAAATTGGATAACAAAGCTGCCGGTGAACAGGCTATAGTGCGGGACCTGCTTTGCCACCGCATTGGCTTTAAAACTTTCCAGGGGGATTTTACCTACTGGACGAGTAACCTTACCCGAAATGAAGTGATCGAAAAGATGGGCCATATCAAAGCGGAATATCCCTTCCGTACAAAATGGGGTTATACCAATGCCGCTTTTTTAACAGCGGGTGAGATCATACCTAAAGCAACGGGTATGCAATGGGAAGATTTTATAAAACAAAAAATATTTATGCCGCTGGGCATGAACAATACGCTGGCATTAAGCAAAGATTTTCCGAACGCCCCCAATAAATGCAGCGCACACACTATGGCCGATGGAAAATTAATAAAGATCCCTTTCTGTTCCATCGATAATCTTGCAGCTGCAGGCGCTATCGGTTCTTCTGTAAATGATATGAGCCATTGGGTAATGGCACAATTGAACAATGGCAAATATGAGGACAAACAAGTTATCCCTGCTACAGCCATTGCACAAACAAGGCTGCCCCATTCCATATTAGGCAATGGCGGATACCTTTACAATACCGGCCATTTTAGTTTATACGGGCTGGGATGGTTTTTAGAAGAATACTGCGGCAAAAAAATTGTATCCCATACCGGTGGAGTTAATGGTTTTGTTACCAGCGTTACTTTAATACCTGAGGAAAAATTAGGTATCATTGTTTTTACCAATACTGATCAAAATAGCTTTTATGAAGCATTGAAATGGGAGATCGCAGATGCGTATTTAGGTAAGCCTTACCGCAATTACAGTAAAGTGTACAATGAGTTTTATATCAAACAAAGGAGCGAAGATGCAGCAGCAGAAAATAAAATGAAAGATTCTGTTGCCCTGCAATTAAAAGCAGACTTACCGCTAACGGCTTATTGCGGAAGCTACAACAATGAAGTATATGGCAATATGGTTGTAGTACAGGACGACGGAGAATTAAAAATGAAATTCAGCCACCATCCCAATATGTACGCTAAATTAGAGTCCATTGGTAACAACAGGTTTTATGCTGTGTTCACTGACCCTGAATTCAGCAAGGCCGTATTTCCATTTAAAGTTGAAAGCAATAAGGTAACAGCGGTAACGGTTAAAGTGGCGGATTTCATAGAATACAATTCTTATACATTTAAAAAGATAAAATAAACATGGTTAATAAATTTTCATTTTTATGAATATACTGCACAACGAACTTAAAAAAGAATTCCAGATCGAAAGAATGATCCTCTTCAGCGACGCAGTATTTGCCATTGCCATTACCTTAATGGCCATTGAAATAAAAGTTCCTGTAATTGAGCATGACGTTACCGACCAGGCTTTATTGAAAGCGCTCGGCCATTTGCTGTTTAAGTTTGCGGGTTTTCTCATTAGTTTTTTTATTATCGGTTTATACTGGACCGTGCACCACCGTATGTTTAGTTTTGTGGAGAATTACAATGGAAAATTATTATGGTTAAACCTTTTCTTTTTATTGTCGATCGTTTTAATGCCATTCAGTTCAGGATTATACGGGGAGTATTCCGGCAGCATTCAATTAATCGTTCCTTATGCCGTGTATGTTGCCAATATTTGTCTCACGGGTTATTTAAATTACCGGGTTTGGAAATACATCGGCGACCCCAAAAATAATTTGGCGAGCCCTGCGCTTACCCCCGACCTGCTATCACTTTCCATAAAACGTGCGCTGGTAGCACCTGTAATATTTTTATTGTCATTGGTGCCCGCCTTTTTTGTTTCTTATAGTATTTGGGCACCGGTTATTGGCCGGTATTTTCCTATGTTCATACCTATTACCATGCGGGTAATGAAGAAAAAACAGGACCGGAAGAGCAAAGCAGGTAAAATAGAATAAATATTTTTTAGATTTTAAATTTATCATCAATAATGGAACCCGGACAATTAACACTCGGCATTGGCACAAGATTACAACATACACAATTTGGCCCAGGCGTTATCGTTGCTGTACGCTATGCCACTTATTTCATTTCATTTATCCATCATGGCATAAAAGAAATTGATAAAACAGATACTAACCTGGATGAGATCATTGCAGAAAATGTAACTGCAGAAGTAGAAACGGTTTCGGCTGTTGAAAGATCTTTATTAAAAATTCTACGCCAGTGGTCTGATACCAACGAGCTGGTTCCGTTGGGTGATAAATGGACCGGTGGCACCCTATTTTTGCAGACTGCTGATAAAACTTTAAAGCCCAAAGAAATTCCTATCGAGGATTTTTTTCACAAAATAGTGATGTTACGCGACCGCTTACGCGTACTCGAATAAAATATCAATAGTAATAAAAAATTGAGCGACGAAGAGAAAGTCAACATACAGCAATACATCACGAGGTGCTACGGTTCGCTAACTACTTTCAATGTATTGTTCAGGAATAAAGAACATTGGTTTGTAGGAGGAAAGGAAGGATAAAAAAAGATACGATTAAAATCATATTCTTTCTTCTATTTTATATCAAACCGTTTATTCACCTGTCGCTTTCTTCATAATGGCTTCCCAGTTATCATCAAATACCAGGTTGGTAAAACTGCCTTTTTCTATTTTTATGGCCGCAGGGTGGTTTCTTTTCTTGCTCACCAACATCACTTCCATCGCAGGGATCACCAATTCGCCAAAGTTGCCACTGATACTCCATTTATGCCCGCCCTGTCCATTTTCACCAAGGTCTTTACACTCTGTAATATTCATTTTATAATTAGTCAGTTTGGCTTTGCCACCCAGTATCTCACCATATATTTCACTGAAAGGATTGCCCTCCCGTTTAAAACTCATGCCTACAATTGGATAACTGCCTGGCCTAAGCGCCATCAAAAAATTAATGACCATACTCGCTTTTGCGGTAGCACCACCGGGTGCTGTGAAGATCACTAAATAATCATCGCCCGGTTGCAGTTTATCTTTATCTTTTTGTACAATCAAAGAACCGCCAAGATCAATTTGTTTGCCTTCAACAACAATGCTTGTAGGCAAAGCTGAAGCTGCACCCGGCGGAGCAATAGTAGTTACCGTTGGATTATTGGCAATTGGTGCAGTATTGGTTGCAGAACTGCTATTACCCTCTCCGCCATTACACGCCAACAAAAGCATTACTGCTGAAAAAATAAAAAACCTTATCATTATCAAAATATTTTAAAAAATGAAATTACAACAGTTTTTTAAATGGTCTTTTATTAAATATTTATTGACTAAATTGTAGTTCATCTTATTAATAATGAAATACCTCCTGCTCATTGCACTAACTATTGTAAGCAACAGTCTTCCTGCGCAGCAATATAAAAGAATCCATTTTAAATCTATTTTGGTGGATACGCACAACGACATATTGATGAAGGCTGCAGACAAAGGAATGGTTTTCGACCAGGACCTTACCGGTAAAACGCATACTGACCTGGCCCGCTGGAAAAAAGGTGGATTGGATGTACAAATTTTTTCAGTGTATTGTGATGGCGATGCAAAGAATCCTTATGCATTTGCCAATAGAGAAATGGATAGCCTTGACGCTGTAGTTGCCCGCAACCCCGGTAAGATTGTAAAAGTTTCCAATGTTGCTGAACTATTAAAAGCAGTGAAGCAGCATAAGATAGCAGCTCTCTTTGGTGTGGAAGGCGGCCACATGATAGAAAATGACCTGGATAAATTAGATGCACTTTACAAACGTGGTGCAAGGTATTTAACGCTCACGCATAACATAGCACCGTCATGGGCTACCAGCGCAGCAGATGAAACCACTAATGCAAATCTTCCGCACAAGGGACTTACTGATTTTGGAAAACAGGTTGTACAAAGAATGAATCAACTGGGAATGATCATTGACGTGAGCCATGTGGGTGAACAAACCTTTTGGGATGTAATTAAATTGAGCACTAAACCTATCATGGCCTCTCACAGTTGTGTGTATAATCTTACGCCGCATCGCCGCAATTTAAAAGATGATCAAATAAAAGCGATCGCAAAAAATGGCGGTGTGATCCAGCTCAATTTTAATCCCGGGTTCATTGACAGCACTGTTGGAAAAAAGGAAACCGCATTCCTGGCAAAGCATGCGGCGGAAATGGATTCGCTGATGAAAACCGGTTTGGGAGATTTTTACAGCATGGATTATCTCTACCATAAATATACTGAAGAAACCAATGCGATACGGCCTCCTTTATCCATGCTCATCGATCATATCGATTATATCGTAAAGTTAGTGGGCGTTGATTATGTAGGCCTGGGCTCCGACTTTGATGGTATCAATATAACACCACAGCAACTGGATGACGTTACCAGCTACCCGCTGATCACAAAAGAATTGTTGAAGCGGGGTTATTCTAAAAAGGATATCCGAAAGATCCTTGGTGGTAATTTTCTGCGGGTATTAGGCAAAAATTCGCAGTAGATTTATTATCTTGAAAGCAGTTTATCCTGTCCTTATTATTTCTCCCTGATCTTCCCTGTTGATAATTGCATACCGGCAAGCGCTGCTGTATCGCCGATTCAATCAAATAACAGTTCAACAAATAATGAATAAGGTCTTAAAACAAAGGATCGCCAAAATACTCCTCTACATGCTGGTGGGATTTGGCATTGCCTTTTTATGGCATAAAATGAAAACCTGAGTCGAGAATCGTGAGTGAAGAATGATCAACCTGTTGAAATAATTAAAAAAATATGTCTGACTATTTAACCCCAACTGGCACGCCCACACTAAATCCTGTTCAATCCAGCGAAAGAGAAATTTTCATGGATGTGTTGCGTGGTTTTGCCGTATTGGGCATCTTTATCGCCAACCTTGGCAGTGGCTTTACCTGGTACAGCGAAAGCGCTCATCTTACCGGGCCTATGCTGTTACCCGAACTGGATCATAAAGTACAGTACCTGCACGAGATGTTCATTGAAGGAAAATTTTATTCCATCTTTAGCCTGTTGTTTGGCTGGGGCATTGCATTGCAAATAAAAAGAGGCATGGCTAAAGGAATAGATGCCATTCCTACAGTAAAAAGAAGATTGGTATTTATGTTATTGCTTGGTGCCATTCACTTATTGATCTGGCCCGGTGATATTGTTTTCTTTTATGCCATGCTGGGTTTTTTATTATTGCCTTTTCGTAGGTTTTCCAATAAAACTTTATTGATAACAGGTGTATCGCTGCTGTTATTGCCTATTCTTTTATATACCGCTAAAATGCAATGGCCCGTATTAAATGCACCCGCAGGATATTTATTTGATACCGGTGGTAAGGTTGATCACTACCTGAATAATATTGATTCGCAGGAAAGTTTTGATAATGTATTAGCACATGGCAACTGGTGGGCGGTTTTAAAAGGGCATATAGCAGGCTTCTTTTTCAGGTATGGCTATTTATTTTTTGTAAGCCGCATTCCCAAAGTGTTGGGTATGTTTTTGATCGGCTATGTGGTTGGGCGTTCTGATTTTTATAAAAAAATCACACAGCATAAAAAAATCCTGTATGGGGTTATTGCATTTGGATTGATCGTTGGGCTGCCGGCTAATTATTATCTCGCACGCTATATGTCTTGGTACGAGAGTGATTATTTCAGCCTGAAAATTAATGGCTTTTATCAAACTATCGCTTATGCATTGGGTGTTGCACCCCTGGCAATGACTTATGTAGCGATCTTCATGTTAAGTTTTCAAACTGCAGTTGGTAAAAAAATATTATCCGTATTTGCGCCTGTTGGAAAAATGGCTTTCAGCAATTATATCATGCAGTCGCTGATTGGAAATTTTGTTTTTCTCGGTGCCGGCCTAGGTTACTTACACCAGGTAGGACCATGTTATTTTACATTATTTGGAATAGCGGTTTTCATTGTACAGATCATCATAAGCAGCATTTGGCTGAAATATTTTAACTACGGCCCATTAGAATGGTTATGGCGAAGTGCGACGTATAGAAAATGGCAGTCTTTAAAAAAGACATCTTAATTACGGGTATAAATAAATATTTTATTATGCAAGTTTCCTTAACCCCAGCTTCAAAAAGAATTGAGTCCATTGATCTCCTTCGTGGGCTGGTAATGATCATCATGGCGCTGGATCACAGCCGTGATTATTTTCACAGTGCAGCTTTATTGGATGATCCCCTGAACCTGGCTACCACCAGCCCATTCCTGTTCTTTACCCGGTGGATTACTCATTTTTGTGCTCCCATTTTTCTATTCCTGTCCGGTACTTCTGCCTGGTTGCAGAGCGGCAGGAAAACAAAAAAAGAACTTAGCCGTTTTTTAATTACCCGGGGTCTTTGGCTGATACTGGTTGACCTTGTTATTATTACTTTAGGCACTACAGGGGATATCTATTTCAGTTATTTTATTATTCAAACTTTATGGGCCATTGGCATAAGTATGGCCATCCTTGGTTTAATGATATGGTTGCCATTTTATGTTATCTTAATTACTGGACTGGTGATTGTACTCGGACATAATTTACTCGATTTTGCAGAAGCCAATCAGCAGGGAGATCTTCCATTTTGGTGGCACTTGTTGCATAAGCAGGGTGATTTTAATTTGTGGAGCGGCCATCATTTATTTATATTTTATCCTTTTCTTTCATGGAGTGGTTTAATGATGCTGGGCTATTGTTTGGGTAAGGTTTTTACAACTTATGAAACTCCACAGCGAAATAAGATTCTCATACGCACAGGCCTCGGCTTACTGGCATTTTTTGCTTTGATACGTTTTACAAATGTTTACGGTGACCCGTTACATTGGTCCGTACAAAAAAATGCACTATTCACTTTTTTATCCTTTATGAATGTGCAAAAATATCCACCCTCTTTGTTGTATATGTGCGCCACCATTGGCCCTGCGCTTATCTTTCTTGGACTGATTAAAAACACCGGCAACAGGCTTGCAAAAATATTTATAGTTTATGGCAGGGTTCCCATGTTCTATTATATCATTCATTTTTATGTCCTGAGTGGCATTAATATTTTACTTTACCTTTCACGGGGGCATACTGTTGCTGAAGGATTGAAAGGGGTGCCCGGCATTCCATGGAAATTTGTAGTACCCGGCGAAGGATATAGCCTGGCTGTGGCCTATGCGATCTGGATATCAGTTGTAATTGCTTTATACCCTTTGTGCAAATGGTATGATAAATACAAGAGCAGCCATCCCGAAAAAAAGTGGCTGAGTTATTTGTAAAAAATATTTCAACATGGAAGAGAATAAAAAAATAGAATAAGGATGAAAACACTCACACTCTGTTTATTGCTTTTTTTCTGCGCCTTAAACGCATACAATCAACCAATGCCAGACAGTACCAAAGCAAAATATTACGCTGCAAAAGCTGATAAGGAAAAAGGAAACTGCCTGATGGATTATTTTAAGCACCAGGTATTAAACGATACAAAAACAAAAACAGATATCCTGCTACTGAAAAGCTGGTTTCAGAAACAAAAGGATAATGCCGGTACAAACTATACCAATCTTGGTCTTTCAATGATTTTACAAAAGAATGGTGACTTCCCAGGCGCACTTAATATGCTGTTCTCAGTATTGCCGCAGTTTGAACAATGCAAAGATAGTTTTGGAATCTTAAATACATATATGCTTATCAACAGCACTTATATGTCGGCCAAAGATTATCTCCAGGCCGCAAAATATGCAAAAATGGAAATTGATTTTGCTAACAATGATAAGAACCTTCTCTCAAGAATATACAATGGCATCGCTTGTGTATATGGCGAAGGCAAGATGCCTGATTCAGGAATGACATATGCGGAGAAAGCAGTGAAAATGGATGCTGAAATGAAGAATTTTAAACAACTGGCTGTTTCTACCAGCACACTGGGCGAAAATTATATTGCTGCCGGGCAACATGATGTTGCATTACCATTTCTTAGAAGGACCGCAACGTATTATCAACAATTTGGTGCTTCATCGCCCTATATGGATGCCTATCTTAAAAATGATTTTGCAGAAGTGTTTCTTGCTACAAAAATGTTTGATAGTTCAAATTACTATTCACGCCAGGCTCTTACAACATCTGTTCCTTTTGATGTTAAAGATCAAAGTATGCGTTCTTATGAATACCTGTACAAAAGTTTTGAAAAAACCAATCAACAGGATAGCCTCAACAAATATTTCCGTTTGGCCATGCTCACCAAAGATTCGCTTCTTAGCCTGGAAAAAGTTAAAAGCATTCAGGCCCTCACTTTTCAGGAACAGTTGCGGCAACAGGAAACAGACGCAGAAAAAACTAAATCGGAAGAAGAACGCAAACAAAATATCCAGTTCGCTTTAATCACTTTCGGCATTATTACTTTTTTCATCATCTTTTTATTACTCAGCCGCAGTATTATTACCAATACCAAACTCATTGAATTTTTGGGAGTGATCGCTCTGTTAATTGTATTTGAATTTCTTAACTTATTACTACATCCTTTTTTAGAAAGAGTTACACATCACTCTCCTGTGCTGATGTTGCTGGCATTGGTTTGTATTGCTGCATTGCTGGTACCGCTTCATCATAAAATAGAAAAATTGACAACGGCTAAATTAGTGGAGAAGAATAAAAAAATACGATTGGCAGCTGCAAAAAAAACGATTGAGCAATTGGAGAAAGCTGATGATACTGATGTAAAAGGTTAGATGCGCAGCATCGGCTAATTTTGTAACAACGGACTTTAGTCCGTTGCAAAACAGTGTAGTAAAATGAGAGCCGTAGGCTCGATACATAAGTACAAAAAACTAAAATAAATGGCTAACACATACCATCAAATTTACTTGCAAACAGTTTTTGCAGTAAAGTATCGCAATGCCGTAATTGATAAAGCATGGAGCAAACAACTACATGCAGTTATTGGCAACTTAGTTAATGAAGCCAATTGCAAAACCATTATTGTAAATGGTGTGGAAGACCATATCCATTGTTTTGTTGGATTAAAACCCGTGGTTTCCGTCTCGGAATCAATGAAAACCGTAAAAGCAAAATCATCAAAATATATAAATAACCATTCATTTACTAAAAGCAGGTTTGAGTGGGAGGAAGGATATGGAGTCTTTTCTTACAGTCAGTCTCAGGTAGATAAAGTTTTTAAGTATATCCAAAACCAGGAAGCGCATCATGCAAAGCAAAATTTCAGCGATGAGTATTTAGATTTTTTAAAGAAGTTTAAAATTGAGTATGATGAGCAATATATTTTTCAGGAACTGATATAAATATGTGTCGAGCCGATGGCTCTCTGTGTAGATTTCTTTTAACCGCAACGGACTAAAGTCCGTTGTTACAAAATGTTTCGAGCCTAAGGCTCTATTAAATGGAAGGCAAAAACTCAACTAATTAAAGATGAAAAAAATAGTAACCCTCTTTTGTTTTATATCAAGTCTACAAACTGTTTTTGCCCAAAACAATAATCCTGATAATGCAAAAGCGGCTTTAGCCCGTTACAGCAACCCAATGGAGCGTTTCACCGAAACCATAAAATATCTGGAAACCATAGACTCTTATTCCAGCAACAATATCGACTCTTCAATTTGTATTGATTTACTTCAAATAGCGCAACAATTAAAAAATGATTCACTGCTTGCCATCAGTTATAACTGGATTGGATATTATTTTTCTGGTAGCAAAGGAGACAATAGTACTTCACTTGAATATTACTTTAAGGCCTTGCCTTTGGCGGAAAAATTTAATGACAAACGAAGAATAAGTTCTCTGTATTTTGACATAGCAACAATATATTACTACCTTAAAAATATAGATGACTTTTTTAAATTCAACAAAAAGGGCGGAGAAAACCTGCCTGATAAAACTTCATCCAAATACGATTACATGCTGGTGCAGTATCAAAGAAATATGGGGATTGCTTATATGGATAAAAATCAACTGGATTCTGCTTTAAACTATGCCCAGGCAGCGGTACAAACCAGTGAAAGGTTGAAACTCCCTACTTACCAATTGCAGACATTGCATTTACTTGCTGCAGTCAATTCAAAATTGAATGAGAATGCCCTGGCTGATGTGTATTTTAATAAAGCACTTATTTTATCTGATTCAGTAAAAAATGAAACCAGAAAGATGGGATTCTATCAAAGATATATTCCTTTTCTTTTTAAGAATAACAGAATGGCCGAAGCCAAATTACAAGTTGAAAAATTATGGGTATTATCCGGTAAAACCCAGAATCTGAATTTTAAATTAATAGCTACCGGTTATAAAAAAGACTTGTTTGATAAGTTAAATAACACCGACAGTGCTTACTATTATTCAAAAGTGGAGTCTCAATTAAGGGAACAGATTTTTAATCAGGCTAATCTAAATACCATTCAGGCATTGACCTTTAAAGAACAATTACGCAGCATAGAAGACACCGCAAAAAAATCCGAAGAAGCTGACCAGCGCAAACAAAACATCCAATTCGCCTTAATAGCATTTGGCATCATTACATTCATCATCATCTTTTTATTGCTTAGTCGTAGTTTTATTACCAATACAAAAATGATTGAGTTTTTGGGCGTAGTTGCCTTGTTGATTGTATTTGAATTTTTAAACTTATTGCTGCATCCTTTTTTAGAAAGAGTTACGCATCATTCACCCGTGCTAATGTTGCTGGCATTGGTTTGCATTGCGGCATTGCTCGTACCGCTGCATCACAGGGTTGAAAAATGGACAACAGCTAAGTTGGTGGAGAAAAATAAACAGATACGGTTAGCCGCAGCAAAAAAAACAATTGAACAACTGGAAAAAGATAAGCCCCCAAAAGAACATTAACTTAACCTACAAACCAAATTGTAATATAAAAAACAGCAGGATAAGCCCTGTTTGTTCACACAAGTAAAACCAAAATATTCATCATGAAAATTATTGCAGCCTTCCTGTTATTGCTCCTGGTTCAATTTAGAAGCGTTGCACAAAAACCCCGTGCAAGGGATATTGGAATTCCCTTCGACGGCACGCCGGGAAAATTCAACGCTATCACTGATGTGAAAGGCGTTGAGGTTGGTTACAGCACCATCATTACCGGCAGTGGAAAAAATATACGTGGCAAAGGCCCGGTAAGAACAGGGGTTACCGCTATTTTACCAAGAGGCCACCATAATAACCCGGTTTATGCAAATTGGTTTTCCCTGAATGGTAACGGTGAAATGACCGGCACCACATGGGTTACAGAATCAGGATTTTTAGAAGGCCCGGTTATGATCACCAATACCAATAGTGTGGGTGTGGTAAGGGATGCGGTGTTGAAATGGTTTGTAAAAACCGGTTGGTACAGGGAGGATTTTTGGTACACGTACCCTGTTGTAGCAGAAACATACGATGGATTTTTAAATGATATTTATGGCTTTCATGTAAAAGAAAGCAATGCTTTTGAAGCATTAGACAGTGCAAAGTCAGGCTTTTTAAAAGAAGGTAATGTGGGTGGCGGTACAGGCATGATGTGTTTGGGATTTAAAGGTGGCACCGGCACTTCATCAAGAGTTATTAAAATTAAAGATTCCACCTATACGGTAGGTGTATTAGTGCAATCAAACTTTGGTGGTAAAAATAATTTTTCCATAGCCGGTGTTCCTGTTGGCAGAGAATTGAAGGACACCATGAATTATGAATTTAAAGCGCCGCCATCTTATCAACCGGGGGATGGTTCTATTATTGTAGTAGTAGCAACAGATGCGCCATTGCTACCCCAACAGTTAAAAAGAATTGCAACAAGAGTTTCACTGGCTATCGGTATTGTTGGCGGCCGGGGAACCAATGGCTCCGGTGATATTTTTATAGCTTTTTCCACTGCTAATCCAGCAGCTTTTCAGCGGGAAATTTTTACAAAACTGGATGATTTACCCAATGACCTGATCAATCCATTGTTTGAAGCTACTGTGCAGGCAACGGAAGAAGCAATCATCAACGCCATGGTTGCTGCAGAAACTATGGAAGGCATTAACGGCAACAAAGCTTATGCACTGCCGCATAAACTGGTGATGGACGTATTGAAAAAATATAACCGGGTAAAATAAACACCCGTTAATCGACATGAAAAAGATATTTATTACATTTTTATTTTTTTGCCTGGCTTTATTTACAAAGGGGCAGCCAACCCCCGAATCACTTTTTGCGCAATACCATTCAGCAAAAACTTTCAATGACAAAGCAGATATATTAACTAACTATTTTAACACTGAAGCAAAAGGAACTTTTGACGAAAGAATAGCATCAGTTAAAAAAACGCAGGATTATTTTATAGCCCGTGGAGACCTATGGGCTACCGGGTATATTCAACTTTCGATAGCCAATACATACAGGAAGATGGGACAGTACAGTAATTCTTTAAAATATTCTTTGCCTGCCTTAAAAAATTTTGAAAATGGAAATGATACTGATGCCATATTAAATACGCTGCTTCAGATCGGTTCTTCTTTTACTGAATCCCAAAATATTCAACAGGGTGCCAATTACTATAAAAAATGTATTCCATTCATAGATACTGTCAATAATAAAGAACATTACGCCAGGGTGCTGGATAATTTAGCTGATTGTTATAATAAAATGCATTTACCTGATTCGGCCAGGCCATTGCTGCTGCAGGCAATAAATATTGCCAGCGAACAAAATGACACTTTAAATCTTGTAAATTACTATTATAGAATTGGTGAAACTCACCTCGCAGCGCATCAATCTGAGATGGCAAAATATTATTTTTACAAGAGCATTGATTGGGCTGGTACGCACACTACAGACTCATATCTTGCCCATATCTATAATGATCTCGCCGCAGCTTTTTTTACAGTATCCAATTACGATACTGCCTTATTTTATGCAAAGTATGCAGTTATCGATGCTTATCCTGAATATAAAAAAGAACTGATGACCGCTTATCAATGGCTATATAAGAGTTATGAGCAACTAAATATTTCCGATAGTTTGCATAAATACTACCGGCAGTCAATGGATATTAAAGACAGCCTTTTTACCAGTGAAAAGAACAGTAATATCATACTAATGGATTTCCAGGAGCAAACACGGCAGGAAGAAATAGCAGCAAAAAAAATAAAAGTTGCTGCCGAAAGGAGAGAAAATATAGAATATGCATTGATCAGCCTTGGAATAGTTGTGGGAGTAGGTTTGTTCTTATTGTTGAGCCGGCGTTTTGTTATGCATATAAAAGTAATCAAGGCCTTTGGTGTTATTACTTTATTAATAGTGTTTGAATTCTTTAACCTGTTGTTGCATCCCTTGCTGGAATTTATAACACATCATTCCGTTTTCGGGATGCTGGCTTCTCTGGTAATCCTTGCCGCGGCACTGGCTCCATTACATCATAAAGCAGAAAAATGGGCTACCGCCAAACTGCTTGAAAAGAATAATGAAGTACGCCTTGCAGCCGGCCAAAAAAATAATTAAACAGCCGGAAAAAGATAAGCCCTGTATGTTCATGCGCCTAAAATAAGATTACTGATCATTTAAATTATAACACCCTTCCTGTTGTTACTCCTGTCAGAGTTGCACAAAATGCACAAAGGGAAACTAAAATTTAGCAAGATTTCAATTGGGCGCATAAACTTTAGTTGCAGGTTTTCATAAAATTGTAATGCTAATAGACCGTTGACGACTGCTAAAACAAAAAATAAAAAGCAGTGATGGGTTGAAGAAATTTGAAAAATATCCAAATGATGTGTAAAAAAATACCCAAAGCAAAAGCTTTGGGTATTTTTTTACACCATTAAAGATTAATATTTTACAATTTTTTGTTGCGTACTTTCCTTGTTGCTTTGAACCTGTATGATATAAGTACCGGGCCTATACCTTTCAATATTCATTATCAGTGACTGTACTTTTGAAGTTTGTTGCGATAATACCTTACCGTCAATAGAAAGCAATTTGATAATATCATTATTTTTTAAACCACTGATAGTGATTACATCAGTTGAAGGGTTAGGAAATACGGTTATCTGGGCTTCGCGGCCATTTGCCAGCCTCACGGTAGAACTGTACTTAAAATTACCAGTTGCGTCTACAATTTTTAAACGATAGTAGGTGTTGGTACTGACTGACGACAGTCCATTAACATCATTATAAGTATAAGTATTAGAAGACAGGCCTTTTGCATTTATTTTATTGATTCCATTAAATGTAATACCATCATAACTCCTTTCCACATTGAAATATGCTGTATTTATTTCAGTGTTTGTTTGCCATTGCAGTAAAGCATCAGTGTTGCTTTTTTGTGCACTAAAACTACTGAGGTTAACCGGTAGTATAACGGTAGCAAATAGGCTTAACCAGGTATTCATTACCTGTGTAGCGTTAGACGTAGCAGAGCTTAATGAAAGATACCTTATTGCACCAGGACCGCTCTCGCAGTGAAAGTTGGCAGGAGCAGAAATATCATCCCTGAAAAAAATTATGGGATCGGTACCATTAGACGCATAAATACCCCCAGCATCGGCATAGCTGGTAATATAATTACCATCCAGGTAAAAATCAACATTAGTAGCAGAGCCTGCACCTCTTACCAATGAAATTAAATAGTATTGGTTATTGAGAAGGTTTGCAGCAGCTCCCATTGGATGGGGTGCTACACCATATACATTGTCTAACTGGGGTATACCTCCATTAAAGTTAGAATACAATCCGTCGTCATTGGTGCCATTTGAAAAATCAATTACCCTTTGGAAGCTGAAATTTCCTATAGTATAATCTGTTTTTCTCACAAGAATATGAATAGTATAGGTACCTGTAATACCCAGCCCGGCTGCATTAGGATAAGATAGTCCTGCATTTTCTGTAAATACAAATACAGGCTTGGCTGAAGATGTAGTACCACCTGAAGTTATAATTGTTTCTGTAGTAAAACTGCCGTTGCTTCCGGGAGCACCGCAGGTGCCCATTGGAGTTCCTCCTCCATAGAGCACTTCTGATAAAGCCGGGCCTCCGCCTAGTTCAGTAAATACACCATTAAACCGATATTCGTGAAACTGTGAAAATCCTAAAAATACCAGTGAAACTAAAAGTACCGTAAGTAGTATTGTCTTCATATATGTTTGTTTTATTTATTAAAGGTAGTACTATTTTTAAGTACTATTATTTATTACATTTTAAATTTGATGATCAAACTCATGTATCAAAAATTAAACCAAAAAAAATGAATTTCCTGTAATGGCAAAATTAGCGGGGCCACCCTTTTGGGTAAGCGCAATTCGAATACTCATAAAATATTATTAGAAATAGTAAATTTACTATGGGCGATACAAATTATATACCCTTTGAAAATTAGTTGCCGGACCAAAACCTCAGGCATTCAATTATCAATATCCGGGTCAGGTGTATTGATATGACCGATATAAACTGCTGGCTTGAAAAAAAACGCAATACCATTTACCAGGTTTTTCAACAGTCGGCACTACTTAAAAATCAAAAGAGTATCTTATCTTACAAAATAATAGCTTAAATATCCATTGCAACATGAACAGGATACATAAGACCGATAGGGTAGAATGGAAGCATGTGTGGGCGCCTAAAAATCTGCTGCTCATACTGGTGGGCACCGGGCTGGCCGTACTGGCTATGAAGGGTTTTATGATACCCAACAGTTTTATGGATGGCGGCATCACCGGTATTTCCATTTTATTGTACGAGTTATTCCATATCAATATCAGTTTTTTAGTCATCATTCTGAATGTATTGTTTATCTATCTTGGCTACAGGAGAATTGGAAAAACCTTTGCGGTGCAAACCACCATTGCCGTTATCCTGCTTTCGATAGGCTTACTGTTTATTCATATCAAGCCCATCACTACCGATAAATTATTGATCGCTACTTTCGGTGGTATCCTGATGGGCACCGGTGTGGGCCTGGTAATACGCGGCGGCGGTGTAATTGATGGCGCCGAAGTAATTGCCGTTTTCACCGGTAGAAAGTCAGGTTTTTCCAACAGCGAGATCATCATGCTCATCAACACGATCATATTTGCCGTAGCAGCATTTGAACTGGGTATAGAAACGGCCATGTATTCCATCATCACTTATTTTACGGCAAGCCGGGCCACTAATTATGTAGTGGATGGTATTGAAGAATTCACCGCCATGAATATCATTACCTCACTGCCGGAAGAAATAAAAAGCTTATTGGTGAATGATATGGGCAAAGGCATCACGGTGTATAAAGGTGAAAGAGGTTATTTACCAGGAAGTTTCGAAGTAAGAACAGAAAGCGATATCATTGTCACCATTGTTACACGTTTGGAAATAAAACAGATCCAGGAAGCCATTATAGAAATAGATCCTAAAGCATTCATCTATGTGCAGAGTATAAAAGAAGCCAGCGGCGGCATCTTAAAAGCAAAAGCCCATGCCAAATAAACTGCTCATGACAAATTTTGTGGTCGACCTGCTGCAGGATAATATCCCGCTATGTTATTATTACCACAATTACGAACACACGCTGTATGTGCAGGAAAAAGCCATCGAGATCGCCAGGCATGAAGGCTGTACCGAAAAAGAAATAGAATTATTAAACGCTGCGGCGCTATGGCACGATACGGGTTATATCAATACTTATAAAAATCACGAAGAGGAAAGTTGTTCACTGGCAAAAAAATATTTGCCCGAATACGGGTTTACCCGCCCGGAAATAACCGTCATCTGCGGCATGATCATGGCAACAAAAGTGCCGCAACTGCCCAATAATAAATTAGAAGAAATAGTAGCCGATGCCGACCTCGAGTATTTAGGTACAGCGGCAGCAACAACAAAATCAGAAGACCTTTTCCTGGAACTAAGATCGCTTACGCCTTCTTTAACCAAAAAAGCCTGGGATCAAATACAGGTTTCTTTTTTACAATCACATCATTATTTTACTGCTTACTGTAAAATAAAAAGAGAACCGGTAAAGGAAAATTATCTACAGGAATTAATAAATACTGCCGGGTAATTTTTACTGTTGAATTGTTTAGTGACGGCTAATCATTGTTACCCTCAATAAGAAAGCTGCACGCCTTGTGGCAGGCGATTCTTTATGCTATTCTGTTTTTCATATTTTACTTAAACTAATGAAAATGAATAATAAATCTTTATTCTTCTATTTTTTAATTGCTGCGTTTGGATTTACTTCCTGTTTGAATCCCGAAAAACCATTACCAGTAAAGCCTGACCCGGTAGCTGCCAATATCAAAACCTACACTCATACCTGGGATGAGATCATGAACAAGGGCAAACTGGATATGTTCAATGATACCAACTTCACTAAAGATGTGGTAATGCACGTGAGCCCGGCCGACCTTGTAGGTATTGATAGTGCAAGAGCGTATTATGCCAACTTTCTTACCGGTTTTTCAAAAATAACTTTCACCATCAAAGATGTTTTTGGCCAGGGAGAAAAATTAGTAAAGTACTGGAACTTTAAAGGAACACATACCGGTGTATTCTTTGGTATTCCTGCAACAGGCAAAACTGTAAGTCTTGAGGGAACTACATTGGTAAGAATGTTTAATGGAAAAATTGCAGAAGAAAGAGATTTCTTCGACAATATGGATTTTATGACGCAGTTAGGATTAATGCCTGCACCCGGTAAATAATTTTTATTCAAATAAAATAAATAACCGGTGAAGCGGTGAATATTTAGTAAAGAATAATTCACGGCCTAACCCCTTCCCGGCAAAATTAATTATGAAAGTAAAATCAATCAAAGGAAATTCAACAGCAGAAATTAAAAATGCATTGGAACAGGTTATGTCCGATGGTTTTAAACCAACACTGGCCATAGCTTTTTTATCCATCGGGCAGAACAGGGCAGCCATTAGTACCCTGTTGGATGAGCAGGGCATCAGTATTTTCGGTGCTACTACTAACGGTGAATTTATTGATGAAGAAATAGGCAGCGATTCAATCGCCCTGTTATTGCTGGATATGAAGCGGGAAGATTTTAAAATTATGTTTGCTGAATACCGTGATAAAAACTATCGTGAAATTGCCAGGAAAGTTGCAACGGAATCATTAGCACATTTTGCGCATCCTGCATTTCTTATTTCCGGGAGCAATGTAGAAACTGATGCCGAACAATTACTGTTTGGTTTTGCTGATGCAGTGGGCAAGCAGGTGAATATTTACGGCGGAATGGCCGGAGACAGTTACACTTTTAGTGAGCAATTTATATTTACTAATAGTGTAGAGAGTAACACAGGAATGGTAGTATTGGTGCTTGATGAAGATAAAATAAAAATAAGAGGCCGTGCAACCTGCGGATGGAAAGCAGTGGGTACAGTAAAAACGGTTACAAAAAGTGAAGGCAACCATGTGTATACAGTAGATGACATCCCTGTGCTTGACCTCACCGCAAAATACGGTGGCATTACCAATCTTTCGCCAGACAATAAAAATTTAATGCTGGAAATAGCTACTTCATTTCCCCTGCAGTTACAAAGAGAACAGGGCGACCCCGTGATGCGGCCCGGCCTCAAGATAGACTGGGATGATCATTCTTTTTACTGTAGCGGTTCGGTACCAACGGGATCGAAAGTACGCTTTTCGTTACCTCCCGATTTTGATGTGATTGAAAAAGTGATTGATGATTGCAAAGATTTAAAGATGACTGAAATGCCTGAGGCAGATGCTTTAATAGTTTTTAGTTGTGCAGGCAGGCAAGTATCATTGGGGCCGATGATACAGCAGGAAATCGAAGGTTTAAAAAATATATGGAATGTTCCTATGGCCGGTTTTTTTTCCAATGCAGAATTGGCAAGGGCACATGGTGGTAACCTGGAGATGCATAATCTAACAAATTGTTGCGTGGTATTGAAAGAAAAATAATTTCATACCCAGCTTCACTTTTACTGCGGAGAAAAGGAGAAGCTGAGGTTTCGCAGAGTTACGCTGCCGTAACTCTTTAACTCCTTTTCTCTGCGCTAAAAACAAAAATCAAAAATGAATGCACATCTTCAAAGTATATTAAATTTTATTCAACAGGATAAGAATTTATCCGAAGAAGAAAAGAATGCATTGCTGAGGTCTTTAAAAGATGCAGATAAAGAATTTGAGATAACCTCGTTCAAGCTCGACAGAACAGAGAAGGTTAAACGCACCACGGCTATTTTACTGGAAGAAACCATCGAAGAACTTGAACAAAAAAGAAAAGCAGTAGAAGCACAGAATCGCGAACTGGAAATTGAAAAAGCATTGGAAAAAGTCCGTTCTGCTGCACTGGCTATGAAAGAGCTGGCAGATATGGTTGATGTTTGTCACATCATTTCTGATCAGTTGGAATTGTTGGGAGTAAAAGAGATCCGAAATGTGCAGACCGCTATTTTTTATGTTGAGGAGGGAACTTATTGCAATTATGAATTTTATCGCCTGCATGATAAATCCCTCATCACCAAAGTGGAATATATTAATCATCCCATGTCGGGCGCTTTTGCCAACCAGATGCTGAAAGGCCCGGATGAATTTTTTTCTCGCAGCCTCGATAGAAAAGAACTGGAAGAATGGTATGCATTCCAGCAAACCACCAACCAGTTCGTAGATACACATCTTGCTGTTGCATCTTCTTTAAATTATTACTGGTGTTCTATGGGGCCGGTTGCCCTGGGCACGTCTACTTATGAACCGCTGGATGAAGAAGAGATCATTTTATTTAAACGCTTCCGTAATGTATTTGAACTGGCTTACCGCAGGTTTTTAGACATTGAGCAAGCATTGGCACAGGTGAAAGAAGCGAGAATTGAAACCGCACTGGAACGGGTACGTGCAGTTGCTATGGCGATGAAAAAATCGGATGATCTGCTGAGTATTTGCGAAGTATTGTATAAAGAACTGGGCAGTCTTGGTTTTAGCGAACTCAGGAATGGCTTGATCAGCACTTTTGAAGAAGGGAAAGATTATTTTAATGATTATGATTATGCCGATGCTACAGGTGGAAGTATTACCTATGTTCCCTATAATTCTCACCCGATTGTAGGAGCATTTGTAAAAAAAGTCAGGCAATCACCGGGTACATTTTTGGAATTGGTAGTTGATGAAAGCGAACTCAATGGCTGGAAAGAATATAGAAAAATAAATGGACAGCCTGAAGACCCACGGCTCAACAACTGTTCTTCGTTATACTATTACATGTATTCAATTGGTATCAGCTCCATTGGCATTTCTGCCTTTAACCCGCTTACTAAAGATAAAGTAGCAGTACTGGAACGTTTTGCCAATGTGTTCAAGTTAGCCTACCAGCGGTATAATGATATTTCACTGGCAGAAGCACAGGCCAAAGAGGCTCAGCTGGAAGCTTCACTGGAACGCATGCGTGCAGTGGCGATGAGCATGCGCAAATCGGAAGAATTGATTGCTGTTTGTGAAGCGATGTATAAAGAACTTACTATGTTGGGATTTACCAATATCCGTAATGCACAGATCGCTATCAAGCAAGATGAAAAACAGGCATACCTTATTTGTGAATATTCTGATTATGCTGTAAATATTCTCCAGGAGGCCGCCTATGACAGCTCCGAGATTGTAAAGGAATTATACCGTGAATTAGGAAAAAGCAACAATGCTTTATATCAAAAAGAATTTTCTGGAAAGGAGTTTGAAGAATGGCGAACATGGAGAAAGAGTATTAAGGATAAAATAGACCCCCGGATCAATGAGGCTGATTCTATGTGCTTCTATTTATTTTCTATGGGTACAGGACATGTAGGTATTTCAACTTTCAATACTATAACAAACGGGCAGGTACAAATACTGAGGCGTTTTAAAAATGTTTTTGAACTTTCTTATCAACGGTATACTGATGTGGCTAATGCAGAAGCACAGGCCAGAGAAGCACAGATTGAATTAGCGTTAGAAAGAGTTCGTGCAAGAACAATGGCGATGCAAAAAAGTGAAGAGCTTGCAGAAACTTCGTTTGTACTTTTTGAGCAGTTTAAAAACCTTGGTGAAACCAGTGACCAGGTCTCCATTGGTATTTTCAATGAAGCTGAAAATATCATGCAGCTTTATTCAACGCTGTATGGCACACAATGGAAAGAACCGGCAAAGGTTGACCTGGATGAGCCTGTGGTAATGAAAAAGATTTATACAGCATGGAAAGAACAAAAAAAAACATTAGTAATAGATATCAGTGGGGATGAACTGTTGAAATATAATGACTACAGGAGAGCATTATCAAAACTTAATTACAAAGAAAAAAGATGGGTGATCCATATTGCATTTTTTTCGAAAGGGATGCTCAGCTTTTCAACACCGGAACCACATGAAACTATCCAGTTACTCGAGAGGTTTGCAGGCGTATTCGATGGCACTTATACCCGCTTTCTCGATCTTCAAAAAGCAGAAGCACAGGTAAGAGAAAGTGAGATTCAACTGGCGTTGGAAAGAGTACGGGCAAGAACAATGGCCATGCAAAAAAGTGAGGAGCTGGCAGAAGTGGCAACCTTACTTTTTCAGCAATTTAAAAATTTGGGATTATTACCCGATGCGGCAAGAGTATTCTTCAATCTTATAGATGAAAAATCAGCCTCTTCAGAAGTTTGGACAACAAAAGAAGATGGAATATTAAGGCCCGGCAGTCATCGTATTTCACTTAACACAAACAAACACCTGAAGAGTGTGTTTGCATCATGGAAAGCCAAAAAAACAATTTACATCGCTGAGCTTAAAGGAAAGGAAGTAATAGATTATTTTAACTATCTGAGTACAGTACAGAAATTGAGCGAGGATAAAAAATTACAGCAGTTGTTCATTTCACCACCCGATAAACTTGTATTTACCGAAGCATTTTTTAAACAGGGCACTATTGGCATCGTCAATACAGATTCACTCTTGCCTGAATCACAAAATACATTAACCCGGTTCTCAATAGCGTTCGAACAAACCTATACCCGCTTCCTCGATCTGCAGAAAGCAGAAGCACAGGCAAGGGAAGCGAAGATTGAAATGGCTTTGGAAAAAGTTCGGTCAAGAACGATGGCTATGCAACATAGTGATGAACTGCCATCAGCAGCAAATTTATTATTTCTTGAAGTGCAGGAATTGGGTATCCCATCCTGGAGTTGCGGATATAATATCCTGGCCCATGATAAAAAATCAAGTACCTGTATCATGAGTAGTGAAGGCCAGATACAATCAGCATTTCATTTACCATTTACAAATTCAGGGGAGCCATCCTTTGCAGAATGGCTCAGGGCCATTGAAACAAAGCAATCTTTTTTTGTTCAGGAACTCAGTGGCAAGGCAATTGATGATCATTATAATTATATGAATAGCCTGCCCCAAGTTGGACAGGTTCTAAAAGAATTGGAAGATGCAGGACTCTCCCTACCTACCTACCAGATCAACCATCTTTCTTTTTTCAATGGTGGATTCCTATTATTCATTACCTACGAACAGGTTCCCCATGCCCATGATATTTTTAAAAGGTTTACCAAAGTTTTTGAACAGACCTACACAAGATTTCTTGATTTACAAAAAGCAGAAGCACAGGCGACAGAAGCCAGAATTGAAGCAGCATTGGAACGAGTTCGTTCACGAACGATGGCTATGCATAAAAGCAACGAGCTGCAGGAAGTGATTGAAACCGTTTTTGATCAAATTTTAAAACTGGGCATATTGGCGGATGTTGCAAACTTTATCATATTTAACCAGAAAAATAAAGACATCAATTGTTGGATAGCCTCCGCAAACCTAAAAATTAACAGGAGTTGGCATATGCCATATAAGGATATCTTTCCTTTGAATGAAGTATTTATAGTAAAAGAAAAGGGAAATGATTCCTTTAGTACAAGTTGCTCATTTGAGCAAAAGAATGCATTCTTTAACTGGGCGTTTGAACATTCGGATTTCAAAAACTTTCCTGATGACCGGAAGCAATTTGTGTTAGAAAGCAAATGCTGGACGACTTCCTATGCATGGGTGAAACATACTTGCATTCAGCTAAGCAGTTACTCTCAGGAATTATTTGCTGAAAATGAAAACGAAATACTAAAACGCTTTGCCCGGGTATTTGAACAGTCTTATATCCGCTTCCTCGATCTGCAAAAAGCAGAAGCACAAACGAGACAAGCACATATAGAGACTGCACTGGAAAGAGTGAGAGCAAGAGCATTGGCCATGCAGGAACCGGAAGAATTGAAAGCCGTGGCAGAAGTATTACGGCATGAAATGGGATTGCTGGGTGTGGAAGAGCTTGAAACCTGCAGCATCTACATCAATGATGAACAGGCGGAAAAAGCGGAGTGCTGGTATGCATTAAAAGATGCTCATTCATCTGAACAGAAATTAGTGAACGATCATTTTGCTTTGGATTTAAATGATACCTGGGTAGGCAGAGAAATGTTGGAATTTTATAATACACCCGAAGAACAAATTTCGATTATGATGCAGGGTGCTAACCGTAAAGAGTGGATCAACTACTGCGAAGAAAAATCAATTCCCTTCCGTGGTTACTATGGTGAGGTAATACCAGACCGAACGTATCATTTATATAAATTTTCGCATGGTGCCATTGGTGCAGCAGCTGCTGGTGATATATCAACAGAAAGTTGGGGGTTATTAAAAAGAGCGGCTGCAGTTTTTTCCTTGGCTTATTCACGGTTTAAAGATTTGACACAAGCAAAGACAGATTTAATACAATTAAAAGAAGAAAAGAAAAGAGCCGAAGATGCATTAATCAATTTGCAGGCTGCACAAAAACAATTGATACAATCTGAAAAAATGGCGAGTCTGGGTGAACTAACCGCCGGTATTGCCCACGAAATTCAGAACCCGTTGAACTTCGTCAATAATTTTTCGGAAGTAAGCAAAGAGCTATTGGATGAAATGAATGATGAATTGGAAAAAGGTAACCTGGATGATGTGAGGGATATCATGAAGGATGTAATACAAAATCTGGAAAAAATTAATCATCATGGCAAAAGAGCTGATGGTATTGTAAAAGGAATGTTGCAACACAGCCGAAGCAGCAGTGGCGTAAAAGAACCTACAGATATCAATGCATTAGCTGACGAATACCTGAGACTTACTTATCATGGTTTGCGGGCAAAGGATAAAACCTTCAATGCAACTATAAAAACTGATTTTGACCCATCGATTGAAAAAATAGATGTAATTCCCCAGGATATTGGAAGAGTTGTTTTGAATTTACTGACAAATGCATTCTATGTAGTAAATGAGAAAAAGCAGCTGAATATTCAGGGATATGAACCCACCGTTTCTGTAAGTACCAAAAAAACCGGTGACAAAGTTGAAATTACAGTCAGCGATAACGGCAATGGCATCCCTCAGAAAATATTGAATAAAATATTTCAACCTTTCTTTAGCACTAAACCAACAGGGCAGGGAACGGGGCTAGGTTTATCGTTAAGCTATGATATTATTACCAAAGGGCATGCTGGAGAATTAAAGGTGGAAACGAAAGAAGGTAAGGGATCAACTTTTATAATTTTATTACCAGATAATAACAGCTAATGAAATTGACTAAAAAAACAGAAGCAGAAGTACTGGAGGTCTACGAAATCTGGCTGCAAAGCTATCTTAATGGTGATGTAAAAACTTACAACCATTATTTTGATGATGAATACCATTTTATAGGCTCTACCAACAATGAAGAGTTTTTAAACAGGAAGGATACCACAGCGTTTTTTAAAAAAACAGCCGAACAACTTTCAGGAAAATCTGATTTAAGAAACAGGAAAAGAACGATTGAGTTATT
>JBBRCB010000030.1:0-44907 GCA_038205215.1 Chitinophagales bacterium | reverse complement strand
TTAAGTGTATTGCTGAAAAAACGGTTGTAAAAAAGATAAAGCTTGCCACCTAAAATTTTAAAGGTTTCGGGGTCGATGCTGACTTTTTCACCTTTGGCGCCCATTGCATATGCACACCAACCCCCATATTCCGGTTGGTATTTGCCGGGATTTGCCTTGAATAATTCTTTATTAGCTGATAAAGAAAAATAATAAGTTGCGCCTTCTGCATATACAGCCAGGTCTTTACTTCCTTTCACTGCTTTACCTGCAGTAAAATAGGCAACGGGGTCGTATCCCTTTATAGCAATGCCACCATCAAGGTTAAAATGTTTTTTATGCAGCGCTGATGCATCCTGCGCAAAGCTGCCAAAGCCGTGAAGTAAAATAAATGCTGCGAATACTGCTAATGATTTCATGTAATAATTTTTTCCTGACAAAGATAGAAACTGTTATGGCAGACCTCTGTCAGTTAGGTGACAGAATAAAAAATTGGATAGCCACCAGGTGTAAATATAAAATAATAAATAATTGAAATTTTATTGCCGGAATAGTTTGTAGAGAACGGTACTGCCCTTTAAATTCCGAAAAATGCTGTATTATAAGCAACAGGCGTGCTTACCTATTATTTGTTGTTATTGAAAAATAGATGGACCAAAAAAAAGAAACGGGTTTGGGCAATGGAATGTTCTCCCAAAAGGGCTTCCCAATATGTTGTGAACCTCCCAATATTTCGTGAGCAATACAAGCTTTGAAGGGGTACAAATAGTTTTTAAAAAAAATTTGAAAAGCCCTACTGCAAAGAGTTTCAGCGGAATATTAAAGACCCTTAAAAAGCTGGCATCCTGTTTGGCTATAAGAAGGGTACCAAATAAAATCAGCCACATGAATATGATAAAGAATAAAAGGAATTTTAAAGAACAGGTTTTGAGCCAACCCGGAATACAGGTGATTAAATTTTATGCCGACTGGAGTGGTCCCTGCCAGGTAATTGGGCCCCTCTTTTCTGAATTGAGTTCTTACTACAGCAGCAGTGTTACATTTTTTAGAATAGATGTTGAAGCCGCCCCGGCATTAAAAGAAGAATTAGGTGTTAAGAAATTGCCAACAATTTTGTTTTATCAAAACGGAGCAATAATAGATTTTGTAAATGGGATGATCTCCAAAAATGCTTTGATTGCCAAACTTGAAAATGCTATTTGCCAAAATAAATAAATACCAATTTAACCAACATAAAAAATCAAGCCATGCACACAGAAATCATGTATTTGTATTTAAGGCAACATGAACTAACCAATGGGTTAACTGATGCCCAGATTGTTGCGATGACAGAAAAAGTAAAAGTGAAAAATGTAAATAAAGGAGAAAGTATTTACATGGAAGATGGTTTTGAAAGCAGGGTTTATCTCCTGGTTAAAGGGAAAATTAAAATTTCTGAAATTGATGATCGTGGTGACGAATTAATTAAGGAAGTATTGACCGCAACCGACATCTTTGGTGATGTTGCTTTGAATGGAGGTATTTCTGATGAGGAGTTTGCTGAATCATTT
Organism: Chitinophagales bacterium; assembly: GCA_038205215.1. Lineage (GTDB taxonomy): Bacteria > Bacteroidota > Bacteroidia > Chitinophagales > Chitinophagaceae > Ferruginibacter. The sequence continues at coordinate 43,378 of JBBRCB010000030.1, read as the reverse complement.
ACTGATAATACCGTGATCTGTTCTTACAGTTCACCCGATTTTAAAATGCTGTTGGAATCTTATCCTGTATTGGCCATGAACTTTGTACAACACATCAGTACTAAATTACGTCGCCTGGAAAGCCGTCATTCCAATTTAGTTTTTAAGGATGCCAAAAGCCGTTTGATCAGTTTCTTTAAGGATTGGGCTAACCGTGAAGGCAGCATGGAAGGAGACAAGATCAAACTCGCCAATTATTTAACTCATAGCGACATCGCCGGGATTATTTCCACCTCGCGCCAGAGTGTTACCACTTTGCTGAATGAACTAAAGGACACCGGCTTATTATCCTACGATCGCAAACATATTGAGATCAACAGCCGCTACCTGGTAAATTAAACCTTTATGTAAGCTGCATTACAATTGTTGTATGCAACTGCTAATACATTTGTATTCGTTTTTTTTCCTACGCTAATTTCGTTCAAGTAGAAAAGCTAAAGAAAGTTATGCCGTCAGTAAGTCTTTGTTTCAGGGTACATCAACCATACCGGCTGAAACAATATGAATTTAATGATATTGAAATGTTGCATCATTATGAAGATACAGCAGCAAATGAGGCGGCAATCAATGCCGTTTCAGATGAATGCTACCTGCCTGCCAATGAAATTATTTTGGCGCAGATAAAAAAAACAGCAGGTAAATTTAAAGTAGCTTTTTCAATCAGCGGTACGGTAGTGGAATTATTGCAACAATACCGCCCCGATGTAATAGCATCGTTTAAACAACTCACTGAAACGGGAAGCGTGGAAATATTAGCCGAAACGTATAGTAATTCTTTATGCTGGCTGCATTCTAAAAAAGAATTTGCAACACAAGTTGAAAAGCATGGCGCCTTAATAAAAAAAATATTTGAAGTAGAGCCGGCTGTATTTAGAAATACCGAATTGATCTATAGCAACGAACTGGCTAAATTTATTGCTGATTTGGGATATAAAGGAATTTTTTGCGAAGGCTTATCCAAAATTTTAAAAGGCAGAACAGCCAACCAAACTTACGCAACGCGTTGCAATGGAGATTTTGGTGTGTTGTTAAGAAACGCGGAACTATCTAATGATATAGCATTTCGTTTTGGTGCAACCGGCTGGAGCCAACATCCTTTAACCGCACAAAAATTTGCAGCGTGGCTGCACGCATACAATGCTGAAGATACCGGCAATATCAATTTATTTTTTGACTATGAAACGTTTGGTATTCATAAAAAAGGAAGTACGGGTATTTTTAAGTTTTTAGAACACCTGCCCAATGAGTTATTGGCTAAGCATGATTTTTGTTTTAAAACGCCTGCTGAAGTGCTGGATACTTATTATCCTAAAGATATTTACGATGTACCAGACACCATTTCGTGGGAAGATAAGACCAATGATTGTTGCCTGTGGGGTGAAAATGTAATGCAGCACAACAGCATCAGGAAGATTTACCGCCTGGAAAACATGGTTTTAAAAAGTGGCGATGAAAGGATCATTAATATATGGCGGAGGTTACAGGCAGTTGACTATTTTTATTTTATGTGTTTACAGCGTCGCTGCGAAGGTGATGCGTATGACCTGTTGAATCCTTTTAGCAGTTCCAAAGAAGCGTTTCAAACCTACAACACAATTTTAACCGATTTTGAAATTGCGGTCATCAAACAAGGATTGGCAAAAAATCAACATCAATTTTCTAATCAAATACAATCAAATCTTTATTAAAAACATGGAAAAAAAATTACAAAACCAAATTGCCATCATTACGGGTTCCAGCAGTGGTATTGGCGCAGGATGCGCCAAAGAAATGGCTAAAGCAGGGGCTACAATAGTAGTAAACTATCCTGTACCGGGTGCCAAAGCAATGGCAGAAGAAGTAATGGCTGCTATAATAAGCGATGGCGGCAGTGCGATCACTTACCAGGCAGACATCAGCAAAGAAGACCAGGTGATAAAAATGTTTACCGACGTGATCGAAAAATTTGGTACGGTAGATATTTTAGTAAATAACGCGGGCTTGCAACGTGATGCTAAGTTTGTGGACATGACCCTGGAGCAATGGAATTTTGTGATTGGAGTAAACCTTACCGGCCAGTTTCTTTGTGCAAGAGAGGCCATCAAAGAATTCTTAAGAAGAGGTGTGGATGAAACGAAAAGCAGGGCAGCAGGAAAAATTATATGTATGAGCAGTGTACACGAGGTTATTCCATGGGCAGGTCATGCCAATTATGCTGCGAGCAAAGGCGGCGTAATGCTGATGATGAAAACCATTGCTCAGGAATATGCACCAATGAAAATACGAATCAATAGTATTGCGCCGGGTGCTATTGCAACGCCCATTAACCATGATGCGTGGGATACTGCGGCTCATTTGCAAAGTTTATTAAAACTGATTCCTGAAAAAAGAATCGGGCAGGTGGAAGATATCGGTAAAGCAGCAGTGTTCTTGGCCAGCGACGATGCTGATTATATAAACGGTACCACTTTATTTGTTGATGGAGGAATGACTTTATACCCGGGGTTTGAGGATAATGGATAAAACCCCATCCCCTCCGCCCCCAAAACGGGAACTTGCGAAGATTATTTTTTGATTTCAACTTTGGTAGAGCGGCAGTTTGGTAGCACAACAATCGTGTAAATTGCGTAAAGCCCCGGAGGGGCGGCATTTTTGTAACAATCGAAAAGATTTTTTCAACATTTAATACAGCAACATTTAATATGATAAAACACCATTAAAGCTCAACAATGAGTTGTGGTTGAACGGAGCGTCGCCAATGCCGTCCATTAAAGAAATATTGCCCGTCACAAAAAATATAATTTCATATCATGAACGCAGAACAAAAAAGATTGCAGGATCCTGCATTTAAAAAGTGGGGGCCGTATTTAAGCGAGCGCCAATGGGGAACAGTGCGGGAGGACTATAGCGAACAGGGAGAAGCCTGGGATTTTTTTCCGCACGACCATGCAAGAAGTAAGGTTTATCGCTGGGGCGAAGATGGTATTGCCGGTATCAGCGATGACATGCAGCGCATTTGTTTTGCTATAACATTGTGGAACGGAAAAGATTCCATTTTGAAAGAACGTTTATTTGGATTAACAGGAAGTGAAGGTAATCACGGTGAAGATGTGAAAGAATTATATTATTATCTTGATAATACGCCTTCGCATTCTTACATGAAGCATTTGTATAAATACCCGCAGGCAGAATTTCCTTACGGCGACCTGTTAAATACCAACCGCGGGAGAAGCAAGTATGAAAAGGAATATGAATTATTGGATACAGGTTTGTTTAACGAAGGAAAATATTTTGATGTAATTACAGCATATGCCAAAAATGATGCTGAAGATATCGGGATAAAGATTACGATACATAACCGGGGTAATGAAGCTGCTTACATAGCGTTGTTACCTACTTTATGGTTCAGGAACCTGTGGAGTTTTGGATTGATGAACGAAAAGCCATCCATGCAGTTGAATGGTTTGAATAGTGAATACGGCGAAGTAAAATTAAATCACGCCTTACTGGGCAGCTACCATTTTTATTTTGAAAAACCTGTACGTACTTTATTTACTGAAAACGAAACCAATACTGAACGCCTGTATGGACAACCTAATCCGTCACCTTATGTAAAAGATGCTTTTCATACTGCAGTCACCTCAAATGATTTTGCATGGCTGGAAGATAAAAAAACGGGTACTAAATGTACGCCGATGTATGAATTTACCATTGCTCCGCAAAATTCCATAACTGTATCGCTGCGTTTAAGTAAACTACCACATCAGAATCCATTTGATAAAAACTTTGTCGCTCTTTTTACCAACAGGATAGAAGAAGCAAATGAATTCTATGCTGCTGTTACTACTGCTAAAGATAAAGACCTTGTCAATATTCAACGCCAGGCATTTGCAGGTATGCTATGGAGCAAGCAATATTTCAATATCGATATTCCACGTTGGTTGAACGGTGATCCAGGGCAACCTGCTCCGCCAGAAATAAGAAAGAAAGGCAGAAACCATGATTGGCCTACATTAAATAATGAAGACATTATTTCGATGCCTGATAAGTGGGAGTACCCCTGGTATGCCGCGTGGGACCTGGCTTTTCATTGCGTGCCGTTATCGATGATTGATGCAGGTTTTGCGAAAAGCCAGTTGCTATTATTTTTGAGAGAATGGTACATGCATCCCAACGGGCAACTGCCCGCATACGAATGGGCCTTTGGTGATGTAAACCCTCCCGTACATGCATGGAGTTGTATGCAGGTGTACAAGATTGATAAAGCTGCAACAGGCAAAGGAGATATCGGTTTTTTAAAAAGAGCGTTTAAAAAGTTATTGATCAACTTTACGTGGTGGGTTAACCGAAAAGATCATAAAGGCAATAATGTTTTTGAAGGCGGATTTTTAGGCCTTGATAATATTGGCGTGTTCGACAGGAGCAGTGCTATACCCGGTGGTGGTGTTTTAGAACAAGCTGATGGTACAAGCTGGATGGCGATGTATTGTTTGAATATGTTAGAGATGAGTTTGGAAATTGCACAATACGATGACAGCTATGAAGACGTGACCACCAAGTTCTTTGAACACTTCACCTATATTACTGCATCGCTGAATAAGATGGGTGAAGACTGGACAGCGAGCTGGGATGAGGAAGAAGGATTTTTTTATGATGTCGTCTCGTTACCCGGCGGAAAGTATATCCCTGTTAAAGTAAGAAGCCTTGTAGGGCTGAGTTCGATGTTCGCGGTATTGGTATTGAAGAAAGATATATTGCTCAAGTTGCCGGATTTTCATACTCGTTTAAAATGGTTTCAGCAGTATCGCGAAAAAAATAACGATTATTTGGTAATTGAAGAACTGAATGACCAGGAAGATATACTGTTATCATTAGTGCCAAGAAAGCGGTTGGAAAAATTATTAACAGCGCTGTTGGATGAAAAAGAATTTTTATCAAAAGGCGGTATCCGCTCTATTTCAAAAATTCATGAGCACGGTTATGCGGTACAAATTGATGGACAGGAATTTGGTTTGGATTACCAGCCTGCAGAGGGTACCAGCGCCTTGTTTGGAGGCAACAGCAATTGGCGTGGCCCGGTATGGATGCCGATGAATTATTTATTGATAAATGCTTTGCAGCAGTATTGCGAATATTATAAAGACGATAGCAGGATCGAATTTCCAACGGGCTCCGGAAAACAAATTTTATTGAGTGAAGTGTCTATTGAAATTGCAAAACGACTGGTATCAACATTCCAGTTAAATAAAGATGGGCACCGGCCGGTGAACGATAACTATGCTGTTTACCGCGACGATCCAAATTTTAAAGACCTGGTTTTGTTCTACGAATATTTTCATGGTGATACGGCAAGGGGAGTGGGCGCTTCGCATCAAACCGGTTGGACGGGCGTGGTAGCAGAATTAATCAACAGGATCAGTGTGGCAGAGAAAATAGGAAAAGGCAAATAACAAGTTCCTACTTTAAATCATGCAAAGCTGCAAAGAGAAACCTCGGGTCTTTGCTAACCTTTGGGCCTTTACGTGAAAATTAAAACAACATGCAGCTAAAAAAAGATAAGACAATTTTACAGAATTTTCAAGCTGCTACTCAACATGAGTGGCTCGAAACAAATGGCCTTGGTGGCTGGAGCAGTTCCTCCATTACACATGCGCACACGCGGCGGTATCATGGCATACTGGTTGCGGCTACTGATCCTCCGGCAGAAAGAACAGTATTGTTATCTAAGCTGGAGGAGACCATTGTTGTTGGCGAAACAAGATTCGAACTGGGAAATAATCTATACGACGGCGAAGTAGTTCATCCTTCAGGTAATCAATATTTGGAAAGTTTTACTAAGGAATTATTTCCTGAGTGGGTGTATGAAACAGCAGGTATAAAATTGAAAAAGACCATTGCCATGTTGCATGACGAAAATACCGTGGTGATATTGTATGAAGTGATAAAAGCAAAAAAGTCTTTCACTTTGGAATTATTGCCTTTAATGGCTGGAAGATTTTATCATGAGCTGCAACAGGCAGGCCCGCAAATGCATTGGGATGTTGATTTTAATGATGGTACTTTCCATAATCAGCCCGACGGTAATTTGAACCTGTACATCAGTATTCGGGGTTCAAATTACTATCATGTACCGCGGTGGTTCAATAATTTTAGATATAGTGTTGAAGCATATCGCGGATTGGAATGTACAGAAGACCTGTTCAGTCATGGGGTGCTGACATTGCAATTAAAAAAAGGAGATTCCATTGGTATTATTATTTCCACAGAAAATCCTGCAGGAAGAAATGCACATGACCTGGTTGCCAAAGAAAGTTTAAGAAGACAGGAGTTGCTGAATAATCAACCCCAGGATGAAACATTACAACAATTAATTTTAGCTGCCGATCAATTTATTGTTAAACGTGACGAAGAGCTGAAGACAGTTATTGCAGGCTATCATTGGTTCACAGACTGGGGAAGAGATACGATGATCAGTTTGCCCGGGCTTTGCTTGAGTACCGGAAGATTTGAAGATGCTAAAAAGATCATAGCAGCTTTTGCAAAAGCTGTAAGCATGGGTATGTTGCCTAACCGTTTCCAGGATAATGGCGAAGCACCCGAATATAATACTGTAGATGGAACACTGTGGTATTTTATTGCGGTATATAAATATCTACAGGCCACGAAAGATAAAAAATTTGTGTTGAATCAAATTTTGCCGGTGCTCAAAGAAATCATTGACAGTCATTTTAATGGCACCCGGTATAATATTCATGTTGATGAAGATGGTTTACTGTTTGCCGGGGAAAAAGGGCAGCAATTGACCTGGATGGATGCCAGGATTGGTGAATGGGTGGTAACTCCAAGAATGGGCAAGCCAGTGGAAATTCAGGCATTGTGGTACAATGCGCTTAAAATATATGCAGTTTTATTGCAAATGAATAAAGAAAAAGCTACTGCAGCAATAATGGAGAAAGCGGCAACCAATGCCAAACAAAGTTTTGATAAATTGTTTTGGTTTGAAGAGGGAAGTTATTTGTACGATGTAATTGATGAAAACGGTATGCCTGATGCTACATTAAGACCGAATCAATTATTTGCTATCAGTCTTCCATTTACATTATTGGAAGCTGGTAAAGCAAAAAAAGTACTGCAGATTGTTGAAAAAAAATTATACACAGTTGTTGGTTTGCGCAGTTTACCTGTAGAAGACAGCCGTTATGTAAAACATTATGGCGGCGATCAATGGCACAGGGATTCATCTTATCATCAGGGCACGGTGTGGGGTTGGTTATTGGGCGCTTATGTTGATGCAATAATAAAGGTACAAGGCACAAATGGTAACATACAGGCAGGAAAAGTGATCAATGATTTTCATTATCATTTGAATGAAGGTTGTATAGGTTCTGTGTCGGAAATCTTTGATGCAGATGCGCCGCATCATCCCCGGGGTTGCATAGCACAGGCCTGGAGCGTAGCAGAAGTGTTGAGAATAATCAAAGACTATGGACTATACCAGGTGAAGAAAAAAGGCCAGGGGGCGAGGTGAATTAATTTGATGAGGCAGCAACCCCTCTTGCAAAACCAACTGTTTCTCTATACAGTTGCGGAGAAACTTCTGCATTCACTTTAAAGAACCTGCTAAAATAATATTCATCTTCGTAACCTAATTCGTAAGCGATTTCCTTTACTGTTTTATTGCTCACATACAATTCCCTCTTAGCTTCAATAATAATGCGTTCGTTGATAAGGCTTGAAAGTGTTTTGTTAAAATGCGTTTTGGTAATTTTTGCCAATGCCTTGGGTGATATAAAAAGCATTTCTGCATATTCAGAGGGAGAATGTTTGGTTTTGAAATTTGCTTCAATGGCGTCTTTTAACTTTTGTAAGATAAAAGGTTCTTTATTATTTTTTACCATTGCTGCTGCCTGGGGTTGTTGTGCCACTTTTAAACGGGATGCAGTGATCAAAAATATTTTTAAGTAAGATACGAGTAATTCATATTGCGCCAATGCAGGGTTCTGCATTTCAGTTCTCACCTGGTTGAATAATAGTTGAAAAGTTGCTGCGGATTTTGCATCAACGCTTACAAATGGGGGTTGATACACATTGTTGTACAATACACCATTGCAGGCAATTTCATCATGATGTTTATGGATGCAAAAAAATTCCGGGTGAAAATAAATGGCGGTTCCCTTTAATGGTTGGTCGGTTTGTATCATGTAGGGCTGGTAAGGGGCAAATGCCAGCAGCGAATTGCTTTCAATATCATATTCGGCAAAATCTGCTGTTAATCTCCCGTTGCCTTCTTCCAAAAAGATTAAAGAAAAATAATTATTGCGTTGAATATGATCGAAAAACCCATTATCATCAAAAGAGAAAAGTTTAAACGCCAGGTTGCCATTCTGCGGATTTACCAATGTAAACATAGATTGATTGAGCATAGGAGTATTTAATATTTTTTAAAAATAGTTGTTGCAATATGGCCTCCAAAGCCGAATGTATTGCTCATAGCAAAATTGATTTCTTTTGAAAATGCAGTACCTAAAGTTAAGTTTAAAAGGCCTTTAAATGCATCTTCTACATCAACAGTGTTTATCGTGGGCGGCACCATATTATTTTGAATGGATTTAACGCAAATGATCGCTTCTACAGCACCGGCAGCTCCCAATAGATGTCCCGTCATCGATTTTGTGCCGCTGATATGTAAAGATTTTCTTTCCCCAAATACCCTTACAATTGCTTTCAACTCACTTTCATCTCCCAGTGGAGTTGATGTGGCATGTGCATTTACATAATCGATCTCTGCTGCATCAATTCCTGCGTCTTCCAATGCATCCAGCATACCCAGGTAAGCACCCTCGCCTTGGGGATGTGTACCGGTAAGATGGTAAGCATCTGCGGCCATGCCCGTTCCAACTATTTCTGCTAATATTGTTGCACCCCTGTTCAATGCATGGTCCAAACTTTCAACGATCAATGCGCCGGCGCCTTCACCCATTACAAAACCATCCCTGCTTTTATCAAACGGACGGGAAGCAGTTGATGGATTGGCATTGTTGGTGGATAAAGCTTTTGAAGCATTAAATCCGCCGATTGAACTTTCATTCACCGGCGCTTCGGAACCTCCGGTGATGATCATGTTGGCCTTACCTAAACGGATATAATTGCAGGCATCAATAATGGCATTGTTGGATGAAGCACATGCAGAAACGGTGGAGAAATTCAATCCACGCAATCCGTACCGAATTGAAATAATTCCCGAAGGAATATCTGCGATGATCTTGGGAATAAAATAGGGATTGAATCTTGGTACGCCATTTCCTTTTGCAAATTCGATGAGTTGCTCCTGGAAAGTTTGTATGCCACCATTGCCCGATCCCCATATCACTCCAATTTTATTTTTATTGAGCTTTTCAAAATCAATACCTGCGTTTTTTATTGCTTCATCTGCTGCAACTACCGCGTATTGCGTAAACAGGTCGTATTTGCGGGCTTCATTCTTTTCAAAATAATCTGCTGCATTAAAACCTTTTACTTCTCCTGCAAACTTTGTTTTGAAATGTGTGGTATCAAATTTGGTGATCAAGTCAATTCCACTTTTTCCTGCCGCAATGTTTTTCCAAAACTCATCTACTGTATTTCCCAATGGCGTAATGGCGCCCAGTCCTGTAACTACCACACGTTTTAACTCCTTTGTCATAAATATTTATTTTATCAACTCCTGTGCTAAAACTGCATCCCATAATGAATCGCCACATGCATCGCCAAGCACTGCTTCGTTTGTTGTTGTCTCAACCGGCTTGCCCGTAAGTAAAAACCCATGCATCGTACTTTGTACATCATCTTTTTGTTTCATAATCGTATTATTTAAATTTCCTGTCTTTTTCTTCAATGGGTAGATCATTGATACTGGCATATCTTTTACGCATCAAACCATTTTCATCAAATTCCCAATTCTCATTACCATAGGCCCTGAACCATTGCCCTTCTTCATTTTGATATTCGTATTCGAAACGTACCGCCATGCGGTTTTCACGAAAACCCCATAATTCTTTTTTTAGGATATAGTTTTTTTCTTTTGCCCATTTCTTTTTAAGGAAGGCTACAATTTCTGCTCTGCCATTGATAAAATCGGTGCGGTTACGCCATTCACTATCGATGGTATAAGCTTTCGAAACCCTTTCGGGGTCTTTACTGTTCCAGGCATCTTCCGCCAGCTGAACTTTCTGCAATGCAGTCTCTAATGTAAAGGGTGGTAATGGTAGTCTTTGTTCCATAAAAATTATTTTAAGTGAATTCGTTTTGCAATGTTGTTTTGACAATGCAAAGTTGCAAAAATATGCAGTGTCTCTGAATGGAGAATGAACGCAAAGGGATGGATAATTTTCCCTATAGATCTTCCGGGGAGGACGAGCAGCCGGTATTTAATTACCGGCTGCTGTACCAATACCATAAAATCCCGCCTGATCTTCTGTTACGCTGCCACCATTGTGTTAATGTCCACAGCAATCGGAAAATCAACCGGAACCTTAGTAAGGTTATGTAAATAATTCATGGCTGTTTTATCACTCACCTGCAACACCAGGTCAACCAGGTTTTCGTTGGTATAACCCTGTGCAAAAAAATTGTCTACCAGGGTTCCATCTGCATTACCACGGTTTTTAGTGATACCTGCTGCTAATTGAACCAGGGCATTCAACTTAGCATCGTTTGATTTCCCTTTACGGATGTCCAATAATTGTTCTTCAGTAAAGCCATTCATTTTACCAATCACCGTGTGAGCGCTTTGGCAATAAATACAATTATTTACCTGGCTTACAATAAGGTTTACCGCTTCTTTTTCTTTATTGCTTAAAGTCGTTTTTGCATTTTGATAAGCAAGGTACCTTGATAAGCCGTTATCAGAATATGCAATGGTTGCATACAGGTTAGGTACAAAACCCAATGCTTTGTTCAGGTTATCAAAAATCGCCTGGTTGGCTGGTGCTACCTGTTCTCTTGTTGGAACTGTGAAATTTGTCATTGTTTTATTTTTTAAAGTTGTTGTCGTTATTGACAATGCAAAGATGCATCGGCAAACCACCTTAAAAAATGGATGAAGAACGCAATGGGATGGACAATTTTTTCTGCTTTAAATCTATTCGGTTTTAAAGCTTACCAATTTTAAAGCAGTTTATCAATGGCTTCCTGCAATTTTTCTTTGATATCATTTTCATAACCAATAAAAACCTGGCGGATGATCCCTTCTTTGTCAATGATCAGATGTGTGGGAAAATTTTCAATTTTCACCGTATTGATATAATCCAGTGCGTTTGGTATTATGTGATAGTTGAAAGGATTACGTTTTAAGAATTTCGTAATCTTTGATTCTTCATTAGGGCCTGGTGCAATAAATACTACCGGTTTTTCTTTATTGGCATCTACCAATGCATTCAACAAAGGTATTTCCTTTATGCAGGGGCCGCAAGTGGTAAACCAAAAGTTGATCACCACAACTTTTCCTTTTAATTGCTTCGATTCCCAAACCTGTTTATCCAGGCTGGTAAATTTAAAACCAGGAATAGCTGTGCTGACCAGGCTGGTTTTAAATGTTTCGATCGCGGCGTTTCTCCTTGCAACTTCATCCTGGCTAAATGCGGGTAGTACTGCAAACAGAAATACCAGGAAATATAAACTGAATTTCGGCTTCATTTTTTTTATAAAATTAAGTGTTGTGGAATGGTTGGTTTGTAAGCCCTGGGACATATACAATTAATTCTGTCAATTGGTTTTTTCTTTTAGGGTTAGTCAGTTATATGACATGACATCCTTAACAAAATACTTCATTTTGTAGTATAATATTTTTTATGCAAAATAAATACGACATCGTTATTATTGGTACCGGAAGCGGTGGGAGTACCATTGCCAAAAAGCTTGCTGAAAGCGGCAAAAGGATTTTGATACTGGAACGTGGTGGTTTTATACCCAAAGAAAAAGAAAACTGGGATCCCAGGGAAGTAGTAGTCAACGGCCGCTATCGCCCTAAAGAAAACTGGTATGACAAAGATGACAAACCTTTTTTGCCTTACATCCATTACAATGTAGGAGGCAATAGTAAAGTATATGGCGCTGCAATGTTTCGCTTTAGAGAAAGTGATTTTAAAAAAGCAGAACACTATGGAGGATATTCTCCTGCATGGCCTTTTAATTATGATATACTGCAACCATATTATGATGCCGCTGAAATAATGTATCATGTGCATGGCAAACGTGGCGTTGACCCCACAGAACCAAAGACAGCAATGGAATATCCATTGCCTCCTTTGCCTTATGAACCACTGATCAAAGACCTCAATAATAAAATGCAGCAGATCGGGTTACAGCCTTTCCCGTTGCCGATGGGTGTAAATCTTCCACAGGATACCAACAAAAATGCAAGCCCAGTTGTTTTGGAAAACTTCGATGGTTTTCCGGACTTAACCGATTCTAAAGCGGATGCTCAAACTGTAGCGTTGAACCCCGCTTTAAAAAATGGTACAGTTGAAATGATCACGCATGCCTATGCAGAAAAATTAGTGACCGATGAAGCCGGAAACAAAATCATTGCTGTTATTGCTGTTATTGAAGGAGAAGAAAAAATGTTTACTGCAGCAACATTTATTGTTGCCTGCGGTGCAGTGAACAGTGCTGCTTTATTTTTAAGAAGCGCCAATGAAAAACATCCGCACGGCCTCGCAAATTCTTCAGGCCAGGTGGGTAGAAATTTAATGTTGCATCATAATGGTTGCCTGGTGGCATTTACCAAAAAGAAAAACGATTGTGTATTTCAAAAAAGCTTGGGGCTTGCCGATTTTTACCATGGTGCCGATGACAGTCCTTTTCCTCTTGGAGAAATTCAATTGATGGGCCGCAACGATCCTGATACTATTTTATGGATGGCAGAAAAAATTGCTCCCGGAAAAACTTACGCTGAACTTAAAGAGATGACGATTGATTTTTGGGTAACAGCAGAAGATCTTCCATCACCCGATAACAGGGTTACGCTCCGTACCGACGGAAGTATCAAAATAGATTATACAAGAACTAATTATACTGCATATGAAAAATTAAAGCAAAAACTGCAACAAACTTTTATCAGGCTTGGTGAACTTGATGAAGATTATAAAGATGTACAGTGGGCGGGGTATGACCTTGATGTAAGTGGTATGAGCCACCAGAATGGCACATTGCGTTTTGGTACAGATCCTGCAACGTCGGTACTCGATATCAATTGCAAAGCGCATGAACTTGAAAATTTGTATGCCGTTGATGCCAGCTTTTTTCCCAGTTGTGGTGCATTCAATCCCGCCCTCACTATTGCTGCCAATGCATTGCGTGTAGGAGAACATATCATTAACAATGTATTGAATGAAAATAAAAAAATGAAGACAGAAGCTGTTGCAACAACATAAAAATCCAGTCTTCTCCTGGCGCTTTTTGAGTTGGGCGGCGGGTTTTCCTGTCGCCTTTTTTAAACTTTTATAATGGAAGAAATAGCAAAAATAACAACAACATATATCAGCCATACCGTAGAAATATTAGCTGCTATGATCATTGGTATTGCAGTAATAAAAACATTGACTAATTATTTTTTGCTATTAAAAACTTCGCCTGCGAAGATCTCGAAAGAAAATATTCGTGTTGATTTTGGAAGTTCTGTAGCCGTTTCATTGGAGTTGCTATTAGGTGCTGACGTATTGGCAACAGCTGTTGCACCCAGCTGGAATGATATTGGCAAACTTGCTGCCATTGCCGTGTTAAGAACAGCATTGAATTATTTTTTGGAAAAAGAATTGCAACATATAAAACCTGTAGTATAAAGTCAATCATCCGACAAGCAATGGTTGCATTATGTATTCTCTTTGTATTATGAGAGCAATGCCCATCAGGATAGTTACCGGCTCCAGCGGTTTAATACAAATGAAAGCTTCCTTTACAAGAAACCGGAAGTATTATTTGCAGGAAGCGCTTGGCCTCGCCATCTTTATGTTCTCTGCCTGTTTTTTTGGCGCTTTACTGGAATCTAAAACAGCCTGGCTGCATATTGCCATACCTAATAACTTTACAAGAGGAATAATAATGGGTGTGTTGATGGGATCAACCGCGCTTTTTATTTTTTATTCGCCCTTCACTGCGGCATCTGGTGCGCAGATCAATCCTGCCGTTACCATTACATTTTTGCGCCTGGGGAAAATGTGTAAGTATGATGCCTTGTTCTATATCATCTTCCAGTTAATCGGAGGAACGCTGGCCGTTTTAATCATGCAATGGCTGATGGGCAAAACATTAACCGATGCGCCCGTTAATAGTGTAGCCACTGTTCCTGGAAAGGCAGGTGTTGTGTATGCAGCGGTAACTGAATTTATCATTGCTTTTATTATGATCACAATGGTATTGTTTACCAGTGCCAGTAAATCACTAAAAGGGTATACGAGGATAATTGCAGGCTGTTTTGTTTGCCTGTATGTAATTGTTGCAGGTCCTATCAGTGGTTTTGGTATGAACCCTGCCAGAACCCTGGCATCTGCTTTTCCTTCCGGAATTTATAGTTCTTTCTGGATCTATATGGTCATGCCTTTTGCAGGAATGCTGGCTGCTGCAGAATTTTTTTTAATGGTCACTAAGGTAAAAAAAAGATGCAGGTTAAGGATCGTTCATAAAAATATTACGATAAAAAAAAGCAAACATGAAAAGATTTTTAAAGATTTTACTTATTAATGTATCGTTCTTAAGCATTTTTAGCAGGGGGATTGCACAAATAAATACTGTAGATGCGATTGGTATAACGGTAAAAGATATGGACAGGTCAGTACAATTCTTTTCTGATGTATTGGGATTTAAAAAAACTGCTGATCAGGAATACAGTGGTACAGAACTGGAAAAACTGGAAGGTATATTTGGTTTAAATATTCGTGTGGTGCGTATGCAATTAGGGGAGGAGTTTATTGAGTTAACAGATTATTTAACTGCCGGTGGAAGAAGTATTCCTGAAGATCAAAAAAGTAATGATCTTATTTTTCAGCACATCGCTATTGTAGTAAGCGATATGGATAAGGCATATGAACAATTAAAAAAATACCACGTAGAATTTGTTTCCACTATGCCACAAACATTACCTGTTTCTAATGTTGCGGCGGCAGGCATCAAAGCATTTTACTTTCATGACGTAGACAATCATAATGTAGAGTTGATCTATTTCCCAAAAGGGAAAGGCAATCCTAAATGGCAAAATGCCAATAATAAAATATTTTTAGGCATTGATCATACTGCTATTGGAGTAAGCAGTACAGGGAATAGCCAGAAATTTTACCAGGATATTTTGGGAATAGAAAGAAAAGGTGATAGCTGGAATTTTGGAACTGAACAGGAGCATTTGAATAATGTGGAAGGTGCCAGCCTTCATATAACCGGCCTGCGTGCAACTAATGGCCCCGGGATAGAATTTTTACAATACCTCAAGCCGGGCCCGGGTAAAACGTATCCAACTGATACAAGAGCAGATGATATCTGGTTTTGGCAAACTACTTTACTTACCAGCAACGCGGAAGCATTATACAACAAACTAAAAAATGATGGCTATACATTTGTGTCAAAAGAACTCGTGCTGAAGGATATAAATGGTAAACAGTCCAAATCATTTATTGTAAAAGATCCCGACGGGCATGCGATGCTGGTGAAAGAATGATTACTTTAAAAACTGAACACCAATTTTTTTTGTATATCAACCTAAAAAAAGAAAATGAAAAGGATTTCCCTGCTCTTATTATTGTCAACCGCCATTAGTCACCAGCAACTCAACGCACAGGGCTGCAGTGATGCAGGTGTTTGTACCATTCATTCCATAAAAAATAATACGGGTGGTGCCGGCAGTGCCGATGCGTCAAAGAACGAAGTGATCGTTGGATTTGCTTATGGTAAAGGCGAAAGAAAAACCAACGACTATACTGGCTACGTGGAATACACGAGGAGCCTGAAAGGTAATACATCAATAAACGGAAAAATCAGTTATTCAGCTGTAACGGGTGAATTGGCTAATACCAATGGCCTTGGTGATCTGTTCCTTTCTGTCAATCATGCTTTCGACTTAAAAAAGGCCTGGCAAAAATCTTTCCTGGTGGGTATTAAAATTCCATTTGATGATGCCAACATAAAAAAGAATGGTATTTACTTACCGCTGCCTTATCAAACCAGTCTGGGTACAACAGATCTTGTATTGGGTTTAAATTTTACCAAAAGATCTTTTGGGGCAACAATAGCGGTACAACAGCCGCTGAAACCTGTTAATGGGAATCGTTTTTTACCGGAAGACTATCTTTCCAATAAATTGGCAACGGCTTATTTACCCACCAATAAATTTTCACGAAAAGGGGATGTGTTGCTGCGTTTTTCTTACAATATAAAACTGGATGATAAATTTTCTATTCGCCCTAGTTTATTGTCAATCTACCATGAAGCCAACGATACTTACCTGGATGCGGCAAATGTGAGAAGGACAATTGATCAATCAAATGGTTTGACATTGAACGGCAATATCTTTGCAGATTACAGGATCAATTCCAAAAAAGCCTTTGAACTTTCTATAGGAACACCATTCGTGGTAAGAACAAGCCGCCCCGATGGATTAACCCGCTCCCTCGTAACTTCACTGGATTATAAGATCAGTTTTTAAAAATGTTTTTATGGAGCTTCAAAATAGTATCCTTTTACAATCACCCATAATTAAATGCACATTATGAAAAGACTAGTAGTAGCAGTAGTGGCATTTATTGCATCTTATGCAGTAAACGCCCAAACAAATCCTGTAGGCCTGAATGTAAATGACAAAGCACCGTCATTTGAAGCAAAGGACCAGGCAGGCAAAAAGATCAGCCTTAAAGATGAATTAAAAAATGGTGCGGTGGTTTTGGTATTTTACCGCGGGCAGTGGTGCCCGTATTGCAATAAACAATTGAAAAGACTGGAGGACTCTCTTTCGCTTATTAAAGCAAAAGGTGCCACGCTTATCGCAGTAACGCCGGAAAAGCAGGAGAATATCAGCAAAACCATTGAAAAGACAAAAGCTTCTTATCCTATTTTATTTGACAATGGTTTAAAAATAATGAAAGACTATGATGTTGCCTTTGCAGTTGATGATAAGACCATTGAAAAATACAAGGGTTATGGAATAGATTTTAATGAAGCAAATGGCAGTAACGGTGCTCATTTACCGGTACCGGCAGTATATGTAATCAGTAAAGAAGGCGTGATCGTTTATAAACATTTTGATCCAAATTATACAAAGCGTGCCAGTGTACAGGACATACTGGATCACCTGTAAATATTTTGAGCTAGATTAGATGAGCGGGTGCTGCAAAGCGCCCGTTCGTTATTTTAATGCAACAGTGCTGAATAACACAGGGTGTTCAGCAACGCTAACTTTATGAATAAAAGAAGGCGTAATACTGGCCGATTCACCCATAAGCGCCAGTTTGTGGGTAACCGAAGAGCCTAAGAAAATAGTTAAAAAAATTCCTGCCTTTACCAGGTGCCTGTTGTAGTCAAATCTTTTATGTATCATGGCCATCATTTTAATTCCTTAAAGCTATTGCACCAGGTATAAATTTATTGTCCTGCCGAAGACCAAATAGCGAAGCTTTTATGATCCCCGAATCTATCGCTTCAGGTCAGGTGCATGACAATTGTTAGCTTCGCTGTTTCTTTACTTTGTCATTATTACAACGCAATGAACAACGATCAAAGAATTATTTGCCCTTTTTGCAATGATGCAGTAGATAAACTGTTCTATCGTTTTCATAACGAAAGCGAGCAGGCTATATTGGAGAAGATCAGGCTGCATAATCCGGGATGGGTAAAAAATGATGGTATTTGCGGCCGTTGCCTGGATTATTTCAATACAGAAATATTGATGGAGCAAAAGTTGCTACCGGAAATAGGCCCTTATTTCCCGGTTAAAAGTGGAGATGATTTTATTATTCTTCCTACACCAGTTAGAGTTGGTGCCAATCCTAAATATTCCGGCAAAGGGGTGACCATCTGTTTTGTTGATAGTGGATTCTACCTGCATCCCGACCTGGTGAAAAATAATAACCGGGTTAAAAAGATTGTTGACATTACAAAGCCACGCACTGCTGAAAAATATTTTACTCAACCACACAACGAATCATGGCATGGGACTATGACAAGTGTGGTATGCGCAGGAGATGGCCATTGCAGCAACGGTTTGTATAAAGGAATAGTAAGCGATGCTTCCTTAGTATTACTTAAGGTGATGAATAGTGAAGGGAAGATCACCACTGGAAATATTGTTAAGGCATTACAATGGATAAAGAAACATCATAGCGAATACAATATCCGCATCGTCAATATGTCACTGGGTGATGATGATATGGGTAAATGGCAAAACAGTGAGCTGGATATTCTTGCAGAAGAATTGGTTGCAATGGGTATCAATATCGTGGCCGCAGTGGGCAATGATGATAAGGCCGCAATAAAATCGCCGGCTACTGCACCCAACGTGATTGCAGTAGGAGGCTGGGATGATAATAACACACTTGGGGAAGAAGAAAATAAATTGTATCATTCCACCTTTGGTAAAACAGCCGATGACCTGTATAAGCCTGAATTAATTGCTAACGCGATATGGATAGCGGCGCCTATTTTACCGGGAACGGAAGAACAACGGAGAGCAGCAATATTGTACGAACTGCTGAAAAGCGACGATGAAGAACTGGAAGAAAAAATTGTCGCATCCGCTGCGCAAACAGGAATTGATCTTACAGGTACAGGAAATAATGATGCTGCATTTTGGAAGGAAAAAATATCCGGCAGGATACAGGAATGTAAATGTATATCATCCCACTATATGCACGTGGATGGTACTTCATTTGCGGCTCCCATTGTTTCAGCAATAATTGCCCAGCTGCTCGAAATAAACCCTGACCTAACGCCGGCGAAGATTCGCACCATCTTATTTAGTACAGCGAAAAGACTGCCAGGTTTACCGGCAGAACAGCAGGGCTTCGGAATTATCCATCCTTCTAAAGCCATTATTAAAGCATTACAAAATTATTTTTCTATGAAACAGCAGAACTCTCCATTCATCAACAAAAAGAAAAAAACTATTGAGTTCTATATTCAAAATCCTTGTGCGTCTCATATTTCACTCGCGGGAAGTTTTAATAACTGGGCACATGATGCGCTGTTGATGGAGCCTTCTGCAAACGGGTTATGGAAAATTCAGATCCCCATGTTGCCAGGCGGAACTTACCAATATAAATTTTTTGTTGATGATAAAACCTGGACAGAAGATATTGACAATCCTTACCGCCAGCCTGACGGTTTAAATGGTTTCAATAGCGTTTTAACCATTGAAAATTAAATGCATGACTATGTTGGTCTCTATATTATTACTGATCATTGAAGTACATCTTATTGCAGGGATCGTATTCGCCGTATTCTTTTTAAATAAAGGGATACAAAAAGTGGATGCTGCTGCAACTGGCTCCGGGTGGGGATTTCGCCTGGTTATATTACCCGGTATCATCGTACTTTGGCCGGTATTATTAAACAAATGGAGCAAAGTAAAAAATAAGCCATGACGAAAAGATTACGTAAAAGACATTTACTGATATGGACAATATTGGCGATCCTCATACCCGCAGCAATAATAAGCGCTTATAGGGTGGTACCAAAACAAACGCAGGATATTTTGCTGCAGCAAGACAAAACGATTGCACTCCCGGTTGAAATTAAAAAGATCGAACGCAATAATTTTACTGCTTTCCTGCGAAGCAGCGAGGATAGAAAAAATTACCAGTTACAATGGGATGTTACCAATGAATCAACAGCACCGTCAATATTGATCTACCAGGAAAATAATAATGAAAAAGAATTGATAGGAAGGCTTGCTTCAAAAGGCAGTTATTATTTTTCAATAAAAGCAGACAGCACTAACAGGTACAATTTTATTTTGTATGATATTATTCACCAGCAAACGATTGACAGTATAAATTTTAAATAATGAGCGCAGGTTATACAGCGGTTGGGTGGAACAGGCAAAAAAAACTATACGATTGGTTTATTTTTGGGTTCTGCGTTTTATACCTCACTACTTTTGTTGCGGTTACAGTATTTGTAAATCCCAATTATACTTTTGAGACGGTATTGATCCGCTCTTCAGCTACCCTTGCCGTACTGCTTTTACATATTATTTTAAGTATTGGCCCGCTGGCAAGGATGGATAAAAAATTCCTACCACTTTTATACAATCGCAGGCATTTAGGCGTAACGATGTTTTTTATTGCTGCGGTGCATGGCGTATTCAGCATTTTACAGTTTCACTCGTTGGGTAATGTAAACCCATTGGTATCTTTATTTACTTCCAATACCAGGTTTACTTCTTTAAGTAGTTTCCCTTTCCAGGCACTGGGCTTTTTTGCATTGATCATCTTCTTTTTAATGGCCATCACCAGCCATGATTTTTGGTTACACCAACTTTCGCCAAAAGTTTGGAAAACATTACACATGTTGGTGTACGGGGCGTATTTTTTAGTAGTGCTTCATGTGATGCTTGGTGTAATTCAATATGAAACGCATCCCCTGTTTGTTATACTTATAGCAGCAGGCACTTTGTGGTTGACCAGCCTTCATATAATTGCAGGGAGAAAAGAAGTAAGAAAAGACACTAAAAAATTTGGTTTGATAAAAGAAGGATTTGTACAGCTTTGCCCCATTGATGATTTTGAAGAAGGCCGTGCAAAAATATTTTGTCTTGATATGGAACGCATAGCAGTTTACAAACACGAAAATAAATTATACGCCATACACAATGTGTGTAAGCACCAAGGCGGTCCGCTGGGTGAGGGAAAGATCATTGATGGTTGTATTACCTGTCCATGGCATGGTTACCAGTACCTGCCGCAGAACGGGCAATCACCTCCACCGTTTACAGAAAAGGTAAGTACTTATGAAATAAGGATCATGGAAGACAAAGCGTGGCTAAATCCTAAACCATTTGCAGAAGGAACTGAAATACCCGGAGCGTTAATTTATGATAATTAATAATTAATAATTGAGAATGGATAACCAGGAATTTTATATTGGTTGGATGGCAAAGGCGCCAACTTCTTTTACAAAACAGGTTAGAAAAGTATTGCTCATTCTTTTCCCCGTCGCTGTGGTGGTAGGATTATTGCTGGCTTCTTTTCAAAAGAAATTTTCTACTGCTGATTTTGAATTTGGAACGCTTACCGAAATAAAAGGAATTTATACCAGCAGTCCATTACCATTATTAAAAGTTATAGCAGGAAAAGATATTTGGGGCAATGCATCTTATATCAGCATTCCATTGGTTGGCTATGGTAAGCATGGAGCTGCAACAGCTATTATGGAATTGGAAAAAGAAAAAAACACCTCTTTCAATAACAAAGAGCTCACCATTAAAGGAACATTGTTATACAGTGATGGTAAAACTTTAATGCAGGTCAACAAAGATGAAAATCCTGTAGTGAATATTGGTAAAGCAGCTGATGCCTCATTACTGCCTGCGCAAAAGGCATTGGGTGTACAAACAATTAAAGGGGAGATTGTTGATCCCAAATGTTATTTTGGTGTGATGAAACCCGGTGAAGGTAAAGTGCATCGTGATTGTGCCATTCGCTGTATGCTTGGCGGCATACCGCCGGTTTTAAAAGTGATGAATGAAAAAGGAGAAAAAAATTATTATTTGATTGTTGGTCCTAATGGCGAACCGATGAATGAAGCTGTACAGGATTATGTAGCAGAACCCGTAGCAATAGAAGCCAAAGCAGTACAGCAGGATGACTGGATCATCTTATATGTAAAGGATAAAAAAATAAACAGGATCTCAGGAATCAGTTTGTACAAAACTTCAAACGAAATTGCATCCTGCAAAGCGGGCTGTATGAAGTAAAAAAATTATTGCGCTCTCTGTATACCTAATTTTTTCATTCTTGCTTCCAGGGTGGTAGGGTTGAGGCCCAATATTTTTGCTGCACCTTTTTCGCCACTTACTTTCCAGTGGGTTTTATCCAGTACATTAATGATATGATCCTTCTCTACAGCCTCCATTGTCAGCAGGCTGCTTTTACCGATACTATTGCTGTTTTTTGTATGAGGCACCCATTCGCCATAATCCAGTGTATTGCCGTTAGAGAGTATCAATGCTCTTTCAATTAAATTTTCCAGTTCCCTGATATTACCGGGCCAATCATATTGCATTAAAGCATCAATCACTTTGTCAGGGATATGTTTAATTTCTTTGCCCATCTTGCCTTCATATTTTTTTACAAAATGTTTTACCAGCAAAGGAATATCTTCCTTCCTGTTGCGTAGTGGCGGCGAAACAATGGGAAATACATTGAGGCGATAAAACAGGTCTTCCCTGAATTCTTTTTTCTCGATCGCCTGTTGTAAATTTCTATTGGTAGCTGCAATAACCCGAACATTTACTTTCATAGTTTTTGGGTTGCCTAATCTTTCAAACTCGCCTTCCTGCAATACTCTTAATAATTTTGCCTGCAGTTCTACAGGTAATTCTCCTATCTCATCTAAAAAAATAGTTCCGCCATCTGCCAGTTCAAAACGGCCCATCTTTCTTTCCATAGCACCGGTGAATGCGCCGCGTTCATGGCCAAACAATTCGCTTTCTATTAAATTAGCAGGCAATGTGGCACAGTTGATTTTTATCAATGGCCTTTTACTCCTGTTGCTGATATTATGTACCGCCCTTGCTAATAATTCCTTTCCGGTACCGCTTTCTCCAAGGATAAGCACAGTGGCATCTGTGGCAGCAACTTTTTCTATTTGCTGTAAAATTTTATGAAAATCCCCGCTCTTGCTGATGATATCTTCAAAATTATAAGTGAGTTTAATCTCTTCCTGTAAGTATTGGTTTTGCGCCTGTAACCTGGCTTGTTCCTGTTCAAGCAATACCTTCTCAGTAATATCGATAAACATGGTTCGGGTAAACTGTCCGCCAATATCGGGGTTCGACCACCATTGTATCCAAATCGGTTTGCCATTATCCTTTCTTCGCAATTCCAATACTACACCACTGGTATCTGTGCCGCGGCCAACAGATTCAAAAGCTGCTTTCATGCTGCGTTGTGCATCCGGCGTATCAGGGGCCAATGTTTTTCCATAAGTAAAAGGTACTTCTTCGGGCTTTATGCCTAAAGTTCTTAAAGCAGCACGGTTAGCCTTAATGAATTTAGAATCCAGCCCTTCATGAACATACGCAATAGGGGCTTCCTCAAACAGATCACGGAAACGCTGCTCACTATCGCCGAGTAATTTTTCCAACTCAATATTGGCCAGCTTTAATTTTTCTTCAGCTTTGAGCCTGTCGATTTCTGATCCTGCACGGGCGGCAAAAATTTTGAGTATAGAAGTTTGGTTCTGTTTTTCGGTCATTGGTTTATCATCCAGTGCAGCAATATGTCCTACTATTTCATTGGAAGCAGCACTGTATATAGGAACAGATAAATAAGATTGCAATCCTTTTTCTTTTGGAAATATTTTTTCCAATTCATTGGTACAGAAATAATCCTTCCCCTGCATCACAATCTCGCATGGTGTACCTTCCAGGTCGTACTCAATATTTTCCAACGGGGTATCCTTATCAACAAAAGAAATGGTGCGGACACGGGTTTTTGCTTCGTTGGCACATTCTGTTACCAATGAATATTTAACGCCGAGTGTAAGTGTTATGTATTTGGTAAGCTCCCTGAAATAATCCAACCCAACACGGCCCGATGTAGCTTCAGAAACCGTACGTAATAATTCTTCCTCCATTTTTCTTTTACGTATATCACGTACAATACTGCAGGTAAATTCTTCTTCATTATGTTCTATATAATTATGAGTTATTTCAACATCGTATAAATGACCGTCTTTATGAAGGTGTTGGGCTTCGAATGTAATTTTCTTTTCTTTCTTTAATCTTTTCCAGAATTTAGCAAAATCTGCAACTATGGGAGAGGGATTAAGATTGGTGATATTATTTTTTATTAATGCTGCTTTCGTGTGGCCGGTCATTTTACAGGCCATATTATTTACATGGAAAATATTACCAGTAGACCTGGCCCAAAAAACTGCTTCGTGCAGGTTCTCTAAAGTAAATTGAAAAAGATGAAGATCTTTCTCGAGCAGGGTGGAAGAGATGGTTGCCATTGAGCGCAATTTAAAATTTCTTTCCGTATTCAGCTCATAAATTTACTTATGATTACCGGTATCGATAAAATCTTTCCTGTGCTTTACTGCTTTTCATCTATTCATGCGCAGCCTTACCCCCGGCTAATTTAAATTTTACCAGTTCGGCAAAACTGTTATCCTTATTGATGATAAAAGTAAAAAGCTGGCTGGCTTATTTTACCCTTTCTTCCTTAGAGCTAAGTTAATCCCATAGATCAACAGCCGTATTTTTTTTGATGTGCCTGTCACCAGGTCAATAAAGTTTGTACCGTGGCCCATGCCAAATATCTTTTTTAAGAATGGTAAGATACTTCGTAGATTTATTTTTTGATACTTAATAAATAGCCTGCTTTTTTATTTTACGCCAATTCTAAAACATTTTTAACGGCTAATTCAGATTCAGCATTACAGGCACTCCACAATTTATATCCTCCTGAAATATTGAATACATTTTTAAATCCACTTTGCAATAAAATACGTTGGGCTAAATAACCTCTTAAGCCAATCTGGCAATAGATATAAATTTTTTTGTCTGCCCGGATTTCATGCATCCTTCTCCGCAAATCATCCACTGGAATATTAATGGCACCGCAGATATGTTCTGTAACAAACTCGTCTGCATTTCTTACGTCAATTAAAATATCATCGGCAGTTAGCTGTTTTATTGCAGTCCAGGGAACAACAACCAATTTTTTTTGTAAAATATTTTCAGCAACAAAGCCGGCCATATTAACGGGATCTTTAGCTGAAGAATATGGTGGTGCATATGCATGCTCAAATTCTGTCAGTTCATAAATGTTACTGCCTCTTTGAATAACGGAAGACAGGGTATCAATTCTTTTATCAACACCATCTTTGCCAATTACCTGGGCACCCAATAACTTTCCATCTTCAGGCGAGAAAGCAATTTGTATGGTCATTTGTTCAGCATCCGGGTAATAGCCGGCATGTGAGCCACTATGCGTTGTGGATACAAGGTGTGTAATATTTGCGGCGGTTAAATGTTTACTGGCCACGCCCGCTATGGCCACCGTCATGTCGAATAGTTGAACGATTGCAGTATTGATTGAGCCATGGTATTTTTGATGATTGCCCAACACTAAATTATTGGCACAAATTCTTCCCTGCTTATTGGCTGGGCCTGCAAGATAAGTTGGCATTGAATTACCAGTGATCGGATTGAGGAATTCAATAGCATCGCCCACTGCATAAATATCTTCATTTGATGTTTGCAAATATTCATTTACTAAAATCCCTCTTGCATTACCCAACTGCAATCCTGCACCTGTGGCCAGTTTGGTATCCGGTTTTACACCAATAGATAATATCACCACATCTGCCTCCAAAGGTTCTTCATCTTTTAATAATACCTTCAATCCATTTCCATCTCTTTCAAATCCGGTAACCGAAGTTTTTAATTTTAAATCAACTCCTTTGCTTCTTATATGTTGTTGTGCAATGGCGGCAATGGTAAAATCAGTTGGTGCAAGAATCTGGTCGCCCATTTCAACAACGGTAATTTTCATTCCAAGCTGATACAGGTTTTCAGCCATTTCCAGGCCGATAAAACCTGCTCCAATAATTACAGCCTTTCCCCCGGGGAACTGTTGAACATATTCTTTAATCCTGTCTGTATCGGTTACATTTCTTAATGTTAAAATACCATCGCTGTTAATACCCGGCAATGGCGGCCGAATGGGTGAAGCTCCGGGAGAAAGTACCAGCTTATCATAAGTTTCTTCGTACTCTTCACCGTTTGTTACATTCCTTACACTTACAGTTTTTAATTCAGTGTTAATCGCAAT
Source organism: Chitinophagales bacterium (assembly GCA_038205215.1). Lineage (GTDB taxonomy): Bacteria > Bacteroidota > Bacteroidia > Chitinophagales > Chitinophagaceae > Ferruginibacter. Next base: position 17,342 of record JBBRCB010000030.1, on the reverse strand, counting down.
AACTTCACTCAATACCCTTGCATCAATATTAAACCGTTGTTTGAATGAAGAGATTGTTTGCACAAACAATTTATTACGGTCTGTGATAACATCGCCAATATAATAAGGCAAACCGCAATTGGCATAGGAAATATGAGCGCCTTTCTCCAACAGGATAATAACTGCATGTTCGTCTAATCTTCTTAAACGTGCTGCAGTACTTGCACCACCTGCCACACCGCCTATAATTAAATATTTCATCTTTTATGTTTTAATGACGATGTAAAGGACGATATATTAATTCGGTAAGAGTGTTACAATTGTTACCTAGCTTAGCCTGGTAGACAGTAGTAATTATTATATGAAGTAACAAAAGTTACCCATTATCAACAGAAAGGTTTCTAATTTTATAAAAATAAAATAAGTTATGGCAACAATACAACTCACCACGCAGGATTTTAAAGAAAAGGTATTTGACTACGATACCGTTAAAGACTGGAAATACCAGGGCAGTTTACCGGCTGTTATTGATTTTTATGCGGACTGGTGTGGCCCGTGTAAAATGGTGGCTCCGGTATTGGAAGAACTTTCCAGAGAATATGAAGGCCGGATTGTTATTTATAAAGTTAATACAGATGTGGAAGTGGAATTATCTTCCGTATTCGGAATTCAAAGTATACCAACGATTCTTTTCATTGATGCTGCCGGTGAACCAATGATGCAGCCTGGCGCATTCCCTAAACATGTTTTTAAGAAAATAATAGAAGAGAATTTACTAACTCCTGTAAAAACGGGAGTTTAAAATAAATTTGCCCTTTGAAGCGATATCCAATATTGTTAATGCAGGTATTGGTTGTTAGCAAATCTTAACTATTGTAACATAAGTTACAGACACCCAGATCTAAATACGCTACCTTGTTCAAAATTTATTTATATGAAAAAAAACATGGGTACTTTCGACCGCATCATTCGACTTTTATTAGCAGCGGTATTTGCCTACCTCTATTTTGCGGGTATTGTAACTGGTACTTTTGGAATTATTCTTTTAGTATTAGGCGTAGTGTTTGTATTAACCAGCCTGGTTAGCTTTTGTCCGCTCTATAGTTTAATTGGCTTAAATACGTGCCCTGTTAAAAAAGAACAATTATGAGAATGTTAAAGAGATTTTTCATTGTTATTTCCTGCATCAGCATGACAACAGGATGTAACACGCCATCACAACAAACCAATCTCTCTGTTCAGGAATTTGAAAAGGCAATGGGTGAGGCAAATATTCAGTTGCTGGATGTTCGTACTGCGGAAGAATACCAGGCCGGGCATTTAAATAATGCCTTGCTTGCCGACTGGAATAATGAAACAGAATTTGCTGGGAGGGCGAAAGCATTAGACAAAACCAAACCAGTGTATACTTATTGCCTCAGTGGTGCAAGAAGCAGTGCTGCCTCAGATTGGTTAAGACAAAACGGATTTACTGCTTATACGCTTACTGGCGGAATCAATGCCTGGAGAAATGCTGATAAGCCGGTGGTACACGCTCTTGAGGTAAAACAAGTAACAATGGCGGAGTATTTGGCGATGATCCCTCCAGATAAAACGGTACTGGTAGATTTTAGTGCTACCTGGTGTGCTCCCTGTAAAAAGATGGTACCTGTTCTAGATTCGTTGGTTGCAATGCACGGCAATAAATTTGTGCTTTTAAAAATTGATGGAGGTGCGCAGAGCAGTATCTGCAAAGAATTAAAGATAGAAGGCTTCCCAACGTTTATTATTTACAAGCAAGGTAAAAGCGTATGGAGAAAAAATGGCCTTGTAGAAATAAATGAATTTGTAGAAAATCTTTAGTCTAAATTATTTAAGACTTGTTTTTACATCATATAGCAGCCTGCTGGCTGCTTTTACCTTTGTAACCTTTGTTACCGAACAGCATTTTACTGCAGGCTAACTTTACATAAATAAAGATCAATGATTACTCATGAAATTTTTGTGAGAATATTAAATGCACCGGATGCATGAACAGTATTAAAACTGCCTTGCGAAAAATAAAACGTGTAACCGATGTAGTGATATTTAAAGATGAGGATAAAGTATGTATATCCGGTATAAACTTAGAAAGAGATGAAATTGTAATGAAGCTGGCGGCATTGGGATACCCTGAAAAAGGGGATAACAGTTTTATTAGTAAAGCTAAATCTTATATTAGCTGTGCTATTGGTAAAGTATCATAAAAAAAGTTAAACAACAATGAATATGAAGCAATCTATTGTAAGTAATTGGAATTTTTTCAGGTTCCTGCGCCTGGTTATCGGTGTTGCAATTATTGTGCAGGGCATTTTGGCTAAAGACATCATGTTTTCAATTGCAGGGTTATTCTTTACCGGTATGGCTGTTTTTAATATTGGTTGCTGTGGAACGGGCGGGTGCAGCGTGCCAATTAAAAAAGCAGCTCAACCTACAAAAGATATTAGCTATGAAGAAGTGGTTTAAAAATAACAGGCTGTTTTTTATTGGCGCAATATTGGGTGCCGTGGCCGGATATATGTACTGGAAATTTGTTGGCTGTTCAAGTGGCACATGTGCTATAACCTCAAAGCCAGTTAACAGTTCATTGTATGGTGCATTAATGGGCGCCCTGCTGTTAAGTATGTTTAAAAAAACAAATAAAGTAGTAAAAGAATAAAGTAATTATTATGACATTCAACGATGTGATACAATCTGAAAAACCAGTATTAGTGGATTTTTTTGCAGAATGGTGTGGCCCTTGTAAAATGATGGCGCCTATTCTCAAAGATGTAAAACAACAAATAGGTGAAACAGCCACAATTATAAAAGTTGATGTAGACAAAAGCCCTGCGGCAGCTAATCAATATAAGATCCAGGGAGTGCCTACACTTATTCTTTTTAAAAACGGCAAACCTGTCTGGCGGCAAAGTGGTGTAGTACCTAAAGCAAATCTAATTAACATTATTAAACAACACGTAAACAAATAAATACCATGAAACTTTCAAACCTGTTTGGTGGCGGGGCCAAAACCGACTTACAAAGCATTATTAATAATGGCGCTTTTTTAGCAGATGTAAGAACGCCTGGTGAATTTGCTGAAGGTCATGTAAAAGGCTCGGTGAATATCCCTTTGGATCGGGTAGCTGCTGAACTTGAAAAATTTAAGAACAAAAAATATATTATTGTCTTTTGCAGGAGTGGTGGCAGAAGTGGTATGGCTAAATCTATTTTAGAACAAAATGGATTTATCAATGTGATAAACGGCGGGCCGTGGGATTATGTAAATCAGTTTGTAAAATAAGACAGTACCTATTTTGGTAAAGAGGGAAGTTGATTAATTCAGCTTCCTTCTTTTGTTCCTGCTCGTTTAAGCGCAATTTTTTCGCAATGCCAAGGCTGCTGTTTAAAATAAACAATGGATTAAAATTGTATTTTAATCCATTGTTGCATCTGGTTAATATAATTTAGCAGCGCCGCTTTTCATCGTCCTTCACACCGGTTTTCTTTAAAATTATTTCCAACGGGCAGAAACGGGTAAACGAAAATTGCAGCAGGTTAGCACTGAATAAAACCAAACTACCGCCATTGCAATTCTTGCTTTAGTATTCGTCTTTTTTTGAAAGATGAATTTTTTTTCGGCATTATAAAAGCACCGAGCCGGAAATCTCTGGATTATAGCGGTTAAATTCCCCGCTTAACCGAAAGGCATTAATGGGCTTTTCGTATGCTGTAATGGAGAATAATAATAATACAGAGTCAAAACGGTTATCACTCCTGCCAAACCAACTATACCTGCACCCTGCAAATGCAGATATTAAATATACCTTTGCTAAGAACTTAGCGGCCTTTCAATTCTTTCAGATCAGATGCTGTGAATACATTTATACAATGAATCTTGATAAAACGAATGAAATAAAAAATCAGGGAAACGCAAGTGATCATTTGGCAAAATAACAGCCGAGATATGAAAACTTTTAACCGTAAATTTAGCAGAAGAACTACAGGCACTTTGTATTTTGAATTATTATAACCCTTATCATGAATCTAGACAACCTGAAAAATGTTTTTGAACCGAAATTGCTGCTGGAAATGCAGCAGTTCGGTACCTGGCAAAGTTTTAAAGAAGGTGATTTGATTATGGATTATGGCAAGTATATCCGTATGATGCCGGTAATTTTGAAGGGTACGGTAAAAGTGTTACGATTAGATGAAAGCGGCAATGAAATTCTATTGTATTATTTGTCAAGCAGCGAAAGCTGCTCAATGGCGTATAGTTGTTGTGTGGAGGCTAAAAAAAGTGAAGTAAAAGCCATTGCAGAAGATGAGGTGGAGTTGCTGGCAATTCCCCATATAAAACTCGATGAGTGGCTTTGTGTTTATACGAGTTGGAAAAACTACATCATGCGTAGTTATAATGAACGTTTTATTGAATTATTAAAGTCTATTGAAAGTATTGCTTTTCACAAATTAGATGACAGGTTGATAGCTTATTTAAAAGAGAAACAGCGCCTGACAGGTTCCAGCGTGATAAAAGCCTCGCATAATTTAATAGCAGATGAGTTAGCCACTTCAAGAGTAGTAATTTCAAGGCTACTGAAACACCTGGAAAACAGCAAAAAAATCATCCTGTACCGGAACGAAATAAAATTGCTGCCTTCTTTTGGGTAAATAATTTCTTCTAAAAAATTGCCCACTGTTAAGCAAGCAGAATGTGTAAGAATATAGAAACTATTGCAAAAAGGCTTTAAAAGAAAACGGCGTTTCAAAAAATGAAGTCAAATAGACGTAATTGGTGTAAAAAAAACATTGTTTGCTCATCAGCCATAAAAGATCCGGGTTAGAAAAATACGTAAATTGACACTGAATATATTAACAGGGCTGTTGCTAAGATTAGTTTACCTTTCAATGAGACTGTTACTTTTTTTTAAATAGCTTTCCTAGTTTATCGCCTGCTTTGTTGACTGCTGAATTTTATATTTACAAAATCGCTTCTTGAATAGGTGCCGGGAGCCGCATGGTCGCCTTCTTTAAAATCAAAATGCACATACCCAATATTTTTTAATTCACTCAAATTATAAGTGGCTTCGGTTATATATATCTCAGCACCGGTTGAACCCAATTGCTGCGTAAGGAAATCGCTTTGCCCGATCTTTACAAATAAAGTATCGTTGGATATCTTTACAAACCGGAGTTTGATATGCTCATACCGGTAGTTGATCTGGCTGATAAGATAATCCACGTTCAACGAATCCGCACTGATCGGTCTCAACCTTCTTATCACTAATTTATTGCTTTTATCATCAGGCGATGCTTCCCAATAATAATGCATATCCTGTTTAATGCGTATCGAGTCCGGCTTAGTTGCTGCCACGTAGGCCGTATCCCTGCCAATCACGGTTTCTGTTTGCTTATTTTGGTTACACGCATAAAAAGCAATGGAAAATAATATCAATACTGTTTTGTTCATGTGGCGGTTTTAAAATACAAAAAGAAGTTATGATCATTTTAAGAAAACATTACACCATAATAAAGAGCAAGGTTTAACTATAGCAAAGCCAAATTTTTTTCCGTTGAATTCCATTGTGCAGCATGAACCGGTTATTGATGAAGTACCAATACCGGAACATGGCTATGTATAATAAATTGCCTGGTATGACTTTTATGCAGGAGTTTTTCCAGCAGGCCATGCCTTTTAGGTAATGTGATCAATAGATCAATCTCCTGTTGCGCGGTAAAGTCAATAATGCCCTGGTCAATATCCGCACTGGTAATGAAATGATAGATTGGATTTAATGAACCTACCATTTGTCGTAACAGGCGTGATTGAAAAATAACTTCGGCACTAAACTCCGATTTGTTGCCAGTGTTAAGAATATGAAGTTCTGCGTGAAAATCTTTTACTAAACCGATCACTTCGCTTGTGGGTATAGTTTCGGGCACATTTTCAAGATCGCAGGCAAGGCCTATTTTTTTAATTGAGCAAAACCTGTTGCCGGCTGGCACGGTGATCAAAGGCCATTCTAAATGTTCCATTGCATACACGGTATGCCTGCCTAAAAAGAAATGCTCCAGTGTTGAAGTTCCCTGGCTGCCCATGATTACTGCATAGGGCTGCAGCTGTTCACAGGTTTTTTTTAAACCTTTAAAAAAAGCGTCTTCTCTTGCCGTAGCGGTGATATTTATTTTACCATCACTTCTTTTCAGCAGTTCATTCTTTAATTTGTCCAATGCTTCATTGGCGTCTTTTGCCCAGTTGCCTACATTTAAAAACGCGGGTATTTCATCATAGATCGTGGGCAATTGATAGGTATGAAGCAAAACAAGATCGGCATTTATACACAGGGCCATATCTGTTGCATATTCAGCAGCGTTTAGCGCTGCGTCCGAAAAATCCGTGGCAACGAGTATTGTTTTCATTGTAGCTAATTTGTAGTCAGTAATATTGAATCAAAACAATATGGTTATACTCTTTTAATGTGCCATCAGCAACAAATTCTACCGCACCGCCGCCAGCCAAAACTTTTTCTATCACATCATCTACTGCATTCTGTACGTAAGAAAATTTATTATACGGTTCAATAGCTTTATAGATAACCTCGTCTATGCTGCCCTGTTCTGCTGCATACACAAAATTATTTTCAACCAATAGCAGCCTGCCTTTATTTTTTGCAGCTTCCCGCCATACATTATTCATCCCTGCAGCCAGTTTGTTTTCGTTTGCTGCCGTGCTCAGTTGATTAAAGAGGTTCTTTTGTTGTACTTTTTTCCAGTCCGTTATATAAGGTTCCAGTATAGCGGCCAGTTTTTGTACTGTAACTTCTGTATAACTGCCCTGTATATATTCAATGACGCTGTTATCGTGTTGGGTTAGCTTTTTAAAATCGTCCAGTACTTTACCGGTACCCGAAACAAAAAGAGGCAGGTTGTAAGCATTCAATATAATGTTTAGCGAAAGATCAACATGGTGCAGGAACTTACCTGCTGTAATTTCTTTTGCTTCTTCCGGGTCACAAAAATTTCCGGTTCCCCCGGTTAGCGTTCTTTTGTAGGCATTTGCATGTTCGGGTTTGCTGCTCAGTATGCGAACAACAGAGGTCCCGTTGCCGAGGTAAATATGGCAGTCAGCCGGGCCCAACACCAACAACAGGTATTGGTGCAGGTGAATTTTGCTATAAACAACGTCGCGTATTTCAAATGAGGTATCAATAATGATTCGTTCCTTCACCTGCATATCAAGGTATAGCAGCTTTTCAAAAACGGGTGATAAAAAGATCGCGATACTTTTTTTATGGGTAGAGTAATCCAGGTTTCTCATAACAAGCTGTAATTTTTTTGTCATGAGTTGATGTATGTCATCAGGGTATTGTGTAGTCAATAGGGCCTCAACTTTATCAACCACTTTTTTTAAAGCTGCTGTTAGAAAATTTTTTGAACCCATCTTCGGTTCAAATGGCATAATGATAGCAATAGCGGGCCGGTAAGGTACAGCATGCGCAGCATCCTGCAATTGATTCGACATGATCGCTTTCATGGCAGCTTATTTAGGCCCTAAACTAATTATTTACATTGGCCTATTTCCTGATGCCGGTCACTATAACTGTTGATCGTACTCATATGTGGGAATCGGGTAAAAAGATGATTACCTGGTTAGGTTCTTTGCCCTGTTAGGGTTGATAGTTGATGGTTGATCGTTGATCGTTCATTATGCAGCAGCCATTACTCACCTCTCACGTCTCACGTCTCACGCCTCACCCCAACTCCTTCTTAAATTGCTCTTCCACCAAAGGGAGGGAAACAAAAAATGATGCGCCTTTATCTTTTCCTTCGCTGGTAGCCCATACTTTACCCTGGTGTAATTCAACCAAAGTTTTTACAATCGAAAGCCCCAATCCATTGGATCTTTCTTTGCCTGTAGGGATAGCGCTGAGCTTTGTAAATTTGGTAAAGAGTTTTTCTTTGTCAATTTCATCAAGGCCCTGCCCCTGGTCGCGGAATTCTATTTGCACATCAGTAGGGCTTTGCTCTATATCGATTTTGATCGTGCTGTTCGGGTAAGAAAATTTAATAGCGTTGTTCAAAAGATTGTCCAGTATCTCCTGCAGCCTTTTTTTATCAGCAGTAATGAAAACCGGTTTAGTTTCCATTAATTCTATCTGCTGTTTTTTTTGAAGGGCCATATAACTGAAATTGCCAATTACCATTTGGAGCTTCGCTGTCAGGTTGAGCCTTTCTTTATTGAGGCTGAATTCACTGTTCTCAATTTGAGAAAGGTTAAGGAGGTCATTCAGTTTTTCATCGAGGCGCTGCGTATTTCTTAAGATCAGTTTAGCTATCGACGGCAGGTTTCCTGCACAAGCTTCCTCTTCCAGCATTTCTCCTGCAAGGCTGATGTTCAGCAGCGGGTTCTTTAATTCGTGCAGCACGATATTTATCAAATCGGTTTGCACCCGCACTGATTTTTTTGTCACCAGCCTCAACTCCAGTTCATCCATTATCAAACTGGCAAGAGTGGTGAGCATATCCAGTTGCTTTTTTGTTGGCTCCCTGGGAGTATTGTCGGTAACACAGATCGCTCCAATGATGTAACCCTCTACGGTAGTAAGCGCTGCGCCTGCATAAAACCTGGTATTGGTTGAAGGCAGGGTATAATTTTCCCTCAATCCCGGCACCGCATCAATGTCTTTAAAAACCAACAGGTCATGATGATGTGCCACAAGGAGTGAACAGAGGCTTTTATCACGGGCTATTGCCCTGCCTTTGACAGGGATGTTACATGATTTATAAAATACCTTATCACTATCCACGAAACTGATAAACGCACCGGCACTATCAAATACCTGGGCTGCCAGCTTCGCAATTTTATCAAACACTTCTTCTTCGGGACTGTCAACAATATCATACAAATGCAGTTTGGATATACGCAACTCTTCATTCGCGGGAATAATTGTTACCGGTAACCCGTATACTTCATTATTTAAGCTGGCAGGATGCAAAATATTATTATTAGCATATGATGAATTTATATCCAGTGCCGTTATTGACATAATCAAACCAATTATTTGTCTTTTACAGATCCTCCAGCAGCACCATTTTTTTCTTTTTCAGTGACCTGAAATACGAAGGTGTTAACCCCGTTATCTTTTTAAACTGGGTGGAAAGGTGAGCTGCACTGCTGTAGCGGAGTTTCCAGGCAATTTCACTAAGGTTGAGTTCATTGTAAATGATCAGTTCTTTCACCTTTTCAATCTTGTGGATGATAATAAAATGTTCAATGGTGATACCCTGTGTTTCTGAAAAAATATTGGCCAGGTAGGTATAATCATAGTTGAGTTTTTCGCTCAGGAAATCAGAGAAATTCGTCTTGGGTAAGTCATCCGCGTAATGCACCATTTCCACGATCACATTCTTTATTCTTTCAATCAGTATGGCTTTCTTGTCATCCATCAATTCAAGTCCTGATTTTAATAAAATATTTTTTAGTTTTTCACGCTGCCTGTCGGAAATATCTTCCAATAAATTTACTTCGCCCAGGTTAACGCTGACATAATGAAGCCCGAGCTTTTTAAAAGTATCTCTAACCAACATTTTGCAACGGAGGCTAACCATATATTTAATATAGAGTTTCATTGAATCTTTTTCTAAAATGGCGAAACCCTGGTTTTGCAGCAGGCAACCCACCTGCGTGTATGATATTGAGCGTTTATAAACTATCTCAAAGCACTAGTCTTCGTACCCACTTTTAATTACCGTTGAAATCATCTTAAATTTTTCATCCGCGTTAAAGCAATGCTTGGCGTGGGCGGGGATAACAATACCCTGGCCCAGGGATAACTTATACACTTTATCGTCAATGATAATTTCTGCGGCGCCATCAATAATCTGGATATAGTTGTCGAAGGGAGAAGTTTTTTCTGCTAACTCTTCACCGGCAGCAAAGGAAGACACCGTAACATTCCCGGTTATTTTTTTTACAATAGTTCTGCTTAGTATAGAGTTCGGTATATATTCGATGATCTCTACAATGATATGCGTTTTGGCTTTTGCTATTTCGCTGGTTTCCATGTCTGCTGTTAAGTGATTTATACTGTCTGTTGTTGAATAATGTGCGCATGTAAGGTACGACTTCTTCCCCCGTCCCCTTTAATTCCCCTTGTGTATCTCTTTTAGCAGCCAGGTTTTTAGTGTAATAAGCCATGCCGGCCATTTGGAAGCTATAACTGTAATTGAATTGGGTATGATTTTATTTTCCATTTTTTAGTGCATTTGATGATAGCAAAATATTTGCATTTACAGGTCTGCTGCAGGCTACCACCATCATGATGGCAGCGATGCAGCTTCCTGTTGCTCAATGCTGAACTATATCATCCCGATAAACGGAGTGAAATTTCCACAGGAACCATAATTCAAGTTCCGCATTTTATAAACAGTAATGCTTATACAATTAATTAAAAGGCTTATATAATTCACAGATTTGTGATGAATATTCGTGTAAATGAAGATCAGTAGAATACCGGGCTGGCGCAGTGGGTAATGGATTAAGACAATGAAGTTAGATTTTGCGAAAAAATTCATTTGTATCAGGATGCAGTTTTACTGAATGGTAAGAGGCAAAGCAGGTTGGTGTAAGTAACCCTGTTGGCAGGCATTTCGCTATTGATGAGACAAGCAAAACCTCAACATGAAACCTTAATTTCGTACCTGCAAACAAAATCAAATGACACACATAAAAATTAAGCACGCCCTATTCTTCCTGACAGTTATTTTTCTTTCTTTATTTTCTTCTTGTGAGCAAAAAAAGGAAAAAAAACATAAGAACAATGATAAAGAGGAACAAACAACTTCGTCAGACTCAATACAAAATGTAACAGATACTAACTTTACCATTGACTGCGATACATCATTATGGAAATATGTTTATAATCCTGCAAGGTTGGAGATAGTTGATAAATGCAAAACCGTTACCGGAATAATAGAAGAAAGTAGTGCTGATGAAGATGGAGACCAGCACATGCTTTTAAAACTTGATAACGGGCAAGAGGGCTTACTAACTAAAAAGAACATGAAAAAAAAACAAGGCGACCTTGTTATCGAAGCGGTTTGTGCCAATAACACGAACTTAGAAAAAGTTGGTAATACCTGTAATGGATATTTAAATCATATACTTTTACCTAAAGTTGGTGACCATGTAAAAGTAACCGGGAGCCTTGTAATTGACAGTCATAACGGATGGGAAGAAATACATCCGATCACAAAAATAGAAGTAGTTAAATAACTTATTAACTAAATGAAAGTATCTTTAAAGTGGGCTTTTGTGCTTGGTTTTCTTGGCTTTGCTACATCTTTTGGCGCTCACATTGTTGCAGTCAATCTTCCATTTTATGCTGAGAGGGTGGGTATTGGTTTAACCATGATTGGTTTACTGATAGCTATTTATGATTTTGCTGAAATAGTTGCTAAGCCTGTATTTGGTGGTTTGGCAGATAAAAAGGGAATGAAAAAAGCTCTTTATCTGGGTATCATTATTTTTATTCTTGCTTCCTTATTGTATCCATTTGTTCCGCCAAAATTTTTAATTGTTGTTCGTTTTTTACAAGGCTTGGGAGGAGCAGCATTATCGGCTGTATCACTTGCAATGGTGGGTACTTTATACAAAGATAATAAAGGAAAAGCCTTTGGCATTTACAATACAATAAAAGGATTAGGTTATGTAGTAAGCCCTGTTATTGGTGGTGCAATTGTAATGAAGTCAAATTTTACTGGTATCTTTTATGCCTGTGCAGGTATAGGGTTTATCGCATTGTTACTTGCCTTTACTTTACCTGCCGATAAGCAAAAAACCAGTGCGGCATTTGATGATGACGATGATTTTTCTTTAAAATCTTTATTCACAGTATTTAAAAATAAAACGTTAGCCCCGTGGTTTTTAATCATTGTTATCAATATGTTTTTTGTAGGCATTCTTTTTGGTTTCTTACCTGTACGCATTCACGATTTAGGGTATAACCCTTTTAATACCGGTTTGCTGCTTTCAGTAACAACAGTTTCTTATTTATTAATACAGCCGGTTGCCGGTTGGCTGGCTGATAAGTATAATCAGGTTTTAATACTCCGTTTAGGAATGTTATTATCGGTAATTTCAACTGCCGCGATACCTTTTGTAACAGGAACATTTTTAATTATTACCTGCATTGTTGCAGGCATAGGTATAGGTGTTGTATGGACAAATTGTGATGCCTTGATAAGCAAACTTGCAGGAGAAAATGAAATGGGAGCTACAATGGGTGTAGCTGGTTCTTTTAAGGAGTTAGGCGATATGATTGGACCTTTATTAATGGGTGCAATTTCACAGGCAATAGGATTAAAATGGGGCTTTGTTATTTGCGCTGCATTAGGTGGAATCGCCCTAATAATAACCATACTTACAGCAACAAGAAATAGACGGGGAATAGTATAAATAAAATTTAATTCGCTCACAAAGAACCTATTTATTCAACGTTTCTAACAATTTGACACAACTGCTTTTTATGATACATTGAAGAACGGTGTGCCTGCAACTGGATGTTGCGCCAGTGGGGCTTGTACTCTTCAAAAGCTATTTGTACCGACCATGCATACACTATTTTTCCATTCTTTTGTTTTATTGATGCCAATGGGGTAAATGTGCCCTCGCAGCTGAACCCGGTTTCTTCTGTAAACGCTCTTTTGGCTGCATGGAGTGGGTCTTCATCGGTGAAGGCTCCTTTTGTTATCGTCCACACGCCACTGTCTTTGTTCTTCCAAAAAGGCCCGCCGGGATGTACCAGTAAAAACTGCAACTGTGCTTTTATTCAGCGATGCGTCAATATGCCGGCACTTTTTTCATCGTTCCTGTTTTACCCTGCACAACAACGGCGGTGTTACATAATATTTTGTAATATTTATTTTACCAACTCTTATAAAGATATTAAATTTGAAACCTGTAAATAGTAGTTCCTGTTTTTTCCTATTGCCCGATAGTATAATGGTAGTACAGCAGATTCTGATTCTGCTTGTCTTGGTTCGAATCCAGGTCGGGTAACCAATATATAAACCCAACCTTTTTAATTAATACGTTAAGGTTACACCTGCCCCCAGTCCCATATCACTATCATAGTGTGTTGATAAAGAAATATACTTGCCTGCTATGTACCGGAACCCGGCCATATATTCCTTATCGGTATTGATCATCCAGGCAAAACGAAGTCGTGGAGTAATGGCAATATCCTCCCTTGATAATTGAAAGCGAAGTTTCCCGTTACCATCAACTCTAAAATCAGCAACAGTTAAAGTGGGTAAAGTATAGGCAATACCGGCTACTACTGTACGACGGTCATCTTTATTACTTTTTTGTCCAAACCAGTTGGTTGATTCACTGCCAAAAATATTTTTAGGTCCTCCAGCTATTTTATAATGGTAATCAAATCCTGCATAAGGGTACCACCACTGCATTTTACCCAGGTACCTGCCTACCATCGTTTCACTTTCATAACCGTGCATGTCATGGTAGCCCAGGTGCCACATGGTGCTTAGTTTCCAACGGGTTTGAGCTAACATAGCTTCACCATCACTGCCATTGTTTTCAATACCTATCCTGGCCATCAAATGCGGCATACGGTCATCGGCAAATAGTTTGCGTTGTGCTAATTTAGGGTGCGGTATTTCAGGATTGGCCGGGCTATTTTCGTAACTGAATATCCTTCCCATACCACTCATCATATGGTATAATATATGGCAATGAAAAAACCAATCGCCGCTTTCAGTAGCTGCAAATTCTAAAGTATCCAATTCCATTGGCATGATGTCAATAATATTTTTCATAGGAGAATAATCACCTTGCCCATTCAGTAACCTAAAGTCGTGTCCATGCAGGTGCATCGGGTGGCGCATCATAGAATTGTTGTATAAAATAACACGTACATTCTCGCCTTTCTTAATTAATATCCTGTCGCTTTCAGAAATGGTTTTATTATCCAGCGTCCAAACATAGCGGTTCATATTTCCGGTTAAATCAAATTTTAATTCTTTGAGCGGACCTTCCGGTAGTGTTGTTTTATCGGCAGAACGCAACATGCCATAATGAAGTGTTACAATATCTGCGGCCTCACCCCCCGTCCTCTCCAAAGGAGAGGGAGCCATATCCATCCCCGCCATGCTGTGATTGCCATTGTTCATCTGCATTTGCCTGCCATTCATTTTTTTTGACTGAATAGTGTCTTTAGGATTTTCAAAGCCTGTGATTTCAGGATACATAACCGTATTCATGTCCATTTCCTGATTTTGCATTTTCATTCCATCCATTTCAATCATGTTGCCATTCATATCCATCATGTTGTTCATCATCTTCATACCTGCAAAATATTTTAGCTTGGGCAATTTTGTTGCCGCTACTTTTTCGCCGCTGCCTAGCCAAAGTGAAGCGGATTTTGTTCTGTCTTCGGGTGTTACTAAAAATTCATAACTCTTGTTATCAGGAATGGTTACAACTACATCATAAGTTTCAGAAACTGCAATAATCAATCTGTCCACTTCTACCGGTTCTACATCATTACCATCACTTGCAACAACTGTTATTTTACTTCCTGCATAGCTTAGCCAGTAATAATCGGATGCACCACCATTTGCAATACGCAACCTTACTTTATCTCCTGCTTTAAATTGTGGTTGTTCGTTTTGGTTTTTACCATTGATTAGAAAGTTATCATAATACACATCGCTTACATCCATTGCATTCATCCGCTTCCATTCGTTGGTAATCTTTGTTTTGAAATGCCCCGTTTTAATTGCTTCAGCATAACTCTGCGTTGTTCCTTTCTTAATAGCGAACCAATCACTTGCATTGTGCAGGCTGCGGTTAATTTCTTCGGGCTTCACATCTGCCCACTCGCTTAATGTAATGGGTATGGTAGGTATGTCCCATTCTTTTCTTTTGTTCATAATAAACATACCATACATTCCTATTTGCTCCTGAAACATGGAGTGACTATGATAAAAGTGTGTGCCACTTTGAATAATTGGAAAGCGGTACACATGGGTTGTGTGAGGCATTATAGGCATTTGAGTAAGGTTGGGAACGCCATCATATTGGTTTGGTAAAAACAAGCCATGCCAGTGCAAAGCAGTTTCTTCATCCAGATTATTATGTACATAAATTTCTGCCGTATCTCCTTCGGTAAAGGTTAATGTAGGCATCGGTATTTGCCCGTTTACGGCAATAGCCCTTTTAGTTTTTTTACCAAATGTTACCGTTGTATCTGCAATGTATAAATCGTACCTGATTATTCTGGGTGGCGTATTGTTTGAAATATATTTTTTGCTGAACGCTGTATAAGTTGGCTCCGCAGACATCTTCATTTGCATATCGCCCATATTCATCATTTTATCATTGGCGGTATCGGTTTTCATTTTCATACGATCCATACTCATACTTTTTTGGGGAATAGTGTCATCAGGCATTTTCATCTTAGGCTTTTCCTGAATAGCTTTTTGCTTTACAGGCTTTGGCTTTTCTGTTATCAATTTCATTCCGCATTTAGGACAGTTGCCTGGCTTTGTGGAATGAATTTCGGGGTGCATTGGACAGGTATATATTACTGGCTGTTGCTTGCTTTCCTTCTTGTTCATGTCCATGCCTTTCATATCCTGCGCTTGTGCAAAGGAATAAATGGAAATCATAAATATGATTGCAATTATTTTTTTCATCATTCAATATTTTTATTTGCAGCAACCTTTTTTACGAATAAAGATTGCTTTGAATACTTTGATTAATATTTGTTTTATTTTTTCTTTTGTTTTAATTATTTGACGAAAGACTGTCTTTTACAGATGCAGCCCAATTGATTAAAATGGTTTTTTGTGCAGGCGTTAAAACTGCATTTGGGTGAATAAGCCTATAGGATGATATTGGCATTTCGCCATCTTTTACCTGGTTTATTATTCCCTGTAATTTGTTTTGTTGCTTACGCTCTGACAATTCTCCAAACTGGCTGAAGTTTAGCATCGCTTTCCCATTTTTTATATGTGATGCCATTAACCATCCGCCTGGTTGAATGAAAGAATACCAGGGGTAAAGTGTGTTATTGCTGTGGCAATCATAGCAAGACGTTTTTAATATGGTTGAAACATTTGCAGGCTCTGCCACTATTTTTTCAATATCCATTGGCAAAATAGTATTGCTTTTATTCCGTGTCGGCTGAATAAACTGAATAGCAACAAAGCCAATAAACAATCCTAATCCAATTTTCTTTATAACAGTCATAAGTTTACTTTAATTCTTCTTTCACTGTGCCACAAGTAGGCATAGACTTGCCTAAATATGGATTAGCAATGTCTTTAGTTTCACTTAGCCAGTTTGCGCCTTTGCCATCATTATACATGGGGCAATGGTCATAATACAATTTCTGTCCGCCGCCAAAGGTTTTTACTAGTTGATATATGTCTTTGCTCAACATATCAAAATGTTCCCGTTGGTGTTTTATGTTACCTGCATTTGAACCGATATGTTCTGCATGTTCCCTGGCATCATCTTCTATATCATTGTAAATTTTTGCCTGCTCTGTGGTTAATGCAGTTTTATTGAAACTGCTAAATGACTTTACCATTTCATTACTTGCGGCACCGGCTTCTTTGCTATCATCTTTTGCAAAGGCATTTTTCATTTTTAAATAACCGTTTAGTATTTCAGCTATTGAAACTGTGGCTGTAGTTTCTGTAGTTGCTGTTACTTGCTTCGCCGATGTATCAACAGGCGTATTTGTTGATTGTGCATCACTGGCTGTATTGTCCTTTTTTTCTGATGATGAATTATTGCAAGCTGCAAGAACTGTTGTTAGCAAAGCTAACCCGAGAATTATATTTTTCATTTTTTTTGTTTTAGTTATTAGTAAATATTGCAAACAGGTAAAGCCTCAAGCTGCAAGCAATCTGTGGCTATCCTGTCAATTGAGAAATTACTCTATGGTTTCTGTTACTTTACCACAGGTAAGCATCGCCTTTCCGTAATAAGGATTTTTGATTGCAGCTTCGCTGCTTAACCAATACATCTTTTTCATTGGACAATATTCCTGGTAAACAGGTTCGGCAGATAATTTTACCGTCTTTGCCAATTTATAGATATTGTTGGATAAGGAGGAGAAATGTTCCCTTTGCTCTGCAATACCATTGTTTTCAGAAATGTGTTTTGCATCAAAAGCCAGTTTATCCTGCAAGGGCATAAATGCGTTCATATCAGCTTCTGATAAGGCTTTCATATCAACAGCATTAAGGGTCTTTAAAAGTTCCCCGGCTTTAATAGCTGCTGTTTTTGCATCGCTGCTAACCAACGCATTTTTGACGTCATAGTAGGAATT
>JBBRCB010000029.1:0-46891 GCA_038205215.1 Chitinophagales bacterium | reverse complement strand
AACAATTTTGTAGAAGATCCAAAACAATCCTGTTTAAAACCGACCAGTGCTTGGTTGGTTCTCAAAAAACTTACTTCCATAAGTGTTTGACTTGTCAAATGATTATGGAAGTTTTTTATTTAGGTAAAGCCTTCTTTTTCACTCGCCCATCGTAAAACTACGTTCCCATATCACGTAACTGCCCGATAAAAATAAATGGATATTTACGATCCTCCCCGTAAAAGCTGTATGTTAAAAAAAGAGCAATTACGCTCTTGTGCAGCAAACGGATCTGCCGCATCTTTGTGTCAGAAGTTGATTGATAGGAATTAAATATCAATCATTATCCAAAAATCCTGAAGAAGCCGAAGAATCTATCCAATGTTTGTGAAAAACCTGAAAAAGTCCAATATCAGTCAACTTCTACTTTTTTAATTTTAATAAAAATAATTATAAAGTTCTAAACCTATAAAAAACCAAACGTCCAAAGAAACAAGATCCAAATCCTGGAGAAAGACAAGAAAACCAATATCCAATGCCTATGCCCTTAAAAGCGATGATGGCAACAAAGACCAACAAAAACCAATATCCGAGCCTATGCTGTAAAAAGCGATGATGGCCAATTGAAAACACCGCTGAAACCGGATTACGTTATTCAAGTGCTCCCAGGAGTTACTTTAAAGAAGATCCAGTCTCTGTTTAAACCGACTAGTGCTTGGTTGGTTCTAAAAAACTTACTTCCATAAGTATCTGTCTTGTCAGGTGATTATGGAAGTTTTTTTATGCATTCCCCTCTCCAGCCCTAATTTTGCAGGATGCTGTTGCAAAAAGGCCAGGCGCTGGATTTTATACCGAAGAGAATTGTTTCTCTCGTCCCCTCTCAAACAGAATTATTGCATTGGCTGGGACTGGAAGAAGCAACAGTTGGCATAACAAAGTTTTGTATACATCCCACCGAATGGTTCCGCAGCAAGACCCGGGTTGGTGGTACGAAGAATATCGATATCGCCGCAATAAAAAAATTGATGCCTGACCTCATCATTGCCAATAAAGAAGAGAACGTAAAAGAACAGGTAGAAGAACTGGCGAAAGATTATTCCGTTTTGGTAACAGCGGTGAATACTATTGAAGAAGCCTTTCAAATGATCGCCCGGGTTGGATCCCTGACCGATAAAGAAAGTGTCGCCACTGAGCTGGCTGCAGCAATTAAAAAAGAATTTTCATCAATTATTCCCCTGCAACAGCCGCTGCCCACTGCTTACCTGGTATGGAATAAACCTTATATGACAGTTGGAGGCGATACATTCATCCATGATATGCTTACCCATGCAGGCTTCAACAATATTTTTTCCAAGGCAACAAGGTATCCTGAAATAACTGTAGACCAACTACGATCGAAGAACTGTGCACTGGTTTTGCTGTCTTCTGAGCCCTTCCCTTTTAAACAAAAACATATTGATGAATTACAAACCCAGTTGCCCGGTGTAAAAATAATGCTGGTGGATGGGGAAATGTTTAGCTGGTATGGGAGCAGGATGCTGGAGGCGGCGGGGTATTTGAGATTGCTGGTTGAAAGATTTAAACTTGAATATTGAACAGGAAACAAGGAATATTGCCCTGCCATTGCGTTCAGGATGCACTGAACATTTCTTATTCATAATTCGCTGATCCTTGTTCGTTATTAGTTCATGGCTTATGACAAATAGCACAAGGCCAAAACTTATGAACAATGAACCATCAACTATGAACCATCAACCATTCAAAAGACTTCCTTACATTTGCAAAAAACAATTTCACTTATGAGTAAATACAGTCCAGGTGTTTTATTTGGTGCAGAGTTAGAAGCTTTATACAACGATGCTAAAGACAACGAGTTTGCATTGCCTGCAGTAAATGTGATTGGTACCAATTCCATCAATGCCACATTGGAAACGGCGGCTAAAGTAAATTCACCGGTTATTATTCAATTCAGTAATGGCGGTGCACAATTCATGGCCGGCAAAGGAATGCCGAATGATAAATTACAGGCCAATATCGCCGGCGGTATTTCCGGTGCATTGCATATTCATAATGTAGCAAAATATTACGGTGTTCCCGTTATCATACATACAGATCATGCGGCAAAAAAATGGTTACCATGGGTAAGCGGTTTGATCGACGCAGGTGAACAATTCTATAAAGAAAAAGGTCAGCCATTGTACAGTTCTCACATGCTGGATCTTTCGGAAGAACCGATCGAAGAAAACATTGCTACTTCTGTTGAATTTTATAAACGCATGGCTCCCCTGGGCATGAGCATAGAAATTGAGTTAGGCGTTACCGGTGGTGAAGAAGATGGCGTGGACAACAGCGATGTAGACAACGAAAAATTATATACACAGCCTGCACACGTTGCTTATTCTTATAAAGAATTAAGTAAGGTTGGAAAAATGTTTACCGTTGCAGCGGCATTTGGTAATGTACATGGTGTATATAAATCCGGCAATGTGCAGCTAACACCGATCATTTTACACAACAGCCAGGTATATATCGAAAAAGAATTAAAAACCGGTCCAAAACCTGTGTACTTTGTATTCCATGGTGGCAGCGGGTCGCCGCAGCAGCAGATCAGGGAAGCAATAGGGTACGGCGCCATTAAAATGAATATTGATACCGATATGCAATGGGCATTTTGGGAAGGCATCCTCAATAATTATAAAAAGAACGAAGCCTATATGCAGGCGCAATTAGGTAATCCTGAAGGACCGGATGCTCCCAATAAAAAATATTATGACCCAAGGGTATGGTTGCGAAAAGGGGAAGATAGTTTTATTAAAAGACTGGAAACAGCTTTTGAAGATCTGAATTGTATTAACCGAAATGCCTGATGAAGTATTGAGTGATAAGTATTAAGTTATAAGTTAACGATACATTAATTCATACATACAGCTTATAATAGTTTTAAGTGAAAGGTTAATGAGCTATTAATTTATTACTTAAAACTTACGACTTATAACAGTTTTAAAACCAATTTGAAGTAATAGGTTGATGAGATATTGATTTATTACTTAAAACTTACGACTTACAACTTAAAACTCATTCAATCATGAGCCAGAAGAAAGAAGAAGACTTTGAACTCAACCTCACCGGCGAAGAAGGCGATTCTGATGAAACGAAGTCAAGCTGGTTTAAAAGGATAAAAAAAGGTATCCTCACTTCTACCAAGGATAAGAAAGATGCGCCCGAAGGTTTGTGGAGCAAATGCCCCAACTGCAAATACACCTGTACCATTTCGGAATTAAGTGAAAATAAATTTGTTTGTCCCAAGTGTGAACACCACCACCGCATTGGCAGTGAAGAATACTTCGAAATTATTTTTGACGATAACCATTACACGGAGTTGTTTGCTAATATCCGTTCCAAGGATATGTTGGGTTTCACCGATCTTAAGCCTTACCATAAACGTTTGGAAGAGACGCATGCCAAAATGGATATCCATGATTCCATTACGGTAGCGCATGGTAAAGTAAATGGCAGCGACCTGGTGATTGCCTGCATGGATTTTGAATTCATCGGTGGCAGTCTGGGCAGCGTAATGGGAGAAAAGATAAGCCGTGCCTGCGATTACTGCATGGCACACCGCATTCCCTTTATGATCATTAATAAAAGTGGCGGCGCAAGAATGATGGAGAGTGCTTTTTCATTGATGCAACTGGCAAAAACTTCGGGTAAACTATCCCAGTTAAGCGATAACCAGGTACCCTATATATCTCTCTGTACTGATCCTACATTCGGCGGTACCACAGCTTCTTTTGCCATGCTGGGCGATATCATCTGCGGCGAACCGGGCGCCCTGATTGGTTTTGCAGGCCCAAGGGTTATCAAAGAAACCATTAAACGTGACCTGCCCGAAGGTTTCCAGCGCAGTGAATTTTTACTGGAGCATGGCTTTTTGGATTTTATTATCCCAAGAAAAGAATTGAAAGAAAAGTTGAGTGTGTTGCTGCTGTTGTTTAAGGGTTAATAATTAATAATCATGAATTATCAATTAAACAACCAGCCTAACTAAAAATTAAGCATACTTTTTACGCTATTAGCCTAAGCGATAGGATTTCTCCTGCTTCAAAATAAGCCATTGCCTTAGTTCGTGGCTCACGAATAAATCGGGAGAGGGAAGTAAAACCTGCGCAAATTTTAGAGTTGTACGTAATTAAGACGAGCCTTTACACTACAAAATGGCAACAGATATTAGACCAGCTAAAATTGAGAATATTACAACTAAAAAGCGGCTTCATTTTTGGCTACGGTTGTCGTCTGCACTAATAGACATATCAATTATTTATTGTGGCAGCATTTTGTTGCAGACCTTAATATGGAAATTCACATTTGTTGAATTTGGAGATATTTTTATTACTACATTTTTAGTGTATTATTTTACTTCTCTCTTGATTTTTGAAGGAAGAACACCTGCTAAAATATTGACAGGCATAAAAGTCATGTCCACTTATGATGGTAATATTCATTTAAAGAATATAATCCTGAGAGAAATTGTCTTAAAAGGAATTGTAGGAATTATTCTCCCCATTATTTTATTGAAGTATTTTTTTTCGGTATGGTCACCGCTAATAACTATGCTAATTATTGTTATTATGTTATTGCTATCGTTAATACTTCTACTAATTTTTAAACGTACTTGGTGGGAACTACTTTCAAAAACACGAATTGCAAAAGAGGGCATTATAAAAAGAAAAATCAGAAAATATACTTTTGTATCAATTGCCTCTTTAATTATAGCAGTTTTAATTATTATTCTTTATCCATTTGTTCATACTAAAAGTGAATTTAAAAAACATTTTACATCTTCTTTTTATCCCAAATATCCTGTTACAAAAGAAACAAAACAATATGCGGAATTTATAAGCAGCCATTCCCAAAACCCTGTTGATTATATTTTTTCTCTGTTCAATAAATATGATATTGTTGTTTTATCTGAACGGAATCATCCCGAATACTCTCAGTATGAATTAATTTCTAAAATAATATCGGACGAACGTTTCAGTAAGAATATCGGTAACCTTTTTACAGAACAAGGCTCGGTGAGTTTTCAAGACACTTTAAATACTTACTTACACACTTCTTTTGCCAATGAAGATGAACTTAATAAGAATACAGCAATCCTTCAAAGAAACAGTAATGCAATATGGCCACTATGGAGTTATACAAATTTTTTCGATTTATTTAAAACTGTAAATAAATTAAATACAGTATTGCCAGAAAGTAATATGATTCATTGGTATTTTACGGATATCCCAGCTAATTGGGAAACAATGACCATTGAAAATTACCGTAAAGGTTATACACCACTGAAACGTGATAGTGCAATGGCAATGCACATAATACAGAAATACAAAGATGTTATTTCTTTACAAAAAAGAAAGAAGGCCTTTGTGATAATGAACTCCAATCATGGCTTTGGACTGCTAAATGGAATAAATAAATCTGGAATCAAATCGGTAGATTCATCCACAACCAACTATCTTATGAAAAATCTGCCCGGCAAAGTAGCTAATGTTATGATTAACACCATTTCTCTGAAATCAGGAATTTTATTTACTCCAGTTCAAAATGGAAAGTGGGAAACAGCATTTTCAATAGTAGGTAACCCTTCTGTCGGTTTTGATTTTAAAAGCAGCCCATTAGGCGACGATGAATGGGATTTATTTTATCAAACATCAAACAGCTTGACCTATAAAGATATATTCACAGGGTTTATTTTTTACAAACCTTTAGAAGAACAATATAAAAAAACTGGTTTCCCTCATGAGTTCGACAATTATGAAGATACTTTATTAAGAAGAGCGTCTTGCTTAGGTAATTCTGAAGTTGAACAAGACAAAAAAAATATTTATTTCCACAATATAAATCCTCAAGAAGATATTGAAACAGAATCAATGTTATATGCTTTTTTCTATAACATTTTAAATATAATAATTATTCCATTTTGTCTGCTTAGTTCTTTTTTTATGACACTATTTTTCTTTGTTAGACAGACAAAAGGAAGTAAATAACTACGTACAACATCAGGTTTTGTGCAGTTGGGGCATGACGTTGAAGCAATCATCGACAGTGCATATCCAGGCTTTGGTTTCGGCGGACGGAATTCTGTTGGGCATTAGTTCTTATCATCAACTTTTTGTTATAAATTTAGCTTCAGTTCCGGGCGGCCAGTTGGTCAATTCCCCAACTGCACAAAGCCTCGTTCGTTGGGTGCTGTTAGTAACAATTCGAAACTTTATGAATTCCGAAACAAAATATCCAATCATTATTAGGAAAAGGACACCTTTTGTTTCAGAATTTCTATTTACACTTATAATTATTTGTTGCCTGATATTAGTAGTTTGTATATTTTTTTTTGGGCCACCCCTGAGTTCAAATAATGAGATGCAAGTAGTTGCGGGAATAAAGATTATTCCTCCAAATGTGATTAGGCTTATATTTTATTCTGCAATAGGGTTTCCTTTTTTTCTTTTTTTATACCGGCATCTTTTAATAAATAAAAAAGCATTTCTAAGTTTTAGTAAAAGCGGTATTGTAATCTCTACTAAAAGGAAAATATTTGAAATTGCGGCTTCTGAAATAGCACATGTAGAATTTGTGGACCCAATTGATAGCAACGAAATGCCTCGCGGCAAGTTTTTTGTAATTATTCATCGACGTAATCTAGAAACTATTAATATAAGACTTAAGGTATATTATGATTCGGATTACATAGTTGACAACTTACTAAAATTTGGTAATTTAAAAGATCAGCTAAAAGATACCGAATCATTTTCTGATCCTGATATTGATTCTGAAATCTAACAGCCGCTAACATATTGTTTTGCGTCAGTGGGGCTTGAACTGGTAATATTCAGCAGCAAATCGCTATCAGCTAATATCGGGCAGACGGAATTCTATTTGGCATTTTTTGTTATCTTCAACATCACTAATTTTATTGCGCTTTAGTTACGGGCGGACTCAGCGATGATCCTAACCAACGCCAAGCCCTGCAAGTTAGCTGCAACCACACAGCGACACTCTTCGACATAGGCAGTATGTGAATTATACAAGAAGCCTGAATAAGTTTATAAGGTTTAGCTGGCAAATGAATTTACCTTTGTACCCCACCCCACTCAATAAATTTCAAGTCCTATGAATGTAAATGACAGTTATAATAATTTCATAACAGACAGGACAATTTCAAAAGTTGGCTTTTGGTCAGGGCTAATTGCATTTATTGCAATCACTGCATTTGGCATCGTTCAAACTTTACAAATTTTGGGCTTTCTTACATACCCACTTGACGAAATTTTAATCTATGGATTTTCTCTTTGCATAACAATCCCTTTTATGCTTGAAATTCTTGCACTGCACTATATAACTAAGCCTGATAAAAAGTTTTGGAGTCATGCTGCAGTTCTATTTACAGTAATTTATGTAGTATTTGTTGTTGCTAATTATGTTGTTCAATTAGCGACTGTAATTCCAATGACAGTCAAAGGAGATTCAAATGATATTAATATTCTGAAACAAACACCACATTCACTTTTTTGGGATTTTGATGCAATAGGTTACATCGCCATGGGATTTGCGACATTATTTGCAGTGCCAGTATTTGAAAAGTATGGCTTTCAAAAATGGGTTAGATATACTTTCTTGTTTCATAGTTTTACTACTCCTTTAATCGTATTTGTTTATTTCTACCCAATCTTTTCTAATAAGTTATTGCTCATAGCTACGCCTTGGGTGATTACAGCCCCGCTGTCAATGCTAATGCTTTCCCTGTTGTTCAAAAAAATTGCTGATGCAAAAAACTAAAAAAGATAATGGTAATTATATTCACCATAATTGGACTTCTTCTATCGATGCTAATCATTGGCAAAATAAATCTTTCTGTAAAATTCGGTAAGCAAGTAAAAGAACTTTTTGCCCAGTCAAAAAGGATATCTGCCCGGCAATTTCACAGAAAACAATTAGACAGTTTACCTGAACCAGTCCAACGGTATTTTAATCACATCTTAAAAGAAGGGCAGCCCTACATTAGTTATGCAAGAATTAAACACGAAGGACAATTTAAAGCAGACCTCAAAAAAGGTTGGATGAACATAAAAGGCGAACAATATGCAACAACTGAAAAGCCAGGATTTATTTGGAAAGGGACTACTGCGATGTTTGTAGCAAGGGATATGTATATTTCTGACAAAGGCAGACTAATCGTCTCACTTTTTTCAGTGTATAACATTTTAGATACAAAAGGGAAAGAAAAATATGACATCGGAGAAATTCTCCGATGGCTTGGAGAAAGTATTTTATTTCCGACAAATTTTTTGCCCAGTGAGCGATTACAATGGTTACCTATTGACTACAATGCAGCAAAACTTACATTTAACTACAATGGACTTTCCTTATTTTTCAAAATTACAGTTAATCAAATTGGAGAAATAACGGAGATGGAAACAAAAAGATATATGGGTGAAGGCAATTTAGAAACCTGGGTTATAAAAGCAACAAATTATAAGGAATTGAATGATGTGATTATACCAACTGTCTTTGATGTTTTATGGAGATTGGACAAAGCTGATTATAGCTATGCGAAATTCGATATTACAGCAGTTGAGTATGACATTCCTGAAAAATTCTAACACGCCCACAAAGGCGGTGTGCAGCAAACATGCTGTATTCAACGAACCGGATGATTGGAATAGAAAAGTATTAGTCGACTTATTGAACGACGTCATAAATATTTATAAAAATGAAAATAATCTACCTGTTGTTAAAAATTTAAAATCAAATAATGATACAGAAATCACACTGGAAAATATGAACGCTGCGGTAAAATCACTTACGCCGGGGCAGGTACAAAAAATGAAAGAATTAGAAGAGAACAAAAAAAAGCTAAACGGGCAAGCGGATAGTTATATTGGTTTTGACTACTTAAATGCGGGTAAATATGCAGCGGCATTACAATCATTTAATGATGCAATACAAAAATGGCCAGATAATGCTGAGAATTATTACGGAAGAGCTTTATACTATGCAATGCAAAAAAAAGAAATTGATGCAATTAAAGATGTAGATAAAGCAATAGCACTGGTACCCAATAAGTTTGCAGAATATTACGAATTACGGGGGAAAATAAGGACCACTAATAAAGATTTTGTAGCGGCAATAGCAGATTTTGACGAAGCAATAAAATTGGAGCCGAATTATCCGGAATATTACGAGAGAAGGGGCAGACTTAAAATGAAAGTTAAGGATGATGCCGGTGCAGTATCCGATTTTAATAGCTGTATTTCAAAGGGCGAAAAAACATATAAAGTATACCTATCCAGGGGGGCTGCAAAGTATAATTTGGGTAACGGCGTTGATGCTTGTTTAGACCTTAAAAAAGCATTAGATAATAAAGTTGAAGGTGCAGAAGACGCACTTAAAAATTGTGGCTGCAAATAAAGACCATGACTACAGATATAATAATTTGGTTCTTTTTTATAATTTTTATGTACCCTATTTATTGATGCTTAACTTCAATAACAATTCCTGCCTGCCGGCAGCCTATATTAAATTTTATGGAACAAAACGAAGACAAAAGCCAACAGGCGTCTGCCATCTTTAATAAATATGCGGAAGCGTACCAGGAAAAGTTTATGGATATTAGTTTATACGAGGGACCGTTAAATATATTTTGTAATTTAATTACCAAAGAAGCCGCTAAGGTTTTAGACCTTGCCTGCGGACCGGGAAACATTACAAAATTTCTTTTAAGTAAAAAACCAGGTTGGTCTGTTTTAGGAATTGACTTAGCACCAAATATGGTATCGCTTGCCCGGGATAATAACCCGGCTGCTTCCTTTGAAGTGATGGATTGCAGGACCATTGCCGCACTCACCCAAAAATTTGATGCAGTAGTGGCCGCTTTTTGTTTACCTTATTTGTCGAAAGAAGAAACCAATAAACTTATAACCGATGTTAACCACCTGCTCAATGAAGGCGGCGTTTTTTATTTAAGTACTATGGAAGATGATTATACTAAATCCGGCTATGAAACCAGCAGCAAGGGCGATCAAATATTTATGCACTACTACGAAGCCCGCTACTTGATCAATGAAATGGAGAAAAATAATATTTCCATTGTTGAAACATCCAGGATTTCATCCGTAATGACCAATGGCAAGGCAGTGACCGACCTTGTTATCATTGCTCAAAAGAAAACCGGGTTATAACACGACAGTTTTTTAACTTTCTATACCCCGGTGTTAAGAAAAATTAGTATAAACCAGGTAACCGGTTATCAATCGTCTTTATGAAACTGTTCTGTTATTTCTTTAACGATCATCCCAAACTTCCGTACAACGCTGCGTATAATAAGCGTTTTGCCGTCGGGCATCAGGTACATGTACTGCGTCATATTCACGTGCTGCAGCAATCCTTTACCGGCTATCTTTAACCGGAAGCTCCATGTAAAATAATTTCCGTATAAAGCTCCGTGGGCAGTGCCGGCAATATCACTACCCGTGCCTTCTACGTGATGTTCGTCTGTAATTTTTAACGTAAAGCTGCGGTGGTTTTGCTTTCCATTTTCGGGATACAGGTCCTGCTCTATGCTTAAAATGCCGTTAGTATATACCCCTGTTGTTTTCGTCGTAATACGTACCGAAGGCCTGCCACTGCGGGCTTCCAGCACACCGGCTGAATGCGTGTGGCCTCCAAAAAATTTTACCGGGTCAAGAAGGGGCGCACTGCTGCTGAAAGTTTCAGGCTTTAAAGTAGCGCAGCCGGTTAATACAAAAAGAAATAAAAAGGTTAAGCTATAGATATTTTTCATACCAATGTTCAAACATTTATCGTGCCATCAATTCGCCCCGGCATTATTCCCACCGGAATGCAGGAAGGCTGCACCCCTGCGTTTAACAAATATTTCAAAAGCGTGCCTTTCATTAAACGTGACGCCCCCCTCACAGAAACAATGCTATTAAAATTCCCCGGGTGAACAAAAAATGAATATAATTCGTATAATTATTGGAATTTAATAACATTGAATAAACACACAAATTTCATAAGAACAAACCTATCTCTTTTGTATGCTTTAATTATTTTCGGTATTTTGACCTTCCTTATTCAAAAAGTAGGGGATTCAATTACTTAGTTTCACTAAATTGTTTTTCGGTAGAAGCGCCTGGCATTTTTCATTGCTCATTGCTCACTGTTCATTATTACGGGTAACTTTAAACGATTGCAGTTGCCTCCACTTTAAACGAGAATATCATGCTATACAAATTACAATTCATTTTATTTATCCTGCTGATAAATATACCCGGTGTTTTTGCACAAAAGAAATTTGAACTTTCGGATGTAGCCAAACTAACCAATATTTCCGACCCGCAACTATCACCTGATGGTAAAAGTATTGTGTTGGTAACCTCAAAGCCTGATTATGTATTGAACCGTTATAATGCCGAACTGGTATTGGTTGATATTGCTACAGGCAAGCAAAGACCGCTTACACAGGGCAGGGCAACGGTATCGCAGCCACGATGGTCGGCTGACGGGGAACAATTGGCTTTCCTGTCCAGGACAGGTTTAGGCAGAGAATCAGTAACACAAATATTCCTCCTGTCGATGCAGGGCGGAGAAGCCAGGCAACTAACTAATACGGTTAAAGGCGTACAACATTATGCCTGGAATCCCAACTCGGCCAGCATTGCTTTTGTAACAGCCGACGAACCTAAAAATAAAAAAGAAATTGAAAAAGGGTACAGTGATTTTGAAGTAGCCAACAATGATATGTTTGTCAGCAGCCAGCCTACGCCTTCGCATATATGGCTGGTGAATGTTGCCAACGGGGAACAAAAAAGATTAACCTCCGGTGAATGGAGTTTGCCCGTAACCATTCCACCCGGTGCACCTTCTTCTCCCCTATCATGGTCGCCTGATGGAAGCGCTATTTTATTTGTTAAGGTAGCAACACCTTATTCGGGCGATGGCCCATCGCGAACGATACAGTTACTGGATGTTTCCAGTGGTACTGTGCAACCGCTTAGCAGCAGGAAAAAGTTTGAAGCTTATCCTACTTTTTCTCCCGATGGAAAAAATATTTCCTACTGGTATAAAAAAACTGGTATCAATGAAAGCATCAATGAAATATGGACTACTACAGCAACGGGTGGCGAAGGAAAAAATATCACTGCGAAGATCAACAGGGATATTTACCGTACCATCTGGATGCCAGATGGCAAAACCCTTTTGATCGGTGGGCATGATGATAATAAAACTTCTTTATGGATACTCTCACTTGAGGGCAATGCCACAAAGATCGAACTCGGAGATATCTGCCCCACCTGGTCTTTCTGGATCGACGCTTCTGTAAGCCGCAATGGTGCTATTGCTTTTACGGGATCCGAACCTTCGCATCCCAGTGAACTATATTACTTATCTTCCCCAAAAGCCAAGCCTGTACGGCTAACCGATTTTAATAAAGAAATAACTTCCAGAAGTTTTGGTAAAACTGCAACCATACGATGGGAAACAGATGGCTGGAAACACTGTGGCATTGTAACCTACCCCGCGCAATATGAAAATGGGAAAAAATACCCGCTTGTTTTAGTCATCCATGGTGGACCGAACTCAGCATCGGTAGAACAGTTCTCCCGTTTCTCCCAAATATTATCCAATGAAGGTTATTTTGTTTTTGAGCCCAATTACAGGGGCAGTGATAATTTAGGAAGTGAATATAAAACAGCGATTGTACAGGATGCAGGTGCCGGGCCCGGGCGTGATGTGATGGATGGCCTGGCAAAACTAAAAAAATCCGGCATGATCGATAGCGCTAAGATCGGTATCAGCGGCTGGTCGTATGGCGGGTACATGACAGTTTGGTTGGCGGGCCATTATCCCGGCTGGAAAGCTGCTGTTGCAGGGGCTGCAGTTACGGATTGGGTAGATCAATATAATTTAGCCGATGGCAATGTAAGCCGGGGTACCGCATTTGGGGGTTCTCCGTGGGTTGACAATAACATGCAAAAATACATAGATCAATCTCCTATCAGCAATGCAAAAAATATTAAAGCACCCACATTAATTTTGGCGAACACTGCGGATCCACGAGTGCCCATAACACAATCTTATAAATTATACCATTCTTTAAAAGACAATGGTACCATCACAAAATTTATTGCCTGGCCCATTCCGGCACATAATGCCAGTGATCCTGTAACGCAAATGGAAAGAGACAGGCTCTGGATCAGCTGGCTCAATGAATATTTAAAATAGCAAACCTGTGTAAATTTTACATTCAGTGTGAAACAGTTAACCGTAAAATTGCAGCCGGTAGGGAAGTAGTATTGCCTGTACCGTTTTTATTTTTGATTATTAAACAAGGTTTCTAATTGCCGCTGAGGTTTAAACAGACCTATTGAATTGCTTCATGGTATTTTTAACTCAAGCAGATCATCAGCTACACGAGAATCAAAAAGAGCACCAAAACATCTGCCGCATACATTAATCCGTATATGTTATCGTGATCAAATCCTTTTCAAAAATATTTGCCGTAATCGGGTTATTGGGCATTGCTTTTACAACAAAAGCGCAGCTGGTGGATAACAGGTCAACCTTCAGGAATATCAATCACAACAGTTATTTCCGTTTTCATTATGACAATGATTTTTTTACAAAAACAGATGAATATTACAGCCAGGGAATCACACTGGATTATGTTGCACCGGGTATAAAAAAATTTATCCTGGCAAAATTATTGTGGAAGCCTTATACAACGCAGCCGCAGTATGGCATAACATTTAATTTATTTGGTTATACCCCTACCAGTATTGCAAGCGATGCTATTTTGTATGGTGACCGTCCTTTTAATGCCAATATCTCCCTGCAAACATTTTTGATACAGGCTGATGAAAAAAAACAACAGCAAATTTCCACTTCATTCAGTGTCGGCGTTATGGGCCCGGCCGCATTAGGCTACGAGATACAAAATAATATTCACCGCTGGTTAAAAAACCCGCTTCCCCACGGATGGCAGCACCAAATACAAAATGATGCGATCCTTAATTATCAGGTGAATTATGAAAAACAATTGTGGGCTGCGAACAATAATTTTTTGATCAATGCAGCCGCAGAAGCAAGGGCAGGCACTTTAAATGATAAGATAAGCGGTGGTTTTAATTTCATGGCAGGCCGTTTTAATAAAAGATTTGACCCGGTTAATTATGCAAAAAGAAAAACGGAATATTATTTTTACGGCCAAAGCAGGATCAATGGTATCGGGTATGACGCCGGTATGCAGGGCGGTTTATTCAATAAAAAAAATCCTTATACCATTGCGGGCAGCGACATCACAAGGGTTACTTTCCAGGCGGATGCCGGCATCATCGTAAATTTTAAAAAATTGTATTGCTCCTATACCCAGTCATTTCTTACCAAAGAGTTCCGTACAGGTCATTACCACAGATGGGGTGGTATCAGTGTGGGCTTTGCATGGTGATTTCAACGCAGAGAAAAAGAGTTGCTGGGTTTACGCAAAGTACCTCTGCGATACGCTCCTTATAATCTTTTCTCTGCGCTAAAGCCTTAAAGATTTTCATCCGCAATAAACTAATTAACCAATAAACCATTAAACAAATTAACTATTTACCTTTGCCAAAAAATAAATAGTTTGGAAATCAGTAACCGCAAGGCATACCACGAATATTTTTTTGAAACAACTTATGTTGCGGGGCTTGTATTGCAGGGTACCGAGATAAAAAGTTTAAGGGCTGGCAAAGCGAGCTTTAACGACAGTTATTGCATTTTTCATGATGGCGAACTCTTTGTAAAAAGCCTGCACATCTCTGAATATTCTTTTGGTACCTACAGCAACCACGAACCGATGCAGGAAAGAAAACTGTTGCTCAATAAACGTGAACTCCGCAAACTGGAAGGAAAGATAAAAGAGAAAGGGTATTCCATCATTCCTTTAAAAATATTTTTGACCGGCAAAGGTTTTTTTAAAATGGAGATTGGCCTGGGTAAAGGAAAAAAGAATTACGATAAAAGAGAATCGATCAAAGAAAGAGAAACGGACAGGGATATTAAAAGAAAGTATGGGGTGTAGTTTAGAGTTATGAGTTATGAGTTTTGAGTTATGAGTTATGAGTTATGAGTTTTGAGTTATGAGTTTTGAGTTATGAGTTTTGAGTTATGAGTTATGAGTTTTGAGTTATGAGTTATGAGTTATGAGTTTTGAGTTTTGGGATATAAGTTTTCAAGCCGCAAGGGTTGACACTACAAGGGAAATCATCTAATAAGGCTTGCTCCTTAAAGCTTGCAGCGTGATGCTAATATTCCATCTGTCAGCATTCACTTAAACTAATGGGGATGTTCACCGCTAATCCACCATCTGCCGTTTCTTTATACTTACTGTTCATATCCAGTGCTGTGTCCCACATGGTTTTTATCACACCATCCAGGCTTACTTTAGCATAATCGGGTGTACTCTGTAATGCCAGCTGGCAAGCTGTTATGGCTTTAATAGCACCCATAGTATTGCGTTCTATGCAGGGGATCTGTACCAGGCCACCGATGGGGTCGCAGGTCATACCCAGGTGGTGTTCCATCGCAATCTCCGCAGCCATCAGTGTTTGGCGTTGTGTGCCGCCCATACATTCGGTTAGGGCCGCAGCAGCCATTGCACTGCTTACGCCGATCTCTGCCTGACAGCCACCCATAGCCGCAGAAATAGTAGCGCCTTTTTTAAATATGCTGCCTACTTCAGCAGCCGTCAATAAAAACTGGATGATTTTTTCTTCTGTATTACCATCGCAGAAAGCGATATAATATTGCAGTACGGCAGGGATCACCCCCGCGGCACCGTTAGTAGGGGCAGTAACCACTCTTCCAAAACTGGCATTCTCTTCATTCACTGCCAGGGCAAAACAGCTCACCCAATCCAGGATATATTTAAAATCGGTTCCGCCCTGCCGTATGGTGGCCACCCAACTTTTGTAGTCCGTATAACTGCGGCCATTGATCAATTTCTTATTTAAGCCTGCACCACGCCTTTTTACGTTTAACCCACCGGGCAACATGCCTTCAGTATGGCAACCCCGGTAAATGCAGGCTGCCATGGTATTCCAGATAGTAAGCACACCGGCTTTTGTTTCCCATTCTTTTCTCCAGCTGCTTTCATTTTCCAAAACCACATCGCTTACATTCATGCCGGTCTTCCTGCACCAGTGCAGGAGTTCATCTGCCGTATTGATGGGGAAAGGAAGCTGTACCTCATTTTTTGCATTCAACTCCTCTCCTTCTTTTTTTACAAAACCGCCGCCAACAGAATAATAGGTTTCTGCCATCGCGGTATCATCCTGCAGCTTTACCAAAAACGTTAACGCATTGGGATGAAACGGCAGGCTCTCACTGTATAAAAATTCAATATCTTCCGCAGGATCAAAATCGATTTCATGTTTACCCGCAAGCAATATTTTTTTCATTGCTTTGATATCATCCATTTTCGCTTTGATATTGTCCACATCGAAAGTAACAGGATCATCCCCGCTTAAACCCAGTTGCACGGCTACATCTGTACCATGACCGATTCCTGTTTTTGCCAACGAACCGTAAAGTAATATTTCAATGCTTTTTACTTTATTCAATATATTCCGCTGCTGTAAAGAATCGGTAAAACGTTGTGCTGCACGCCATGGCCCCAGTGTATGGCTGCTCGAGGGGCCCACACCTATTTTAAACATATCAAAAACTGATATTGCTTCGTGACTCATGATGTTTTTTGCCTTTATTGAACGGCTACCAGCTGGATCGTAAAAACTAAAATTGAGTTAGCCGGTATAACAATTACGCCGTTGTTATCCCTGATATCATTGGCGCCATAACCTAAACTTGGTGGAATGTACAAGGTAATGCTACCGCCCGCCTTGATCAAAGGCAATGCCCTTTGCCAGCCGAGGATTAAACCGCCTAATATATTACTATACCCTGTAAGATTCTCATCGAATTTACTGCCATTGGTCAGTTTACCTGTATACTTCACCACGATGTTAGAACAAACTTCAGGAGTAGTACCGCTTCCGGCCGCTGTTATTTCATAGTATACTCCACTGGAATGCTGTATGGCTGAAGGATGATTGGCCATAATATAGGTTTGCAGTGTACTAATTTCGGAAGCGGGTGCAACAGCCGTTGATGTTGTATAAGGACATCCTGCAGTGTTACTTACTTTTTTACAGGATACGAAAACCATTGCAACTGCAACGCATACAAATAATTTCTTTAGCATAATTTAAAATTGAAAGTTTAAAGTTAAGAGATAATGAATGCTCACAATGCTGCATTAAGTATTTTTTTTTCTTTGCTTTTTAACTCTTTATACAATTGTTCATTCATCTCCCATTTATAGTGTTTACGGAAATAGGAAAAAAAAAGAATAACGATGATCACCGCGATAAATGCAGCCACCATATCACCAGGTGATAATTTCAGGAATTTTTCAGATAATTCGGGTGATACAATATCAGTTTGTTTATGCGTTGCACTAGCGAACCACGAAGGGAAAAATAGCTTTACCACCCCAAAAAAAATTAATATCGGCAATCCAAACATAAATGCCATAGGCAAGCCGGTCAAAAACTTATACTGGAAACTACCTTCCCGTTCCCTTGCATTTTCCCAATAGGTAATAAAGTCCCTGTCTTTTTGCGTAAGCATATTGCAAAACTATAGTAATTTGAAGTTATAAGTTTGCTATATTTTGAATATCTTGTAGGTGAATTAACTAACCCTTCTACTGATGAAAATAGAACAACTGCTCGTTCAGCATTTTTACATTGCCAAAAAAGTTACTTTACAGGGGATCGGCACGTTTACACTTTCACCCGATTTTATTGTACCCGCGGATAGTGATAAAGATATCATCCTGCCGGAAAATGCAGTTTCATTTCAATACAATCCAAGGGCCAAAGAAGATGAGGCACTCATTAATTATATCGTGCAGCAAACCCGGAAAATAAGACCATTGGCTTCTGCCGACCTTGAGTCGTACCTGATGCTGGCCAGCCAGTTCCTGAATATCGGTAAGCCGATGCTGATCGAAGGCATTGGTATGCTTGAAAAAAGCCAGAACGGCGAATACTATTTCTCCCCCGGCGAATTTATCAATACCAAAGTAGAAGATGCTACGCTGCAGTTAAAAGAAAAATCGAGGGAAGATATTTCATTCTCCAATGAAGCGAAGCCTTCAGGCAATAATAAAAAAATAGGGGTAGTTGTTGCAGCCATTGTTGCACTTGCGGCTACAGGCGGTGCGGCATGGTATTTTTTAAGCAGCAAAAAAAGCAATGAACCCGTGAAAGAAAATACGGTTGAACAAACAACCGTTTCCCCTGCACCCGTTTTGGATACTTTAAAAAAAGATACGGCCACTTTAATAACTCAAAAACCTGATCCTGTTGCAGCGCTGCAACCGGTTACAAATAATTCCACTGACGGTTATACTTTTAAAATTGTATTTAAAGAAACCAGTAGCAAAGCTGTAGCCTTAGAAAAAATGAATATCATGACATTAAGGGGGCACAAAGTAATTATGTACACTACAGATTCTGTGATCTATAAACTGGCAGAACCTTTTAAACTTCCAATAAGCGATACCACAAAAATAAAAGATTCACTAAACAAGTATTACTACGTGGGTAAAGCAAAAGTTGAACTTAAATAACCTGTTCCTGTATACCTGGCTATTGGATGAAAAATAAATTACAAATACCTTTTGTGTTGGTCTTCTGGCTGGTTGTTGCTGCAGATATCATTGGTATCGCAGCGGGTATTTCATTGGTACATTATATTGCAAAGCCTTTGCTGATGCCCGTGTTGATAATGTACTTATATATTCTTCCCGATGCATCGGGACCGTCTGACCATGTAAGTAATTTGAACTGGTTCGCTTTTGCAGGATTATTTTTTTCCTGGCTCGGTGATATGTTTTTATTATTCGAAACCAGGCATCCATTGTTTTTTATTTTGGGCCTCGTTTGTTTTTTAGCTACACATATCTTTTATATTATCTACTTTTTGAAGATCCCGTCAAACGCAGTTTCCTTATTACAAAAGCAACCGCTGTTACCCCTGGCGGTTATTGCTTATGGCATTGCTTTGGTAGGGTTACTATTTCCTCATTTAGGTGATTTAAAAATCCCGGTTATCATTTATGCAACAGTCATCTGCACAATGCTGATCTGCAGCATGCACTTATTTTTTAAAGCTACAGCCCCCGCCAACTGGTATTTTTTAACCGGCGCCATGTTATTTGTTATCAGTGATTCATTATTGGCCATAAATAAATTTTATCAACCATTTTCATTTGCAGGCTTATTGATCATGCTGACTTATTGCGCTGCGCAGTATTTTATTGTAAATGGTTTTATTAAACAAACAGGTACATGACCAAAGCAGCATTACTGGCCGAACTGAGCAACAATACTTATGTCATGCTAAAGCCCTCTCCCCTTGAGGGTATTGGTGTATTTGCGGTTAGGGATATCCCCAAAGGTTGCAGGGAGATGTTCAGTAAGCCCGATGCCAGTGATCAATGGATCACCGTACCTGCAAAAGAAGTAGCAGCATTGCCTCCACATGCCCAATTTATCGTAGGCAATTATTGTTTGTATGATGAGAACGATTATTTTATCCCTGCGGATGGGTTTAAAAAAATTGACCTGGCACTTTTTTTAAATCATGCAGATATCCCCAATGTGATTTCTATCAATGAGGGTGATTATTTTGAAACAGTAAGGGATATAAAACAAGGCGAAGAATTGCTGATTGATTACGGAGCCATCGTTTAATAGAACCAGGATCAGGCGGGGATACCGTAACAGGGCTGGGAAGAACTGCTGATGGAAGATGGGTAAGCTGTTTTCAAAAATATCATAGTCAAACGGGGAGGTCAGACCATGATAAAATTATTTCAACGCAAATACCACACCCACTTCATAACGCAATTTTATTTTTTAAAATTCTATCCCTGTTGCTTCATGCCTTGTTCTTTTTTTAACCCTAAGCATCGTAACATTTTACTATAAAAAAATCCCCTCTTTACCGGGAGGGGATTAATATAATTATAAGAAAAATTAATTATTCCCAATAGCATCGATCTCTTCCTGCATTGGATTTTTAGGATCATCCCCGTACGCATTTGCCCCGGTATCTCCATTTGTACAGGCAAGGATCAAATTGTAGATCGGAATCAATAAAAACCATCCGCTTTTTCCAACATCATGCATACGCCTGACGCCCACAGCAATTGAAGGTAATAAAGTGCCCAGCGAAAATATGGCTCCCAGTATACCTATGCCCGAACCAATTGCTGCATCAACAAAATTCAGGATGATGCTGATGATAGTTGATATCAGTACAAAGTACCAATATTCACTTCTCCGGGCCCTTCCATCAAAATTTACGTAGTTCTGTAATACTTTTACGAAATAACTGAATGCGTTCATAAGGCTTAAGTTTTGTTTGAACGAATATATAACATTCTACTTAACCATGTAAGTATCCTGCTGTAGAAATCATGCTCACAACCTGGGATTATTTGCCCATTTGTATTTGCCAGTCCACAGTTTCATTTTTTGTAAGCTGCGGTTCCAAATCTCTATACTTTACACAAACTTTTACGATTATATTAATAGTACCCTGTCCGGATTCTCCCGAGCTGGAAGAAGAAACTTCTAATACAGCAACGGGTACCTGGCTGATACCTTTAATCTGCCCCAATTCCAACCTAAGCTTTTCATCATGGTCAACAAAATGCTTTACTGCTTCATAAGCTGCAGATCTTAAAATAAAAACAAACAGGAAAATTTGAACAACCAGTATAAAAGACAATAATGCAATTACAATTTTTTCAGCAACGCTGTTTTTATCGTCCGGCCTTTTGTATTTTATATTATTCTTTAATACAACTATACTACCTGCTAAAAACAGGCTCCAGCCGATGTATTTGCTTTCCCAAAAAAATATATCCCGGCAATCCTGCATAAATAACCGTATAGCAAAAACACTAACGCTGTTACAAAGATAAATTTCGCAAATGCAGGAAAACGGTTAATAAAATTCATGTGTAAGAAGATGAATAATTAAGCAGGAGAATCAACACCACCCGGGTAATATTATTGCGTTTTGATAATTGCAAAAAAAATCCCCCTTACTTTTCAGCAAGAGGGAATTTTCAATTATGCATTATTAATTTCTGATTATCCATTATTAATACCCCATACCACCCATATCCGGAGCACCATGGTTATGCGGTGCTTCTTCTTTAGGTTTGTCGGCAATCACGGCTTCCGTTGTTAACAGCATGCCGGCAATAGATGCGGCATTTTCCAATGCTACACGGCTAACTTTAGTTGGATCAATAACACCGGCTTTGAAAAGATTTTCGTAAACCTCTGTTCTTGCATTAAAACCAAAATCACCTTTGCCTTCCTTGATCTTTTGTACCACTATAGAACCATCAATGCCTGCATTGGCAGTTAATATACGGATGGGCTCTTCCAAAGCACGTCGAACAATTGCCATACCGGTTTGCTCATCAGCGATCTGCCCTTTTACTTTCGGCTCCAATGCCTCAATAGCACGGATATACGCAACGCCGCCGCCCGGTACGATACCTTCTTCAACAGCAGCACGTGTTGCATGCAATGCATCATCAACACGGTCCTTCTTTTCTTTCATTTCCACTTCGGTAGCAGCGCCTACATACAATACCGCAACACCACCGGCTAATTTAGCCAAACGCTCCTGTAATTTTTCTTTATCGTAATCAGAAGTTGTAGTACCTATCTGTGCTTTAATTTGATTAACACGCCCAACGATCTCTGATTTTTTGCCCTTACCGCCAACGATAACAGTATTATCTTTATCAATGGTTATGGAAGAAGCCTGTCCTAATGAAGTGAGATCAGCGCCTTCTAATTTATGGCCCATTTCTTCACTGATCACAGTACCCGCAGTTAATACCGCGATATCCTGCAGCATTTCTTTTCTCCTGTCGCCAAAGCCCGGTGCTTTTACCGCAGCAACTTTAATAGTACCGCGTAATTTATTTACCACTAAAGTAGATAATGCTTCTCCATCAAGGTCTTCAGCGATGATCACCAAAGGACGGCCGCTTTGTGCCACTTTTTCCAGGATAGGCAAAATATCTTTCATGGTAGATATCTTCTTATCGTAAATTAAAATGTATGGATTCTGCAATTCAGCTTCCATCTTTTCGGTATTGGTAACAAAGTACGCAGAGATATAACCCCTGTCAAACTGCATCCCTTCTACTATTTCAACTGTTGTGTCGGTACCTTTTGCTTCTTCAACGGTGATCACACCTTCTTTACCCACTTTTAAAAACGCTTCAGCAATTAATTTGCCGATCGTATCATCATTGTTGGCAGAGATAGTAGCCACCTGTTGAATTTTTTTAGCATCGTTGCCTACAGTTTGTGATTGTGATTTTAAATTCTCTACCACGATACTTACTGCTTTATCAATACCACGTTTAAGGTCCATTGGATTAGCACCTGCTGCTACCATTTTCAAACCTTCGCTGATAATAGATTGTGCCAATACCGTTGCAGTAGTGGTACCATCACCTGCGATATCTGCAGTTTTGGAGGCCACTTCTTTTACCATTTGAGCACCCATATTTTCAATAGGGTCGTCCAGTTCAATTTCTTTGGCAACAGTAACACCATCTTTGGTTACCTGTGGAGCACCAAATTTTTTCTCGATCACCACGTTGCGGCCTTTTGGCCCAAGGGTTACTTTAACTGCGTTGGCCAAAGTGTCCACGCCTTTCTTCATTTTATTTCTTGCTTCGATATCGAAGTATATCATTTTTGCCATAAAATTCGATTTTAGATTTTTGATTTACGATTTTAGATTTGTGTTATAGACTACAACGCATTTTTCAACATCGTTGTGTCACTCACTTGTACTTTTTTAGCTTTGGGCAACGATTAAACAATCGCCAGTATGTCACTTTCTCTCATAATTAAATAATCAAGCCCTTCAAGTGTAATTTCAGTACCGGCATATTTACCGTATAACACGGTATTACCCTCTTTCACTACAGGCGCATTACCGTCTTCGTCTTTTGTACTAACAGCCATCACCACCCCGCGTTGAGGCTTTTCTTTAGCTGTATCGGGAATAATAATGCCGCCCGCAGATTTTTCTTCCGCAGCAGCAGGTTTCACAATTACCCTGTTCTTAGTTCCAGCCACAGGTATAATGCTTAACTTCTTTGTTGCCATAACTCTATTGTTTTTGATTTAGTTAAATAATTCGGTCGGCAAAGGTATGCTAATTCTGTGCCATACAAAACTTTAAAGCAAGTTGGCAGGTTTTTATAGGAATTTAGAATTAGGAATTGAGAATTAAGACAAATTCGTCAGTTACCAATAATCCTTGGCAGATTTTTTGTCACCTTCCTATTCCAAAGACCGGATTCCAAATTCCTAATTACTATTTCATAATTGATAGCTACCTTTGCCGCCACATTATTATGATCAGCAGAAGAAATATAAGGGTGAAAGTGATGCAGACACTTTATACCATCGACAGCATGAGCGGAGAAGTTAAACCCGGCGAACCGCTTACTATCCTGAGCAAAAAATTGGAATTGAGCCGCCACCTTTTTACCTACCTTGTTTATTTTATCACAGAAGTAGCCCGTTATTCCGAAACGGCAGCAAAACACAGGGCCTCCAAAAATTTACCTACAGCGGCAGATCTTGCCGTGAATACCAAAATTGCCGGTAATGAAGTACTGTGGAAGATAATGGAACAACCGGGCTTCAGCGCAGCCGTGGCGGAGTTTAAATTAAAGCACATCATTGATGCGGAGCTGCTGAAAAAGATCTACCTGCAACTGGCTGAATCGGAAGAATACAAAGAGTACATCAGTATTCAGGCGAGAGAAAAAAAACCGGAAAAAGAAATCCTGGAATTTATTTTCGGCAGTTTATTGTTGCCCAATGAAGATTTCATCAATCACCTGGAAGAATATTTCATCAACTGGGATGATGACGCCGAAATGATGGAGCAACTGGTGTTAAATTTTTTGCAGAAGCCTTCCAGCTATGATTTTGGGCCGGTATTGAGTAAAGAGAAGCTTGAATTTGCAAAAAGCCTTTTGCAAACTACGCTTGAAAAAGCTGACGTA
The DNA here is from genome assembly GCA_038205215.1 of Chitinophagales bacterium. Lineage (GTDB taxonomy): Bacteria > Bacteroidota > Bacteroidia > Chitinophagales > Chitinophagaceae > Ferruginibacter. Next base: position 22,680 of record JBBRCB010000029.1, on the reverse strand, counting down.
TGCCTGGAACTGATCAAACCTAAATTAAAGAACTGGGATGCGGACCGAATTGCTGCACTGGACCTGATCATATTGCAAATGGGCGTAAGTGAATTTTTATTCTTTGAAACCATTCCCACCAAGGTTACCATCAATGAGTATATCGACCTGGCGAAAGAATACAGCACCGTTCAGAGCGGGCAGTTTGTAAATGGGCTTTTGGATAATATCCATAAAGAACTTACCCTGCAAAATAAAATACACAAGAAGAATTATAAAAACAGCACCCTGTAATATCTTTGATCAAAAATACCGGTAATGAAAAAATACTTTTTATTGATCCTTTTACCAGCCGCGCTTTTTTCATGCGATGTAAAAAGAAAGGATAAGATATCAGATGATTCTAAAATGGATTCATTGAGTAAAGTGAGGCAGCAAAAGGACGATTCGCTTAAAGTGGCCGAACAAAAATCGAAGCAGGAAGAAGCGATGAAAAATGCTACTACAGTTCAACTGATCGACAGCGTGTATAATTTTGGCACGATCACCGAAGACGAAAAAGTAGAATTCAGTTACCGGTTTAAAAACACCGGTACAAATCCTTTGGTGATCTTTGATGCACACGCCAGTTGTGGCTGTACCATACCTGAAAAACCGGAGAAACCCATTTTACCAGGAGAGACCGGTTTTCTTAAAGTAGTATTTAACAGCGCCGGCAAAAAGAACCAGCATATTGATAAGGACATCAATGTTTCCTCTAATGTAAGCCCCAGCTTTCCTGTTTTAAAATTAACAGGTGAAGTAAAAGAAAAACAATAATTGATCGTATAAAAAGTAATTAACCAATTAACATAAACAACATGCAACTACTAAGTATTTTTTTAATGGCGGATCCACAGGGAAAAGGCAGCAGTACCACCACTTTAGTAATGATGGGTGGTATGATCGCGGTGTTTTATTTTTTCATGATCCGTCCGCAGGCAAAAAAAGCCAAGCAGCAAAAATCTTTTATCAGCAACCTGCAAAAAGGTGATAAGATCGTAACCATCGCCGGTATACATGGCACTGTAAACAAAGTAAATGATGATAACACCTTAATGCTTGAAGTAAGCCCGGGCAGTTATATTAAAATTGAACGCAGCGCTATCAGCATGGAATGGACCACCAATATTAATAAGCCGGCGGGAGAAGTAAAGAAATAACGGATTTTACATTATAGATTTTATATTTGCGATTTTAGATTTATTGTAGATTGTAGCCTTATTTAACCGGCAATCTGAAATCTAAAATCGCAGATTCTTTTATAGCATGCTTAGAATAGGTATCACAGGCGGAATTGGCAGCGGCAAAAGCACGGTTGCAAAAGTATTTGAGGTGCTGGGTATACCCGTGTACTATGCAGACGATGCCGGTAAGCATTTAATGAATGAAGATGAAGAACTGAAGCAGCAGGTAAAGGATCATTTTGGAGATGCCGCTTACATAAATGAACAACTGGATAGAAAATACCTGGCGGGAATTGTTTTCAATGCACCCGAAAAATTACAACTCCTCAATTCATTGGTTCATCCTGCCACTTTAAAAGATGCAGCAAGATGGATGCAGCAGCAAACCGGCCCCTACGCCATTAAAGAAGCAGCACTCATTTTTGAAAGCGGTGCACAGGAACAACTGGATTATGTGATTGGCGTAAATGCCCCTGCTCCATTGCGTATACAACGTGCGATGCACCGGGATAACATTTCACGAGATGAAGTACTCGCAAGAATGAACAGGCAAATTGATGAAACCATCAAAATGCGGCTTTGCGATTTTATTATTAAAAATGATGAACAGGAATTATTGATACCGCAGGTAATGGATTTACATCAAAAGTTACTTAAAATAGCTCAAGTAAAATAGCGATGCAATCTTATTATTGCGCCCTTTATTAAAATACTCAATTTTCAACGTTCAATATTCAAGGAATAACACAGTTTTTACGGGTGTCCTTTTAGTGAAAACAAAAAAAATCAACGCTATACATTTCCCTTTTGTATATTGAAAATTGAGCGTTGAACTTTGAACATTTTTTTCCTCCGCAGTCATCTCCCTCTATTCAAATCCTGCTCCATTCTCTTATCTTTTGTAACTTTAGTATATGAAAGTGTTTTCTGCAGCACAAATAAAACAATGGGATGCCTTTACCATCGCCCATGAGCCTGTTGCAGCGATTGAGCTAATGGAAAGAGCTGCTGCTAAAGTGGTAGATTGGGTAGTGCAGCAGTACGATACGCAAAAACATTTTCAAATTTTTTGTGGCAAAGGCAATAATGGCGGGGATGGTGTAGCCATTGCCCGCATGCTGCTGACAAAGAAATATAGCGTGACCGTTTATATTCTTGAATTTGGCAATATCGGTACACCGGATTTTCAAACCAACCTGGCCAGGCTGAAAGAAGGTGGCAACGATATTCATTTTATTCAATCCGCTGATTTTTTCCCGGCAATAAAAAAAACGGATATCATTATTGATGCACTTTTTGGCACAGGCTTAAATAAACCATTGGAAGGAATAAGCGCCGCATTGGTAAATCATATCAACCGGTTCAGCAATATTATCTCCATCGACCTGCCAAGCGGCTTATCCGCTGATGGTTCATCCAAAGGCAATGCCGCTATAAAGGCTACGCATACCCTGTCTTTCCAGCATTATAAACTGGCTTTCCTGTTACCGGAGAACGATGGCTATTGCGGTAACGTGCATGTACTGGATATCGGCCTCAGCAAAGTATTTGAAAATGATACAGCAGCTTCTTTTGAAATAACCGATGCACCTTTCCTCCGATCCATTTATAAACCCCGTAATAAGTTTTGGCATAAGGGAAATTTTGGGCATGCCGCATTGCTCTGCGGAAGTTATGGTATGATGGGTGCCGCGGTGTTGAGTGCAACAGCCTGTTTGAGAAGTGGTGCAGGTAAACTCAGCTGCTATATTCCGAAAGCAGGCTATGAAATTGTACAGACTTCAATTCCTGAAGCGATGTGTATTGTTGCCGGGGAAGAATATATTTTAACCGCCGGAGGAATTGAAAAATTTGATGCAATCGGCATTGGGCCGGGCATTGGAACAACACCAACTCATGCCCGGTTATTAAAAGAGGTTTTCATCAAATTTAATAAGGGGTTGCTTATAGATGCAGATGCATTAAACACGATCGCAAATAATAAAGAATTGCTTCAGTTGATTCCTGCGGGATCGGTATTAACACCTCATCCAAAAGAATTTGAGCGCCTTTTTGGTAAATCTGTCAACGATGTTGAACGATTATTGCTGGCTTTGGAAAAAGCAAAGGCACTGGACCTCTACATCATTATCAAAGGTCATTACAGTTTTATTGCAACACCCGAAGGAAAAGGATTTTTTAATGCTACCGGTAATGCGGGTATGGCAACGGCGGGTAGTGGCGATGTTTTAAGCGGGATCATCACCGGTTTATTGGCACAGGGCTACAGTTCCCTGGCATCCTGTTTACTGGGCACGTACCTCCATGGTTTTGCGGGTGATCTTGCTGCCGCAGCTCTTTCTGAAGAAGCATTGATAGCCGGTGATATCAGCAATCATCTTGGAGAAGCTTTTAAAATATTACAACAGCCATCTAAATAATCAGGAGCTACCGGTAACAAAGCGATCATCAATATTATCCGGGCAGTTTTATTCGCCTGCTCCGTCAATTAACCGGCAAAATATGCCCTTTTTTGAACCAATTCCCCTATTTTTGCCGTCCAAATTTCAGAACAACTACTATGGATAATTTGATCTACGCCGTTCCGGCAATGGGTGTTTTAGGATTGCTTTACACCTTATGGAAATTCAACTGGGTAACTAAACAGGATGCAGGTAATGACCGCATGAAAGAGATCAGCACTTATATTGCTGAAGGTGCCATGGCTTTTTTAAAAGCTGAATGGAAGGTATTGGGCTATTTTGTTGTAATTGTTGGCGTATTGCTGGCCGTAATGGCACAGGCAAATCCGCAGAGTCATTGGAGCATTGCAATAGCCTTTGTACTGGGTGCAGTTTTAAGTGCTACCGCGGGTTATATCGGTATGAAAGCCGCAACCAAAGCTAATGTACGCACTGCGCAGGCTGCCCGTACCAGTTTAAGCAAAGCGCTGAAAGTATCCTTTACAGGTGGATCAGTAATGGGCGTAGGTGTTGCCGGCCTTGCTGTTCTTGGCCTGGGAGGATTGTATATCGTATTAAAACATTTTTTTGCACCAGACGCTGCCATTGATTCTGAAGAAATGGTAAGGACCATTGAAGTGCTGACTGGTTTTTCACTGGGTGCAGAATCTATAGCATTATTTGCCCGTGTGGGCGGCGGTATTTATACCAAGGCAGCCGATGTTGGCGCTGATCTTGTTGGTAAAGTAGAAGCAGGTATCCCGGAAGATGATCCACGTAACCCTGCAACCATTGCGGATAACGTAGGTGATAATGTGGGTGATGTTGCGGGAATGGGCGCCGATCTTTTCGGATCTTATGTAGCAACTGTTCTGGCTACGATTGTTTTGGGACAGCAAACAACCATTGTAAACGGAACAGATACTTTAGGTGGATTCTCCCCTATTATATTACCGATGCTTATTGCAGGAGTTGGTATTTTATTCTCTATTATAGGAACTTTATTTGTCCGGATAAGTGAGTCAGCAGGAATCAACACCAAAACTGTTCAGAATGCATTGAACATGGGAAACTGGGGATCAATGATCCTTGCAGCAGCAGCTGCATTAGGCTTAGTGTATTGGTTATTACCCGAACATATGGAATTACGCCATATTCCATTTACAAAATGGGGTGTAATGGGCGCTATACTTGTTGGGCTTGCAGTAGGTGCTTTAATGAGTATCATCACAGAATATTATACGGCAATGGGTAAACGCCCGGTATTGTCTATCATCCGTCAATCATCTACCGGTCATGCTACCAATGTTATTGGTGGATTAGCAGTTGGTATGGAAAGTACTTTCTTACCGATCCTTGTTTTAGCTGGTGGTATCTGGGGAAGTTACGAGTGTGCAGGCTTATATGGTGTGGCTATCGCCGCTGCCGGTATGATGGCAACAACAGCCATGCAATTGGCGATCGATGCATTCGGACCTATTGCTGATAATGCGGGTGGTATTGCTGAAATGAGTGAATTACCTCCGGATGTTCGGGAAAAAACCGACGTGCTGGATGCGGTGGGAAACACTACTGCTGCAAGTGGTAAAGGTTTTGCGATCGCATCAGCTGCATTGACAGCACTGGCTTTGTTTGCAGCATTCGTTGGTGTTGCCGGCATCAGTGGTATCGATATTTATAAAGCAAATGTACTGGCCTGCTTATTTGTAGGCGGCATGATACCTTTTATATTCTCTTCACTGGCGATCCGTGCAGTAGGCGAAGCGGCGATGGCGATGGTAGAAGAAGTGCGCAGGCAGTTTCGAACCATTCCCGGAATTATGGAAGGTACAGGCAAGCCCGAATATGATAAATGCGTGGCCATCTCTACTCAGGCTTCTTTAAAGAAAATGATGTTGCCGGGTGCTATTGCTATCATCTCTCCATTGATCATTGGCTTTATGCCCGGCCTTGGCGCAGAAGCATTGGGTGGATTCTTAGCAGGTGCTACCGTTTGTGGAGTATTGATGGGCATGTTCCAGAATAATGCCGGAGGTGCATGGGACAATGCAAAAAAATCTTTTGAAAAAGGTGTAGAGATAAACGGCGAGATGTTCTATAAAAAATCTGAGCCGCATAAAGCTTCTGTAACCGGTGATACCGTGGGTGATCCTTTTAAAGATACTTCAGGCCCATCAATGAACATCCTTATTAAATTAATGAGTATTGTTTCTTTGGTAATTGCTCCTACCCTTGCAACCATTCACGGTGAAACTTCATCTAAAAAGAACGGCAAAGAGGCGATCAAAGAAGTGCTGATCACAAGATCTGCCGATAACAATACAATGGCTGTTACCGTTTCTCCTGATAAAGAAGTGATGAATACTGCTACAGATAAATTAGTTGATGCACTTGCGGCTGATAATTTATTGAAAAAAAATAATTTTGTTCTTTCCGTTAAAAAAGGAAAAATTGCAGTAGATGGTTCACCGCTTAAAGAAGAAACCAATCTAAAATACCAATCACTGATCGCTGCGTTGCAGGGCGCGGATATTGAATTAAAGAATAGCCAGAATTAAACTTTACGAAGTTTCAAATAAGTCTGATTAAAACCATTATAACCAGGAAGTCCTGATGTTTCCACATCGGGGCTTTTTTATTAGGGGTCTTGACGGCTCAAAGCCGTCTGACCCCTAAAGCATGTTAATTGTTAATAAAAATTACATGAACGGAAGGGGCATTTACGGGTAAATTCGTATTTTGCATACGAAAACAATCGTATTATGACATTAATCAAGCACCTGAAGCCTACCGAGAGTGAGCTGGAGATATTACAGGTTTTATGGAATGAAAAATCTGCTACAGTTCGTACGGTTCATGAAGAATTGTCCAAGACGAAGGATAGCGGTTATACCACTACCTTAAAACTCATGCAGATCATGTTTGAAAAAGGGCTGGTGACCCGTGATGACAGCAGTAAAACACATATTTACGAACCGGCAGTTAGCAGGGAAAAAACACAAAAACAGTTCCTGAATAAAATGATCGATACTTTATTCGCAGGATCTTCTGCTAACCTGGTATTACAGGCATTGGGGGGGCATAATGCAAGCCAGGAAGAATTGGAAAAGATCCAGGAACTGATCCTGCAGCTTAAAAAAGAAAAATAGTTTATTCGTTAATGAGTTAACCGGTAATGTATCAACCACATTAGCCAATAAACCTATTAACGAGTTAACAAAATAGATAAACCAAAAAATAACTATTTAACCTTCAACATGGCGCATCTCTCCTACAGTTTCTGCATGAGTATGTTGCACAGCTTCTGGCAGGCTGCGGTTTTGTTATTGGTTTATTTTTTCCTTGTTAAGACTTTTCAACAAACCTCCCCCCTTCAAAAAAGGAATTGGCTGTTCATTTTATTAGCAGCGCAGTTATCTTTTTTCGTGGTTACTTTCTTTATCTACTTTTTAAATATCGAAAAATCCGTTGGCCAAAACCTGCTGCAGGAAACAGTTGCAAAATTTTTACCTGCGGGCACTATTAATTTAATCACGCCATGGCTGTTCAGTATATACCTAATAGCCATAACTTATAAAATGATCCGGGCGTTGTACGAATGGCTGCATTTTAAAAAGCTACATACTGTTGGCTTACAAAAACCTTCGGTAGAACTTAAATTATTTACTCATTTAAAAGCGGATCATTTTGGTATCAAAAGAAAGGTACAGTTATGGTGCAGCAATACTATTAATGCACCTGTTACTTTTGGTTTTTTAAAACCCATCATCCTGTTACCGGTTGCCCTGGTAAATCAATTGAACATGCAACAGGCCGAAACATTGATCCTGCATGAACTCACGCATATAAAAGCAAATGATTACCTCCTTAACTGGGCTTTGATCATTACTCAAAATATTTTCTTTTTCAATCCTTTCGTGATCAACATTTGTAAAAAGATCCGCCTGGAAAGAGAAAAATATTGCGACAGCAATGTGATTGCGTTTCAGTATTCGCCGCTGCTGTACGCAGAGACGTTATTAAAAGCGCAGTATGTGCAGCAATTTATCCCGCAATACCAGCTTGGGGCTGTAACAGGCAAAAAACAATTGTTGCAGCGCATCCAGTTTTTTACGGACAGGAGCAATTTTACTTACGCCAAAAGCAACCGGCTTATTTTTCCGTTGGCAGGTGCTTTTTTTACCCTTGTTTTTACCGCAACCTTCTTTTTACAATATCATGTAATAGCCACTTCCAAAACGGTTGTAAAAAATGTTATACCGCAGTATACTGCACCGTTGGAGTATGAAATGCCCAGCTTTGTAAACTCGATCATAGAAAATCTCACTGATGAAAATTTACAAAAAATAGAAGCAGCAGTAGAAAAGCAAAAACCCCTCATCGAAAAGCAATTAAAAAGCCTGGAGCCCTTTATAAAATCAGTGAAGGTTAAAGCAGAAGAATTTGCGCAGCAGTTAGATAATATTAACAAAATCACCCCGGTCGCCTTTAAAGAAATTAACCCGGCAAATACAAAACAGGTTATTGTAAAAGAAGAACAATCGGGTTCAAAAAATGCTGTAGTAAAAGTATATACCCTTTCATTGATCAATGGAGAATGGGTGGTAGTACCCGAATGGATGCTTGCTGCTAAAGAAGTACGGATAGATTCCCTGCGGATCATTACTGATACTTCCGAAATGGATCAGCAACCCCAGGAATAATCATTCGCTGTCTTTCCGGTTTTTATGCCTTTTATTTTTTTTACGCAGAGCACGCTATGGAATGTTTGAATTTTAAACATTATCAATCACAATTTTTATACCCATCCAAAAACATTATTCACTGGTCATTTTACTATAGTTACATACCCAGTGATAGGTGCTCTTCCATTCCCTGGTTCTATGATGTAATAATAGGTATCAAAAGGTAAAGCCTTGCCGTTCATCTTACCATCCCATGGTATTTTATAACCTCTTGATTCAAATACCAGCTGACCCGTTCTTGTAAACACCTGTACCCTGTTATCCGGGTAAGTATCCAAGTAACCAATAAGCCAAAGTTCATTGATACCATCGCCATTAGGGGTAAATGTATTGGGTATCAGCGGAGCCTTTAATACTTTTACAAACATGTCATCAGACCTTTTACATCCGCCCCTGGCGGTAACCGTTAGTGTGTAGGTGATATCGTCCAGCATATTATTGGCTACCGGTATTGAATCCGTTGCACTATTAAGGTAGGTCGCCGGTGACCAAAGGTATTTAAGGTCGTTACCCGTTGCAAGAGCCTGGATAGTGATAGTACCTCCCTGCAATACCAGCCTGTCGGGGCCAGCATCCACTACCGGGTAAGGATGCACGGCAAATTGTTGAGTTAAGGTATCACTGTTGCAGCCTTTACTATTGATGACATAAAGCGAAACAGCGTAAGTTTTTACAGCTGTATATAAATGCTGTACCGGTGAGCCATTGCCTTTGATACCATCACCGAAGTCCCAGTACCGTTGCTGTACCGTGCCATCCAAGCCGTTAGTCCTGTCCGTAAGGGTTACCTGATCGCCGATGCATACTTCAGGCTTGCTGAAATCAAATACTGCTTTTGGTTGTGGATGTATAAAATCTACCCAATGCATAATAGTGTTTTTACAGGTATTGCTGCTTGTAACAAGAAGTGTTACGGGATAAGGCCCTGTACCGTTATAAAGATGAGGCGGCGGTACCCTGGCGGATGAATTATTTAAAACACCGCTTGCGGGATCACCAAGATCCCACGCATAAATGATCGTTGAGCCATCGGCAATAGCGGAACTATTGATAAATGACACGGATGCATTGGGCAAACAAACACTGGATTCATTAAATGCAAACAAGGATTGTGGTATTGGGCTGATGTATACCTGTTGCGTGCGGGTAGTACTTTTACAGCCATAAGCTGAAGTGCTGTACATCGTCACGGTGTAGGTACCCCATGCCGGGAATGCATGGGTGAACGTACTTCCGGGTGCATGTGTTTCCATTGGGGAACCGTCCCCAAAATTCCAGCTGGTATTCGCAAGCGTTACACCGGCTGGAACGGTAGATATTTCTTTAAATGTTGCCGGCGTGCCTTCGCATACGGGCCCAACAAAAACAAACTGGGCATTTGCCGTATCCAGCACTTTTATCGTTTGCCTTAAACTGTCTACGCAACCTGCAGCTGCAGAAGTGAAAGTATATTTAATAGAATGAGTGCCCACTCCTGCAATGGCCGGGTTAAATAAACCGTTCGGATTTACAATACCCGGTCCGCTGTATATAAATGTTCCCGGTACGCCACCAATCTCGGTTCCCTGTGTTAACTGTATAGGCGCAGCGTCGTAACATATATCGGGTATGGCACTAAACTGCACTTTGGGTGCTGCATTAACGGTAATGGTTGCCAGCTTATCATTTACACAAACACCGCCGGAATACGCCCGGTAACGGATCTGGTAAGTTTTAGTGACCTGCGAATTGGGCAAATACAAATGCTGATATACTTTTCCTGTAAATGGAAGATCATCTACCTGCGGTGGTCCTGCGGGGACATTGACATTATCCCAATAGATCTCTACCTTGGTGATATTACCGGGGAAAACTGTCGACGCTTCAACTATAGCCACCGAATCATTAGCGCATAAAGCAGTGGAGTTATTGACCGTGAAATTAGCCACAGGGAAACTACCATTGACGATCAAGAGTTGGGTAATGGTATCTTTACAACCCAGGCTGCTGGTGACTACCAATCTTACATTGTAAGGTCCAACAGCAATATAACTGTGTTGAGGGTTCTGTGTAAAATTCAGAGGCGAACCATCGCCAAAATTCCATTCCCATGCATTTACAGAAGCAGGTAATGCTACTTTACTCGTATCTAAAAACTGGGCGTAGGTATCGCTTAAACAAACTTCAGGAATAATGAACCCTGCCAGGGGCCTTGCATTGATGGTAACAGTTTTGATAATAGTATTTATACAACCTTTATCAGTGGTGACCGTAAGTTTTACATTATAAGTTCCCGCATTCAGAAAAGTGTGCGTTGGGTTTTGTGAAGGATCTATTGGTGACCCGTCGTTAAAATCCCATTGCCAAATACTTAAACTTCCTGCATTGGGTATTGAAGCGTCGGTAAAACTAATGACCCTCGTTTCGCAGCTGGGCGTGTTATAAGTATAGTTGGCAGTAGGCAAAGGATTTATCGTTATGGCCAATACTGCGGTATCACTATAACAACTCACATTGGTTTTCACCCAATGCTTAATTGTCTTTACCCCTGCAGTGGCATAAACATGTGTTGGGTTTTGCGTATTATTAACAGGTGAGCCATCACCGAAATCCCAAAACCATTGTGTTACCGTGTTACCACTGCCGTTACTGTTGTCGGTGAAAGTAGTAACATCATTCAAACAGTTCTCCGTGTTAACTGTAAAGCCTGCAATGGCCTGCAAATAAATATTGCTCAAAATTTTTGTAGTATCATGCACACAACCTGCGCCGCTGGTAGTGATAAGTTTAATACTAAACGGTCCAACATTATTATAATAGTGCGCAGGATTCGGCAATACAGAAGTATTATTCGGGATGCTGGGTGGATCACCAAAATCCCATACATAACCGAACCCGGCAGTACCATCAGCAATGGTAGGGGTACTTATAAAATGTGCCGAATCCCAGGGCAGGCAAACACCTGCAGGTAATGTAAAATTGGATACCGGTACCGGGTTTACTTTAAACGTTCTGTAAAAAGGAGCGCTTTTACAACCCGTATTGGATTCTACAGTTAGTGTATCCGTTACAGCGGGGTTCCAGGGTGCATACACATGAGTAGTATCGCTGTTGTTGGTTCTTGTTATCCTGAATCCATCTCCAAAATCCCAATGCCATTTTACGATAGCGCCGGGCGCTACTAAACTGGAAGTATCACTGAAGGTTACCGGCAAACCTGCGCAAATGGGATAAGACATTCCGAACTTTGCGGTAGGTACATTGGTGATGTCAATAGTTCTTGTAACGGTATCACTTAAACAACCCACATTGCTTACAACTGAATATCTTATTGTGTAAGTGCCTGCGCTTGTATATAAATGTTTGGGGCTTTTCATGGTGCTAAAATTCCCATCGCCAAAATCCCACCACCACTGGTAAGAATAAGTACCACCTGGATAAGTGGTAGTATCAATAAGTGCAATACTATCTGTTACACAGCCATTATTAACTGCCTTAAATCCCAGGACCGGAGGATCGTAAACAAATAGATCCCTGTCGATAATTACAGAATTACCACAACCTTCACTGTTAACTGTACCCGCTGTAATGGTTATAGGATATACACCTGCCGGACTAAATGCGTGAGTATGGTTTAACTTATAACGCCAGACCTGCGTACTGCCAATAAAGTAAGTGGAATCGTACATAAGCGGCGCATTAATGGTGTCATTGTGCGTTCCAAAAAAACCGTGATAGTCCCAAATTAATGATGTTAAAGAATCAGGATGTTTGGGTAATGTAACTGAAAAATAAAAAGGAGTAGCTGTACAAGCGGTAACATTAGAACTAATACTTAAAGGGTTGATTGGAGTAATAAAAGTCAGCAAATCTTTTATATTGGTGCCGCCGTTATATCCATAAGATTCAAAAGCTCCGTATCCATATGCTGTTATATTAAACCCGGAATCTGATAAGACAGTGTGTTGCCCTGGCGAAACATTTTGCTGCAGGTAAACATAATTGGGATTCTGTGGATGTACAATAAAACTGGCAGAGGGAACAGCGCCGTCTATACGAAAAGAACTTATTGCTGTGCCGGAATTGGGCAAGACCACATTGAGGTAATGGGAATTAATTAGAAAATTGGGCGTGGAGTTTAAAATAACTTTACTGATGTTTTGTTCAACCGAACTCAAATAAATCATTTCAGGATCACCGTTGCCCGCACCTCCACATTCCCCCTGCGAGGGAATATATTGTGCAACAGTGATCGGCTTATCCGCCTCAATTAAATTGGGAGTATTGTTTTGAATTTGATAATAAAAATTCCCAATTAATCCTCCCTGCACAACTCCATTTACTTTTACTATTGTAGTAGGATCTGTAACACAAATTCTGAAATAATTATTAGTGTATTGTAATGTAGGTACTGTTAGAAATTTCTTTCCCCATGCAGCTTTAGGAAATGCCTGTGCAATATAATTATCCGAAGTAGCACCATTTCCGGTGTTGGGACACTTGATGCTTAATTTTCCGGATCCGGAAAAGACAGCTATCTTTTTACAATTACCAGTACCACTTGCAATACTCTTAATTTTTGAACCAGTCAGGTCAACACCGTTATTACCTGTTACCGTACCCATTACATTATACACCTGTCCCTGTGTAAGGTTTACCGTATGAGTAGTATTGGCTGCCCAGCCGCCTAAAGTAGTTGCTGTAGGTGTAATTTCCACCGCAGTAGTTCCCGTATCGCAGGCAATTACGAAAAAAAAACAGTTGGCATTATTGGCATTTGACCTTTGTTCGAAGTTTATAGAATAATATTCCTTGCCTAAAGTGTTTGTTGGAAATAATACGGTTGCCCCGGAAATACTTTGATCATAAATATGGGCATAGGCAACAACAGGTTTTGTTGCAACAATATGAATGCCCTTGTTGGTAAGTCCGTCTGAAAATAGCCTGCAATCCTGGGCACCAGATTTTGGAAGAGCTGTGGTTTGAAAGATTGTATTTGCTGGAATACTATACACAGCGGAATAACCATTACCAGGACACGATACCGTAACTGTTGTAGCGGAATCAGTTGCAATGTATAGTACCATTTGATAATTCCCTCCGGTATTAACTCCATTTAATCCCATGGAAACATGAAAACCATAACCTACCCAAAAATCCTTTCCCTTATTACTAAAATCCTGCCCATTGGCAGCAATAGCAAGAATAGATGCGATAGAAAGCAATAGTAATTTTCTCATGAGCGTTGGTATAATGAGCGATATTAAACTAAAACAATTAGGCCCATGCAAAACAGGAAATAGTCCCGGGTACAGGACTTATTTAAAGGAGGTTTGCTGGGTAATCTCATGTGACATTAGTTTTGAATTAAGGTTTAAAAGACAGGTAAATTATTTTATCCATTACTACTCCGCCAGGTTTACCTTAATAACACCTCGGGCATTTCTGGCTGTATTTATTCCCGATGATAAAGCCAATCATTAATTCGTGTGTGTTATTGGTATAATTCCTCAATCTTGATTCAGTAGCTACTTCATAAGCATAACTCACATTGAAAGTATTGGAAATATGCACCCCCGCCATAGCAGAGTAACCCGCAATAAGATCAGAGAACCGATATCCAACGCCAGCCCACACCTTATCCTGGTACTGGAATTTTACATTGGTATGCAAGCCCCCCAGTTGTGGCTGCCAGTATTGAAACATTACAGAAGGCATCATCATCACATCATCTGTCAATGAGAACCTGTACCCTGCTGTTACAAAGTAATTGGGTGAATAAGAAGTACCATATTTATCATTGCTCACAAACCTTGCTTTACCCGGTATAATATTCAATACAGATACCCCTAAAAAATATTGTGCGGAATATAGCCATAACCCCGCTCCAATTTCGGGCTTGATCTTTTTTAATTCACCGGTACTAATGCCAATTGCAGGATCATTGGGATCTAAATTAGCCCATTCAATTTGGGAACGGTCGAGATTTACACTGGTGGCGCCTACACTAAAACCGGCAGATAAAGTTGTTTTAACGCCCAATGGTTTATGGTAAGCATAAGAAGCATTAATCGACCAGCGGTTGATATAACCTGCTTTATCGTTCATCGCAACAAACCCGATACCATGATGAGGATCGGGTGCTGTATATTCTTCCCATAATCTTGTACCTCTTGGATTTTCCCCCGGGATCTCGAACGAAGTTGCATTGGTTCGCAGGTCTTGTTTACCAATCGGCGCATGAATACTGAAATAGCTGGTGACCGGCGCACCTTTGATGCCCGTCCATTGGTTGCGGCTGCTCATTTTGATCTCGGTATAATTTTCAATGCCGCTTACCGCAGGGTTAAGGATATAATTGTTTAAAATGTATTGCGTATAAAAAGGTTTGGCCTGCGCCAAAGCTATCACACTGCACAAACAACCGCCTACGATTAATATAATTTTTTTCATGGTTCAGCTTTTCGCTCTGTTTAGTACAAATCTGTTTACAATCGTTGCTTATATCAGGACAAATATTTTAAAAGCATAGCTGCAAAATGTTTTGCAGCTATGCAATAATTATTTTATAATGGTCACGTACCCGGTAATAGGCGTACGGCCGTTACCTGGTTCAATAATATAGTAGTAAGTGTCAAATGGCAATGGTTTGCCATTCAATTTACCATCCCATGGCTTTTTATAACCGCCTTTCGACTCAAATACCAGTTGGCCCGTCCTGGTAAATACCTGCACCCTGCAATTAGGATAGGTATCAAGGTAATCGATCAACCAAAGTTCATTGATACCATCGCCGTTAGGTGTAAATGTATTGGGTATGCGTGGCGCTTTCAATACTTTAATAAATACCTTGTCTGATGGAGCAATACAACCTCCCCTACCGGTAACTACCAGCGTGTACGTGATATCGTCAAGTATCACATTCGCCGTTGGATTAGCTGTTGTAGTGCTGTTTAGATAAGTTGCCGGAGACCATAAATACTGGTAATCGGCACTGTTGGTAACAATGGGCTGCAATGCATAAGAACCGCCTTCCAGTACAATGCCATCAGGCCCTGCATCAACAACCGGGTAAGGATGAACCGTGAATTGCTGTGTTAAAGTATCACTGTTACAACCCAGGCTGTTGATAATGTATAATGATACATTGTAAGTTTTTGGCGTAGTATACAAATGCTGTACCTGTTTGGTATTGCCCTTGATACCATCATCAAAATTCCAGAACCATTGCTGCACTGTTCCGTCCAGTCCATTGGTATTGTCTGTTACAATAACATCACCGCCAATACATACTTCAGGCTTATTGAAATCAAATGCTGCTTTTGGCTGCGGATGAATAAAGTCAACAATTCGGGTCATTTGCTTAACACAACCTCCTCCCGGAGCAGCACTGGTTACAACTAACGTTACCGTGTAAGGTCTTGCACCGCTATAAACATGTGGTGGGGGTACTTTAGCGGAGGAAATTCTGCCATCCCCGAAATCCCATGAATAAGTGATGGCCGAATTATCTGCAATAGCAGAATTATTCAGAAATGATACTGCTGCATTCGGTAAACAAACCGCAGCTGTTGATACGAAAGCAAAATCAGGTTTTGGATTTGGATTCACATAAACCTGCTGCACATTGTTGGTGCTCTTACAACCAAAGGCAGACGTAGTGTACATTGTAACTGTATAATTACCCCAACCCGGTATAAAATCATGTGTAAAGCTTGTTCCAGGTGCATGTTGTTCTACCAAAGAGCCATCACCAAAATTCCAGGTAGTATTATTCAATACCACACCGGCCGGGGCAGTAGACGCTTCTTTAAATGTAACAGGATTGCCTTCGCAAAGCGGGTTAACAAAAGAGAATTTAGCCGAAGCAGTTTCCAGTACTCTTATGGTACTGCTCATAGTATCCACGCAGCCTGCAACAGAAGTAAACGTATATTTTATAGTATGGGCTCCAACACCCGCGGTAACAGGATTAAATAAGCCTGTTACGCTAACTCCCGGTCCGGTGTAAGCGCCGCTACCCGGTACACCGCCAATTTCACCCGCCTGCGAGATCTGGAATGGAGCCGCATCATAGCATACATCCGGCATTGCATTAAACTGCACTTTCGGTACTGCATTAATGGTGATCACCGTTTGCTTATCATTCGTACAGGAAATTCCTGAAAATGTACGCACCAATACGGTATAAGGCTTGGTTACCGGCACCTGGAAGTCAGGATACTTATGTTTATAGACTGTATTAAGCAAAGGAGCATTATCAGTTACAAATGTTCCGGGAGCGCCAAGGTAATCCCAGTATATTTCCAGCTTGGTGATAGTACCCACGCCTATTGAAGAAAGGTTCACAATTGATACGGTATCGTTAACACATAAAGCGCCAGTATTGGTTACAGCAAAATCAGCTACCGGTGCACTGCTGATATTTACGGTATGCGTAATAGTATCTGCACAACCAGCACTGCTCACAGAAATATGTGTTACTGTATAAGTGCCGCCGGCACTAAACTGGTGGGTGCCGTTTTTGGCGAACTGCGTGTTGGCGGCACCGCTTGCAGGATCGCCAAAATTCCATTGATATCCTGCATTATTAAATGTTCCGCCCGTTATAGGTAATGTACTGGCATCCGTAAACGCAGCATTATCATTTACACAGGCAGCAGCAGGATTTGTAAAGTCTGTTTTAGGCCTTTCATTGATCGTAACCAATCTGGTAAACGGCGTTGCATTGAAACAGCCATTGGGTTGTGTGGTAACGGTAAGGCCTACTGTGTAAGTCCCCGGCAATGAAAAAGTATGCGTAGGATTTGCCTGCGAAGAGGTATTATTAGGGATACTGGCGGGGTCTCCAAAGTCCCATGCCCAGGTATTGATAGTTCCTGCATTGGCAACGGAATTATCTGTAAATGTAATTACCCTTGTATTGCATGATGGTATTGTCAAGGAGAAATTTCCGGCAGGCAGTGCTACCACGTTGATCGTTCCTCCTCTTTGCGCCAACTGGCAGTTGTTACCCGTTGTCTTGATAATATAGCTACCTGATGCCGTTGGCGCACCGGTAATAGTGACCATATTTCCAACAGTAGTAGCAATCAGCCCCGGGGGTAATGCTGTTACAGTAACACCTGTTGCTCCCGAACCAAATGTATAACTGATCGGCGCTATAAGTATTCCGGAACAAACTGTTTGTATTTCGTTTGATCCTCCATTTAAACTCAGTGTATGATCAGGATTAACTGTAATACTTCCCGTAAGTGGTGCACCAAGATTAGGGCACGGGCCTACGGTAGTTATAGAATAAGGGTATACCACAGGAGTTGTGGAAACCACCGTTGGAGCACCCAAGATGGTAACCGTATTGCCAACTGTGGTCATAGTAACACCTGGTGGCAAAGGACCTGTAAGGGTTACACCTGTTGCACTTCCACCGGTATTGTAAATAATGGGAACGATCAGGTTATTTATACAAACGGCCTGCACGTTAGTTCCAGTTACTGCCAATGAAATGGTAGCGCCTGCTGTGGCAGTAATAGTTCCTCCTGATGGAGCCGGGACCTGGCAGGGCCCGGTAACGGTAATGATATATGCTGAAGAACCGGCTCCAGTTGGGGTACCCTGTATCGTTAGTGTACCTGATGGAGTGCCAGGAATATAGGTATAAGTAACGCCTGCAGGCAAACCAGTTACGTTTACAGCAGTTACTGCACCTGTGATCGTATAATTGATCTGTGCAAGCGGATTATTAACACAAACGGTTTGTGTAGCAGGCCCGCCTCCAGCCAGTGCAATAGTTGCATCAGGCCTTACATTCAGGCTGCCATTCATTACCGCAGGAACCTGGCATGGCCCTGTAATAATAATCGAATAATTCAACGGCCCCGCTGTTGCCGCTGTTGCAGTGCCTTTAATTTTTAAAGTACCCGGACTTCCCGGCGTAAAGGTAAATGTTATACCAGCCGGTAAAGCTGCAACATTAACGCTGGTTACACTTCCGCCAATCGTGTAATCGATATCGGTAATAGCATTATTTACACATAAAGTTTGATTGGTAGTAGCGGTCGCAGATACCAGTGCAATCGTAGCATCCGGGTTAACCGTAATAGTTCCATTTACAGCTGGTGGCACCTGGCATGGGCCTGTGAGTGTAATAGTATAAGCAGATCCTGCTCCTGTTGGGGTACCCTGTATACTTAGTGTACCCGTAGGTGTTCCCGGCGTGTAGGAATAAGTAACCCCTGCAGGAAGCCCCGTAACAGTTACACTGCTGACGGCTCCTGCAATGGTATAGTTAATTTGTGAAATATTATTATTAACACAAACAGCCTGCGTTGGCGGGCCGCCCGCCGCCAATGAAATACTTGCATCAGGTGTTACATTAATACTGCCCGTCATTGTTGCAGGTATCTGGCATGGACCGGTAAGAATAACAGCGTATGCTAAAGGCCCTGCTGTTGCAGCAGTTGCGGTACCACTGATCTTTAAAGTGCCTGGATTGCCACTTACGCCTGGAGAATATAAAAAATTAATTCCTGCTGGAAGTGGCGCTACGTTTACAGTTGTTACACTGCCATCAATAACATAATTAATATCTACAATTGAGTTATTTATACAAATAGCCTGTGTTACGGGCCCTGAAACTACAGCCAAAGAAATAGTTGCATCGGGATTAACTATAATTGTTCCTCCGAGTGGTGGTGGATTACTACAACTACTCACTGTAGACACGGAAAAATTAAAAGTACCACTTATCGTGGGTGTACCAAGTATAGTAACCTTTTGCGTTACAGCATTATAGGTACCTGTTACCCCAGGCAACAAAGGCGTAAATAAAACATTGGCGCCTGTAGCGCCTCCGCCCACATCATATACAATTGGCAAAAGTATCGGCGTATTTATACAAAGCGTTGGATTAGGGTTACCCGAAGATAAAGCAAGCGTAGCTGTCGCATTTACAGTTATGGTAGCGGTAAGAAAAACTGCAGCATCTGTACATGGACCGGTAGGCCTTACCGTTATAGTATAAACACCAGCTGCAGCTGGTGCACCGTTTATGGAATAAATTTTACTTACGGCATTATAGGAACCACTAAATCCTGCCACTACCGGGGATACTGTAAAACTACCGCCTGTACCGCCACTGCCCACCAGGTAATCAATTTGATTAATACTACTATTTACGCAAACTGTTTGAGAGATTGATCCCGAGCCGGGCTGGTAAGCAATAGTAGCATTGGGGTTAACCGTAACTGTTACCGTTTGGCCGTTGATAATATTTTTACACAACGCAGAACCCTGGTTCTTTATGCTATCCAACCGATAAGTGAAAGTAGTAGCAGCCGTTGTGGGAACATTAATGGTGTAAATATTTGTTGCACTAATGGCAGGTGTTTGCGGCACACCGTTCAAACTATAATCGACTACATAAGGAGCTAAGCCGCCAGTTATATTAAAACTAACCTGGGGTTGAGGAGCTGAATTAATACAAACAGATGTAGCGTTACTGCTGATAGTGGCATTAGGCACATCCGGAACAATTACCTGTTGAGTTACCGTGTCGCTAATACAACCTGTGGTAGTAATACCAACATACTTTACTGAATAAGTACCGGGGCCACTAAAAGTATGTACCGGGCTTCTTGTTATGGCTATATTGGCCGCACCACTAGCCGGATCTCCAAAGTTCCAGTACCACGCATAAGTTAGCTTGGGAACCTGTGGAGTAGTTTCTTCAAACGCTACTGGTTCTAAATAACAAGCGGGCGGCGTGTAGGTATAACTTGGTACCGGCGGATTGAAAACAGTAATAGTAAAATCATAATCCTGTTCGCTTCCACAACCTTCGGTAGTACTTTTATAAGTGGTAATCGTTACAGTATAAGTCCCTGGCGCATTAAAAGAATATAAGCCAGGTAAAGAGTACCAATTTACTGGTTTGCCATTTCTTATATTAGTAGAATCTATCGTTGGTCCAAGCGGACCGGTAAGCGTTATTGGTAAATTGTTTGGAACTAATGCAGCACTTGTACAACTCCATTTTAAAGAATCGAAATTGCCGGTGGGCGTATTAGGCACAGGGAAGTAAACTTTAAAGTTAAACGTCTCGCCAACACAAAGTGCCGGCGTATTTTCTATTCCATAGGTTGTACCAAGTTCAATCTGTTGGGTAAGGTCTTTTACATTGGTTCCGGCAGAATAAGCATAAGACTCATTATCTCCCAAGCCATAGGCGATAGCATTAAAGCCACTATCGGCAACCAGCCTGTAAGAATCTGATATTCCCGCAGGAGTGGGCAATTGCTCTCTCAAATAAGAATACCCGGGTAATGCGGCAAATGGTTGCCATGCACTTGCAGGCAGCGTCAATGGCCCGCCATTCCTGGACAATTTAAAACTGGGCGTAGCGATCGTCTTAATCAAAATATTTACCCACTGGGTATTGATCACCTGCTGTTTGGTAGAGAATATAGTAATGTCGGATATACTCTGTTCTATTGGATTTAATATAACCATATCGGGATCTCCCTGGTTATTTCCCTGCCCGGAACAACCTGAACTCTGTGCATATTCTGCTACGCAGATCGGTTTATCGGCAGTGATAAAAGTTGGCGCTGTTAGTGTAGGCGCATTCGTTGTAAATGCAGCCGGGTATATCTGCCCTGCATTTAAAGTTGCAACAACTGCCCCGTTAAAGAATACAGTCGTATTATCTTCAGCAGCCATTACCCTGTACGGTACTCCGTTTTGATAATTAGCCAATGGCACAAAACCAAAATTCTTTCCCCATGTAGTTACTGGATACAATTGTTGTAATAGCGGATCATAAGAACCGCCACCACAATTCGGGGTTTGTGTTCCTATTTTTAAATTAGAACTCCCGGAAAATACAGCGATGGGTAAACATCCCCCACTACCTGATGCAACGGATTCAATAACAGTTCCGGTAATATCCTGCGTTGCTGCTGCACCATCCGGAGATTGATATTGTATCATGTCACCTGCAAGGGGAAGCGTAACCGTAAATGCACCTCCCTTCAATCCATTTTTTACAAGTGATATTGTTACAACTGTATTATCCTTTGTTGCAATGATCTGGAATTGCGACCTTGCATTTTGTCCCCCTGCATTGGCCCCGTCCTGGTTAGCACTAATGGCAAAATATTTTTTTCCCAATACATTTACCGGCAATAACAATGTTGCAGCACTCCTCGCATTTCCCCACTGCTGCAAATAAGCTACTACCGCCGGTTTTCCCGGGTCAACCTGTACCCTTATCGATTTCTTTAATATCAGGGTGGTAAATTCTGTAGTAGATTCGCCGTTGCTTATAAAAGCTGCCGCATAAGGCACCTGTACCTCCGCTAAACCATTTGCAGCTATATTAAATGTTGAAGAAAAAGCACCGTTTGCCATCGTTATTGTACCTGAACTTGCCTGGTCTGAAGTGATCCAGATGCTGAGTTTAGCATTGGTTCCACTTGGTACATGGTGAGGAAAACACAAGTAAAAATCCTTCCCTTTATTACTAAAATCCTGACTGAAACCTGTGAACGAAAAAACAGAAATAATTAACAGCAGTAAAAATTTTCTCATGTGCGCTTGGTATAACGTTATTCAATAATTAATCAATCCCGGTTACGGATGCTTGTTTGGGGAGGAATGATGCCTACAGAGGATAAAGAGAAATCAGATTTTGCACAGGAGAATGGATGGGTAAATATATGGAAAAGAAATCAAAAAAAGCAGTGATAGTAGTGCTTTTCGTGGATTTTTTTATGCCCTGATAGTTCAATAGAAAGAGCATTATAACTTCAGAAAAAAGATATCTGCTTATATCCATCATCGATTGTATAATTAACCAAATAAAAAAAGCCACATAGAAATGCGGCCTTTGTTAAGAATCTTTCGATTCTGTAACCCCCAAAGAAAACTTCGTAAACCAAGCACTAACAACGTTTACAGTCTTTTGGGGTGATTAGTAAACGCTGGTTGTTAAATTTTATTTTGTGCCTGTTAAAATTTCGGGTGATTTATTATTGCTGTTTACCTTTTTACCGGGATAAACAACAATTAAACCTGATATTTAATCCTTAATTTCTTTTGCTTTGATCATTCATCAACCTGCCGGCTGGTGTCATTGTCCAGTAGGAAGGTACCGGTTGAAAATGATATTTTGTAACTAAACTCCCATACATGTCAAATACCTGTTTTAATGCTTCAGCCAATTGGCCGCTCATTAGAAAGTTAATTGTTGTTTTCATATTGGTAGTTGTTATTTAAAGATACTTTTTGAATCCTGTTCGTTGCCTGTTG